>NZ_JACJJP010000058.1 GCF_016900095.1 Gemmiger formicilis
GCACAGGAGGTTCTTTCTCTTCACTAAAGTATTTTTTATCCACCCCCAGTTGAACTGGGGGATTTTATCATGCCTATTCGGCGCCATAAGAAAAACTGCCGCCCCGCGCCATGCGGGACGGCAGTTTTTTGCATAAAAAACCAAGAGTCTGGTTTTATTTCCAAATATTGACAAATCTTCCAAAATATCGTATACTATCCACAAGAAATTGAGGCCGACGTCAGGATTCGACAGCAAATGTAGTTATCCGGCCACAAATAACGCCTTGGTCCGCGTTTTTTCGCGGCGGGGCACAGAGCGGGAGGGAACCCACCATGAAATCGACAGGCATCATCCGGAATGTGGACGGTCTGGGACGCATTGTGCTGCCCAAAGACCTGCGCAAACAGTACGGCATTACGCCGGATACACCCTTGGAAATCATGACCGATTCGGACTGCATTGTGCTGCGCAAATACCGTCCGGCCGGCTGCTGTGAATTCTGCGGCGATGTGGCCGACGACGTGGTGATCTTCCACGGCAAGCCCATCTGCGGCGCCTGCCGCAAGGCCCTTGCCATGATGTAAGCCTCAGTGCTGGGTACCGCGCACGGTCTCCTCACTGTTTTTGACCAGGTTCATCAGGCTGGTGGCATGGCGGGGGTATTCCCGGGCCAGACTTTCGGTGGTCATGTTGAACACCGCCGGATCGGGGGCGGGACCGCCCTCATCCTCCCCGGCCAGGACCGCCGCCAGTTCTCCCTGTTGGCAGGCCATGGCCGCGTCGGCGGCGTGCTGCCACCGGGCCGGGCTGACCCGGAACAGACTGGCCACGTTCTTGGGCGCCGCCTGGTACAGCTGGCGGAACATGCCGTAGACCGCCAGCATCAGATAGTTGCTGACCGCCGTGACCACCCGCTTGTCGTGGCACTGGTCCAGCTTGTCAAACAGGATATCCAACGAATTTTCGATGAGTTTTTTGTACATGGTGGGCAGGACGCTGCCGCGGTAGACACTGCCGGAGGTGGAACTGCCTTCGGGCAGATCCTCCACCGTGATGGTCTGGCCGCTGCGCTCCGCACTGCGCCCCAGCAGATAATCACACGAAACACCGTAATAATCGGCCACCTGCACCACAAATTCCAGGCCGCATTCCCGGATGCCTTTTTCGTAATGGGAAAGCTGCGCCTGGCTGATGCCCAGGTCGCTGGCCGCCTGTTTCTGCGTGATGCCACGTTCTTTTCGCAGCAGGGTGATAATTCGGTTGAATTCCATTGCCATCTTGTTGCCGTCCTTCACACTCTTTACATAGTGTTGATTATATCTGTGAAAAAACGCTTTGTAAAGACCATTTTCGTCAATTTTTTCGGCAGATTTCCGGCAGTTTGTGCGGGCAAGTGCCACCATCAACTAGATATTGGACCTGCCAACAAACCTGAGGTGCAAATATTGTGCCCCCAAATTCTGGCAAAGCCGGAAAGAGCCATAAATTGTAATAAATTTGTAATCTTTTGTTTTTCTGTTTTTCAACGCTATTTTTCCTACGGGAGGACCTGACCTTGAAATATTACAAGCTGCATCTGATCCGTCACGGCCTGACGGCCGCCAACCTGGAAGGCCGCTACATCGGCAGCGGCACCGACCTGCCTTTGTGCGAGGAGGGCAAGGCCGACCTGCTTTCGCTGAAACAGCAGTTCGAATACCCCCAGGTAAGCCTGGTGTTCACCTCTCCCCTGCTGCGCGCCAAAGAGACCGCCGAAATCCTTTACCCCGGGGTGCGCACCATCGTGCTGCAGGACCTGCGGGAGATGGGCTTCGGCGTGTTTGAGAACCGGCTGCTCACCGACCTGGCCAAAGACCCCGCCTTTGCCGCCTGGATGGATCCCACCAGCGAGACGGTGCCCGAGGGCGCGGAAAGCCGCCAGGCCTTTGCCGAGCGGTCCGGCAGCATGCTGATGAAGCTGTTTGAATTCATGATCAAGACCCACACCGAGGAGGCCGCCTGCGTGACCCACGGCGGGGTGATCCTGAACATGCTGGCCCGGCACGCCCTACCCCAGCGCCGCCCCGAAGAATGGATGACCGACCCGGGATGCGGCTACAGCCTGCGGCTGGACGCCGCCATGTGGATGCGGGACCACCTGGCCGAGGCCTACGACGTGGTGCCCCTGGGATACCTGGACGGTCAGGACTGAGAGAACCGGAAACGCCCCGGCAAGCAGTGCTTGCCGGGGCGCTTTTTAATCGAAATTATTCGGCGGCAGGTTCGCTTTCGGCGGAATCCGCGGCGGCGGGTTCGCCGGTATCGCCCTCGGGTGCCGGGGTGGGTGTGCCGAACATGGCATCGTAGGCAGCCTGGGCCGCGTTCAGGGCATCATTGGCGGCAGCCAGACGCTCCGAGGCCGCGGCATCGTCGGCCGGGTCCTCGGTGGCGGCGGCATCATTCACCGCCTGCTGGGCCGCGGACAGTTCCTCCCGGGCCGTCAGCAGCGCGTTCTTCACGTCCTGTTGCTGCTGGGCCGCAGCGGCGGCCTCGTCCGAGACGGCGCTTTCCAGCAGGGCGGGCCTGGCGGGCAGGGTCTGCTCGGTGCCGTCCGCCGCAAACAGCTGGATGGCCTGGCCGTAATAGCCGCCCCAGATGGCCAGATAGGTCTTGCCGGGGTTGACGGCCAGGGTGGCACCGGAAGCATCGGTGAGGGACAGGGGCGCGGCGGCGTCCCTCTTGGTCCAGCGGATTTCCTGCCAGGCGCCGTCGGTCAGATACAGGCCGGTGCCACCGGACAGGTCATACTGGCGGGTGTAGCCGTCGTCCTTGATGCCGCTGGAGGCATACAGCACCACCACATTTTTGAAGGCAGCCTGTTCCCCGGTGTCCGCGTCCATGGTGGGGGTGCCGTCAAAGTTGTGGCGCAGGTACAGGCCCGTATCGGCGTTGTATTTGAGCTCGGCCCCCGCCGTCTGGGAGAAGGTCAGGTACAGATTGACGCCGTTCTGGCTTGCCGGGGCTTTGCGCTCCTCAAAGTGGAACAGGGGCATGTTGGCGCCGGTGGTGTCCATGCTGTAGTTGGCCAGGCCGGCGGTGATCTGGTCCGCTGTGGTGTACCAGCAGTTTTCCTCCCGGTATCCGCTGGCATAGCGGTCGGCGTCAAAGGTGAAGCCGGAAGTGCCCACGTTCAGCCCGTCCATGTCCTGGTAAGTCAGGACGTTGAGCAGGTTGGAGGCGTACACCGTCTTGTTGATGTGTACCGGCACCGCGTTCAGCGGCAGCACAAACTGCAGGCCCAGGTCGGTTGCCGGCCCCACCGGCCCCACCTTGCTGATGGCGTCCCGGGTGGCAAAGACGGCGGTCAGGTTGGTGTCATACCCCTGGCTGACCCCCTCCACCAGCAGATCTGCCTTGCCCACACCCCACTGGGGGGTGGCGCCGTCCCCGTTGCGGATGGTCACGGCCACGGGACGCTGGCTGTTGTAGTCGGTGTCGGTGGTCTGGCCGGTCAGCGGATTGGTGTTGTTGACCGGCGCCGGGGTGGGCGTGGGTTCGGCCGTGGGCGCCGCGGTGGGCTGCTGAACGGATTGGGATGAACCGGGCGCCGAGCAGCCGGCCAGTATCAGGACCGACAATGCCACAGCCGCCATGCGGATGGATTTTTTCATACGTTTCCCTCTATACGGTTTGGGGTACAGTGCCCCGGATGATAGCCGCAAAGGCGCACGGCGCGCCCCGGGCAGGGGCGGCAGCTGTGCGCCTTTTCTTGTGCGGTTTGTTCAGGATCAGCCGGTGATCTCGTCCAGGCTCTGACCCAGTTCTTCGCCTTCGGCGGCTTCCACGTCGCTGTCGTTGACCACAGCTTCGCTGGTGGCGGCGTCACTGGCGGCCAGATCGTAATCGGCCAGGGTGCCGGTGTTCAGGTTGCCGGCTTCGTCAATATCCACCACGGTGACGTAGCTCTTGCCGATGTTCACATCCAGCGGGGTATCGCTGCACTGGCCGTCCTCGGTCAGGTAGTACAGGCGCAGGGCTTCCAGAGGCGTGCCTTTCTGCCAGTAAATCTTTTCGATCTTGCCGCCGTAGCAGTAGTAGCCGATGCCGCCGTTGCCGTAATCCACGTTCTGGATGTCATGGCTGTCGCCGGGATAGGCGGCCATATCGGTGTAGACGATGACCAGGTTGGTGAAGGCCAGCTGCTGGTCATACTCCTCGTCGATGGTATCCCGCCAGGAACCGTCGTTGGAGTAATACTGCTGCATCTTGTAGGTGTTGGACGCCGAGTCATACAGGAACCGGGTCTTGTAGCTCTGGGAATGGGTGATGGCCACATACTCGCCGGGCTGCACCACCGGGCCGTACTTGTCGCTGTAGGCGCTGTCCAGGCTGTTGGACAGGTCACGCACCTCGTTGGTGCGGTAGTCCACGAAGTTGAAGAAGGTGGAGTTGTAGTCGCGGTTCATATCCACGCCGTTGTCGTCGATATACTTCTTGATGTTCTCGCCGCTGGTGTACATGGTGTGCTCCAGTGCCAGACCGTTGCCGTAGCTCAGGCCTTGCCAGTTCACACGGTTGTAATCACGGTAACCGTTGGCGGCGTCGTTGTTGTTGAGCAGGCCGTACTCGTACTCCTTGGCGTACTGGCGCATGAAGACGCTTTCGCCCTCGTGCACGTACAGCGCCTGCCAGGGCAGAATCAGCTGGAAGAACTGGTCGCGGCCGGAGCGGACGGGTCCGATCTCCTCAATATCATTATAGTCATTGAACAGGGCCATAAAACGGGTGATGCCGCCCTCGACCTTGATTTCAAACAGCATCTGGGCACGGGAAAGGCCGCGCTGGGGGCGGGCCACCGTGATGTTGTTGACCATGACGCCGGTGACACGCTGGCCCACGGGATAGTCCGCATCCCGGGCTTCGCCGGTCAGCACGTTTGCCTCATAGGGGGGCAGGGTGGGTTCC
>NZ_JACJJP010000059.1 GCF_016900095.1 Gemmiger formicilis
TGAATTTTATCTGCCGGCATTTTATCGTTGCTCTGGATCAACCGGATCTGCGGCGCAGTCTGGATGGCGACGTTTTTGCTCAGCTTTAGGCCGTGAATTTTCTTTTCAAAGCGGTTCACGGCATCTACAAAATCTCATACCACCTGGGCGCTCATAGGATCGTCCTCGTCCGACGCCTCGGCATGAAGCTTCGGCAGGTTGGAAGCTTTATCCAGTATATCATCGCCTCCGGATGAAGGACAGCAGGACTGCAAGAATCCCAACAAGAAGGATGCCGGCCGAGAGACCCATGAGGATACCGGAGGTGAAATCCTGGGACGGAGATCCGCCCGCCGCCCTGGAAACAATCCCCAAAACAATACCGAGCAGGATCAGCAGTACGCCGATACATCGTTTCCGGCTGCTCCTGAGCTTTTGCCTTATCCGTGCGATGGTCTCCTGAAAAGAACGGTTTCCCTTCATATCGCTAACAACCTTTCCTGTGCATATATAAAATCCAATCCATTTACATCCTTTTTACCGCATCCATAGCCAGTGCGGAACGCTCACACTCTTCGGCGGACATGGTGACCTGCCAGCACAGCGGACTGCCCTTCATTTTTTCCGCTGCGTAGCTCAAGCCGTTGGTGCGTTCGTCCAAAAGGGGATGGTCAATCTGCTGCGGGTCGCCCAACAGGATGATTTTCGTACCCATCCCGGCACGGGTGATGATCCCCTTGGCCTGCTTGGGCGTCAGGTTCTGCGCCTCGTCAATGACCAGATAGGTTTTGGAAATCGACCGGCCACGGATGAAGTTAAGGGCCTGGGCATCCACAATGCCCCGGTCGAACAACTCCTCTACTTTTCCGGAAAGGCTGCGCTCGTCGGCAAACCGTTCCTTTTCATTTTGATCCACCAGGAGCTCCAGATTGTCGACGACCGGTCGGAGCAACGGGGCGATTTTTTCCGATTCATCTCCAGGAAGGAAGCCGATGTCATCGTCAAACTGGGCGTTGGGGCGGCTGATCAAAATGCGCCGGTAAGCCGGTTCCTCCTGTTCCAGCATGGCGTGCAGGCCGACCGCCAAGGTGTAGAAGGTTTTGGCTGTGCCGGCCATCCCCTTTACGATCACCAGCGGCGCTCCCTCCGCATCGGCCATCAAGGCCTCCTGTAAGAATTTTTGGCCGATATTTCTTGGGGAAACACCGTAGGGCTTTTTCTTATGAAAAGAGAGCGGAACGATTTTCTTCCCGTCAAAACGGCCGAGCTGGGTTTTCCTGGCGGATTGGTCCGCTTTGAGGATGACGAACTGATTGGGCATGAGCGTCACAGGAAGCTTTTCACCGGCTTCGTCCACCTGATATACATCCTCCGGCGTAATATGCTTTTTTTTAAAGTCCTCGAATTTCTTTTCCGCTACAAATACCTCGCACCGGCCGGTATACTGCTCCCCGCTGACAGGCGCCTGCTCGGTGGTGAAATCCTCCGCCTGAATCCCCAGCATCTGTGCCTTGACGCGCACCACAATGTCCTTTGTCACCAGGATAACCGGCGTTTTCCTGTTTTGCAGGCCAAGGCAGACTTTTAAAATCCGGTTGTCGTTTTTATGATCCGGGAAGCCTTCCGGCAGCTTCACGTCCACGCAGTTGACCTCCAGGCGCAGCGTGCCGCCGCCGGGCAGGGGGACGCCTTCCAGCAGGTTTCCCGCCGTGCGCAGCGATTCCAGATACCGGATGACCTGCCGCGCATTGGCGCCCCTTTCCCCCTCTGCATTTTTCAATCCATCCAGTTCCTCCAGGACGGCAAGAGGTAAAACAAGATGGTTGTCCTCAAAGGATTGGAGGGCATAGGGCGCCTGGATCAGAACATTGGTATCCAGAATATACGTTTTTTGCATGGCGTTTTCTCCTTTTCATTACAGAAATTTGATTCTCTTCATAACGAAAACAGCCGGTTTTTCAGAAAAAGCGGCGCAAAGCAACGCACTTCCTCCGGAAAACCGGCTGATGCTATACAGGCAATATGCCAGGAAATCATATAGGGCAAAAAGCATAGGCAATCCACTCCATATTTCTATTATACATTTGATGCATTTGGTTTTCCATATAACCGGAGTTAATTATCCGTAAAATACAAGTAAAATAAATATATGAGTACCTCCGGCTTTCTTGTAGAGCGCATGTGAACTTTTTAAATGATAGTTCCGTCTTTGAATTTCAAATTTCTGATAAAGCAAAAGCGGAAATTTAAATGGGTAAACCTGTCCTTTTTCAGCCAAACCGGCACATATTCGCTCACCGCCTTGGTTTATCTGGTTGCGTCCGATATCCAGTTCAAGGTGGAGCGGGACGCGGAAGGCCATATCGTGGTATTCACCCGCGCGACCGCCGCAGACAGCTGGCACATAGTCGATGGTGCATCGGTCACGATGGTTGACGCGGCCCAGCCGCAACCCACCCCGACGCCTACGCCCACCACGACCGTCACGGTCACGGCAACGCCCACGCCGGCACCCGTTGCCCATGTGCCGCAGACCGGCGACAGCACGCCGCTGCTGGCGATGGTAATCGCAACGGCGGCTGCGGCAGCCGGATTCATCGCGCTGCTGGTGGCACGCCGCCGCAAAAACCGGCTGGAAGAAGAAAACGACCCGCAACTCGAACCGCGGGAGGATTGGGAGGATCGACATGAGTAAATCGAACAAGATGCGCGTCGTCCTTGTGGAACCGGGAAGGTATACCCGCAAAGCCACAATCGAAAACACATTGGAAGCGGAACAGGCGGTGGTCGGGGGAATGATCGATGTTATCCGGCCCTGGCCCAAGGAAAACGTCTGCCTTGTCCTCAATGATGAAGGGAAGGTCATCCCACTGCAGCCGAACCGGGGTTTGTCCGAAATCGATGATGTGGTGTACGGCACCTTTTTCCTTTGCGGTGAGGATGGCGAGAATTTTTGCAGCCTGACCAATGAACAGGTGGAGCGGTATCTCGCACGATTCCGGGAGCTGGAGATCATCTGTGACATGCCCGATGCAATCATTTGCTTTCCATGCTCACCGCAACGGTACAGACGATACATGGAGGGGTTGAACATTGGAAATGGGCTGGAGCGGCCCGACCACCGGGACAATCCGTCCCGCTGACGTTCGACCATCAGGGGGGCGCAGCCAGGGTGGCATCTTTCAGCGTGCTCCCCCGGTATGCATTTTCGTCGGAAGTTCTTATCGTACTTTCGGCCAAGAAAGTATGGAAAAATATGGCCGAAGCACCGCCCCAGATCTTTTGCCTCGGGGGTTTCTCTGCTGGCAAAAATGCGGTATAATAGGGGAAACGAGGAGGAAAACCTATGAAATACTGCGACAATCACGGCGCCCCGCAGCGGGACGCCGCCCTGCCTGACCGCTGCGGCGGGGCCAATGTCCCGACTTCCGCCATGCCGGCCCTGTTGGCCTGCATCCTGGCCCTGGCGCTGTGCCTTGGAGGCTGTACAGGTCGGCCCGCCGGGGACACCAACGAGACGCCTGGCAGCGGGTCTGCGGCGGCAGAAATCCCGCTGCCGGAGGAAACGCCCGCCAGCCCGGCGCCGGCATCCCCGCCCCCCGCCGCTTCCGGTGAGGACGGCCCCTCGCCGATGTCCCAGCCGGTGACCACCGAGATGGCGGGCCTGGTACCCGCCTCCAAGCCCTGGCAGGGCGCCTGGGTCGACGCGAAGGACAGCGACGACTTCTTCGTCTTTGAGAACGTCTCCAACGTCAGCGACACCCCCGTCGACAACGGCGACGGCAGCTACTTCATCTACCGCGCCCGCCTCGAGGACAACGCGCTGACCGACGCCTTCCTGTTTGAGCGCAACGACGAACGGGAAATGCTGACCCGGATGGACGCCGCGGGCAATCTGGTGGGCTACTATGTCCGCCCCACCTACGACAGGGCCCCCAGCCCGCTGCCCACGGAGGACTGGGGGATGTACACCCTGGTGACGGATTACACCCAGAGCGAAGAAAACCCGGAGGGCACCCCCAACCCGTTCGGCCCGTTCGACGTTTTTATGATCGACGCGTTCCGCTTCGGCAGCCGCCCCTACCAGCGGCTGGTGGACAACGGTGGCGGGTCCTGGACCTGCGCCTGCGATTTCCCCGAGGGGGAGAACGATCTGGAAGTTAACTTCCGCTTTGAAGTCCAGGGGGACGATCTGTACATGACCATCTACGACGCCGCCGGCAACGCGCGGTATCTCTATGTGCTCGCCGGTCGGTAACCCCCGCCCCGGGCCTGCACACACCCCAAAAAAGCACGCCCCACGGGACGCGCTCAATCTGTTGAAAAAGGCCACCGTCCGGTAGCCTTTTTTCTCGTAATAGGGAGCAGAATGATGAACACTATCTACGCAATACAGAGGTTTGGCACAGGTGACGAACTGGGTGAAACTTAAATTTGCTGCCAGGAATTTGCCCGCGTCAAGTATTGTTCGCAAAAAGGGTTCCTGTAAAATAAGAAGTTAAGCTGCTGGTCGCAACATCGCCTGAACAGATT
>NZ_JACJJP010000005.1 GCF_016900095.1 Gemmiger formicilis
TTATAAATGGTATTTAATCACTTACAAAGTGTTAAATCACTGTAATTTCTCAGACACAATCGCTTGCGTCCTGTTGAATTACTTGTTTTTTTGGAATTGATTAAAGTGTTTTTCCAAACACTGTAAGGTTCCACAAGTTTCAGGTTTGTTCAATTTTCAAGGTCCTGCTTGGCGCCGCCCTCATCGGGACAGCTTACTTATTATATCTCGTGAAGTTCTTTTTGTCAAGCACTTTTTTGAGATTTTTTGAGCTGCGAAGTTCTTGATGAACTTCTTTTCTCAGCGCCTGCCGTCCCTCGCGAGACGGTTTATTTATATTATCATGTCCAATCCGATTTGTCAACGCTTTTTTCTCCAAGTTTCTGCTTTTTTCTTCAAGATTCGATTTGCTCCTTTTGAATTGCTTTTTTCTCCCTATTATAGTAGTATTACGATAGAAGCGAAAGGCGGCCACTCCCGGCCCTTTTCCTATATATAAGGAAAGCAGGAGGCTCTTCCATGCTGTTGGCATTGAATATTGGCAACTCAAACATCACTTTCGGCGCCTATGCCCTGGACGGCAAGCTGGCGTTTTCTTCCCGGCTGTACGCGGATACCTCTCTCAGCTCGGATGAACTGTGCTACAAGATCATCAGTATGCTGGATCTGTACGGTGCCGCTCCCGCCGATATCGAAGCGGTCATTCTGGCCAGCGTGGTGCCGGTGCTCACAGGACGGCTGCGGGAAGCCTTGCAGAAGATGACCCAGGCCCCGATTATGGAAGTCGGCCCCGGATTGAAAAGCGGTGTGCGCATCCGGATGGACAACCCGGCTCAGCTGGGTGCTGAGCTGCTGTGCGCCGTGGTGGGTGCCCTGCGGCGCCACAAGCCGCCCTTGCTGGTGATGAACATGGACACCGCCACCACTCTGCTGGCCGTGGACAAGGAAGGAAGCCTGGTGGGGGGCATGATCTTGCCTGGACCCCAGCTCTCTCTGGCCGCCCTGGTCAAGAACACGGCTCAGCTGCCTCAGGTAGCCCTGGAAAATGCGCCCAAACGGTTGCTTGGCACCAATACCACCGACTGCCTGCACAGCGGCATGGTAAACGGTACCGCCGCCACCCTGGACGCTATGGCCGCCAAGATTCTGGCCGAACTCCACGCTCCCGACGCCCCGGTTATTGCCACCGGCACCCTGCCGGCCAGCATCCGGGACGCCTGTGAAACCCCCATCGAATACCGGGACACCCTGATTTTGGAGGGCCTGTTTGCCATCTGGCAGCGCAATGTCCGGCACTGATTCTTTTTGTCCGCAAAATTCATTTGCATTTTCGGGTAAGGTCTGCTATAATAGTGTGTACCGGTTCGGCAAGAGCTGATTCCGGTACTATATGATGTGCGGTTGTAGCTCAGCTGGATAGATCGTTCGGCTCCGACAACTGTGGCACGTTAGGCAATCGGCAAGAAATTGCTCGGCATAACGTGAAAAAGCAGGCGCATCACCCGGTGGTTCACGGTAGACTGACCACGAATTGACCACCAACCCGATTTTCACAATTTTATACGATGAATCTCGTCCCAGCGACGATTTTCATAAATGTGCGGTCGTAGCTCAGCTGGATAGAGCGTTGGACTCCGACAACTCCGACACCCCACCGGGCGCAGCCGAAAAACCGCATAACCAAGCCATTTTTCGGCATCCCATCCTCCGGTTTTGTAGTAGCCTGACTACTATTTGACCACTTACAACTCAATAGTTGAAATTCGTCCAAGCGACGTTTTTCATACATGTGCGTCCGTAGCTCAGTTGGATAGAGCGTTCGGCTCCGACCCGGAAGGCCGCTGGTTCGAATCCAGTCGGGCGCACCACAAAAAGACCGCTGTGTTTTCACATAGCGGTCTTTTTGTATGGATTTTGGTTTGTGACACAATGTGTCACAAACCAAATCATATACAATATGATTTCGCAGGGCTGCCTTTCAGTCGATTTTCTGTTCCTCCAACCCCGCCCCAAATTCGCTGTTTGGGACGGGGTTCACTCCCGCTGTACTGCCCTATCCGCCGATATTGTGAGATTGGAATCAGACTTGTTGATCTATAACGATCCGCTGGCCTATGTCAAGCTAATTTTGAATTGAGCCTATCATCCAACTTATAGTCTCCGCTATCGGCAAAACCAATCTGCATGCACATCATACTCAAACAAGTATAGGTGGATTGATTTTTAATGCCTTGTTTAATAAACTGTTTGTATCGGATAACACAGGAGGTAAAACTATGCGTGCAGCCGAAATGATTGCTGATGCTGAAAATGCACTCCGGATGCTCGAAGAATGTGAGAATGAAGATGATTTTCGTGTTCTCTGGATTGCCTGTATGACTATTTTAAGAAGCGTGGGTCATGTGTTGGGCAAGGTTGATCACGAGAATAAATGTCTTGCCGCCTCAATTGATTCATGGTGGAAAAATTTGAAAGCTAATAAAGACGAGATCATCTTCCATGAGTTCATTGAAAAAGAAAGAAATTTCTCCATCAAAGAATATACGTTCAACTATGGAGAGTATAGTGGGTGCAACTTGGTGATTAAGGACGAGAACAGAAAAACGACATTTTTTTCTGAGGCCGAAATACTTGAGGGACTTTATATACCAATGGTAAATGGCCCTTATGAAGGAGAAGATTGTAGAGATGTAATAAGAGAAGCGATTGATTGGTGGAAACAACAACTTCAAAAAATAGAAAAGATGGCATATCTTTGATGGATATAAAAGCCCACTTATCTTCTGGGTTTTGGATGCGGAATGTAAGTGGTTTTCTTGAATTTCTTGTTCCAGATTTCAGAATAACTCGGAGTTGAAAAAACCTTCAATCGTTATTCCCAGCCTTTCGGTCGATTTTCTGCTCCTCCAAACCCGCCCCAAATTCGCTGTTTGGGGCGGGTTTCGCTTTCATAGTACCGTTCCTCGCCCTTACCTCATCCCGCGCAACACAGGCCGTTTGCCGGCGACACGCGCCCTGATTTTCTCACAGGCCCATCGCCTCGCTGAGTTTCTGCCCGGCAAGGCGTTTATTTTTGTCAAAGGCATGGCTGTAGATGTCCAGAGTAGTGCTTGGCTGGGCATGGCCCAGCAGGCCGGCCACCGTGCGCACGTCAACTCCCTGGGCAATCAGCATACTGGCATTTGTGTGTCGCAGGCTGTGCACGTTCAGGTTTTCCGGCAAGCCGTTCTCTCGCAGGATCTTCTTGAACCGGAAGGTGAACGTACATGGCACCATGGGGTCGCCATTGGGCTGCCGGAACAGATAGTCGTCCTGCGTGAGCGCACCGGCACCTTGCTGCTCCTTTTCCCATCGGCATTCTTTCTCCCAGGCGCGCAGTAGTTTGCAAAGGTCTTTTGAAAGGTAGACCACCCGTATTCCGGCTCGTGTCTTGGGTTCCTTGACCAGAATGGGCTGCCGGCTCAGCTTGACTACGTTTCGCTGAATGTGCAGTGCCCGCTGCCGCCAGTCTATGTCCGACCAGCGCAGGCCGCAGGCTTCGCCCCGCCGCATCCCTGTGGCAAGAATGAGCTTGTAGTACACTTCGTACTTCATGCTTTGGGTTTCCAGCGCCGCTATGAGTCGCCGCACAGTTTCCTCATCCGCAACCGGCCGTTCTTTGGGTATACCTTTTTTCTTATAAGCCCGCCATGCAGGGTTGTGGGTGATGTACCCAGCTTCCACCGCATCGGACAGAATGCCACACAGGCAGGAATGGATGCCTTCCACCGTTTTCTCTGCCAGCATGTTTCCGGTATTTTCGTTTTTCTCCCGGCGCATAGCATCGTAGAAATCCCGGAAAATTTCTTTGTTCAGCTCTGTCAGCTTGTAATGTCCCAGAGCCGGTAGTATACGGCGAATGTCCTGCTTATCCCGAGTCAGCGTACTGGCTGCGAGTTTTCTCGGAGCCACCTGCTCAAGCCAAATCTCGATGTATTTGGCCAGGGTCATACTGTGATCCACCGGCTGGCCAGGGGTGTGTTTTACTTCCTGCTCATAGAGGACTGCCTGTTCGTTCAGCCACTTTTGCGTCTGCTTCGCTGTCAGACCCAGGGGCGGGTGGACGGTCTTTTGTGCCGGTTTCAGCCGGTTCCCCTGGTAATCATAGCCACGGGACACCACCAGCAGATAGCTGTTCTCGCCGCGTTTTCGGATGCTTGCCATGTGTTGACCACTCCTTTGTGTGTTTTGGTACAACAAAGCATACCGACAACTGCGATACATTGCTATCACCAATCCTAACAAGAACGGGGTTCTCTATTTGCCACAATGCCACCAACAGCAACAGGGGCGACGGTTTACCCGTCGCCCCTGTTGTTCATCCGGCAGACTCCGTATTCATTTGTTTCTGCTCACGTTCCCATGCTTCGTCCTCTGCCGGCTGGATCCACTCTGCCAGCACGGATGCAGCCTGCTGCTTGCTCTCCAACTGAGGATGACAGTAGGTGCGTTCCAGGAAGCTGGTGTCAGCATGGCCCAGCAGTTCCGCTGCCACCTGTTTGCTGGTATTGTTCTGCAACAGGTAGGTGGCGAAGAAATGCCGCAGGGTGTGCAGATGATATTCTTCGGGGAAGTCGTTCTTCTGGTAGAGCCTGCGAAGATGTCGGGTAAAGGAATCCGGATGCACCGGCCCTTCGGCAGTGGAGAAGATGTAGTCATCCGGCTGGATGATTCTCCCCTCTCTTGCCTGCTCCAAAAACAGCTCGCCCATGTAGTCGTGCACCAGATCCGGTATCACCACGGTGCGGGCGCGGTGGTTTTTGGTGCTGCTCTCCACAATGCCTTGGCCCAGCACAGAACTGCGGGAGTGCTGCACTGTCACGGCCCCGCCGCCGTGCAGATCGTTCCAGCGCAGGGCGCACAGTTCGCCCCGGCGCATCCCGGTGGCAATTGCGGTCAGATAAAACACCCGGTAGAGCAGTGGTTCCTGCAAGATGCATTGCAGCAGCTTGCGCATCTCGAACTCGCTGGGAATGCGCTGCACCTTCTTTTCCACCTGGATACCTCGCACCCGATGGGCGGGATTGTAGAGCAGAATGTCGTTCCGCTTTGCGTCCTCCAGCACCGCCGAGACCGTTTGGAGGTACTTGCGCACCGTGACTTCACACACCGGTTCGCCGTTGCGCTTTTTCCGTTTGCGCAGCTCCGCACACATTTCTTCCAGAATCAGTGGTCGGAGCTTGTTCAATGCAATGCCGCCGATGTAGGAATAGACGATTTTCAACTCTCGCTGATAGCTGGCCAGAGTGCTGGGCTTGTAATGGGTCTGCCGTGCAAGCCAGCTCTCAGCGTACTGCTCAAAGGTGGTGCGGTCATCCTCATCCATCCCGCAGCGGTACCGTTTCTCCATTCGCTCGGCTTCGGCATGGACATATTGCATTACACTTCGCTTGGGGATCTCCCTGGGCACGTCGATGGTGCGGCTCTGCATCCGCTTTTGTCCTCCGGGGCGGTACCCGTTGCAGACGGTGATCTTAAACTTTCGATCGCCCCTCTGCTGAATTGACGCCATTGGCATCCTCCTCTCAAATCACTTGCCGACAGCCGGTGCTGACAACGGAGCTTTAAAAACTTTTCTTTTGCAGATCGGGCAAAAAGAGTTTTTCCAAAAAGTCCGTTGCCACCGTTGCCGAACACCGAAAAGTCGCTTGTTTCCGCCATTTTCTCCGGCAACGGACAGATAGCAACGAAGAGAAGCCTTCTCCCCGGAACAGAATATCTCAGAAGGGCCGATCCTCTTTGTTGTCGCGTTTTGCCCAGCACGGTTGCCGGGTTATACCCGTTCCCAGCCTTTTTGCCGTCCGTAGGGACTGGGGAAATGTCGCGGGTTGGAAAAGGCTTTCCAGCCGGCGATGGTGTTGTTCATGATGTCGTTGATCTCGCGGATGTCCCGCTGTTTCGGTTCCTCGGTTGTGCGCCCCAATGCCTCCCGGAACAGCTGACGGGAGCAGACGATGCGCTCTCCGCACCGGTCCAGGTAGTCGGCGATGAGCCCGGCCTTGGTGTCCTCGGGCATGAAGTTCCATTGGTGCTGGCGCAGGTAGTCCTCCATCTCCCGGTTGAAGCAGAGCCGGAAGTCGCCGGAGCGATAGATTGCCATGGCCTGCGCCCACACCTGGGCCAGATAGGCCCGGGTGGCCGCCTCGTCTTCCAGCACGTGAATTTCCGCCCGCTCGGGGTGCACCAACACCGGCACGAACCGTCGGTTGCCGGTGCGGTCCAGCGGCAAAAAGTCCAGCGTGTTGGATGAGCCGCAGAACACGCACTGGCGCAGCCGGTCGGCAGGATGGGTCTCGTAGGGGACCTTGTAGGTCTCCTTCTGCCGGCTGAGAAAAGCTTTGATTTCCTCGATGCTTCTCGCATTGGCTGTGGCGATCATCTCGGACATCTCGATGATCCAGTGTCCCTGCATTTTGCGGTACACGTTCTCATCATCCAGCCGTTTCAGATCGTCGGAGAACCAGTCGTCCCGGCCCGCCAGCAGGCGGAAGAAGGAGGACTTGCCTGATCCCTGGCCGCCCACCAGGCAAAGCATGAGTTCAAACTTGCAGCCAGGCTCAAACACCCGGCTGATGGCACCCAGCAAAAACAGCCGCAGCGCGGCTTCGGTGTAGGCGTCCTCGTCCGCGCCCAGAAAGCGGTGCAGGCAGTGCCGGATGCGATCTTCCCCGTCCCACACCAGGGAGTTGAGGAAATCCCGGACGGGATGGTAGCGGTTTTCATTGGCCACCACCATGACCGCGTCCTGCAGCTTCTTTTCCACCACCAGGCCATAGGTCTCCTCAAAGTACATGAGTAGGTACTTGATGTCCACATCGCTCAGGGGGGAGCTCTCCCGGTACCAGCCCAGGGACTTGACCACATCCACCTGCCCGGTGAGCAGGTTTTTGCAGATGGCCCCTTTCAGAAGCGGATCGCTTTGCAGTACCCGTTTGTAGTTCGCCATGGTGTTGGCGACCTTGCCGTTCTCCGTGTGTTCCAGGCTGAGTTCCACCGCCTCGGCGGGTGTCAGTTCCCGTGGTTCCTTTCGCATCTCATCCACCAGTATGCATCACCTCCCGCAGCCGTGCTTTTTCTGTTCCTGTTCCGTTTCTCGTTCCACATACCTCCTTTTGCAGTGGGCCCTGATGAGCCTTTTTTATAGCGCGCATTTTGACGGCGTTTGCACGCAAAGTTGACTTGTAGCGTGTCGCCTCCAAAACGGACACTTCCGAAATACACATTCGCTTTGCCGAACACGATACCGGCGCTTCGACCTCGTGGCCCAAGCAAAACGACGACAGGGGTTTGGGTTCTCCCAAGGCAAAATGCGTTTGGATATCCAAACGCTATGCTTGCAAATCGAGCCACCCTCCGGGAGAGATATTTTGACGTGTAACATCTATCCCACCACCCCTTATAAGCATAGCAAAAGGCAAGTACTATAAACCGGATTATAAGTTCGTTCTGTCATTTTTCTCGCTGTGTTTTCCAAACCTGTTCCAGATACAAAGCGCAGATTTTGGCCTGGAGCCGGCAAAGGATCCTTTCACCGGGCTCCTTGTGCTTGGTTGAGCAGCATCCTAGGGTTCCTTATGTAGGGTTCCTTATGTAGGGTTCCTTGTAACGGGTTTGGCAGCACCCCAGGGTTCCTTATGTGGGGTTCCTTGTACCGGGTTTGGCAGCACCCCAGGGTTCCTTATGTGGGGTTCCTTGTACCGGGTTTGGCAGCACCCCAGGGTTCCTTATGTAGGGTTCCTTACTTGGGGAACCCCGATTAACAAGGAAGCCTAATTAGGCTTCCTTGTTTTCACAACTGGCAGAAATAAAAACCACCCGGTAATGCAAAGTTTTAGAAAGGAGCTCTCGCAAAAAGCACTGCACAAATTCAGGCCAAAGATTTCTAGTCCTCAGTTCTCGCAGTCCCGCTATGCATCTCCGCAACCTGATTCTTGCCAATCACAAAATTTCATACTACACTAAAATCAGAAAGCACAAACGCAAAAGGAGGCGTACCATGCCCACCGTATTGATCGACGCAGACGGCTGCCCGGTGGTGGATCTGACCGTCCGCCTCTGCCACATCTGGGGAATACCGGTGCTCATACTTTGCGATACCGCCCACCGCATAGAGCGGGAGGGCGCACAGACACTGGTGTTTGACAAGGGCATGGACAGCGTGGACTTTGCCCTGGTCAATCGCGTGTGCCCTGGTGACATCGTGGTGACCCAGGACTACGGTCTGGCCAGTATGTGCCTGGCCCGCCGGGCCCGGGTGCTGAACCAGAACGGTCTGGAATATTCCGCCGACAACATCGACGCGCTTTTGGAGCACCGATGGCAAAACAAAAAGCTCCTCCGGGCCGGCAAGCACCCGAAAGGGCCTGCCAAGCGGACGAGGGAGCAGGATGAGGCGTTCGCGAAAGCGCTGGCAAAACTGCTGGCAGAAAGCACGCCGCTGTAAAGGCATGCGTCGACATTGCAGAAAGGAAGCGTTGCGAAGTGGATACCTTTGTGGCAGACGGCAAAACCGTGTCTGTGTACCCCGCCGCTGAGCCGGGCGCTCCGGTGGTGTACCTGAACACCTTTGGCGAGGAAGGACAGGCTGTCTTTGACGCTCTGACGGCAATAGGCGGCCCGGCGCTGACCCTGGTGACGATCAGCGGCCTGGACTGGGACCGGGACATGTCCCCCTGGGACAGCCCGGCGGTGTTCAAAAGCGCCGCGCCCTTCGCCGGCGGTGCGGATGATTATCTGCGGCTTCTGGTTGAGGAGATCATCCCCGCCGCGGAACGGCTGCTGCCTACCCCGCCCATCTGGCGCGGCATCGCGGGGTATTCCCTGGCCGGGCTGTTCGCGGTGTACGCTCTCTATCGTACGGATGTGTTCTCCCGTGCGGCCAGCGTGTCCGGCTCGCTCTGGTTTCCCGGGTTCAGGGAGTATGTACTTTCCCACGCGCCCCTGCACCAGCCGGACTGCGTCTATTTCTCGCTGGGCGACCGGGAGAGCAAGACACGGAATCCGGTGCTCCGGACGGTACAGGAAAATACCGAAACCCTCTGCGAATTTTACCGTAGTCAAGGCATCTGCACCACATTTCAGCTGAACCCCGGTGGACACCACGACCATCCGGCACAACGGACAGCGGCAGGGATTCAATGGATACAAGGGATTATTGCAACGCAATAGTAAACAGAATATAGGGAATAGAGGTGAAAGGCAGTGGTTAATATAAATGGAAAAGAATGGTGTGATTTAAATTCGTCAGACATTCAGGCAGCTATTTCTAAAATTGATTTTGATGAATCGTTTTATTTTGAACTTAAGCGCGATGAAGTCCAACCCAAGAAAATAGCAGAAGAGGTTTCTGCTTTTTCAAACTCTTTTGGCGGATATATTTTCCTAGGAGTTTCTGACGACAAAAAAATCGAAGGATGCAGCTCTTGGAATGAACAAAGAATACACACAACAATGCACGACTGTATTACTCCGACCCCTTCTTTCGATGTTAAAAGGTTCATACTCGGAGCCAAAACAGTATTTGTAATTAAAATCGATGAGGGTTCCGAGCCCCCCTATATCACCAATCACGGAAAAATATACGAAAGGATTTCTTCCGGTTCATGTGTCATCAAAGATTCTTCGAAGTTGTCACAGATTTATATCAAACGGGAACAACAGCTCGAAAAAATGGAGAAGAAGATTTCCATACCACCAATTCCCGAAATAGTCAGCAATACATATGGATATATCGATATTGGCTTCGTGTTAATATCATCAGATGATAGTTCCACCTTCAAAGCATTTTGCAATGCAGATTTAAAAGCTCTCGCCAGCCGATTGTCTCAGTCGCATCCTTTCTTCAATTTAGCGTACATTGGCCAATCTATTATATTTACACCCGGAGGACTAACTACTTCAAATGGGCCCATGCCTGCCCACACAAACAATTTCCTTGAAATAATGGATGATGGCAGCGCAAGAATGCGACTTTTGTTAATAAACAACAACACTGCTGACAGTAGTGTGAATATGATGGCGCCCTTAATTATGCTGATGACATACCAAGATGTTTACACTGCTGTAATGGGCACACTGTTTCCGCACAAAATGGCATATGCCAAAAAATACGAATCTCTAACTGTCAGAAAACAATTTCAGCCTGTTTTATTGTTTGACAATACTTTTCCTGCTACATATCCTGGCTGGGAGAAAGATAACAAAGAAAGGTTGGAAAAGATTTGTGAGCACCGTAAAATATACGGGATTACATCTGTTATTACCGATGATCGTATTCCAAAAACTGGCTTATACACTATCGATCAACGCCAGTTGTTACTTTGGGAGCAAAAATATACTGCTGACGCTATTTTGTCTGAATTGTTTTATTCGCGTTTCATCGTGATGGGTCATTTTCCAAAACCCGTATCATAAAGCGTTGCATATATTTTCAATGTATCCAGCAAAATCGGTTTTCGCTTTCCTCGGTTTCACTTCTCCTTTTTGATGTTTCCTCAATCACATCTGTTATCCAGCTGATATCTGTTAATGGCCTATTCATTTGACAGATTTTCAATTATTCTCGAAGGCATCTTTTCTTACTGCCCTGCGGCTGTGCTATAATTTCCGTAACGACGCAAAAAGCGGGGTGAGTGTATGGCGGTAGAGAACGGCGAATGGATCATGCGCGGGCCAGATCGGGACGATCCGGCCTGCATCCGCAGCTGGGAGGCGCTGGTGGATTGGATCGACCAGGTGGGCTTTCTCCCTCTGTTCCGCAATGAGATCGAGGGCTTTTCCGCCGAGGAACGCACCTGCCCCTTCGACTGGTGGAGCGGCGATGTGGCCCGGGATCCCTGGGAATGGCGGCAGGTCATCGCCCGCAGCGGACGGGTAGCCTATGGCAAATTCTTCGGCAAAAAAGCTGGCTTCATCTCCCGCAAATGGTTCCCTCATTTTGCCAACTGGCGGCGGGACGGCTATGACTTCGACAGCCGCTGGGAGGATGAGCTGGCCACCTCCCGCCAGAAAAAGATCATGGATCAATTCCTTGAGCGGGACGAACTGCTCTCCTTTGACCTGAAGCAATTGGCCGGCTTTGGCAAGGGCGGCGAGAAAAACTTTGAGGGCACGGTCACCGACCTGCAGATGGAGGGGTATCTGCTGATCCGGGACTTTCGCCAGCGCCGGAACAAGCGCGGTCAGCTCTACGGCTGGCCCCGTTCTGTCTACGCCACGCCGGAGGCGCTCTGGGGCAGCGACCACATTGCCTCCGCCTATTCCACCGACCCGGCCCGGTCCCGTGAACTCGTGTTTCAGCAGGTGCAGGCCTGCTTCCCCGCCGCCACGGACAAGGCCCTCAGGGCTGTGCTGGGCGGCAGCCGCTGAAAGGAGTTTTTCCTATGCGCATCCTCATGCTGGGCAACAGCCTGACCTTTGCCAACGATATGCCCCAAATGCTGGCCGCACTGACCGGCGCGGAGGTGGTCCACCACACCCGGGGCGGGGCGCGTCTGTCGGAGCAGCTGAACCCGGCCACACGGCTGGGAGCCCAAACGCAGGCCGCACTCGCCGGGGAACACTGGGATTATGTGGTGCTGCAGGAGATGAGCCACGGCCCCATCTCTTCACCAAAAAGCTTCTTTTCCAGCGTGGCACAGCTCTGTGAACAGATCCGGTCGAGCGGCGCAGCGCCGGTCCTCTATGCCACCTGGGCCTACCAAAAGGGCAGCGCCAAACTTGCCGCCAGGGGCTGGGGCTACGATGAAATGAGCCGTGCGCTGTCCGAGGCATACCGGCAGGCCGCCCGGGAGAACCACGCGCTGCTGGCGGACGTCGGCCGGCGATTTTACGAACTGGCCGACACCCAGAACCTCTACGCCCCCGACGGCGTACACCCCACCGAAGCGGGTTCCCGCCTCGCCGCCCAGGTCATCGCGACCGCCATTGAAACCCACAAGGAGAACGGATATGGTACAAGAGATTTGCAAGGATGTGCTGTTTCTGGCGCGAAAGTCTGAACCCGCCACGCCGGATGATCTGCCGGTGGCGGCAGACCTTCTGGAAACACTGAAAGCCCACGCCGACGGCTGCGTGGGTATGGCAGCCAATATGATCGGCGTGGCCAAACGCATCATCGCCTTTGATGACGAGGGGGTCTACCGGGTGCTGTTCAACCCGGAAATCGTAAAGAAAAGCGGCCCCTATGAGGCCGAAGAGGGCTGCCTGTCCCTGACCGGCACCCGCAAGACAAAACGCTGGAAGAGCATCAAGGTGAAATACCAGGACGAGCAGTTCCGCCAGCGGTTCAAGACCTGGAACGGCTGGTCCGCCCAGATCATTCAGCATGAGATCGACCACTGCGAGGGCATTTTGATCTGAGGAGGAACCACCATGTTTGCAAACAAAGTTGCCGTCGTGACCGGCGGCGCCAAAGGCATCGGCAGAGCCATTGTCCAGGAGTTCCGCAAAGCCGGGGCGGCGGTGTGCGTCATCGACCTGCTGCCGAATGAGTATTTTGTGGGCGATGTATCCGACCAGGCGGCGCTGGAAACGTTTGCCCGCAAAGTCATTGCGGAGCATGGCCATGTGGACTATCTCATCAACAACGCCCTCCCGCTGATGAAGGGCATCGACGAGTGCAGCTGGGAGGAGTTCAACTATGCCCTGCGGGTGGGGGTGACCGCCCCTTTCTATCTGACCAAACTGTTCGCTCCCCATTTTGCGCCGGGGGCATCGGTGGTGAACATCTCCTCTTCCCGGGACCGTATGAGCCAGCCCCAGACCGAGAGCTACACGGCGGCCAAGGGCGGCATCTCGGCCCTGACCCACGCTCTGGCGGTGAGCCTTGCGGGCAAGGTGCGGGTGAACAGCATCTCGCCCGGCTGGATCGAGACCGGCGATACGGTGTGGACCGGGCCGGACGCCGACCAGCAGCCCGCCGGGCGGGTGGGCGATCCGCTGGACATCGCCCACATGGTGCTGTTCCTCTGCTCGGATAAGGCGGGCTTCATCACCGGCGAAAACATCTGCATTGACGGCGGCATGACCCGCCAGATGATCTACCACAACGACTTCGGCTGGACATATGAGGGAGGGGGCAACGCATGAAAACGGCAATTTGCTATCTTTCCTGCCACCACGGCAATACCCGAAAGGTGGTGGAGGCCATGGCCGAGGCGGGCGGCGCTGACCTCATCGATGTGCGCACCCGCCAGACGGTGCGGCTGGAGGAATACGACCGCGTGGGATTTGCCTCCGGCATTTATGGCTTTGAGATGCACAGGGCGCTGATCGCTTTTGCCCGACAGTATCTGCCCGCGGGCAAACCGGTATTTTTCGTCTGCACCTATGGCGGCACAAAGGGCAACGGTACGAAGACGCTGCGCCAGATCGCCCGGGAAAAGGGCTGCCCGTTGCTGGGGGAGTTTTCCTGCAAGGGCTACGACACCTTCGGCCCCTTTAAGCTGGTGGGCGGCCTCGCCAAGGGCCGCCCCAACGAGGAGGATCTGGAAAAAGCGCGGGCGTTTTACCGGGGGCTGGCATCACGGTAAAGCTTTGGGGGAAGGGGCAAAGCAGATATGAGTTGTTCAACCCACGGACCTAAAATTGACCGCATCCAGGTGGATTACTGCCGCACCACCACTGTGTATCCCCGAACGGCCGAGGAACGAGCACATTGGCAATCCTTTACCCGCTCTCACTCGGAGCATCTGATCCTTGATCGCTTTTCGGGAACTCTGGAACTGCAGTTCGAGCTTGCCCCTGGATGCTCTGTCACCCATAAATATCAACTGAAAGAGCAGGTGACCGAACTCCTGGATCGTTTTTCCGAAGGAGCTCTGTTTGCGGACAGTTATCCCCAAACGGAATTGGGTGTAGAGCAAACCGACGGGGAAGAATATCTTGTACAGGATCCAAAGCGTTCGACCGCGTATCTGATCACCATCCGCTACCGAGGAAATCGGGAGCGAAGGATTTCCGGCTCCTACGACAAAAATTGCCTCCCTGCAGATTATCCCCAGTTCATGCGGCCTATTTTTTCACTGATTCAGGAGTTCAGCTTCGGCGAGATGATTTTCCCTGAAGTATATGAGAAAAGCCGGCGGAAAAAGGGAGAATTGATTTATTGCAGCGTGGTGTTTGACAATGGCCTGAAAACCTACTATTACCGCACCGAGGATGATTCTCTCGATGCGGGCGATGACGTGGTGGTACCTGCCGGAAGTGACAATCACCTTTCCATTGCCAAGATTGTCAAAGTGGAGTATTTCGCACCGGCGGATGTCCCCTTCCCGATTGAAAAGACCAAGGTGATCCTGCGCCGGTGCACCGAGGACGACTACAACGAGATAGGTTGAGCGGCCAGCGAAAGGCAGCTTACGGGGCTCTTCCCGCAGCGTCTCCCTGCCGATACCCGCGCCTGTTATTGGAGCAATCTCATGAACGCTTCGTATTCGGCGTCTTTAAAGCAGCAGAGGTAAACGTTCATCACGGTCTCCTTGTGGGCCTCGAACCAGCGGACGATTGTGCGCAGCGCAACCACAGCCGCCTCGTCCAGAGGATATCCGTACACTCCCGTTGAAATGCCGGGGAAGGCGATACTTCCGCAGCCATTTTGGCGCGCTGCTTCCAGGCTGTTCCAGTAGCAAGCGGAGAGCAGGTCGGCGTCCCTGTTTTTTCCGCTGTAAACCGGCCCCACGGTGTGGATAATGTGATCCACATCCCGGATCGCATACGCGCCGGTGATTTTGGCCTCCCCCGTTTCACAGCCGTTCAGCTTCCGGCATTCTTGGAGCAGCTCTTTCCCGGCCGCGCGGTGGATGGCTCCATCCACACCGCCTCCGCCCAGCAGGCTCTTATTGGCCGCATTGACGATCGCGTCCACATGCAGGTCCAGTACGCTCCCTCGCACAAAGCTGATGTGCGATTTCGGGACATGCCGTTTTACAACTTCCAGGGATTCTTTTGTGAGGATCATTCTCTTGTCCCAAGGGTTGATCACAAGGCCCTGGCATTGCGGCCAGCGGTCCAGCGCCTTTATCAGATCCCCAAAGGTTTGGTTGATGACCGACGAGGATTCCCCTTTATCCAGCTCTTCCTGGCTGGTAAAGACGGGGATCAGGTAGTTTCCTTCCGGATCCTCCGCTATGTGCCGAAAGCGTATGGGCACCTCCTGGCCACAGGTATAGGTATCCCCTGCTTTCAATTTTTCCGGATCTCCCAACATCCGGGCCAGAACATCCGGCGTCTCGATGGGAACATACACCTGCATGCCATGCCTGATCCCCATCTGCAGC
Organism: Gemmiger formicilis; assembly: GCF_016900095.1. Lineage (GTDB taxonomy): Bacteria > Bacillota > Clostridia > Oscillospirales > Ruminococcaceae > Gemmiger > Gemmiger formicilis_A. The sequence goes on from NZ_JACJJP010000005.1 coordinate 15,297, forward strand.
GTGTTGAACACCGGTTCCACCGGGGCATTTTCCCCGCCAAAATACCAATTGAAAATCGTCCGTTCCACAGCGGTTGCGTACCGATCCAGCGCCACTTTGATTCCTCCCTGTTCCTCACATTTTTGCCTCACCGCAAGCCATTACAGTTTGCTTATCCTAAGCATAGCACAGGTCCGGTCCCATAGACAGGGCTTTCAAGTGCCGTATTGTCAAAAAGGCCGTCGAAGACACTCTGCCAGAATGTTTCCGCCCGCTCTGACCGACCAAAAGCTGAGGGGGCAGCCCTTTTTAAGGCTGCCCCCTCAGCTTTTCACATGTTCTGCGCTTTATAGTTCTCCCCCCATGTCCGCATGGCGTCCAGAATGGGTTTCAGGCTTTTTCCCAGATCTGTCAGGCTGTACTCCACCCGCGGCGGAACTTCCGCATATACTTTGCGGCTCACCAGCCCTTTTTCTTCCATGTCCCGCAGCTGGGCAGTGAGAACTTTCTGGGAAACGCTGCCAATGGACTTTTTGAGCTCTCCAAACCGCTTCGTTCCCGGCATGAGGTCGCGCAGGATCAGGACCTTCCATTTATCACCGATCAGCATAAGCGTTGTCTCTACCGGGCAGGCAGGTAATTCTTTTGTTTGCTGCATGGTATCACGCCTTCCAATAGTTTCTTTTTAGTGACTATAGCACAAAAAAGTGCTTACTTCACAATAGATACTTACTGAATTATTATAATCCTGCAAGAGAAAAGTTGCAATTCCAAACCCCACATTCCAACCAGGAGGTATGTATCATGAATGATGTTGTGAAGTTTTTGCAGGAAAATCCCGTGCAGTATCTGGCCACTGTCGGCCGTGACGGAAAAGCCAAGTGCCGCCCCTTCATGTTTTCAGGAGAGATGGACGGCAAGCTGTGGTTCTGCACCAACAACCGGAAGGACGTCTACAAGGATATGCAGGCCAACCCCAACATCGAGATTTCTGTTTCCAGCCCGGCTTATGCGTGGATCCGTCTGAACGGCGAGGCTGTGTTTGAAAATAACATGGCCGCCAAGGAGATGTGCATCCAGAACCCCATCGTCAAGGGGCAGTACGGCGAGGCTACTAATCCCATCTTTGAAGTGTTCTATCTCAAGGATGCCCATGCGGTGATCGCTGACTTCTCCGGCAATCCGCCCAGAGAGTACGACCTGTAAGCAGCATGATGTGGACCCTACCACTCTGCCGTTTTTGCCACCGTGGACAGCCAAGGAGGCCCTGCCACCTGTGCGATTGACATCAGGGGGTATGATGAAAGTGGCCTTTATTTTCTGACAGCAAAGGGCAAGAACACTGCCTGCACTGGGGAAATTGCTATGAAATTTGCCCGGCAAGGACGATTGAACGGAGATGAGAAGATGACGCAGGACGAACGATTGAATTTTCTGCTCCATGCTCTGCTGGCGGAACGAAACGAATATGAAGAGATCCCGGTGCCGGATTCCCTGCAGGAAAAGCGGCGGCTTTTGCGCAACCTGATGAATGTGCGTCCGCCCGTCCCGGCCCGTGAGGATTTTTTGCAGGTGCAGGACGCTTACCTGAAAGAGCGTCTCGCACAGCGGGGCGTGACAAAGCTGGATGACCTGACGCCGGTGCGTCCCGGGCTGTATCTCTGGCAGGGAGACATCACCACACTGGCGGTGGATGCCATCGTCAACGCGGCCAACAGCCAGATGCTGGGCTGCTTTGTGCCCTGCCACGGCTGCATCGACAATGCCATTCACACCTATGCAGGGGTGCAGCTCCGCCTGGAGTGTGCCCGCCTCATGGCCGGGCAGGAGGAAGAACCCACCGGCCGCGCAAAAATCACGAAAGCCTACAACCTGCCCTGCTGCTATGTACTGCATACCGTCGGCCCGATCATCTGTGGAGCCGTCACGCAGGCAGACCGGGAACTGCTGGCCAGCTGCTACCGCACCTGCCTGGAGCTTGCGGAAGCCAGCGGGCTGCACAGTGTGGCCTTTTGCTGTATATCCACCGGAGAGTTTCACTTTCCCAATGAACTGGCCGCAGAGATTGCCATACAGACGGTGGCAGGATGGCAGCGGCAAAATCCGGACAAAATCAAGGTGATCTTCAATGTTTTCAAGGATAGAGACTATGAAATCTACAAGCGCCTGCTGCGATAAGATCGCACGGCTCAAACAGGAATTGGACACGGCGGACGCTGTGGTGATCGGAGCGGGTTCCGGGCTTTCCACTTCCGCCGGGTTTCTCTATACCGGCGAACGCTTTCAAAAATATTTCGGGGACTTTATTGCAAAGTATGGCTTCCGCGATATGTATTCAGGCGGCTTTTATCCCTTTGACAGTCTGGAGGAACATTGGGCGTATTGGAGCCGGTATATCTACATCAATCGCTATCTGGACGCCCCAAAACCAGTGTATCAGGAGCTTTTGAAGCTGGTGCAGGGAAAGGACTATTTTGTGCTGACCACCAATGTGGATCATTGTTTCCAAAAGGCCGGATTTGACAAGCGGCGTTTGTTCTATACCCAGGGCGACTATGGCCTGTGGCAGTGCTCCAGGCCCTGCCACCAAAAGACCTATGACAACGAAACCATTGTCAAGAAGATGGTGGCCGAACAAAAGGATCGAAAAATTCCCAGTGAACTGATCCCCCGCTGTCCGGTCTGTGGCGCGCCCATGTCCATGAATCTGCGGGCGGATGATACCTTTGTGGAGGATGAAGGCTGGCACATCGCCGCCCGGCGGTATGAGGAGTACCTGCAGGGCCACGAGGGACAGCATATTCTCTTTCTGGAACTGGGGGTTGGCGGCAATACGCCGGTCATTATCAAATATCCGTTCTGGCGCATGACCCTGGCCAATTCCCGGGCTGCCTATGCCTGTATCAACCTGGATCAGGCATACTGCCCGCCGGAAATCGAATCCCGGTCTCTCTGCATAGGGAAGGATATTGGCGAAGTCCTGACCGCGCTTTTGTAAAGGATATCTTGCCGGCGGCAGGAACGATATTCCTTACAACAAACGAAACTGGCCCTATCGAATATTCCCTGTCGATCTGTAATTTGCTATAATGAATGTAGTTCTTTGATTTTGTGGTCCCTCTGGTATAAAGGAGCCCCCTATGAATATTCGAGAAGACCGCCGGCCGACCCTGGCCTCCTGGCCCAAGCGCATGTATGATTGGAGCGAAGTGCCGCCCGCGTTTCAGCCCGCCCTGACGGACTGGGACGCCGCCGGCATGCCGCCGGGGAACATCACCCTCATTCCCCGCATCCACCAGTACTCGGGCGCGCCGGAATATGTCACCGCCTGGTGCGGCAACGAGGTCTGCATCCAGCGCATGGCCGGCGGGAAGCTGGATGTGTGGCGCATCCGCCCCAGGGATGTGGTGCAGGTGGGGTATTCCATCCAGCTGATCAAATGCACTGTCACCGTCTGGCTGAAAGACGGCGGGTGTACCGGCTTTTCCTATAACAAGACCAAGGAGGACCAGCTCTACCCCGTCCTCAGCCTGTTGCTGGGCCAGCCTGCCGACCGGCAGCCGCCCCAGCGGCATCCCGACTCCCCTGCTTTTGACCGGCTGCGGCAGGAGAGCTACGCCATGTACTACACTTCCCTTTTGGCATACCGCTTTGGCGGCGAGATCCGGGACCATTTGTTTTTGCGGGGCAAAAACCGCAACTTTCTTTATATCCTCCAGCGCCGGCCGGATCCTGAGTGCTTCTGTGCGGTGACGGACGCCGGCCCTGTGTGCATCATCACCGATTTCTACGGTACCCGTGTCCTCTATCTGCCGGATGCCGCTCCCTGCTCACTGCGGGTGAAGCCACTGCCCCACGGCACGGGCAGCGGGCTGTATCTGCGCACACCGGCGGAGGGCGAAAACCTGTATTTTTGTCTCCTGCCCGGGCAGGAGGAAGCGGCGGACGCCTTTGCCCGGCGCTGGTTTTCCCAGCCGGAAGAGGGCGCCTCCCGTTGACCACTTCGCCCTCTGCCCCGCACCTCGTTTCCCGGCGGAATTGACCACCATGCGTGCAAAAGCCCGCGGAGCCAGTGTTTAAAAGGCTCCGCGGGCTTTTTGTATTGCCGCATCTTTTGTGCACAAGTGACGATAAATGGCTTGAAACCGCCATTTTCCGTTGACAGTCTGGGAGGGCAAGGCAAATTTAATGTACTTATTCGCCACCTATAAGCGAGGTTGTCGATTATTTCTCAGCAATCTCTACTGCATAAAGCTTCCCATCAATGCCACTGGCCAGCAGAAGATTGCCGGAAATTTCAGGTGTTGACCAAAAAACGCGTTCCGGGTAACCGGCTGCATCGAATTTCCAGAGCACATCGCCCGATGCCGGATCGATTGCTGTCACCCTTCCGCGCTCCGCCAGATGGTAAAGAACACCGTCTTCATACACAAGTGCGCTGTCAATCTGCATTTCTTGCAAATCACCGTCGCGGCTGTTGTACCGAAGATCCGTCTGCCAAGCGATTTGTGTCGTTTGCGCATTGTAGGCCGTCAGCTGGCGTCCATTGTTTGACGTGTAAAATACCAGGTCACCATCTGTGGCCATCCCCCGAGATGATACTTTTTCCAGCGTTCCCGTCCAGGAGAGAGCACCCGTCTGAAGGTTTAAATAGCCAGGTCGTGTGTTTTGTGCGTCAATGCACCACAATTTTCCTCCCGCAAGGATAGGTCGTACATCACCACAGACAAACAAAGATTCATCTGTGCCTGCATTTCCCCTCCAATACAGCTCACCGGTTTGCGCGTCCAGCGCATACCAAATGTATGTATCCCTCACGAAAGCATACAGGATGCCGTTGTGCACCACCGGTCTCTGGCGCATAACGCCCTGTGTCTGATATGACCATTGGAGCATGCCGGTTGCCGCATCAAGACAAAAGATTTTTCCGTCGCCGGAGCCGACATAGATTCTATCCTGCTCTGCCAAAGGATCGGAGAGGACGCTCCCGCCTGCTGTATATTCCCACTGTTTTTCGCCGTTGGAAGCATCCAGGCAATATACCTTTCCATCTTGTGAGCCAAAAACGATCTTGGTTTGTCCTAGGGCCGCCGGTTTAGAGATTACCGGTCCACCTGTTGCAAAGCTCCACATCTTTGCTCCCGACTGCGCATTAATGCAATACAGAGAGCCATCGTTTGAACCGACAAAAACTCGTGATCCCAATATTGTGGCAGTGGATTGAATCATGTCGCCGGTTTCAAAAACCCAACGAATGCTCGCCTGGCTGCTCTGCGTGGTGTAGTCAGCGTAGTCTGTCCATTTTTCGCCGTTGTTGTCAAATGCTTCCACGCCCACAAAGTGGGTGCCAGGCACCAACTCCGGCGTATAATCCGTTGGGTCGATTTCACAGCTCCAGCTGCCGTCGCTGTTCCTCTGCATGGCGGTGTAGGGCCCGTAATTATCGATTCGCGCCTGCATTGACGCAACCCCGTCCGGCGCAACCGATGTGGACGCCTGCACATGAATCGTCCCATCGCCGTTCACCTGCACCTGGTCAATGGTCAGATCCATCTGCCTGGTATTGTTCATGCGACCCGTCAGCCACAGTGTACGGCTGCCGTCCGAGGCTTTATGCTTATAAATATAATAATAGTTTGGCGTGAATTCTATGGTCACAAATTCCTGCGCAGCATTGTCCTTCACATAGGTGACATAGTTCACAGGGATGCCGTCTTCCCTGACGTTCCCGTAATAGTGCACGTGGCCGGCCATAAACGCAATGACATTATGGCCTTTTGCCAGTTCCAGCAGTTCATGACGCGCGGTCACATTGTTGTTAATTTTGAAGGGATGATGCGCAAACCAGATGACCGGCATACCGGAAGGGACACCAGCCATATCCTGCCGCAGCCATTCCAGCTGCGCCTTGTTGATTTTCCCATCCAGCTCATAGTTGACAGTCGAATCCAAAAGAACGAAATGGATGCCCCCGTATTCAAACGACTGATACAATGGTCCGACACTGTCGGTAAACGTCTTTTTCCCGTTGGCGTTCCACCATCGCACATCGTGATTGCCCGGCGTGGTATATACGGGGTTTTGGAACAGCTTTCTGTCTTCCAAATACAGGGCGTATTGCGCCGGTGTGCCGTGATCAGAGATATCACCCGTTACAATTGTAAACGCCTCATCGACATTTTGATTTACCTCGTTGATGATGCCTTTGAAGTTCTCTGTTCCGATCAGTTCATGGACATCAGAGATCTGTGCGACAGTGAACCGTGTGAATCCTCCGTAGGTAACGGTCATCTGGGCAAAATCAAGCTCCCGCGTAAAGGATGTGGCGGAGGAATTGTAGATGCGCAGGGTCAGTTGACCATCGTCCAGGTATTGCTCGATTTCCCGCAACGAGTCCAATGTTACATAAACAGTCTCCATCGTTTCGCTGGCAGAAAGGGTTTTTATGACGGCGAAACGGCCAGTATTTTTATTCAATAGAGAGATGTACTGCGGATTGGTGGCTCCGTCTGCCTTCATGCGCAAGGTAAATGTGAGTTCACGGATGCTGTCCAACGGAGCGCTGGTCTCAAAGCTTAGCTGTATTGCTGCCTTGTTATCTGCATTACTTTGAGTGACCACGGTCCGACCATCCGATTTTGACAGGTCGGACACATTCCCTGTGCTCGAACCGTATTCCGTCAACAAGCTGACCGGAACACAACCCTGCTGACTATTGGTCACAGCGGAGTACACCGTAATCGAGAGGGCATCCGTTTGCCTGGTAAAGCTGCCGGTGGCCGAATTGTACAAACGCACCCGTAGATCCCCTTCGGCGGACAAATAGCTCTGCAGCTTGTCCCCCGACAGCACAAACATCCGGCGGTTCTGTCCAGTTTCGCCTGGCAGCAATCCAATGGCTTCCCAGTTTTCGGTGTCAAAGCGATACAAGGAAAGCCACAAATCGTTTGTTTGGGCCGATTGGCCTCCGGCATAATCGATCCGTAAAGACTTGATGTTTGTTCTCTCCTGATATAGCGGTACGATCGTGTGCCAAGCCACCTTGTTGTCGGCGGAAACAACATCGGCGGTGATACCATCTCGCTCTTTCAGGGCATCGAAGGAAGTATCTGGAGAGAGGGAGCCCTGCTCCACGATTGCATTGGACACTGTATAGTGCTCTATCTGCGTCGTATCAACCGCACTGCGATAAGCATATATAAGCTGCAACTGATCCATGGAAATCTGAAAGTTTTCTGTCGACACAAAGGTGATTCGGATCTTGACCTGTCCCTGATCGGACAAATACGCAGCCAAAGAGGTTTCCATGGGAATATCTCTGTCTTCTGTAAGTGGCTCCTCATCCAACTGCTGGTATGTGTCTGCATTCCAATCGTAGACACTGATTGTTTGTACCACTCCGGATGCTGCGTTAGAAAAACACAGTCGGAGGATTCCCTGCGTCCAGTCGCCCGGCAACATGTCTGGGGCCAACAAAAACTCGGCCTCAGCTTTGCAGCCCCCCTCCTGCTGCGAGGCCGCGCTCAGCGCAAGAATTTTTCCATCGTGGAAAGAAAGTTCCGTCTCACCGCCTGAGACGAGCGTGCCGCAGGTGATCAATATTGAGGAAGGCGTTCGTTCTCCGAAGACCTGTTCTACCGCCGGTCCGTCTGTGGAAGCGGCCTCGCGCGCAGCGGGTATCTGCGCCTGTGCCAGAGCAGGATCGAGAGTCGGGACAGGGGATGGAACTGGTGTGGCCTCCGGTACAGGTGTCTGGTCGGGTTCGAAGGCTTGCTGCGAAACCGCGTCTCCGGAATCTTTTGGAGCAGTCTCTTCAGAAACTTCTGTAATGCTGCTGACCGATTCATCGAATGGCACATCCGCGGCATCTGTGCAAAAGACCTGCAGGCCTCCAGAACAGACCAAAGCCAAACTGCAAAGAAAAGAAATCACACGCTTCATTTTTTGCACCTCACTTTGCCTCGTTTTCTTCTCGCTTTCGAATTGTGAATTCCCGATTTACACCTCCTCGACACACCTCAGGTAGTCAGAGGCCCGCAGCGCGTCCAGCAGCCGGGAATGGGTCATGCTGCGGCTCAATTCCACGGTAGCAACCGCTGCGGCGCCATCCTCCTGCCGGGTACTCTTGACCAGTTCAAAATCGCTGATGTGCACTTGCATCCGGTGCATCTGCCGCACAAAATCGGACGCGCCCCGGGGCGTCTCAAACACCAGGCAGAGCTCCACCACACGGGCGCGCTTATGCACGGCGTCGTCCACCCGGCTCAGTATTTTCAGTGTGACCAACACCAGTGCCAAGGCCAGCAGCACGCCGTCCACAAACCCGATGCCGGCCGCCAGGCCCAAGCAGGCGCAGATCCACAGGCTCGCCGCCGTGGTAAGGCCCCGCACCCGGTTGTGGTCTGTTACCAGAATGGTGCCCACCCCCAGGAAGCCCACGCCGCTGATGACCTGCGCGCCCAACCGGTCAATGGAGTTGGCGCCGCCGTTGGTAATATAAATAAATTGGCCGGTGAGCATGACGATCGCCGCGCCCAAACACACCAGGGTATGTGTTTTGATGCCCGCGCCGCGGCGCTTGATGCCGCGGTCAACACCGATGGTGATTCCCACGCCAAAGGCGGCCACCAGGCGCAGGGCGATCGCTCCCGTGCACCAGGATGCGCAATAAGTGGAAAATTCGCGCCACCAAGCCATATTTTGATTTCCCCCTTTTGAAAAAGCCGGCCTCCCTTGGTGTGAGAGGCCGGCTTTTCAGTTTTTGTCAAATCATAACACTGTCGCCAATGCGGGTAAGGCGGGCCACCGGGAACTGTTTCCCGGCCTGGGCCAGCACCTGCCGACTGTCAGCGGAATGGTAGTGGGTCAAGAGCAACTGCCCGGCGCCTGCCTCAGCGGCAATGCGTCCCGCCTGCTGTGCCAGCAGGTGGTGGCCCGCTTCGCTCTGCTGGCCGTCTACCAGACTCGCTTCGCAGAGAAAGCAGTCTGCTCCCCAGGCCGCCTGTGTCAATGCGTCGCAGGCGGCGCTGTCGCCGGAATAGGTAAAGATTTTGTCCTCGGCACGCAGACGCACGGCATAGCTCTCCACCAAGTGAGGCACCCGGAAAAAGGTGAGTTCCACAGGCCCCAGCCGATATTCCCCTCCGTCGGCGACAGTCATGTGGGAGAAAACTCCGTTGCTCAACAGTTCACCGGCCGCCCAGTCCGGCAAAGCCGGGCTGCACAGGGTGATCGACCGCAGCTTTTCTCCCCGGGCTGCCCGGGTCTCCAGCTGGTACTTGGCACAAAACAGATCCCCGAAATGATCGAAGTGCAGATGGCTGATGACGATCAGATCCAGTTTTGCAAGATCCACCTGGCACTGAAGCCGCGGCAGGCTGCCGCAGCCCATGTCCAACAGGATGCGTTTGCCCTCTGTTTCCACCAGAAAACAGGAGCAGGCTCCCCCCGCCTCGGGGCAGGTGGCGTTGTTGCCGAACACCGTGAGTTTCATGGTCTTGCTCCTTCACCTCTTTGGCTCACAGCGCCAAACGCACCATCTGGCGCGGGCACAAGGTCAGCATCAGCAGGCCATCCTGCCAATGTATCTCCGGTAGCAGGCCCTCAATCGTCTCTGCTTCCGGCTCCGCGCTGGTCCGCGGAGGCCGCAGCCGGAACGTCACCGGGTGGTCGGTGTCATTGGCCGCCAGAATCACCGGATGACCAGCCGACGTCTGCCAGCAGGTGAGCTGGCAGTGCTCGGGCGCTTCGCCTTCCAGCCATGCATCGTCCAGAAACCGGGCACCCTGCAGTAGCCCGGTCTGGCGGCGGCGGAATTCCAGCGCCTTTTGCCCGTATTCCCGGTACTCACCGCTGTCCGGCGTAAAGCGGGTGGTTAGGCCCATCCACAGCACGCTGTTGAGGGCGATCGCCCGGTGCATATCCCGATAGAACCAAACCCGCTGGTCCTCCGGGTCGGGCATCCAGCCCCGGGGATTTACCATGTTCACCTGGACGAACTCCGGGAAGGTATACTTGAATACGTTGTAATGCTCGTCGTATTCCGCTCCGTTCCAGGTCAGGTTGCCCCAGGTGTAACTGCCATAGATGTCGCCGCAGTTCTCGGTCATGATATAGGCGTCGGGGCGGATGCGGCGCAAACGGGTCAGCAGTTCCTGGAGAATATACCGATAGCCGTTGTTGAATTCCCCGATGTCCTTATGGCTGTGCCCGGGGGCGTAACAGGCGAAAGGTTCGGCGGAGGCCAGCTGGTCGAGATAGATGCCGTCACAGCCATAGGCTCTGACGCAGAACTCGGCGGTGTCCAGCAGCCAGTTCTGCCAGGCCTTGTCCGAAGGGCAGTTCACCGTGAAATGTTCCGGGCCGTACTCCTCCCGGTAGGGCTCTCCCCTCTCGTTGCGGATGGCCATTTTTTCTCCCACGGTGGCGTGAAAGTCGGACTTGACATCAAAGATGCGGGCGTTGATGTACATGGTGGTGAAGCCGCCCCGGCTGCGCACATAGTCCAGTCCGCGGGCCAGTTCCATGGCGGAGCCCAGCTCCATGTCCGGATAGTACTCCGGATAATAAGAGTCAAACCCGGTGCGGTTCCAGGCGGCCATGAACAGATGGCGCACTCCCCAGGCATCTCCCTCATCCCAAAGGGCGGGGATGTCCGCAAACGTATGTTCGATAACGCCGCCGCGCTTGAAGTTGTAGCACTGATTCAGGGCGTATTCCGTTTCGAGAAAAGCGGGGTTGTGATCAAAGTCCAGATATGGCCCGATATAGTCCCGATAGATACGGGAACCATAGTGCCAGTCGCGGCAGCTCACCGCCACCACATAGTCGCCGGTGGACCAGCTTTCCCCCGGGCGGATGCGGTGATGCTTGCGGAAGGCAAACCCCACCCAGGGATCGGCCACGTTGCCGCTGGTCTCGGCAATCACGCCGGTGACAGGGAAACGGGGATCATGGCTGCCCACATATAAGCCGTTTTCCTCGTCATAGTAGTACATCCAGCTCATGGAAGCCAGCCCGCAGTAATTAATCTCCCGGCGGTAGAAGTCCTCGAAGGCCTTGCTGGAAGCCCGCCACAAGTCTTTTTTGTTGACCCCGTAGCCCCGCACCACGTCCCGGGTGCGCTCACCCGCGTGATGGGGGTAGATGATGGCGTCATCCTCAAAGCTGCCGCCCAGCACAATGCCGCCCAGACGGGGCATCAGCACTTCCACCACGTCCAGGTCGCTGTTGTTGGAAATCTCGCCCTGCACTGTGAGCCGGTCCCCCCGGGCCTCAAAGCGCAGCGTCATGGAGATGGGGAGCCCGCCGAAGCGACCGATCTCCACGCTCTGCCCGTCCGTAAGTTCCCGCAGCGCTTCGGGCAGAAGGCGCATCTTTTCTCCGTTGCGCACCGCATACAGCTCCACCAGCGGCCCCTTGGGCCGGGCTTTCACATAGTCATCGCCGGTGGCGTGATTCACGAGATGGGTAAAATTGGCCTGCTGCAGATCAAAAACGGCAGAAAGTGCCTCTGTTTTCAGTTCCATAGTTCAGTACCCGCAGGTTTGATAGCGCTCCAGCGCCTCCCCATTCAGGCGGGTGGCGTCGGGCATATGGTTGGAGATATAGACGCTGGGCTTCAGGCCCTTTTCCAGCAGCTTTTCCACCACCGTGGCCTGCAATGCCCACATCAGATAGCTGGCGGCGATACCGCTGCCGGGACAGACACCCTGGCCCAGCTCCTCACAGTCCACCAGCGTGTCGCCATAGTCACAGCAGTCATCCAGGCAGACATCGCACGCCTCAAACAATCTTTTGCCGCTGGGGTGCCTGCTTTTGAGATGGCTGGAATAATCCACCGAGGTAAGCGCGATGGTAGGGCAGCCCAGCTCCCGGGCCTTCAGCGCCAGGTCCACCGGGAAATACTGATAACCCGACACCGAGCCGATCATGATCACGTCTCCCGGCAGGATGTTGGCCCGGCCCAGCACAAAATCAGCAAAGCCGGGCACCGTGTCATAGCCCACGATGCCCCGGGCCGGCGAAGGCCTGTAGCGCACTGGGTTGTTGATCTCACAGGTGATCCGGATCGGCTTTAATGCCATCATGCCGCCGGTGCGGCCAACGCCCTCGAACATGAGCATGTGCCCCGTGTCGTGCACATGCCAGGCGCCGCCCTTCTCCAGGCAGTCAGCCACGATCTGCGCGGCCTTCAGAATGGCCGGACGCTGGGTCTGTTCGATCTTTTCCAGAACGGCCTTCATGCCGTCAAAATAGCGGTCCATCATCATAGGTTCCCACCCGCTTCCTTTCGAATTCTTTTCAACAGGGCCGGATCGTCGATGTCCACCCCTGCGTTTTCCTGGAGCACGCACAAAACGGCCCCGATCACCGGCGTGTCCGCCGGGGGACGGCAGTCCGCTTCGGGCAGCAGGGCTTTCACCTGCCGGCAAAACGGGACGGTCAGCGCCGGCCCTGCCTTTGAAACGCCACCGATGAGAACCACCGGAAGCGCCGGATCGTCCAGCTTTTTTGCCACGCAGGCCGCCAGCCGTGCCAGTTCCGACGCGGCTGTCTCCAAGATCATTCGGGCGGTCGCGTCGCCCCTGCGCGCTGCCTCGGCTGTCACCCGGCACAGCTCCGCCACGGCGGCCCGGTCGAATCCCGCGCTGCTGACCTCGCTGCGCAGTTCCATCAAATCGGCCTTGCCGAGGTGTTCCAGCACCAGTTTTTCCAGCACAGACCCCGGCCGTCCTTCATCGGCAAGACGGCCCAGCCAGTGCAGGCATAGGCTGCCGATGTGGTAACCGCTGCCCTCGTCGCCCATCACCGGCCCCCAGCCGCCCGCTTTTGCGAACGCGCCGCTGCGCCCGCGCCCGATGGCAAAGGAGCCGGTGCCGCTGAGCACCGCAATGCCCCGGCCGCTTCCCAGCGCCCCGTAAAAGGCATTGCGGTCATCGCCTTCCAGCCGGAGATTCACCTGCGGCGGAAGTGCCGCCCGCACCATGGCTTCACAGGGCCGAAAGCCCGGGATGAACAGCGCCACCGTATGCAGCTGCCCGGCGGAGAGGCCCGCCGTCTTTAGGGTGTCACGCATCTGATCGAGCACCCGCCGGCCGGCCTGCTCGGGAGGCAGAAAGAGGGCGTTTGCCCCCCTGCCCTGCGCTGAGGCCAGGATCCGGCCGCTCTCGTCGAACAGCAAACTTTCTGTTTTGCTGCCGCCGCCGTCGCAGACAAAATAATAAGGCATGGCTTCGTTTCCTCTTTTTCATTACCGCAGGGCCCGGATGCGTCCCTGGTATTGTTGCACCAATTCCCGGTTGAACTCGTCGCCGCCGGGCAGGTTGGCGCTGGACAGCACTGGCGGGCGCAGACCGTCGGCAAGGTACAGATTTTCAATGCACAGCACGATGCGCTGGGCGATAAAAAGGCTGCCGAAGGTGGAGGCGCCGCCGGTGACCTGGCTGCTGCCGGGCAGCTCCAGCAGCCCATCGCCCAGAGGTGCGTGATTGTCGATCACCACATCGCTCACCTCGCAGAGTTTTTTACCCGACGGATGGCGGGATTTCAGCAGGGCCGACGCCTCCAGACTGGTAACACTCACCACGGTCACGCCTCGCTCACGGGCATAGAGGGCAGCTTCCACCGGCACCGTGTTGATGCCGGAGTTGGAGGAGAGCAGCAACGTGTCACCCGGAGCGAGGCCGGCCTGTTCCAGGATCTCAGTGGCAATCCCGCACTTGCGCTCAAGCCGCGTGCTGGTGATGGCCCCGCTGTGCAGCATCAGATCCTCTCTTAAAATTGGGTTAACCGGTACAAGGCCCCCGCTGCGGTAAAACAGCTCTTCCACGATCATGTGTGAGTGGCCGGTGGAAAAAGCATGCAACAATCCACCGCCCCGGATGGACCGATACGCTGCGCTGGCAGCCTGCCGTATCGCGTCCATTTCCTGTTCCTCGATCTGCCGCAGCATGCCGCAGATTCGGGGCAGATACTCGCTGTCATGCACAAGTTGTGTTGTCATTCGCATCACTCTTTCAGCCCTGAGTAAGGGCTCCTCCTCAGCGAAGGGGGAGGCAGCAGTGCTGCCTCCTCCGCTTTGCAGGGTGTCTAAGAGGCGATTTACTTGGAAAGGATCGCCGCACCCTGTTCATCCACACGCTGGGCAAACTCATCCGGGGTAATGGCGCCCGCCCACAGGCTCTCGCACTCCTTCTGGAACATGGTCTGGAACTCGGCGCCGTTCAGATTCACCGGATAGGGCACAGCATTCTCCAGAGCCTGCACATAGTACTTGTTGGTGGGTTTCTCCGCCTCGAAGGCGCTGGTGTCCACCAGGGTGGAAGCGGGCAGACCGAACTTCATGTCCAGAGCGATCTGCTGACCTTCCTTGCCGGACAAGAACTCTACCACGCGCCAGGACAGCTCCGGGTTCTTCGCCATCTTGGGGATGACCCAGGCATTCACGAAGGACGAGGTCTGGCTGGTGCCGTTGACCGTGGGCATGGGAAGCACAGTATACTCCGTCCCGCTGGCGTCAAAGGTGGACTCGGTGGACAGCGCGCCTACCTGCATCGCGACCTTGTTGGCCATGAAAGCGGAAAACTCGTTGTCGCCGAACTGGGCCGCCTGCTGGGCGGTGGGGCACACTTTCCAGGTGTTGGTCAGGTCGTACATGAACTGCACGGCCTCCTGGGTCTTTTCATCGGTGGTAAACACGCTGGACTTGCCATCTGCCGAGTACATGTTGCCGCCAAAGGCTGCGATCATGGCAAAGGTCTGGTCGGCGTAGTTCTTCCAGTAGTAGCCCCACTGCGCGTCGGCGCCGCTGCCCTTGGTCAGCTGCTTGGCAATCTCGGTGAACTCCTCCATGGTCCAGTCATCCTCGGGAATGGGAATGTTGGCCTCCTCAAACATCTTGGTGTTCAGGAACATGACCTTGGGGGTAACGTCGCGGGCGGCGGCGTAAAGGGTGCCGTTCACAGTCAGGGCATTCTTGACCACCGGATACAGGGCGTCCTTGTACTCCTGGCTGGCCAGGTCATCCAGAGGCAGCAGGATATCGCTCAAGGCGTAACGGGGGATCTGATCCATCGCCAGCATCATCACGTCGGGAATCTCGCCGCCGGCCAGCTTGGTGACCATGGTATCCGCGTACTTGCTGGGCACGGTGACGAACTCCAGTTTGATGTCGGGGTTCTCGGCCTCAAAGTCCTCTTTCATCTTTTGCAGATGGGCGTACTTGGTGATGTCCCACCAGGTGTACACCGTAAGGGTGACAGGTTCCGCATCGGTGGGCTGCGAAGCGCCGGCGCTGCCGGAGGCCGCGCCGCTGGTGGTCGCAGGCGTACCGCCGCAGGCTGCCAGGCTGAATACCATCATCAGTGCAAGGCAGAGCGCCAGCCATTTGCTCAAACGTTTTTTCATGCTGATTACCTCCATTTTATGTGTTATTCTGCAGGCCCGTAAGCCCTGGGTACGACTGTCAGGTGCCGCCGAAGCCGGCGTTCATGTTGGAATTCATGAAATATTTCTGGAAGGCCAAGAACACGATCACGATGGGAACGATGCTCAAAGAGGCACCAGCCAGCAATACAGCCCAGTTCGGCTCCCACTCCTTCAGGTATTTCAGGCCGACAGTAAGCGTCATTTTATCGTAGTCGTTGATGATGAGCATCGGCATCAAAAAAGCATTCCACACACTGCGGAAGGAGAGAATCGCCGTGGTGGCGATGGCGGGTTTCGAGTTTGGCAGGATAATGCGCAGGAACACACCCAAGCGGGAACAGCCGTCGATGATGGCGGCGCTTTCCAGGTCTTTGGGAATGCTCAGGAAAAACTGCCGGAAGAAAAAGATGTTGAACGCGTTAGATGCCGTGAATACATTGGTCAGAAACAGCGCCGTATAAGTATTGTAAAGATTCAGATCCACGATGGTCTTATAGTTGGGAATCAGCGTGACATGGCTGGGGATCATCATGGTTGCCACAAAGGCCAAAAACAGCAGGTTGCGCCCCTTGAACTGCAGCCGTGTGAGCGCATATGCGGTAAAGGACGCCACCGCGATCATGCAAAGCGGGATGGCCACGGACAGGATCACCGAATTGATGACGAACCGCTCAAAGGGAAGTACCTCAAACAGCCTGTCGTAGTTTTCAAGCGTGGGCGGCTCGGGCAGGATGTTCAGCGGGCTGTCCGTATACAGCTGCTCGCGCCCTTTGAAGGAGGAAAACAGAGACCAGACAAAGGGATAGATCATTGTCAGGCAAAGCACGGCCATGAACAGGTGGTAGGCTATGTTGCCGGTGCGGCGCCGTGCCTGCATGCCCATTGGACGGATCTTCATGTTTATTCACCCCCCTGTTCATTGCGGAAACGGTATTGGATCAGCGTCACCACCATAATGAGCGCAAAGAAGATCCAGGCCAGCGCGGAGGCATAGCCCATGTTGTAATTGGTGAAGCCTTGCTCGTATATGTAGTACATGATGGTGCTGGTGGAGCCCAACGGGCCGCCGCTGGTCATGATGAAGATGGACTCGAACATGTTGAAGGCCTCGATCACCAGCAGGATCGCCACCACAAAGGTGGTGTTTGCCAGCATGGGCACCGTGATGCGGAAAAACTTTTGCACCGGGGAGGCCCCGTCCACCTCGGCCGCTTCATAGAGGGTTTCCGGAATGGTCTGCAGCCCCGTGAGGAACATGATCATATAATAGCCGCACATCTGCCACACCCGCATGATCACCAGGGCCGGTTTGCTCCACTGGGGGTCTGAGAGCCACATGGGCGGGGTCTGAAAGCCGATGGCCGTGAGGAAATTGTTCAGCAGCCCCAGATCTGGGTTGAAGATCCACAGCCACACCATGCTCACTGCCACTGTGCTGGTGATGCTGGGAAGAAAGAGCGCCACCCGATATGCCTTTGTGATGCGCCCCGCTTTGCGGTTGATGAGTATGGCCAGCAACAGCGAACACATCAGCACAATCGGGACCAGAGTCACCACAAAATAAAAGGTGTTGCCAAAGTATTTGTAGAAATACTCGTCGTTCGTAAAGGCGCGGATGTAATTATCCAGCCCCAAAAATTCCGGTTCGGTCAGGAGGCTGTAGTCGGTCAGGGAAAAATAGAAGGACCGCAGGATGGCTCCGAAGGTGAAAATCGAGAATCCGATCAGCGCCGGCGAGACGAACAGCCACCCCGTCGCCGCTTCCCGCCGCTTCAGCGTCATGCGCCCTTTTCGGTGCTGCCTTGCCTCTTGTTTTGGCATATTCTTTCCACCCTTTCCGCAGGCGCACTGCATCAGCGCCCGCCGATTTGTAATGTTGTCATAATGATTCAACCCTTTTATTTGCCGGCTGCGCAAGAGCAAAGCCGGCTGTTTTCAAATCATTTTTCCAACGTTACGTTAAACACATATTTGTCGCCGCGGTATACGGAGTCCACACATTCAAATGGAACACCGTCGCTGCTGTAGGTCGTTCGGGCGATGCACAAAACCGGCGTGCCGGTGGGGATCTTCAGCAGCTTTGCATCAAAGGTGGATGCTGCCCCCGCACGGATACTTTGGGTCGCCTTATAGCTCTCACAGCCATATTCCTCTTTCAGCAGGCCATACAGTGACTGGCTCAGATCGTGCTCTTCCAACCCCGCAAACCGGTAAAACGGAATGTGCACCTTTTCCACCGCCATCGGCACACCGTCAGCACAGCGCACCCGAACCAGCAAATAAATCTTCTGGTCCGGTTCGATCCGCAAGGCCTTGGCCACGGATTCCGACGGAAGGACCAGGGCTTTATCCACCAGCAGGGTGGAGGGAGTCATGCCCATGGCCCGCATTTCATCGCTGAAACCGCTTAGGTGGTTCAGCTGCATATCCGTTTTTTGGGAGGAGACGAAACTGCCCTTGCCCTGAATTTTGTAAATATAGCCGTTCTGCGCCATGCAATCCAGCGCTTGCCGCACGGTGATGCGGCTTACATTGAACAGCTGCCCGATTGCCTCCTCGGTGGGCATCTGCTCACCTTCCGCCAGCTTGCCTGAATCGATCAGATTTTGATAATAATTGATGATCTGCAGATACTTGGGTGCGGCTTTCATATCGGCCCTCCCTTTGCTACGGCGTCGGTCCTTTCACCCGCCGTCATATTTGTTATGACAACATGATAATACCATCCTCCCCTACTGTCAATCCATTTTCCCCGGATTCTCACTTTTCGCCAATTCGGATGCAGTTCCTTTGTACTGTTTGACGATTATTTTTCGCTTAGTAAAACCTCATCGCCATATAGTGGCAGGCTTTTCAGCGCACACGCAAGGTCGCTGTATATCCCGCAATGTGGGTTGAACCACATGCTACTGAAACCATTTTCGTAAGTGACGCTTATATCAAGTGCGCTACGCTTTATGCCGTACAAAAAATTCTTGATGGCGTTCAATAGGATTTTCAAATGGCCTTCTTGTCCCGGTGCCCCAGAGCTTGACCTTCGAAATTGAAAATGCCCGCGATGCCATATAAGTATATGCATTTCTGTCGAACATTCGTTTTTGCGATCTGAAATCGCTCAACTCTTCGTTCTACGCCCCCACTAATTTTGACCACTATTTGACCACCATGCGTGCAAAAGCCCGCGGAGCCAGTGTTTAAAAGGCTCCGCGGGCTTTTTGTATTGCCGATTCTTTTGTGCACAAGTGACGGAAAATGGCTTGAAACCGCCATTTTCTGTTGACCGTCTGGGAACTCCGACTCCAAAGGCCAGAGGTTCGAATCCCCCCGGCCGCACCAAGAGCAGCATCTGAAAAGATGCTGCTCTTTCCTTTTATCCTCTGTTTGTAGGTGCTTGCTCCTCCAATTTGCCCCATAGCGGGCTTTGTGGTCGTTCTGTTCATGGTTAGTCCCGGTATGCGTGATTGCTCCGATTCCCCACCCAAGAGCACATTTTGGGGCAATGTGGCCCATTTCGCAGCCAGGCACCCCGCGCTTCACAAAATACAGATTACAAACAGCAAAGCCAGCCGGTTGAGGAATGAACCGCCCCAGATTGTACGGACAGCACAAAAAAGCCTCTATGTAGAGAAATATAAAGTTTTAATGGGAGTGGCGCAGCGTGAGCGGCGCCACTCCAGTTTTTAGCTGGATGCGCTCATAATTGTAGAAGTGAATATAGCGGTCAATCATCTCATTGGCCTCGCAGATTGAGGCCGGTTTATGGCGGTAAATACATTCAGTCTTGAGGATGGAAAAGAAATTTTCTGCCATAGCATTGTCGTAACAGTTTCCGCGTCTTGACATAGAGGGCGTAATGCCATAAGATTTTGTCAGGTTGAAGTATGCTTGTGAGGTGTACTGGAACCCCTGGTCGCTGTGGAGCTGCAACTCCGCAGCGGCCCTTTTTTTCTCTCTGCGCATAGCCAGGCGAATGGTGTCCAGAACCAGATTTACTGTCTGCTCTGTACCAGTCTTGTAGGCAACAATGCTGTTATCATAAAGATCCCGAATCATGGACAGATACAGTACGCCTTGCTTCGTGTGGATGTAAGAAATATCCGTTACCCATTTGCTATTGGGCCGGTCCGCAGAAAACTCCCTGTTCAGCAGATTCTTATACTTGTGAACTTGCTGTCCCATCTGCTGCCACTTCCTGCGCCGCCGGATCTCTGCGAGCAAATCATATTTCTCCATAATACGCAAGATAGTCTTGGGATTACGGTGGATGCCTCGCTTCTTCAGCACCAGCCACATTCTGCGGTAGCCATACGTACAAAAGCTGCGCTCTCGCTGTTCCGCGATGATTTCTGCAATAGCCGCGTCTTTCTCCGGCCTGCCCATACGATGGACAAAATCATAATATCCGCTTCGGGACACCTGAAAGAAGCGACACATAACGGATACTGGATATTCATTTCTGTGCCGGTAGATCACGGCATATTTTGCCTTTGGCCTCACTTCCTTCCTGTGGAGCGCAGAAAATCCCGCAACAATTCGTTTTCCATCTTGAGCCGCTTGTTCTCGTACTTGTACTCCGCCAATGTTTTTGTAGGTTTACGTCCTCGTGTCTTCGGAAGGACAGGTTCCTTTAGCCAGCACTGTATGGCCCGCCGACTGATTTCATATTCCCGACTCAGCGCACGTTGGCTTTCACCTGCGTGGATTCGTGACACCACTTCTTCTCGTATCCCTAACGGATACTTTTTTATCCCTTTTTTCCCAGACATAGCAAGACCCCCTAATGTAGTTCTATTTTCCTACATTAGGGGGCTTTTTGTCTATTGTCCGTTTTTACTGGACTTGTTCACCACAGGAGGCCTTCTTTTTTCATTGTCCGTTTTTACTGGTTCGGTTCAAGGACAACTGCCTTTTTCTTTTTATTGGGATGTATTCGTTTAGAAGGGTAAACTTTCCTGTGGGCTGCACGGTTCCGTTTAAACGGATTGCTGTAGCCGCTTGTCCACCGGAACTTCCGCCTGCAGCTTGCGGAGCGCTCCCAGCGAGATAGCCCGCTGGCCGTTTTTCTGCATTTTTCCGCAGTGGTCCCAGGCCAGTTTGCCGGGGCCGTTGTATTCCTCGGTAAAGGTCCCGTCCGGGTGGATCTTTAACACGAGCAGCCAATCCGGTTTGCTGGACAGCGCCACCCGGTCAATCTGGGTGGCCTTGATCTGCACGAGGCGTCCGTCGGGGGCTTTGGCATCGTGGGTTTTGGCGGAGGCTTCGAAGAGTTCCAGGCCATACCAGCTGGCAGCCAGGGCTTCCCCTATGCTGCCGATCATATGGCCGTCCGGCGTGTAATGTCTGCCGGGAAAAAGCTGCTCCAGTTCCCGGGAGATGGCATACAGTGCCTTGATCTTTTCGGCTACCGATTTCTGCAAAGAAATGTGGTTCATTCCGATACTTCCTTCAGCAAAATCTTTTTGGCAAAGCCGCCGCGCTGTCGGCGCTTCTCTTTGCGCAGTGCAGTGAGCTCGTCCCAGGTCCAGCCCCGGGCGGCCACAACAGCCCCCATGACCTCCAGCAGGTCGGCCAGTTCTTCCAGGGATTTGCTCTCCTGGTATTCGGCCAGCTCCTCGTTCAGCTTTTCATCCAGCAGCTGGAGGTACGCTTCGTCGGAGAGGGTTTCCCAGATACAGGTTTTGCCGGAAGCCTCGATGATCTCGGGGATGTGGTCCCGGACCAGTTTGTGGTAGGATTTCATTTAGGTTACCCCTTTCGGAATCGGTCAAGCCAAGACTTCTTAAAAGGAATGTCGAAGAATTTTCGCGCCTCTTCCAGATTCATAATAAGCCACTCGCGGGATTTGTGCGGTTCCAGCGTTTCAGGTAATTCTTTCAGAATGCGGTCCGCTTCCCAAGGAGCCCCGGCGTTGTAGCGCAGTTCGTTTGCCCGCTCGGAAATTTCAAAGGAGGAGCGGCTGATTTGCCAGGCGTTTCGGATCGTCTCCCTTGCGTAGCGGCCGGTGACTTTTTCGCTGAAGTAATCTTCCAGCGTAAGCGGACGCATATAGGAAGGCAGATCGTTTTCGGTACACGCAGAGAAAATGCCCAGCAGCACCTGCGAGGATGCCGCCAAGATATCGGGCGCACTCTCCGACGCATCGTCTTTCATTTCCTCCAGTAGGTCAGATACTACCTCCAACATTTTCCGGAGATATTCCCGGTAGAAAGAGGTTCCGATTTCACGCTGAACGGTGCGTACCACACTGCTGCGCATAACCTCGGTATTGGTCAGGCCTGCCTGCACACGACAGATTACCGTGCGGCGGGTTACTTCCGGGGCAACCGCTTTCACATCCTCGTTGGCACTGATGACGACAGCAGGATATTGCAGCAGGTGATCGGAGACGCCAAAGGCATCGTTTTTGATGGTTTCGATGGCATGCTGGTTGAAACGGGTCTGGGTCAGGTCGTCCACGATGATGGGGGCGCCCTTGACGGTGCGTTTCAGATTCTCAATGCTGGACCGAGTGAAATCCGGCGCGGAGAGCTTGGGCTTTTGCCCAATCATCATCTTGAGCAACGTCTCCAAAAAGCTGGTTTTACCGGCTTTGCTCTGCCCATAGATAAGGCCGAATACAGGGTACGGAAGAAGGTTCTGATTGTAGCGGACAGCTATATCCCGCATGCAGGCCATAAACGGCGAGCAGAAGAACCAGTTGGCAAACTCGAAATAGCGCCGCTGCATGCCGGCCACATCGCCATGGAACTTTTCGTAGCCGGCCATGTAATTGAGGAAAAGCTGCACATCTCGGGCAACATCTTCCTTGGGCGGATTCAGGTCCATATCTGTTCCATTCAGTCGGACGATAGCCTCATCCGGAAATACCTGCAGCTGCGGGTATTCGCTTTGTAGCTCTTTCTCTTTGGTCTTGGTGGCAACGACCTGGCGGCGAATGGATTTGATCTTTTCAGGAGAAAGCAGAATTTTTCCCTTCTTATCGGGTTTCGGTACGGAAGGTGCCAATTTGTCTGCCAGATTTTTTACATCCAATGCAAAGCGGACTTCTTCTTTGGCCTCCTCCACAGGCTGGAGCACCAAAGCCTTTTGTGTACGGATTGTTCTGGCAATGGGAAGCTGCTCCAGGTTTTCGCCATCATCTGCACAGAGCAGGGAATCTTTGGCAATCTGGTCGGTACTTTCCTCCCGCAATTGGCAGTAGCAGTCCCAATACCATTGATAGGCTTCTTCACCGTCCAGATAGCATATATTTTCCCGCTGGTGTCCACCGAAGGCAGAAAAGGACATGTTGGCGGATCCCATGATCACACGCTTGCGGCCATCTGCTGCGGAAAGAAGATAGATCTTTTCGTGGGATAGTACGCTGTGAGCAACATAGAACCGCAGCGTTCCCTGATCGATGCGAGAGACAAGGTCCACCTTCATTTTGCCGGCTGTTTCCCGTATGCGTTCCACCATTTTGCATTGGTATGCCATCACTTCCTGGAGCGAATAGGAGATAACCTCATCACATCCAAAGATGATTTCCGCCTGTTCGAATAAGTCCAGAAGGCGATACACAAAACCAATTCCCGAAGAATAGGTGATGGCATGTAACGTATCAAAGCCAGCGAAAAGATCTTGCCAGGAAACCGTCTCGGCACCGGAAAATTCCATCTTGACCACATCCAGGTTGCCGTGTCGGGAATTTTTCGCCTGGGTTTGCGCTTCTTCGATCATGCCGAACATGGACAAATTTTCCATAGGTTTCCTGCCTTTCTCCTGTGATTCAATTTCTGCAAGCAGAAATCATCCGACGACCAGTTTGTTGGTTTTCCGCAGATATTTTGCCGGAATGGGCACATCCAGCTTCCAGGTGATGCTCATGGGACGGCTGCCCTCATGCTTGACATAGTTGGCGGTGCCCAGAAAGGTGTAGGGGGCTGCCCCGGCGGAATCGTTTTTGGTTTCCCGCACAAATAGCAGAATCTTGCTGCCGCGCTGCCGATGGTGGATGTAGCGCTGTCCGGTGGGAGAAGTCTCCGATGTGGTGCTCTGGCTTTGCCAGTGGAACAGGTTCTCGTTGATGGAATAATCGTGGTACATCGTGGTGGGGGAATACTCTTTATCGGATTTGTTCAGCGTCACAAAGAATACATCTACCTTCTTATCGGGAAGCCATTTCACGCCTTCCCGCACGGTGGCGGGTTTATAAAAGTCTAAACCCAACAGAATCTGATCGCGGGTATAGGTACAATGTACATCCAGCGGGCAATCAAATCCCAGCTCCACCGGCTGGTCAAGAAAATCGATGGCATCAAATCGCAGCCGAAGCAATTCCTGCAATTCCTCCAGCAAGATCGGGCTGTGAGCGAGACCATGCAGATGGCCCAGAACTTCCTCGTCCTGCCAACTTTCGGCTGCTTTTCCCCAGACGGTAATATAAAACATCTGCAGCATCCGCTGCTCCAGCGGGGGAAGGACTGCAAAATCCACACCATCCAGCCGGGGCAGAAGGTCCAGCAAAAAGCGAATCCACCGACGGGAATCCAGCGCCGCCAGCCGGACGAGAGCGGAGGAAAGCGCCTCCTCGGCGGGCTCCTGGAAATCCGGCCGCACACCGGCAGCCACACACAGACGGGCGAAGCTGTCCTTTCCCTTGCCGTACAAAGTGCGCAGATCCAGGTGGTAATACCTCATAAACTCCCGCAGCGTCAGCGGCAACCCGGTATCCTCGGTAAAGGTGCGAATCCGGTTGATAAGCCCGGAGCGGACGCCAAAGGATGCGCGAAGATTGTCCAGAATAATCTGGGTGGGCTTTTTCTCCAGCTGGATGTAGCAGCCCTTGGGAACGGAAAGAAAACCGTGCTTTATTTCATAGGCCAGATTGTGGTTGGTACGGGACAAAAGGGCGGAAAACTTTTCCTCAAAATTGTATTTGCGGTTGGCCTGCCCGATGAAGTCCAGAACCGTCAGGCATTCCTTCTCCTCGCAAAGGCGCAGACCACGGCCCAGCTGCTGCAAAAAGACGGTCAGAGATTCCGTGGGCCGTAAAAACAGAACGGTGTTTACCTCGGGAATATCCACACCTTCGTTGTAGATATCCACCACGAAGAGAAAACGCAGTTCGCCCCGGGCCAGACGAGTTTTTGCATGCAACCGCTCTTCTTCGGAGGAAGTGCCCACCAGACTTAAAGAGGGCAAACCGTGCGCATTGAAAAACTCAGCCATAAAGCGGGTATGTTCCACCGAGACACAGAAGCCCAGCCCTTTTACGGCATTCAGATCGGTGACATAGCGGTCCAGCGTATGCAGAATATGTTCTGCCCGCTGCAACGCCACAGCCCGGTTGAGGGAGTACAGGTTGGTCAGTTCATTCTTGTCATAGCCGCCGCGGACCCAGCACAGGTCTTTCAGATCGACGGTATCTGCCACGCCAAAATATTGGAAGGGACAGAGCAGTTTGCGGTCGATGGCTTCCGGCAAACGGATTTCGGCGGCGATCCGACCTCCGAAATAGTCCAGAATGTTTTTGCCGTCCATTCGTTCGGGGGTGGCGGTCAGACCCAGTAGAATCTGGGGATGAAAATGTTCCAGCAGTTGCTGATAGGTGGGCGCGGCGGCGTGGTGGAACTCGTCCACCACGATGTAATCGTAATAGTCGGCAGGCAGCCGATCACACAGCGATTGGGAAGTGACTGTCTGGATCGATACAAAGAGATGATCAAGGGATGCAGGGCGGCTGCTGCCTACAAACAGTTCGCCAAAGTTCGGATCGCGGAGAATGTTCTGGAAGGTATACAAACTTTGCCGCAGAATCTCCTCCCGGTGGGCCACAAAGAGCAGCCGGTTGGCATGGCTGGGATGCTGCCGGCAGAACCGCCGGTAGTCAAAAGCGGAGATCACCGTCTTTCCGGTGCCGGTGGCGGCAACGACCAGGTTCCGTGTGAAGCCCCGAACCTTCCGCTCGGCATCCAGCTTGTCCAGAATTTCCTGCTGGTAGGCGTAGGGTCGGATGTTGAACAGCATGTCCCGCGGAAGCTCACTACCGTGTGTGCGTTCCGCCTTCAGGGCGCGGAGCAGACGTTCGTGTTCTCCTTGTTGGTAGAGTTCAAATTCCGGTGCGTTCCAATAGACATCAAAGGTGGAGGCTATCTTCGCCATGGTACTGGGCAGATCTTTGGCACTGACCTTCACATTCCATTCCAGACCGCTGGATATGGCCACCTTGGACAGGTTGGAAGAGCCCACATAGGCCGTGGAGAATCCGCTGTTCCGGTAGAATATGTAGGTTTTGGCGTGCAGGCGGGTACGGTCGGTGTCGTAGCTGATCTTGATCTGCGCGTTGGGCAACTGGCTCAGCGCTTCGATGGCTTTGGCATCGGTGGCTCCCATGTAGGAGGTGGAGATCACCCGCAGCTGTCCGCCGTTTTGGGTGAACTGACGCAGCTCCTCGATGATCAGTCGAAGGCCGCTCCATTTGATGAAGGATACCAGCATGTCGATGCGGTCGGCACAGGCAATCTCTTTTTTCAGTTCGGAAAACATCTGG
This sequence comes from Gemmiger formicilis, assembly GCF_016900095.1. Taxonomy (GTDB): domain Bacteria; phylum Bacillota; class Clostridia; order Oscillospirales; family Ruminococcaceae; genus Gemmiger; species Gemmiger formicilis_A. Next base: position 41,236 of record NZ_JACJJP010000005.1, read on the forward strand.
GGCTCGCCCACCGCCCCGGTGAACAGGCTGCTGCGGGCCAGCGGCGTCTCAGGGCGTGTCAGGTCTGTCGCAGTTTTTCCGGCGGCCAGCAGCGGGTCGTTGGCCCGTAAAAGAGCAAGAAGCTGCTCTGCCCTGCCGTCGACGCACAGCGGGGCAAAGTCAGCTTCTTGGGTTGTGGTTTCTATGGTCTGGACCAGCCGGTTTGCCAGCGCAATCTGGGCAGAGAGGTCCCCACCCTGGTCGGCAACATCGTCCAGACCGCGCTGGATCACGTCGGCAAGATACTGCGCCAACACCTGGGAGGCTTCGGCCTTGTCCAGGACGGCAGAGGCCTGGCAGGCAGCGGGCAAGGCAGAGAGTTCCTCCCGCATCTGTTGGTTGATCACCTGTTCGTACAGGCCGGGCTGTAACATCGAAATCACACCTTTGGCAGTTGATTTGAATCTATACAAAGATAGTATACCAGATAAAGAGTCCTATTGTTGGGATTGCAATAATAAAATCCCATTTTATTGCAAAATTCTTCTTTTATTATAGAAAATCTAAAGTAGCTAGACAAGAATAAGTTGTGCATGGATTCTTACGCTACAATTCACGACGGATCCCGCATGAAATCGGGGGCCCCATAAATAAAATATCCCAGGAAGATATGTGAGAATATCTTCCTGGGCGTCTTACCACCTAAATGGCTTTATGTGGATTTGTTCCTTTTCGCTTCAATCTTATGAAGGCGAATCTCGAAATCTTTTGCGCTGTCATACATGCCGACTTTTTGATAATAATCGATTGCCTGATTGCAGATGTCTATGGCGGCAGCGTAGTCTTTCTGTTTTTCGTAGATGATTTGCAACCGTTTGAATGCAGGAATAATTCCATTAAAGGGACCAATCTTACTATACTGCTCGGCTAGTTCGGCCTTACTATATACGCCCTTTAATGCCTCCACCCTTTTTTGCTCGTCACGGATATGTGCTTCCTGTAGCGAGGAAAGGCTATTCAAATCCTCTTTACAATAAAAGATACATTGTTCAACATATTTGTCGTCCAATGCTCTAAAACGATAATAGAAGTTTTGTAACTGAATCAATGCAAAATGCCGGTCCAAGGCATTCTTGCTTGAAGCACGATACGTTTTTAAAAGTTCCTTTTCCGCGGCTTCATCAAAGCAGGGAACATTTATTGATTTTTTTGATTGTTGTTGCAGTTTTTGGTCGGGCGGTAAGGTACCGGTCTTGCGCATATCGGCGACAGCATTCTTTACTTCCGAATGGGCTTCTTCCAGAATATCATATCCGGCTTTTTTTAATTTGAAGCACTCGGTTAATAAGGGTACGTCAACACTTTGCTGGCCAATAGAAATATTTGCAAAAACGGGAATGCTCTGCCTGCGGAGCTTTTTCCATTCGGTGTGCGTCACATACTTATCGATGGGGAGCGTATCTTGTCCTAAGCGCTTTTTCATAACCACTGTGAGTTTTTCCAGAAAAAGATCGGGATATCTTTTGATATAATTCTGGTTTGAGAACTCAAAGGTTTTACACATGCGCATAAGATCCTGCGCAGTGAGAGGCTGAGACAATCCGTATTTGCACAAAAGGTAGAGATTGTCAGAAAAATTCACCTCGTAAGTCTTATCGAGGGACTGATAAAAACGAAGGGCCAGATCGGGCTCTTGCCGGGTTAAGCAGGTTAGAATGCTGGCGCATGCAGAATAATTTTGAAAGGAATTGTTGGAATAGACGTCACGAAGCTTTAAGATTACGTCAAAAGCGCGTTTGTAATCGCCTTCCAGCAGATGTCTTTCCAAACCATAATAGAAAAGAAACACATAGCCAATGTCAAAAGACCCTGAATAAGGATCTGCCAGAAACTTCCAGTATACGCCGCGCTGCTCTGGAGACAAATCAGCATAGGAAGGAAAATAAGGAGGTCTTACAATCTCCTTCGGATTGACATCCATCCGAACAGGTAAGCGAAGAGATATGAGGCTGGGTTCTTGTGTGGGAAAGGATGAAAAAGCGATACGCACACCATTGTAAATGTGAGAAGTCTGTTTTGCATGTGCATAATAGTTCTTTTGAGGTCCATCCGAAAACCAGAGAAGAGGCTGTACATCGGGATGGACGGTAATCGGTGCCTGGTAAGTTGCCAAGGATCGAGAGGGCCCCACTATGCCTGTAGTTGTTTGGGGTACCTTTTTCTTCTTAAAGAAAATATCAAAAATTCCCATTCAATCTCATCTTCCTTATCAAAAAGCTAAACTACAGGAAAAACGGGAAAACATGCCTCATCAAGTTTTACCCCAACAGATCCTGCTCCTCGGGATGAGTCTCAAACCAGTGTATGGCGTAGGAACAGGTAGGTTTGGCCTTGCGGCCATCCTGGCGCAGAGTATCGGCCACTGCGCGCAGAAGCTGTCCGGCAACCCCCTGCCCCCGCAGAGAACCGTCCACAAAGGTATGGTTGATGACAGCAATGTCCTCCTGTTCCGGGAAAGTTACTTCTGCCAGCAGTTTTCCCGTTTCATCCGTGGCAAAAATCCGGCCCGGTTCTTTGCAAAACTCCATAACAAACACCTCCAACTTCAGTGTAACAAAAAAGTCGGACAAGAGCAACAGCCATGCTCCTGCCGAGGCGGCAGGAACATGGCTGTTGCAGATTCGTTTATAGCCCCATCACCTTTCCCAGCTTTTCCTGTGCCTCTCGCTTGGTTTTATCAAAGGCATGGGCATAGATATCCAGTGTGGTACTGGGCTGGGAATGACCAAGCAGTCCTGCAACGGTGCGGACATCCACGCCCTGGGCAATGAGCAGGCTGGCGTTGGTATGGCGCAGGCTGTGGACAGATAAGTTTTGAGGCAACCCATTTTCTTTGAGAATTTTCTTGAATCGGAAGGTAAAGGTCGTGGGTACCATGGGATCGCCGCTCGGCTGCCGGAAGAGGTAATCTTCCTCCGTCAGGGTCTGCCCTTCTGCCTGTTCCATCTGCCAGGTACATTCCTGCTTCCACGCTTTCAACAGCTTGCACATCTCTTTACTGATGTACACCCTCCGGTTGCCGCTTGCAGTTTTTGGCTCCTTGGTAAAGATCTTCTGTCCGCTGAGTTTGACTACCGTCCGCTGCACATGGATGGTCCGGTGCCTCCAGTCAATGTCAGACCAGCGTAATCCGCAGGCTTCGCCGCGGCGCATCCCTGTGGCCAGTACCAGTTTGAAGTACACTTCATATTTCATGCTTTGTGTTTCCAGAGCGGCAATCAGCTTCTGCACCGTTTCCTCGTCGGCCACCGGGCGCTCCTTGCGCACGCCTTTAGGTTTGTACACCCGCCAGGCTGGGTTATGGGTCAGGTAGCCTTCATCCACGGCACCGGACAAGATGCTGCACAGTGTGTTGTGCAGTCCCTCCACCGACCGTTCCGATAGCGGCTGTCCATCCGTCAGTTTAGGCTCTGAGCGCATGGCTTCGTAGAAGGCACGGATGGTTTCCTTGCGCAGATCGGTCAGTTTGTAATGCCCCAGTGCTGGCAGGATGCGCCGGATATCCTGCTGGTCACGGGAATAGGTACTGGCTGCCAGCTTGCCTGGGGCGATATCCCGCAGCCAGTGTTCGGTATACGCTGCCAGCGTCATGGCATGGTTCACGGGTTGTGGGTCATGCCGTACTTCCCGCTCGAACAGAACAGCCTGTTCGTTCAGCCATTTTTTGCACTGGCCGGGCGTGAGATCTTTCGGTGGATGTACTGTTTTCTGTGCAGCTTTCAGCCGGTTCCCTTCGTAATCGTAGCCGCGGGATACTACGATGAGATAACTGTTTTGCCCTCGTTTTCGGATGCTTGCCATTTTGACCACTCCTTTGTGTGTATTGACACAAAGGATACCAACCTCTGCGATACAAAGCTATCACCAAACCCAACGAAGAACGGCCACGATACTTGTGCAAACCGGGCAAAACACCAAAAGTTTGCAAACATAACTAATAGTGAGGATTCTCCCAAAAGGGAAAATCCTCACTGTGGGTGTGCCGGACAAACAGAAGTATTGGTGTTCATTCATCCAGGGCGGCACAGTATTCTTCCTCTGCCGGCTCCAGCAGAGAATCAAACAACCCGGCAGCCTCCTCTTTGCAGATATCCTGCGGATGGCAGTAGGTTCGTTCCAGAAAGGCGGTATCTGCGTGTCCCAGCAGGTCGGCTGCCACCTGCTTGCTGGTTCCGTGTTCCAGCAGATAGGTGGCAAAGAAATGCCGCATGGTATGCAGGTGGTATTCCTCGGGAAAACCGTTCCGGTCATACAGATGCCGCAGGTGACGGCTGAAGCTGTCAGGATGAATCGGCCTCCCCTTACGCTGGAAAATCAACCCGTTCCAGTCAGCCCCGTTGTTTTCCAGAGCCTGCTCAGTGAACAGCTCTCCCAGATCGTCGAAGACGATCTGCGGCATGACCACGATGCGGGTGCGGTGGTTCTTGGTGTCACTTTCCAGTACGCCCTGCCCTACCACAGTGCTGCGGGAATGTTGGATCTTCACCTGATTCCCGCCGTGCAGATCACACCACCGAAGGGCACACAGCTCACCGCGGCGCAGACCGGTGGAGAGGGCCATCAGGTAATACACTCTATAAAGCAGCGGCTCCTGCAGAATGCACTGCAGGAGCTTTCGCATCTCCCATTGTTGGGGAATGCGTTGCTGAGGTTTTTCCACCCGTACTTTTTCAACCCGATGGGCAGGATTATAGAGCAGGATGTCATTTTTCGCTGCGTCCTGCAGCACAGCGGAAACGGCATCCAGATATTTATGTACGGTGTTTTCGCTCAGAGGCTTGCCGCCCCGCCCCGGCCGCTTGCGCAGTTCTTCTGCAAATTCCTCCAGGACCATGGGACGGATCTTGCAGAGCGGCAAACCGCCAATGAAAGGGTATGCCAGCTCCAGCATTTTTCGGTAACCGGCCAGCGTACAGGCTTTGTATCGCTTGGCTGCCCTGTCCAGCCAATGCTCCGCGTAGGCCTCGAACTTGGTGTTTTCACTTTCGTCGATGCCGGTGCGGAATCGTTTTTCCAGGCGCTCAGCCTCCGCATAGACATACTGCCTGATGCTGCGCTTTGGAATCTCCTTGGGGACATCAATGGTGCGCGCCTGCATCCGTTTTTTCCCTGTTGTAGTGTAGCCATTACAAACTGTAATTTTATACTTTCTTTCTCCGCGTTGTTGAATATAGGCCATGTTTGCCCCTCCTTCCTTAAGATGCCTGTGACGTCAGTGACGGTGATGACGGTTGTGACGGTTGCGACGAAACATCCGGTATTTCAAATCCTGTGTCAGAAGCGTCACAACCGTCATTCTCGTCATGCGGACGGCAGCAAAGCTGCAGAAGGCGCTGCTTGCTGGTACGCCGGGTACTCACTAAAATACCATACCTTGCCAGTTCCTCTTCATGGCTCTGCAGGTACCGGGACAGCTGAGCCGGCCCCCATAAGTTTCCCTCGTCCCCCAGCCGGGCTGTCAATTCGGTGGCAGTACCGGAAAACGGCTTGTCGGCCAACAAACGCTGCAGAGCGGACAGGAGCTGAAGCATCTGCAGCTGCTCCGGTGAGCAGCCTCGGCTCCAGCGGCAGTCGGAAAAGTCCAGCGTCAGTTCCATATCTTCGATATCCCGTCCGGTGGCTGACATCGTAGCCGTCCCTTCCTGGCGTTTTCGGCGGTCGAGAACGATTGATCCGTCGGCGGCACCGTTCAGCCCGTTCGTTCCCGACATCTGCTTGAAAGGATCCTCATCCTTCAGTTTGCGCAGATGGTGTACAACCACCATACAGATATCGTTCCGGTCTGCCACCGCTTTCAAAGCCGAGGCATCCCGGTAGTCGATGCTGTAGGAGGGGGTGGCACTGGTTGCCTCCCGGATTTTTTGCAGCGTGTCAATGACGACCAACTTGACGGCCGGGTGTTCAGCCAGCATCTGATCCAGTTGCTGCTCCAGTCCGTGACCAATCAAATGCGCATGGGTGCAAAGATACAGACCGGCGGGAGCCTCCTCGGTCAGCCGCAATGCGCGGATATGCAGCCGCCGAGGACCGTCCTCCAAAGAGATGTAAAGAACTTCGTTCCGCTTGGTCTCGAACCCCAGAAAGGGCTCTCCACGGCATACAGCCAGGCAAAGCTGCAGTGCCAGCCAGCTTTTTCCCACTTTTGGCGAACCACCCAGGAAATACAACCCGGGTGCCAGCAGATCTTCCACCACCCAAGGGATGGGTTCGATAGGCTGTTTGTAGAGTTCCTGAAGCGTATAGGTGTTTAATGTGTCCTGCATTTTCATGCCTCCTTTTGTTGCAGCAGGTACGGGGTTTGGGGAGAGTCCCCAAATTTGTGTTTGGATATCCAAACGCTATGCTAGCAAAACCGTCTGCCAGCAGGTTGGGGGCCTTTGGGCCCCTTTTCCTTCCCCGCCGGTGGGAAAAAGCCGGTGAGAAAGTGAATCATGCTATGATTCACTTTCCTGGGCTTTCCCTCGTCACGTGAAAAAAGTGAATCATGCTATGATTCACTTTTTCTGAAAAGCAGCTGTTCTTGTGAATCTTATTAAGATTCACACCTGCCTGGTTCAATCAGACAGTGAATCTTAATAAGATTCACTGCCCCCTTGTTTACCAGCTTAATGCGCAAATAGGAAATAAACCTTACGATTTAAACAAGGATTCATAAAGAATTTACAGATGGCATGACAAACACTCTGTTTTGCAGCCACCCATAATCAGCCTATCAGCTAAATATGCCATATCCTGGCATATTTAAAAAATGTTCTCAGAAAGTTCATAATAGAAAAGCTGCTTTGCTGGGAGCATAACAGAAAAACCTAACAACTTTTGTTACATTAAAAAAAGATTTTTTGCACTATCTCCTTTTGCGCTACTATCATAGCAGGCAAACCTCGCAACTTTTGCGATATTTATCTCATTTTTTTGAAAAAAGGAGGAAAAGAAAGATAAAACTGCTACAATACAAACAAAAAGCCGCCGATCAACGGCGGCATAGACTTGCGATACCCATTATAGGACTTGCGTTGTGCTACAATGTATGTATAGAAAAGCAGATGGTCAGGAGGATGGCTGCCATGAAAGACTGGGATTTCGGCTATTTTGGCAAGGGAATTGACGGGTACGTTCACTATATGCAGGCATTTCATCGAAATTTCCCGAAAAGTTCCAAGCATTCCGAAGCAAAACGGGTGGAGCAGAAGCCGCACAATGTACATCCCAGGGAAGAGGGGGGACTTGCTGCAGAGCCTGGCCGAACTGGGAGGGCTGTTCATGATCATTGTGATTCTTCTCGGTATTTTGTCGCTCATGCAGTAACGGAACAGAAAGGAAATCAGGATGCCAACGATTTTGATTGACGCAGACGGTTGCCCGGTGGTGGACCTGACGGTGCGAATTGGCCGGGCCCACGGGATGCCGGTGAAAATCCTCTGTGATACGGCCCATCGCATCGAGCGGGAAGGTGCTGAGACGCTGGTCTTTGACAAGGGAGTTGACAGCGTGGACTTTGCCCTGGTCAACCGGGTGCAGCCGGGAGATATTGTCATCACCCAGGACTATGGGCTTGCCTGTATCTGCCTGGCTCGGCGGGCCAGAGTGCTCAACCAAAACGGGCTGGAGTACACGACCCAGAACATTGACGGTCTGCTGGCCCGTCGGCATGAAAACAAAAAGCTCCTCCGTGCCGGCAAGCACCCGAAAGGGCCAGCCAAACGCACGAGGGAGCAGGATGAGAATTTTGCAGGATTGTTGGAAAAGATAATGAGTAAATATTGATTTACTTAAAAAGTGTTTCTTACAGGTGTGCAGGGTAAATGATTTTTTAAAATAGACGGAGATATAAAAAGCACACGCAAGACTAAAAGGTCAACTTACCAACATAACTTTCCCCATTATAGGAAATGACGCGGACCTTGATGAGGTTCGAATCTTTTTCTTGGATAAGCTTCTTCCGCTTTTGTTTATTGATTGATTTTATAACTATGGGGTAGCATTCTTCTCCACGGATGAAAACGCCGGAAGCGGAATCGGTGTTAACGGATTTCAGTTTTACTTCCACGATAGATCCATTGGCAATAACAGGGGCGGTATCTGTAGTAAGTTCAGCCGACTGCAATTTTGGCGGATTATGTTCTTCGGCGGAATGAGAAGAACCTTCCAGTAATTCTGCTAAGGTACCAGACTTGCTGGCACTGAAAAAAGAAACTTGATATTCAACGCTCGTGGTATTGCAAGAAGAATTGAGAATCACACAGGGAAGTTTTGGCTTTTGACATAGCTGCCTCACGACTTCTTCAATGCCGCCATAATATCGAATCTCGTCCTTCGGAAAACGCATCAAGTCGTTGTCTACAGAGACACCAGCACGGGAGCCATTGACCGTGCCGTTAATCCATTTCCCGTTGGACGATTTTTCACCATCCTTAAAGCAGGCAGCTGCACCACGAGGGAGGCTCTCTATACGAGGAGAACTGACTTCTTTCGTGTTTGTTGAGGTGCTGGCAAAGGAAATTTTTGGGTAGACCTCTGCGCGGGCGCGCTGTAAAACTTCCTGGACGTTTAGGGATTCGCCAGAGCTCAAATCCGCAGAACCATAGGAAAGTGCAACGGTAGTTGTAACACTAAAGCCCATTATAAAAGCAACTTTGTGCCCAAGCTGGTTCGTGCTAAGAGAACTGGACGAATTCCGTCCAATGCGCATCCGTACTGGTTCGGATGACCATACCTGAGGATCGTAGATTTCAAAATTCGCATTAGACTGATTCAGACAGTTACTGAAATGAGCGTGCACGATAACCGGGCGTGCATTTTGCAAATCCATATCTGCAACCATTTCTTCTTCTGTTCTACAAGCGGTCACATCAAACAGTTGTCCCATTTCTGTTTTATCAACCAGAAGATCCCTTGTACGCTCAATATTGCACCGACGTCGATCAAAGTCACCTGCGGCATCATATTGTGTGATACGCTGTATTAATCTTTTCAATTCATCGCGGGAAGAAAGGTTTCCGGATTTGATGGAAAGAAGCAGTAAAACTCTGCGATAATAATAGGGCTCCGGATTTCGATTGCTGCGGAACTGATCTTCCATTTCAACCCAACTTGCCGATGTAACAAGACCGCGTTCAATGGGAACGTTGAGGTGCTTGGACAATAGCATCCAATAGTGGAACATTTGGCTGCGCAGTCTGTAATCAGCATAGTTGTTAATATCGTAAGGCTTTTGTAGAAGGATGGTAATGTCTTCCAGGATCTTCTGGGCATTTTTGAGATTCCGGTAGAATGGTGTGGAAGGCGATTTGCTTCTGGCTTGATCAATCAAAGTGAAAATCAAATTGCGTAGAGCAATACCGTATCCGACTATATCTTCAGTTGCACGAAGAGAATCCACCTTGCTTTGATAGTACTCCACAGCCTGTTGATAGCTACCGAATAGAATTTGGGACTGGAATCTGCTTTTATAGTCCCGAATTTTCGCGTCTGCAATATCGCCCAAATCCGTGTAGGAGGCTGCCTCCTGAGCTGCACTTATGAACTCGGACTGAAATTCCCGCGTGGTGGGATCCATTTTGGAAAGATCTTCAGCAGAACGGATACCGCGGATCCGGTATAAAAATTCCAGATATTTGAATAGAAGTTCCAGCTTGCTGGGATAACCGTAGTCTGGACTTCCGAAGCGAATAGTGTCGTCAAAATATCCGCACGCATCCTTCACATCGGTTTGAATGGCATTGCGAGCGGATGTGTCCCAATTATTTTCTTCTATGTGAAATTGCTCGTTCAATTTGTCCAGCAGGGAGCAACCCGCCATATGGTAAATATTGGGGTCTTCATCGGGCATATATGCTATAGCGTTGCAAAAACATTCGTAGGCTTTTGCATGATTATGTGCACCGCGGCTGTACATACGTCCTAAATGGGCATAAGAATGGGAAACAAGCCGTTGCGTCAGTTGCTGGACTCTGTCTGGACGAGAAGGGTTATCGGTTTGCTCTTTAAAAAAGCGGATGGCAAAAGGTTCAAATTTTTCTGCAAGATGCTGCATGAGCATACGCTGATTTTCCGGAACATTGATTTCAATCATGAGGGCAGAGAGGTACTGATCTTGAGCCGTGGAACTGGGGGCTTTATTCTGAATTAAAATTGAAATCAGAAGATCCATCAAATTTTCGGAAAGCTGTTGCCCCATATCAGCGATATGATCAATGAGACTATAGCTTAAATCATACAACGCGTTGGGAATGTTGTCATGAGATTTGTAATACTTTTCGCAATATAACTCAAAATAGCGCTGACTGAGCAGATGATGCATAAACCGATAGCAAACAGCGCCCGAAATTTGGAGGTCAGTAGTGATCAGGCTGCTGGCTGCAGGAACCAGTGTCAGAAAATCCTGGCGAATATCAAGATTCAACAGCTTCCGGACCAAAGTGAAGGGAACGTTTTTGTAACCATAGCGGTCGCAGATGGCTATGAATGCCAGAACATCGGCATAGCGTCTTTCAGTACAACCGTTCAGTGCCTTATACACATACTCGTCGATGGAAAAATCCTTCTCCTTATAATAAAGGCCGATAATGAAAGGCGTGCGCATTTTTCCATGAATATCTCTGTCGAAGTTCCCGTCCTTGGCGCGCAAAATATCTTCCGGAAGGGAACTTACACTGCGGTATCGCTCTTTGAGAACTTGAATGTCCTTGTCTGGTATGGAAGCAAAAAACTCACAGTTTGCCTGTGGATAATTCCGTAAAATGCTGTTGTCACTCCGGCAGGCGGCAACAAGAACACAACGCCGTTCCAGCCGGCAGACTGCTTCACACAAATTGCTGAAATAAGGTAATGTATCATCGGCAAGCAGAATAATTGGGGATTTTTGTAGTACGACATCATATAGATGTTCAATTTGTGATTTAAAAGACTTTTGGTTATATGTACGAACTTCCAGAACGGCATAGTCGGTATGTAAGTCCCACACAAGCTGACGAGCCAAAGTGGTACCTCCGATACCTGCTGTATGATTTATAAAAAATAGACGCTTTTGGGGAATTTCTTGCGTCTGTCCTAACAAGCTGCGCATTTTTTGTTTCATCTTGTCAAAATCAACAGATTTGCGCAGACACGGGATAGTTTGATTGGCAATCGTATTCCAGGATGCGGTTGCGCCGGAATAAAATTTCTGACGCAGTTCTTCGGAGTGGTCACTGCCCTCTTGTTCACAATTGTCATATAGAGCAAAGAAATCTGCTGCCAAGTTGTTTCTCTCATTTTCGGAGAGAGAAATAGGGCCGTTGAACCCCGGCAAAGAAAATGTGGTATCTAAAGATTCACGAGGGTGCCAATAATTTTTGTTCTCGTAAAATGCTTTGTAAAACAAGGAAATGGGGGATAATTGATAACAAAAATGCTTCTGCATATCATCTCCGTCATCAAGATACTCGCTTTCCAGAATTTTTTCTTTGTTCGTGTTGGAAAGTCCGACCCATGTTATAAAGTAGTCTTTTGTTTTTAGAGTTTCGGATGTGAAAGCTTCGATGATACATTTGGTTAGAGAATAGTTGTCGGTTAAGACAACGACATGGATCATACGTTCACGCTTCTTGGCTTCGAGGAAAAGTTGGATAAAAACTTCTTTCATCCAATTATAACATTGGATTTTTGAGGAGGTACCGGGAAGCCCTTTTAAGAACGATATATAGGAGGGAATGGAAGGTCCTTTGGGGGAAGGCACAAAATTATAGTTCTGATATTCGCCGCAACGGTACCATAGTGTTTGATCTACAGGAAGTCCATCCAGATTGTTGGCAATATCACGATACAGGACTTCCTTCAGGATTCTATTGTGATTGACGGTGCTTAACAATCCTCCACAATCGGAATATCCGTCAAAATCAATGACAAGATTCCACGGAAGATTGGCAACGGCCTCCCGATAATCTCGGCGAATATCGTGTACAGAGTCGGTGATTAGGATGGAGGTAGTGTCGTTGAAGGAAAAGCTGCATGGCGGCATCAAAAATTTGTCATAGCAAAAGCCTTCGATCGAAGAAGTGATATTGAGATCAAAAGTCGGGAGGGTATCGCAATAATCGGAATCCAGAAATATTAGCATTTCCCGGATGACATTATAACAACGTAACGCGGATAAACACAGGGTCCCTCGGGCAGCATGAACCAACTTGGAACGTGCACTGCGTTCAAAAAGCAGTGCATAAAAATCAATGGAAAAGGTACCAACCTCGTCGCGGAGGACTTTCGTGATAATTTCAGTCATCTTCCATACGTCAGCAGTACAATCAATCCAAGTCTTATTGCCATTTCCACTTGTATTGTAACTAATTCCGTGCCGACTCAGAAGAAAACCATCCGGAGTGTTAGGACCTATAGAATACATGGACAGGATAAGCTTTACCAAAGCATCTGACATCACAAAATAAGGGGCTTTGGCGCTATTAGCAAAGTCAAGATTGTTTTGAAAATCCTGTGCGATGTCAAAGTATGTTTTTGAAGCGTCACTCGTTTGGCTTAGCTCCTCCTCAATTGTTTTGATACCCAACTCGAGTTCTGTTTTGAGCAACGCACTATAGTGCTCAAAGGAATGCTGGTACCAACGGGCAATATTTTGTACGTGTTGGTGATATTCCTTTTTAAGCGTAGCGTTCTTTTCAATTTCATCACAAAATTTGAGCATGGAATTTTCACCTTCTTGTTATATGTTTTGGCTACAGAACAGCAGAAAAATACAAGCTTATGAGGAAAACGCAAAAACAATGGCTGTGAAAAGTGCAAAAAACTATTAGCTTTGCCATATAGTTATTGTAGCACCAATTCGAAAGGAGGACAACATTGAATGTAAAACGGAAAATTGAGGAGGAAGGCACCGCGTGCCTTATTTCAGATACTGTTCCAGCGCCGCTTTGAAATAAGCCTGAATTTCTCTGGCAAAAGATTGGGGTGCCAGGATTTTGGCGTCCGCACCAAACCGGATAAAGTAGCTCCGGGCCTGGAATTGGCTGCAATGAAATACATAGATGTGATCGGGCAGTTTTCGAACATAGCGGGGCCGTCTGTAGAGGATGCGGCGGTAGAGATCTTCTCCGTTTTCGGTGAGCTGAACACGGATTTCCGAAGGAGACTCCGAGGAAGAAAGAAATTCGATATCTTTGCGGCGTATTTCTCCTTCCAGCCTTTTTTGCAGCAAAGCCCATTCCTTTTCCGGTAAATTTTGCTCGGTACAGTTCTGAACCTGTGCCAAAGAAGTCAACCGCGTCGCTTTTGGAAGATAATCACCGGACTTTGAAATTTGGTACCCCACCAGATAGTTGTAACGCTGCTCCCGGTCGGATTGAATACGGAAAGGCAGCAAGGTATAGGTCCGGCGCGATTTATGGAGTGTGACAAAAAGGGCAGTGCGCTGTTCAATAGCGTTTCGGATGTCTTTGAGCATCGTATTGTAAAAGATGAGTTCGCGTTGCTGGTCCGGAAGCAATGCGTATTCCTCCAGAAGTATTTTGATCTCAACACTGACACTGTCCTGCGCAGAGGCAATCTTGAGCGGAAGCAGATATTCCTCAAAATAGGATAAGAGCGCGCTCTGAGCCCGGACGGTCAGTCGTATGTAATAAGAGTCGCCGCGCGTTTGCCGCCAGCCTGTGCGCAAGGCAAGAAAGAGATCAAGCGTGTGATTGTGCAGTATCGAAAGGACGTCTTTTTGATCGGATAAAAGGGTGTCAAATTCCTGCTGCCGCTGTTTCATTTGTCTCATGGCCGGAGGGGTCTGGTCCAGAAAGCCTATGAGCAGATGATTGACTACGGCGGAAGGAAGCCGATGATTTTCCCAGGCGCGGTCCAGCTGTTTGAAGTCACAGCAACGGAACGTGTCGGCATCCTGCATCAGGACCTCGTAAGCGCGGGAACTCAGGTTCAAGTGCAGCTTGTTTTCCACCACGGCGTTGCCTTGACTTTGCTGAAGATCGAAAAATGTCATTTGCCTCACTCCCTATTATTCCGATATTGGAATAAAATATATAAAATTATAAAACAAAAATAACGAAATTGCAATTTATTTTATTAAAATCTGGAATAAAAATATGGTATATTTATCACTTTTTTTATTCCGAATGAAATGATAAAATAAAAACAGACACCGGGGATCCGATGGGCGGATCTGGAAAACGGCGGAAATTCAGGAAGGAGAGATAAGGATGGATCCGAATACGATTGCATCATGGGGCAGCCTGGGCTGCCTGCTGGGAGGGGCGCTGGCGGAGATCAGCGATTCTTCCGCAGTAAAAGGAAGCGCGGTAGGAACGTTGGCAGGTCTTGGCGTAGGGGTACTCTGTGAAGTTTCCCAAAGCCTGGATCTGGATGACGAGTGATTCCGGCAGGAAAAACATCTTGTGGACAAGGAGGAACGGCGACAATGGCAATTTATAAAGTGGGACGTCCGATGAAGTACAATCCTTGTACGGGTGCGGGACACAAACCGCCCCAAAGTCCCGGAGAATACCGGATGCGCGACAAGACAGGGCAGATCTTTTACATAGGGGAAACCAACAATCTGGCCCGGCGGACAGGAGAGCACAGGCGCAGCGGAAAGCTGCCAACGGACGGCAGTGCTACCTTGGAGTACAAAATAGCGGATGGCCGTTCCAGTTCCCGCACACGGCGCGAACACGAGCAGCACTCCATCCGCAAGCACAGTCCTACCCAAAACAAATCCAAAGGAGGTGAAGGGCGTCTGGCCCGGCGTTAAAACGGAAAAATGAATGAAAAAGCGGCGGTTTCGCCGCTTTTTTTGTTGGTGCAGGATACCGATGGATTCCTCTGTGTGATATACTGGGTATAAAGACGCAAGGCCGATGGATGGAGGCTCTCAGAAGAGCAAGAATCTGCGGAGGAAACCATGAAACAAAGCGATGTTACATATATATGTCAGTTGGTTAGGAACAAACAGTATGAAGAGGCCGTGATCTGTTGCAGTCGGTACAAAAGGACGGCCTTTACGCAGAAGATGCTGGCTCTGGCTTATGGTGGATTGCAGATGGTGCCGGAAAAAAATCAGGCCTACGAATGGGTGCGGAAGTGCTATGAAGCCCATGCAGAGGATGGAACCGGAAAGATATACCGTTTGCTGGGGGATTTATACGGGAATCAGGAGACGCCCTTTTATAGCCCGGCAAAGCAATTCTCTTGTTACGAGAAAGCCCGCGACAGCGGGGATGAGCAGGCAATCTGGAAGTTGGCTTGGTGCTATGCCTGTGGCAGAGGATGTCTGCCGGACGGCAAAAAAGCGTTTGCCGAGATACAGGTCGAAGTGGCACAAAACCCGGAGCTCGAAATTTATCTTGGCATTTTCTATGATTATGGCATTGGTGTGAGACGCGACCATAAACGGGCTGTTGCCATTTACACAAAGTTCTTGGACAGCGAGCAGCAGAGAATACAGAAACTGGCCCAATTCCATTTGGGAATCTGCTATTATCATGGCGCAGGCGTGAGAAAAAGCCTGGAAAAAGCGGCAAGCTTTTTTAAAAAATGCAGCGATACTTTTCCGGTAGCTGATTTATATAAAAAAATCATCGAAACGGAAAACAGCGAAGCGGCCTGCGGGGTAGGGATAATTTATTCGACCGGAGATGACGAGGAAGGGATTCCACAAGATTTTGCCCGGGCTTGTGAGATGTGGGAAAAGGCATACCAAATGAGTCGGGATCCTGAGTATGCTGTCCTGATGGGGCAAGTGTACCTGAAAGGAACAGGAAAACGTCAGGACTTTGCAAAGGCAAGACAGTGGTTTCAGCAGGCAGATACCGAAGCGGCCCGCTTGTTTTTGGGAATCATGGCCTATTATGGCTGCGGGAAAGCGAAAAATCTGCATAAAGCTGTTAAAATTTTCCGCGCAGCGTTATGGCAAGAAAATGATGTGGCGCGCTTTTTTCTGGCACTGTGTTATCTGCGTGGCGAAGGGGTAAGCCGGAACAGACAAGAGGCTTACAAACTGCTGACAAATGCGCAAGGCGACGAAAAAGATTCTTTTTTTACCCGGGTATGCTGCGGTGTGGCAGCACTGATGATTCTGGAAAGGCCGGAACTGTATTCTCAAAAGGTACAAGCGCTGCAAACGCTGAAACGGCTAGGAAACTTCGAAGTGGTGTGGGAAGCAGACAGAGAGTATATTGAGAGAACAAAAGCATCGCCGGAAGTAATCCGAACGATCATTAACCTGTTGCTGGATGGGATTCGCGGGACATTTATGCCCGGACCATTCTATAAGGCATATGGCAGTCTTCATAATTTTAGTGACTTTCAGAAAGTGTGTATAAGAGGCTTGTCGCTGCGTTCCATAAAAGATCTTCATTCTCTGCATAAATACGCAGAACAAGAGACCACTGCCGATAAGGAACAGCGGGAACAAACGCTGCTGCAGAAACAGATTCTGCAAGGAACACAGATCCTGCAGGGACAACTGCAGCAGGGACTGCAGACACTGACCCGTGTTGAAAAAAAGGTGGATGCAATACCAGACCAGATCGTAAAACGGCTTGCAGAGGAAATGCAGAACCACGTGGAAGCTTTGAACCGGGAACTGCCGGGACTGCCGCCACAGCAGCAGGAGGAAAAAATCTCGCTTTTTGTGCAGCGGCAGAGTGATCGGGTATACAGCGAACTGGAACAGCAGGCAGATCTCTGCGTGCAGCGAGAACGGCTGCATCTGCGGGAACTGTTTGGAAAACACTGGGATAAACTGGAGAAGAGCTCGCAGAACGGGCTGGTCTCGACCGCCGTTTTGTGGAGCCGGCTGGAATGCATTCAGGAAAAGGAATTTGACTTCCGTGGCGTCTGTATTACGGCGGTTTCCGCATTGGAGCAGGAACTGGGCAAGCACCTCTTTTTTGGGTTTCAGTATAGGCTCAAAGAACAAGAAAAAGTTGCGTATGAAGTATGGCCAAAAGTGCTGCGATTTGAAAATAAGAACGGCTCCTGGGAACCAAACCGCAGATTTACGCTGGGAATGTTGCCCTACCTTTTTCAAGCGGATGACGGCGAAGAGAAGCGGAGCTGGCTGCGGGAGTATCTGGCCTCGATTGTGGCTGAATGTTACCAGGAGGACCCCCTGCAGCCTTTTGTAGGGAAAAAGGAAGGGGAGAGAAGTCTTTTGGAGCGGTGCGAGGAAGTCCGCAAACGCTACCGGAATCCTTCGGCGCATAGCGGGAATATCAGCAAAAAGAAAGCACAGGAGTGTTACATAGAGGTCATTGGCAGGCGGGAGGCACTGCAGGATCAGAAAGAGATTACGGGACTGTTGCTTCAATTTATGAAAATACTTCGCTGAAACGCACAGATAAGCCCCCATGGATTTTCCATGGGGGCTGTTTTCTGTTCAAAAATTGTGGTACAGTCTGTCGATCTCGTCCAGTTCGGCCTGCAGGCGGCTGTCCAGTTCCTTTTCCACGAATTCCCGTTTGATGCGGGCCATGAAGCGCAGATCGGTGCACAAGTGGGCCACAGAACAGAGCAGCGTGCCCAGGTCCAGGTTTCTGGGGTTTTGTGTAATGCCGGCGCGGATGACCGAGCTGGTGGAGGCAAGCAGGCTGGAAATCAGAAGGATCTTGCGGGTGCGGACCTGGTACAGGGCGGGGTCTTCCTCCTCTTGGCGGAAAAGTCCGTGCACCAGACCGATGATCATATCGATGACCAGCGAGACGGCGAAAGAAGCCCCGGCGATTTTGGCGTCCCGGGAAAAGCACAGAGAATCGTATTGGCTTTTATACAAAGAAGCGGCTGAGTCCTCTTTGAAGGCGGCCAGCAGCGGCACAGGCAGTCCCACTTTGGTATAGCGGTCGGATTTCAGGTGCTGGGCCTGGGCGAAAAGGGCGGCCGGCAGGTTGAGGGGATCTTCCCGGATCATATCGAAGCTTTCGGTGCCCAGCGTCCACAGGCTGACCGGTTCGGGCAGGATCCGAAGCTTGGGCACTCTTGCCACACGAAAAGTCTGGAAGGTGTTCAACGTGATGGTGTCAGTCAGAATATTGGCGGTTCCGAAAATCCAGCCCAGCACAGGATCATGCCCCAGCGTGTACAGCCGGTGATAGGCGCCGCCCATATTGATTCCCAGGGCGGGCGAACCCACGGTGGTATCATAGGGCGGGGTCTGGTACAGCAGGTTGATCCAGTATCCCGTCGGGTGCCTGTTCAGATTTTTGTCCCGGAAATCATCGTTGGCTGCCCGATGAGCGTCCTCGATGGATTTGTCATTGTGGGGCAGCCGCTGAGAAGGATCAAAACGTTCTCCGTAGCCGAAATGTTTGGCAACGTAGGGGAAAAGCAGGGTCTTGGTTATCTGCAGCGCGGTGGCAATTGCCAGAAAGGCAAGGTCGGTGCAATTTACAATGCCAGTCTTCTGCGCGAAGCGTGCGTTGATTTCGTCCAGTTCCCGGAAGGAAGCCTCGATCTCCTCGGGGGAAAGGATGTCTTCCAGAACGATCTCCCCGGGAACGGCGTTCTCTGCCTCGGAAACCAGACTTTCCCAACTCCGGGCCTGGGGCTGATGCTCCAGCGGACGTTCCCGTGCGGCTTTGGCAGCCTGCGCTGCCGCGGCCGTCTCGGAAGAACGCCCCAGGGACGCCAGCAGCGCTTCGCTGGCGGCGATATTGGCGTCGGTCTCGGAGCGGGTCCGGGCCAGAGCCGGGTCATTTTGCAGCTGACGGGAGAGGTCCAGGTTGTATTTCAGAACTTTGTTTCGTTCCAGCTCCTCTTTGCTGTATCGGAAAGTACTCATTATGCCACCGAATGGAAAAAGTTACTGCATACCCAGGTCATGTTTCAGATCGTTGATGGCCGCCTGCAGGGTAATGTTCAGCGCATTGAGATAGTCCATGCGCTCTTTGTCCGCCTTGGATTCATCCCGCAGTGCCTTGATGATTTCCGACTGTGCTTTGACGGCGTTTTTATAGCAGAGTTCCTTGGCGTCCTTCAGTTTTTTTGTTCTTGACATTGGCGGCGATCCCCACCCCGGCGGCGCCCAGGACCACGGCGGGGGCTGCCAGAACGGCGACCCCGGCGGCCATACCGCCGCCCACAACGGCGCCCGCAGCAGCCAACCCGCTGGTAATGCCGGCAGCGCTCAATCCCACGACCGAACCGCCGAAGAAGAGGGCAGCAAAACTGGCAACACCGCCGACGCCCACACCCAGGGCACCGGCCAGCACTTCGGGAATGGCCGATTGGGAGATGGTGCGGGATTTGTCGTGGATGGCGGCGTTCGCTTCGTCAATGACCTTGTTCACCTGTTTCAGGGAATCCAGACTGGGGAACAACATCTTTTTTTGCTTTTTACATAACTGCTCATGATGGAATCTACTCCTTTTTCAATAGTATCAGGTAAGTTGAATTACAGAACCCGAAGGGGTCAGGCAAGCGTCTTCACCCAATCCCCCTGGCTTCGCAGCCACATATCCAGACCATTGCCGTCAAAGACCTCGGCTTCCACCAGCTGGCCGCCCTCGGGCAGCTCTTCCAGGACCCGGGCGGTGGGCAGGCGGTCCAGCACGGCCTCGATGTTGGGGCCGGTGTACTTGAATTTGATGTGCCGCAGTTTGCCGCCGTACATGAACTGGATGCGCTTACGCATCTCGCCCTCCTGGAAACGGTCCTTGTAGGGAATGTCGAAATGGTCGTTCGTCACCGTGAAGGAGCCAATCCGGTCCACCCGGTAGATGGTGGGGGAGCGGTCCTCGGGGTTGGCGAAATGCTCCTTCTTGTCAATGCCCTCGATGAAGGCGGCCAGATAGAAATAATACTCGCTGAAGAGAATCCCCACCGGCTGCACCCGGCGGTGTTTGGGCACGGCGTTGTGGGTGCCCACGTAGTCCATCTCCACCACCTTGTGGTCCCGGATGGCTTCCCCCAGCGTCCAGAGCTTGTCCACGAAGGCCTTTCCGTGGTGGGGCGGCACATAGTGGAACCGCTCGTTGCCGATGAGCTCCTGCACCGCCCGCAGATTCTGCACCGGCGTACAGCAGGCCACCAGCTTGTTTAAAATGGGGTCCAGCTCCTTCTCGGTGAAAGCGCGGCTCTCCAGCAAAATCTTGCAGACCGCCAGCACCTCGCTTTTGGTCAGCCGGGCCTCAGCGGGCTGTTCCAGACGGTAGCAGTTCGCCTCCCGGTCATAGAGCAGGTCGTTGCCCTGCCCGGCGTAGTAGGCCCGCAGCGTTTCCAGGTCACGCTGGATGCTCTTCTCGCCCACCTCAAACCGGGCGGCGGCCTCCTTCTTGTTCAGCGTGTTGCCGCTCAACAGCTGCTGCAGGGCGAGCAGCCGGTAGATTTTATCTTCGGCCATAACATGGCTCCTTTCCGTCGGTGCCCAGCCGGGTTACCAGTTCTTCCAATAAAGGCCCGTACACCCCGGCGGCTGCCCGGGCCTTGTCCGGCAGGCAGTGCCGCAGCCAGACTTCGCACCGGTCCCCGCAAAAACGCAGTTCTGCCTGCAGGCCGCCCTCCAGCCCGAAGCGCAGGCAGTTGTTGGAAAACCCCTGCCCGCAGAGATAGCAGGGCGGCACGGTGGCGCAGATCGCCCCGTACAGTCCGGCGGGGTCCGGCACAGCGGGTACAAAAAAGGTGCGGCAGCAAAAATCCGACATGATGGAACTTTCCTCCAGTATAGCATATTTGCAGAAAAGGGAGCGACTATAATAGTGCACAAAAAATAGTACAGTATTTGTGCATCCTGCCGAGAGGTGTCAAAAAGGACGATATACCTATTATAGTGTTTTTTTTACACCATGGAAATCATTGGCGTGTACAAAGAAAACCCACTACAATAAGAACAAACCAATACTATAGGGGGTGGGGTTGTTGGACAAAGAGGACAGTGTGGTGCGCCGGACCGGTGCCAAGCTGCGGCACTTCCGGATCCTGAAAGGCATCAGTCAGGAGCAGCTGGCGCTGGACTGCGATCTGAACATCAACACCATCGGCATGATCGAGCGCGGCCAGAAAAACCCCACCATCTACACGCTGCAGCGGATCTGTGGCGGGCTGGGCATCACGCTGGCGACTCTGTTTCTGTATGACGAGAGCAGCGACACCGCCGCCGAGGATACCATCCAGCGCATCGAGGCCGTGCTGCGGCAGATGCCCCGTCAGGATGTGGAGCGAGTGGCCCGCATCGTGGAGGAGCTGTCCGGCTTCGGCCACTGAACCGATACAACCAAGCCCTGCGTTTTCTTTTCCGGAAAGCGCAGGGCCTTTTTTTGTTCAGATACGGCCGCCCAGTTCCATGGCACCGAAGAGCAGCAGCCCTGTGCCGATCAGCCAGGCCAGCGGCGTAATCCAGTGGCAGCCGCGGGGCAGGGCGAGCTGCGGCCAGCGGAAACTGCCGTACACATTGCAGGCAAAACCGGCTGCCAGGCAGAGGACCATCCCCCAGGAGCCCAGCTGTACCCACAGTCCGCTGTGGTGTGCCATCCCGAAGCCCACCAGCCCGCGGCTGCAGGCGTCGGCCAGCACCAGGGGCAGATAGCAGCGCAGGGCGGTGCGCCAGCTGCCGTGCCAGAGCAGCCAGAGTGGGCCCAGCACCAGGGCACCGGTGCTGGAACCCAGCAGCCGCCGTGCGGGGGCGGGCAATGTATCAAACTCTTGTTCCATGGTAGGTTCTCCTTCAGGTGGCGGTGCGCAGATAGCGGTAGCGCACGTTGCCGTCCGCATCATAGATGGTCAGATAGGTGTCCTCCCCCTCGGTGGAGAAACTGAACACCGTGAAGAATCCCTCGGGGCCGGACGAACAGTAGATGCTCATGGTGCCGTCGCCGTTGTCGCTCAGCCGCTGGTAGGGGCAGATACCGAACCGGAAGGCGTCCACGATGAAATCCACGCTGGGGCCGTAGGGGTTGTAGCCGGAGGCATCTCCTTCCACCATCGTGTAGGCGCCCCAGTCCGACGAAGGCAGTGGGGTGGGGGCCATATCGTAGGTGGGGCGGCGGTAGGTGTCCAGCGTCTTGCCGGTGTAGTCCAGATGGGTCAGGGTGGTCTGGTCGGCAGAGAGCAGGTAGGTCTCGGTGGGCGTACCGCCCCGCACGTCGGTGCAATAGATGGTGATGGACCCATCCTCGTTGGTCTCGGGCAGCTGAGAGGCGTTCATGTTCCAGCTTTCAAAAATCATGAGTTCGGCGCCGTCCTCGGTGCACCAGGCTCCCTTCCAGGGCTCGGCGGCAGTCACCAGCCAGCTGCCGTCATCCTGGACCGGTTGGGATGTTTCAGCGGGGACAGGAGAGACCGTGGGTGGCTCTGTAGGCGCCGGGGAAGCCGTGACGACGGCGGTGCTTTCGCCGGACTGGGGGGGCACCCGGAGCTTCCGGGGAATAGCCGCCCTGAGTCAGGGCGAAGAAAACCCCGGCCACCAGGGCTACGGCCAGGATGGCCAGCAGGACCGGCAAGGGAAATTTCCGGGCCGGGGCGGGGGAGGCACTGTCCCCGGCGGCTTTGCCGCATCCGGGACAGAACTGGGCATCATCGGGCAGCTGGGCGCCGCAGTGAGTGCAATACTTCATAGAGATCGCTCCTTTGCTTTTCTTTCTGTGCCCCCAGCATAGCAAATCCCGATGGACAGGCTCCTGTCCATCGGGAAAAATGTTTGACACAGCCTCCGGAAAGAGTGACCACCGCGTTGCCATACAAAGCGGCGGGCGGCGCATCTGTGGGGAAGGTATGCCGGCAGGCCAAGGCGAAAATCCTCCGGGAACCAAAACAAGCGAGGGAAGTCAATGGTAAAATAACGGCCTGCGCCGCCATTGACTTCCCTCGCCTATCTTATGATTGGCAGGATGGAACAACTGCCCGGCGTGCAGTCACTCCCAATCGCACTTCCTGTTTTTCTTCTGGATAAAGAAACTGATGCTGTTGATCAAAATTGAGGCCACGGTTCCGATCCAACACATGGTAACCCCGGTGGGTGTGACATCCATCAACGCAGACCAATCCTCTCTTGCAACATACTGTGCATCCAGCTGGTAAAAGGCGCAGACTGTGAGGGCGGTCAGCGAAACGCTGATAAAGCGGATAACCTCCGCATTTTTACCGTTCATTCCCCAAATCACTGTGCCAATCGCGGTCACGATGGCCAGGATACCCAGTACAAGAAACATACAATCACGCCTCCTCTGAAAATGCGAGTTCGCTGGTGTCTCATTCTGATTTGATTGTAGCATAAAGCCGCGCGGATCAAAAGCAACATCCAGGCACCCGCCATCGCCCGGAGCATTTTGTGTTATACTGTTCTTACCAGAGACAGAAAGGGGTGCGGCAGGATGGCAGTGGAAAACGGGGAGTGGATCATGCGGGGGCCGGCCTGGGAGGACCCGGCCTGCATCCACAGCTGGCAGGAACTGGTGGACTGGATCGACGAGGTGGGATTCCTGCCCCTGTTCCGCAACGGCATCGACGGCTTTTCGGCGGAGGAGCGCACCTGTCCTACTGACTGGTGGAGCGGGGATGCCGCCCGTGATCCCTGGGAGTGGCGGCAGCTGATTGCCCGCAGCGGCCGGGTGGCCTACGGTAAGTTTTTCGGCAAGAAAGCGGGATTCATCTCCAAGGCCTGGTTCCCGGATTTTGCCAACTGGCGGCGGGACGGCTACGACTTTGACAGCCGGTGGGACGATGGTCTCGCCACCGCCCGCCAGAAGAAGATCATGGACCAGTTCACCGAAGCGGACGCCCTGCTCTCCTATGAACTGAAGGAGCGGGCCGGGTTCGGCAAGGGCGGGGAGAAAAACTTCGAAGGCACCGTGACCGATCTGCAGATGAGCAGCTATCTGATCATCCGGGATTTCCGTCAGAAGCTCAACAAAAAAGGCCAGCCCTACGGCTGGCCACGGGCAGAATATACGACGCCGGAAGCGCTCTGGGGTGCGGCGTGCATCGCGGCAGCCTACGCCACCGACCCGGTACAGTCCCGGGCAAAGGTGTTCCGCCAGATCCAGGCCCATTTTCCCGCCGCCACCGAAGAGCGACTGCGTGCGGTGCTGGGAGGACGCTGAGAAGATGAACCTCCATGTAGAAGGCCTTTCCCGTGCTTCACAAAATACAGAATACAAACAGCAAAGCCAGCCGGTTGAGAAAACCGGCTGGCTTTTTTACTGTTCGGTATGTTCCAGAACCGCCCGGATCATGGTAAGGGCAACTTCCTGCTTTTGCAGCGGTACATTCTCCCAGAGCGTTTCGATTGCCTGAATTTTGCTGACCTCATTTTCCGCCAGCTCGTCCTGGAGCAGATAATCCGGAGAAACATGAAGCGCGTTGCAGATGTCGATAAAGACCGGCAGGCTGGGCATCTTTGCGCCGCCCTCGATCTGCCGCAGATAGGTGGCATTGATGTTGCACAGCTCCGACAGCTTGTCCGCCGTCAGGCCGCGGGCCTTCCGCACCTCGTTGATCCGCTTTCCCAGTTTGCTTTGTTCCATAGTCTATACCCGTCTGTTAGCTCTTGGCGATTATTTTGTTCACTTTAAGGCTACATTATCCTTGCAGGGGAAAATAGATTCTGATAGACTATACTTTATAAGCTATTAGCTTTATGCAGGGGAATGCGGTATGATTGTGACTTTTTGCGGGCACGCACAGCTTTCGCAGAACAGCGGCGTTGAAAAATGGCTCTATACGGTGACGGGAAAGCTCATAGAAGAGGGCGCGGCATCCTTTTATCTGGGCGGCTACGGGGATTTTGACAGCCTGGCAGCTTCGGTTTTGAAAAGCCAGAAAAGGCAGCACCCGCAGATTCAGCGGATTCTTGTTCTGGCTTATCTTGGCACCAGACAGGATGTTTCCGACTATGACGGCACTCTGTATCCACCGCTGGAAACGGTGCCCCGCCGGTTTGCGATTCCCCGCAGAAACCGGTGGATGGTCGATGCCGCCGACGTGGTGGTGGCTTGTGTGCTCCACGATTGGGGCGGAGCCGCCGCAATCCTGCGGTACGCCAGGCAAAAAGGGAAACGGATTATTGCCTATGAACAGCTGCAGATTCTCCCTAAAATCACCAAAAAATAAATGGCAGTTATCCTCAAAATGAGGACAACTGCCATCTTTTTTTATCCGGTTTATCGGGCCAACCGGGAGAAGTATTGTGCCAGCTTCTCCTCACAGATCTTCTCCATTTCCGCTTTCTCCCCGGCAGTGAGTTTCTTCCACACCGATTCATCCACCTGGACGATGCCCAGCGTCCGGGTGTGGCGGAGCATCTGCATATCCTCGAACCGCTTGAAGGGGTTGGCCAGGATGTTCCGCTCGGCCTCCTTGTCGGTGTACCCGCCCCGGGCGAACAGACTGTTGGGCTTTTCCACCACCAGTCCGGCAGCCCGGCGTCCCTCATAGTAGCGGCTGTTCTGGTAGATGTCGAAGAAGGGATACTGGGAGTAGAGATACCCGGCCTTCTCAGCGCCGAAGGTTTCGCTGAACAGGTCGATGAAAAGGTCCTCGGCAGCGCTGCCGGATACGGCTTGATACTTAGGCATGGGCAGACACCTCATTGATTTTCGGCAGCCGTTCGGATTCCGGAACTTCCGTTTGTAACTTGTGAAGAGTCGCCAGCGTAATGGGACATTGGCCGTTTGTCTGCTGTTTTCCGCAGTGGCTCCAGGCCAGTGCGCCGGGGCCGTTGTATTCCTCGGTAAAGGTGCCGTCGGGGTGGATCCTTAACACGAGCAGCCAATCCGGTTCGCTGGACAGCGCCACCCGGTCAATCTGGGTGGCCTTGATCTGCACAAGGCGTCCATCGGTGGCTTTGGCGTCGTGGGTTTTGGCGGAGGCTTCGAACAGTTCCAGCCCATACCAGCTGGCAGCCAGGGCTTCCCCGATGCTGCCGATCATGTGGCCGTCCGGCGTGTAATGTCTGCCGGGAAAGAGCTGCTCCAGTTCCCGGGAGATGGCATACAGTGCCTTGATCTTTTCAGCCACCGATCTCTGCAAAGAAATGTGGTTCATTCCGACACTTCCTTCAGCAAAATCTTCTTGGAAAATCCGCCGCGCCGTCGGCGCTTCTCTTTGCGCAGTGCAGTGAGTTCGTCCCAGGTCCAGCCCCGGGCAGCCACGACGGCCCCCATGACCTCCAGCAGATCGGCCAGTTCTTCCAGGGATTTGCTCTCCTGGTATTCGGCCAGCTCCTCGTTCAGCTTTTCATCCAGCAGCTGGAGGTACGCTTCGTCGGAGAGGGTTTCCCAGGTAAAGGTTTTGCCGGAAGCCTCGATGATCTCCGGGATGCGGTCCCGGACCAGTTTGTGGTACGTTTTCTTTTTGAGGGAAGCATACAGGCCAAAAGGAGGGGCGGCACAGGAATTCTGCCGTGCAATTTCCGCAGCCATCATTTCGTACTGGTACTGGATGGTTTTCGGCTCTGTGCCGTTGGCCAACTTTTGCTGAATGAATTCGGCCGGGGAACGGCCAATCCTGTCCTGAAAGGCTTTCTCAAACCGCTGCCGCTCAGAATCTTTTTCCAATCCAATCCCTCCCTCGGCGTTTTTCGTCTTACAGACAATTACAGACAATTACAGACAATTTCAGTATACCGTTTATGGCATCCGATAAAGCGGATGCTCAACGGATCTGATTCTATTATAGAATATCGGATTGCACCGAACAAGGGAAAGCGCCCACGGAAGTATGTCCCATTCCCGTCACAATCCTTCCACAAACTTCCCGATCAGCCCATTCACTTCGTCCGGTGCATCAGTGTTGGCATTGTGTCCAGCTCCGGGAATCCACACCAGCGGGATGCCGGTGTTTTTGTGCCAGGCCTTGTTGTACCGAATGCAGGAACCGGCATGATCTTTTTCTCCGCAGATCAGCAGCGCCGGACAGGGAATTTTGTAGGGAAGGTCCGCTTCCATGGCTTCGGCCAGCATCCGCATCCCATGGCCTGACAGTCTGGCGTATCGTTCCTGGTCGCCGTCGTAGGTCATCATCATCTCGTGCATCAGGGCCTGTCCATAGGGCGAAGTGGCCACCCCTTTCGACCCGGTTTTCAGCAGGGACTTCCACGGGTAATGGCGATAGACCGGTTCCATCCGTTTCAGCAGCCACAGTTCGATGCCCGTCACATACTTTCGCTGCAGAGGGGCCGAATCAATGGCCACAAAGCCCTTCAATTTCTGAGGAAACAATTCCGCATAGGCTTGTCCCACATAGCCGCCCATGGATTGCCCCACGATCACCGGCTGGCACAGAGCTTCCCGGCAGAGAATCTCGTCCAGCCATCTTGCCTTGTCCATCAGGGAAAAGGTAAGGCGGAAGGGCCAGGAAGCGGCATGGCAGGGGGCGTCCCATACCAGCAGATTGTATTTCCCTTCGAAACAGGCAATCTGTTTGTCAAACAGCCGATGGTCAGCGGTCAGCCCCGGCAGAAAAACCAGGGTGATGGCTTCGGGGCCGCAGTCACGATTCACCCAGTAATGAATCTTGCCGCAGGGCGTTTCGTAGAGCTTTTCCTGCATGGCTGTCACCTCCTGCGATTTCTGCTTTCATTATACAGCAACCCCGGGGAAAGCACAGCCTCTTGGAGCAGCATGGACAGCCCCCAGCCTCTGTTTGCACTCACAAAAATCAGCGCCGGAATCTGGACACCTTGCACAGATTCCGGCGCTTTCCTGTGGGCGGGACGCTTTCTCTGCGGTAAGTGCCGTTTATGTGGACTTCCACGCCCAGAAGAAGGGACCGGACGGCTGGAAGATCATGGCCAAGGTATTTACCGAGGCCTGAGGCTCCGTCCTTCGATAGGCAAACAGACTTTTCCGCCCTGCGTAGGGGCAGAGAAGTCTTTTGTTTTGTGCAGGCCAGCCTATACAGGTGGCCGGGAGTATCCACAGGCCGTAACTGCCGATTCAGGCAAGACGAGACAGCTTGACCACCATCTGACCACTTCTTCTTCCCAGCCGGTTCCGTGTATTGTTTTTTACGTTCCAACATCCTTTTATAACCATCAAA
Organism: Gemmiger formicilis; assembly: GCF_016900095.1. Taxonomy (GTDB): domain Bacteria; phylum Bacillota; class Clostridia; order Oscillospirales; family Ruminococcaceae; genus Gemmiger; species Gemmiger formicilis_A. The sequence continues at coordinate 69,232 of NZ_JACJJP010000005.1, forward strand.
AACAGCGCCGGAAGTTGTGCACACTACACAATTTTCGGCGCTGTATCATGCTATTTGCCTGTGCGTCACAGTTCTCCGACCCGAAAGGCCGCAGGTTCGAATCCTGTCAGCCGCACCACGCAGACGCCTTGCTGGAAAGCAGGGCGTTTTTCTTTTGTCCAGTCTTCGGGAAAGCTGCACCCGGTGCGCCATCGGGGATGAGAACAGCACGTCCGGCCGGTCAGCGTCCCGGCCGGTTCCAACAGTCCTGCGGACTGTTGGAAAGTGCGCGGGTCCCTGCGGAGCCCGGATGGAGGAATGGGGGCAGTGCGCCATCCCCTTCGGGGCGGGATCATGCATCGCGCGAACGCTCGCATTCGCCTCGCGGGGAAGTCGCTAAATACGCTCCGCAGGAGCATTTTCTTCACACGCCCGCTGATGGCGCACCAAAGAAACGCCTTGCTGGAAAGCAGGGCGTTTTTCTTATGTCCAGCCTTTGAGAAAGCAGCATCTGGTGCGCCATCGGGGACGAAAACAGCACGTCCGGCCGGTCAGCGTCCCGGCCGGTTCCAACAGTCCTGCGGACTGTTGGAAAGTGCGCGGGTCCCGGTGGAGCCCGGATGGAGGAATGGGGGGGGGCAGTGCGCCATCCCCTTCGGGGCGGGATCATGCATCGCGCGAACGCTCGCATTCGCCTCGCGGGGAAGTCGCTAAATACGCTCCGCAGGAGCGTTTTCTTCACGCGCCCGCTGGCGCACCAAAAAAAGCCTTACGGAAACGTAAGGCTTTTCCTTTTCTATGGCTTGTTTGGCTGTATACGGCCTGAACCACAGGATGCCCCGGCAGCACCTGTCAGGAATGGGGATAAAAATCGCTCACGGTGTTGGTCACCAAGCGGAAGGTGAGCTGCGCCATGTGCTGGGGACTTTCCTCACATCCGTGGGACAGCCAGTCTTTGATCAGGCCCACGCCGCCGGCCACGCAGTAGGCATAGGTGTATTTCAGATTGTCCATCCGCTCGGGAAAAGCTTCGCGCAGGGCAGCCAGGCTGTACTGAGAAAGCATCTCCTCGATGCGGTGCAGAAAGCCGATGTCCCCGTGGGGGCCCAGCAGGGCGGCACAGATTTCCCGGTTGTCGAACAGAATGGCAAAGATATCCTCGATGAAAGGAAAACTGTCTTTGTTGAATGGACTGACCGGATGGGTCCGGATGGTGTGCAGGATTTCATCGAACAACTCGTCCTCCACGCTTTCCAGCATATTGTAGATGTCGGTGTAGTGCAGATAGAAGGTGGAACGGTTGATGTCCACCAGGTCCACCAGCTCTTTGACGGTCACCTCGTTGACACTTTTCTCGGACATCAGCTGGGCAAGACCATGCCGCAGCAGCGCCTTGGTGCGGCGGATGCGCCGGTCCGACTTCTTTTCCATGGAAGCCCTTCCTCCCGTTTGTAAATTATTTGTGACTGTTCAACATCATACAACATAATGTCGATTACTGGTCACGGCGATGCGAAATTGTCGGTTGAGTCCCTTCCTCCTGTTTAGTATAATTCTCGATGCAGCAAAAAGCAATACAGCGACGAATAAACAACACAATGTCTTGCTTTTTGCGCAGACAGAGGAAAGGAAGCGATTTTTTCGTTCTATGCTGAAAGGTGAATGGAAAAAGCTGCTGAGCAACAGGCTGATGCTCGTGGTGGTGCTGGCCGTCATCGCCATCCCCACGATCTACACCACCCTGTTTCTCGGTTCCATGTGGGACCCCTATGGCAGCGTGGAAAATCTGCCGGTGGCGCTGGTCAATCAGGATCAGCCGGTGGAATATGAGGGAAAAACACTGAATGTGGGCGGCCAACTGGTGGAAAATTTGCAGGAGGATGCCTCGCTTGACTTCCGGCTGACGGATGCGGACGATGCGGCCCAGGGCCTTGCGGATGGAACCTATTACATGGTGATCACCATTCCGCAGGATTTTTCATCCAACGCGGCGACGCTGACCGATGAGCAGCCCCGGGAGATGGAACTGGAATACGAAACCAACCCGGGTACCAACTACATCGCCTCCAAACTGAGCGAAACCGCCATGAAAGAGATCCAGGCGGGGGTTCGGGAAGAGGTGACCAAAACCTACGCCGAAACCATGTTCGATCAGCTCGCCCAGGTGGGGGACGGCATGCAGGAGGCTGCGGACGGCGCAGGCGAAATCCAGGATGGAACCCGGCAGCTGGCCGACGGCAACAATACCATCCGGGAAAATCTGGAGCTGCTGGCGGACAGCACCCTGACCTTCCGCAGCGGCAGCGAGACCCTCACCGAAGGGCTGGCCCAGTACACCCAGGGGGTGCAGCAGCTGTCGGACGGTGCAAAGAAGCTGGATGACGGGGCGGCACAACTGAAGGATGGCGTGGACCAGATGGGAGCATCGGCGCCGGAACTGACCCAGGGGGTGAGTGCCCTGAACAACGGCGCGGCCCAACTGGCCCAGGGGGCGGCCCAGGCCAAGACCGGCAGCGATACGCTGGCCGGCGGCGCAGCCCAGGTGGATGACCAGATGAAAACCCTGAACGAAGGTCTGGCCCAGCTGCAAAGCCAGACCGAGACGCTGCCGGATTCGGCATCCGCGCTGGATGACGGGGCGGCGCAGGCACTGGACGGCGCAAAGCAGGTCCAGCAGGGGGCTCACAATCTGGCCGATGGTGCCCAGCAGGCCCAGGAGGGGGCGGATGCCCTGAATCAGGGGCTGCAGGCGCTGAGCGGACAGTCGGATGCATTGAATCAGGGGGCAGCAGGGCTGAAAAACGGGCTGGATTCGCTGGCCGCAGCAGTGGCAGGGTCCGCCGGAGCAGGCGACAGCCTGAATGCGCTGGCCGGGCAGCTGAATGAAACTGCCCAGGCAGTTCAGGCCGGGGCAGTCACGCTCCAGGACCCCGCTGCGCTGGCCCAGACCATCGCGGACAACACCGCAGCCGCCCAAAGCGGGGACCCGGATGCCCTGAACGCCCTGATCGCGGCAGCCGACGAGCTGGCGACGGCAGCGCAGCAGAATTATCAGGCGGCGCAGACCGCCGACAACGCCCGCCAGCAGGCCGCAAATGCGCTGTCCGGTGCGGCGGAAGCCCTGGGCAGTGCATCCGGGGACACGGGAACCGGAGAGCTGAGTGCCGCGGTCACCCAGCTGCAGCAGGGCGCAGCTCAGCTGCAAACCGGGCTGACCGCTTACACCGCCGGTGTGGACCAGGCAGCCGCAGGCAGTGCGGCGCTGGCCGATCCGTCCAGCGGCCTGCCCGCCCTGCAGGCGGGAGCGCAGCATCTTTCGGATGGAACGGATTCCCTGGTGACCGGACTGACCCAGCTGCAGAGCGGTACCGGCCAGCTGGCCCAGCAGGCCCCGCTGCTCACCGGAGGAATCGCCCGGGCTGCCAGCGGCGGCGCGGCCCTGCAGCAGCAGGGCACCGCGGTGCTGCGCCAGGGCGCCGACCAGCTGAACAGCGGTCTGGATGCACTGGCTGCCGGCAGCGGAAGCCTGCAAAGCGGTATGAACAGCCTGAACGGCAAGCTGCCCGCCCTGACCGACGGCATCAGCCGGCTGCAGCAGGGCACGAAGGATTTGAAGGACGGCACGGCGCAGCTGGTCAGCGGTGCCGGAACGCTGACCCAGAACAGCCCGGCGCTGAATCAGGGGGCCGCGGCGCTGACCGACGGCGCGGTCCAGATCCAGGACGGTGCTCGGCAGCTGGCAGACGGCAGCGGCGAACTGGCGGACGGCATTGACCGGCTGACGGACGGTGCCGGAACCCTGCAGAGCAGCCTGGCGGATGGCGCGGAGGAGATCCGCAGCACCAACACCGGCGATGCAACGGTGGAAATGTTCGCTGCTCCGGTGACCGCCACCGAAACCCAGCTGACCCAGGTGCCCAACAACGGGCACGGCATGGCCCCCTACATGATGTCGGTGGCGCTGTGGGTGGGCTGCATCGCCTTCAGCCTGATGTATCCTTTGACCGAATATATAGGCAAGCTGAAGAGCGGTGCCGCCTGGTGGCTGAGCAAGGCCTCGGTGCTGTACGCCATCGCGGTGGCACAGGCGCTGGTGATGGTGGCGGCGCTGCACGTCATCAACGGGTTCGACCCGGCCCGGATGGGTCAGACTCTGCTGGTGGCCTGTGTGGCCTCGGTGACCTTCATGTCGGTGATGTACTTCTTCACCAACCTGATGGGCAAGGTGGGCAGCTTTTTGATGCTGGTCTTCATGGTGATCCAGCTGGCCGGCTCGGTGGGCACTTATCCGCTGGAGCTGTCGGGGTCCTTCGTGAAGTATCTGCATGACTGGGTGCCCTTCACCTATACCGTCACCGCCTTCCGCTGTGCCATCTGCGGCGGCGGGAGCGTGACCGGATGCCTGGCTTACCTGGCGGTATGGCTGGTGGTCTTCACGCTGCTGACCATTCTGGTATTCACGGTGCGTGCACGGCGCATCAAGGCGGAAAAGCCTACCCTGATGGTCTGGCTGGAACAACACCGCCTGGCCTGATCCATAATGCATCGCCCCGTTCCATGCGGTTGCATGGAACGGGGCGTTTTTGGCGGCGGAATGCCGCAGTATCCGCCAGCCGCAAAGCCCGGCTGTGCAGCCGCTGTGGGCCATCCTCCAGCGCCAGGTAGAGCACCTCGCTTTTCCGCGTTGCGCACCCCAAAAAGGCCCCTCCACCGCACACAGCGAGGCACAGCTGCAGCGCCATCCAGCTCTTTCCCACTTTGGGTGAACCACCCAGTATGTACAATCCCGGAGCCAGCAGGCCATCCACCAGACAGGCCATCGGTTCTAGGGGGTGCTCGTACAACTCCTGCATCGTGTAAGTTTTCAGTTCTTTGGTTCCATTCGTCATCGCATTTTCCTTTCTGCCTCGCGGCCTTACTTGTTATGCTTTTTCCCCAGCCAGGTAACCAAGAGGTATCCCATGACATTCGGTGAAAAACTCCGCCGCGCCCGCAAAGAAAAGGGTCTGACGCAAGCCGAGCTTGCTAATCAGGCCGGGTTGGGGCTGCGGACGATCATCGCTTATGAAAAGGGCGAGACCTACCCGCAAAAGCGCTCTACGTATCAGACATTGGCGGACATTCTGGGCGTACAGGCGGACGACCTGCACAACGAGGAAACAGCAACCTCTGCTGCGCCCCTTTCCCGCGCCCAGTGGGAGAACGCCAAACAGCGCTACGAAGAACTGCTCCCGGACGGCCCCGCCTGGCCGGGCGATTCTTCCTATGAAGAATACTGCGAAAAAATGGCGCAATCGTCCAATGCGGACACCGCGCGCAATTCCTATAAATCGACCGGATCAGAGTTGCCGCAAATCACGATCCGCCCGGCCCTGGCGAAGGACTTTCCGACGCTATTGCAAATCCGCAAGGACCGCTACCAGTTCGACGCCACCCGTGCAGGCGTTGACAAAAGCCGACTCCCCGCTTTTGAATCACAACTCGAAGCCCTGACACAGTCCCTTGTTGGTTGGATTGCCGCCGGGCAGTGCTTCCTGATGGAAGCCAACGGCCGCCCCGGCGCCTGGTTCGTCTTGCAACTCCCCGCGCCGGACGCCTACACGGCCGCGAACAAACGAAAAGGCGGCGCGAAGGCAACGGCCTCCACGCCGCTGCCCCGCGCCACCATGCTGGGCCCTTATACAAGCCCCCGTTTTGCAGGTGCTTCCAAGTACATGCTGTCCTTCTGCCAAGCCTGCTGCCCGCGGCTGGCGATCGAGGCGCCGCTGGACGATCCGCTCAGCCGGTTCCGTTTGACCTACTGGCTGGATCAGGGGTTTGTGCCGGATGCACGGGTGGCAACTGGCGGGGCTGTTTTCCTTGTCTTACACAGCTAGACTTTTGGTTGCAAATCAGGAAGGCGTTATAATTGTTCTTGATATTCGTCTGTTTTTGGGAAAAGACGGCTATATCCATCACCAACCCTAGAGGGTGTACCTGAAAAATCCTCAGCACTGTTCAATTCTACTAAAAAGTAACGTCTGCTGCGTTACTCAACCTTGAAATACCCCAAGTATTTCTGCGGTTTCGTGCCTTGCATCCGCCACTTTTTAGCGAATTTTCCAGCACTTTTGCTTTATCAGATACACCCCTAACGCGCTTTGGCAAAACAACTGTCCTTCTATTCACCAGAATCAACAACATCTGTGTTTCCTATATGCTTCTTTGACTTGGCTTGTGTGCAGAGGGAAGTAGGGTCCCACCGGGCCAGCAGAGAAAGTCCACGTTGCGCCGTACAACCGTCACCGCGCAGGCTCCATGAATCCATACAAAATAGAGCCTGAAGCGGACAGAATCGACAAATCAAATTGACAAAACCGCCGGTACTTTTTACAGTATATTACAGTATAAGTAACCGACAATTCAACCGACAATTCGCGCCTGCCGTCCCGGAACGGCCGCTATCCCAATCGCAGAAAGCGAGGAAACCATCCATGAACACGCCCCTTCACGGTTTTACCGAAATCCGGCAGGCCCCGCTGCCCGAACTCGACGCCACCCTGCACGAGATGGAACACGCGCAGACCGGCGCGCGGCTGGTCTGGCTGGAGCGGGACGAGGCGAACATGACCTTCGGCATCGCCTTCCCCACCCTGCCGGGCGACGACACCGGCGTCTTTCATATTCTCGAGCACTCGGTGCTCTGCGGGTCGGACCGCTACCCGGTCAAGGAGCCCTTCGTCGAGCTGCTCAAGCACTCGATGAACACCTTTTTGAATGCGCTGACCTTCCCGGACAAGACGCTCTACCCCATTTCCAGCCGCAACCCCAAGGACTTTCTGACCCTGATGCGGGTGTATCTTGACGCCGTGTTCCAACCGGCCATCTACCACAACCCCGCCATCTTCCGGCAGGAGGGCTGGCGGTACGAGTTTGACGCCGACGGCCAGCCCCACTACAAGGGCGTCGTGTTCAACGAGATGAAAGGCGCGTTTGCCGATGCGGATGAGCTGGAGACGAACGCCCTCAACCGCGCCCTCTTTCCCGACACGCCCTACCGGTTTGTGTCGGGCGGCGACCCGGCACGCATCCCGGACCTGACCTACGAGCAGTTTTTGGCCGCCCACCGCAAGTTCTACGCGCCCTCCAACGCGCTGATCTTTCTGGACGGCGCCGTGGACCTGGACGCCGTGCTGCAAGTGATGGACGAGGAATACCTGCGCGGCTTTGCCCACAGCGAGCGCACGGTGTTTCCGCCGCTGCAAGCCCCGGTGGACGGCGGCGTGCAGCACATCGAGTACGAGGTGGCCAGCGAGGCCGAGGAGCCCGGCCGCACCCGTCTGGGCTACGGCTTTGTGCTGGGCAGTTACGCCGACCGCGAGACGCTGGTAGCCGCCCAGGTGCTGGCCCAGGTGCTGGCCGGGGACAACGAATCCCCGCTGTGCCGGGCGGTTTTGTCCCGCCAGTTGGCCCGGGACCTGATGCTGCGGGTGTACGACAGCGTGGCCCAGCCCTGGCTGCAAATGGAGATCACCGACCTGCACGCCGAGAACGCGGCCGCCGCCGAGCAGGCGGTTTTTGACGAACTGCGCCGCCTGGCCGAGCAGGGCATCGACCGCGCCAAGCTGGAAGCCGCCCTGGCCCGGCGGGAATTTGAGATGCGGGAGCGGGATTTCGGCCCCTACACGCCGGGCGTGGGCCTGTGTATGCAGACGCTGGAAAGCTGGCTGTACGGCGGCCAGCCGGAAGCGAACCTGCAGGTGGGTGACCTGTTCGACAGCCTGCGCGCCAAGATGTGCGAGGGCTACTTTGAGGACCTGCTGCGGCGCATCTTCTTAGAAAACCCGCACAAGGCCAAGGCGGTGCTGACCCCGAGCCACACCGCCGGCGAGGCCCGCCGCCAGGCCGAGGCCGAGCGCCTCACTCGGGAGGCCGCGGCCTGGACCGAAGCCGACCGCACCGCGCTGCAACAAAAGCAGCAGGAGCTGGACGCCTGGCAGCAAACGCCGGACAGCCCCGAAGCGCTGGCCACGCTGCCCAGCCTGACGCTGGCCGACCTGCCCGCCGCCCCCACCGACCTGCCGCTGGAAACGGCCACATGGGCGGGGATTCCGATGCTGCGGCACCGGGTCAAGACGCGGGGCATCGTCTACGTGACCTTCTACTTGGACGCCGACGGCCTGCGCCCCGAGCAGATGAGCGAACTCGGCTATCTGTGCCAACTGCTGGGCCACCTGCCCACCCGGCACTACACGGCGGAACAGCTCAACGACCGCATCCGGCTGACCTGCGGCGAACTGCGGTTCTACGCCACCGCCTATGCGATCCCCGGCGAGACCGACCGCTGCCATGTCAAGCTCTGCCTGAGCCTGAGCGCGCTGGAGCCCAAGCTGGACGCAGCGCTGGACCTGGCCGCCGAGGTGCTGACCACCACCGACCTGAGCGCCGAGCCCGCCGCCCGGGACATTCTGCGCCAGCTGCGGATGCAGCGGATGCAGAACTGCATCATGGCCGGGCACAATGTGGGCATCGGCCGGCTGACGGCCCAGTTCTCGGCTGCCGGCGCGGCGCAGGAGTATCTGACCGGGTTTGCCGGGTACCAGTGGGTCAAAGCCCGGGAGGATCATTGGGACTGGGCCGCCCTGCGCCCGGCCTTGCAAAGCCTGCTGGACGCCATCGCCTGCCAGGCCCGGCTGACGCTGGCCGTGACCACCGACCATGACCTGGCCGGGCAGGCCGCCGCCCGGCTGGCCGCGGCCCTGCCCGCAGGCGCCGCCGCCCCCGAAGCCACCGCGCTGGCCCCCTGGGGCGCGCGGCGGGAGGGCATCGCCATCCCGGCCGACATCGCTTTTGCCTGCTGCGGCGGCAACGTTCTGGCAGGCGGGCAGCCCTACACCGGCGCCTGGCAGCTGGCATCCAAGCTGCTGGGGCTTGAATACCTGTGGAACGCCGTGCGGGTACAGGGCGGCGCTTACGGCACCGGGCTGGCGGTGCGGGACACCGGCCTGGCGGCCTGCTGGTCCTACCGCGACCCGCGGGGCGTGCAGAGTTTGCAGGCCTATACCCGCTGCGCGGAATTTCTGCGCCAATTCTGCCGGGAGGGCCGCGATTTGACGGGCCTCATCATCGGCGCGGTGTCAGACAGCGAGCCGCTGCTCTCGCCCCAGGCCCAGGGCACCACCGCCGACACCTGGTACTGGCAGGGCGTGGACTACGCCGAGCGGTGCCGCCGCCGTCAAGAACTGCTGTCCGCCACGCCGGACACGCTGCTGGCCCTGGCCGACGCGCTCGAAACGGCGCTGCAAGGCGGCGTCTGCGTGGTGGGCGGCCGGCCCCAGTTGGAAGCCTGCGGGCTGGACAGCATCGAGAGCGTTTGAAACGCCACCGAGGAGGATACCATGGAGGACAAAATTTACAGCGAATACTGTGCCATTCTGGCCGAGGAGCTGCAGCCCGCGATGGGCTGCACCGAGCCCATCGCCGTGGCCTACTGTGCCGCGCTGGCCCGCAAGACGCTGGGCTGCCTGCCGGAGGATGTGCAGGTGTACGCCAGCGCCAACATCATCAAGAACGTCAAGAGCGTTGTCGTGCCCAACACCGGCGGCCAGCGGGGGCTGACAGTCGCCGCCGCCGCGGGCATTGTGGCGGGTGACGCCGATGCCAAATTGCAGGTGCTGGCCGGCATCACGCCGGAACAGGTGGAACAGATCGCCGGTTATGAAAAGCGGGGCATCGTCCACGTCCACCCCTCGGAGAAAGACTACATCTTTGACATTCAGGTGCGGGTGAACGCCGCCGGGCGCACCGCCTTTGCCGAGATCGCCGGCTTCCACACCAACGTCATCCGGCTGGAACAGGACGGCACCGTGCTGCTCGACCGCCCCTACACCGAGGAAGGCCCCAAGCACGCCACCGACCGCAGCCTTTTGACGGTGGAGCGCATCGTCGAGTTTGCGGACGCCGTTAAGATCGCCGACGTGCAGCCGGTCTTGCAGCGGCAGATCGATTGCAACACCGCCATTGCCCGGGAGGGCCTGCAGGGGCAGTGGGGCGCAAACATCGGGCGGATCTTGCTGGAATCCTACGGCGACTCCACCCACAATCGGGCCAAGGCCTGGGCCGCCGCCGGGTCGGATGCCCGGATGAACGGCTGCGAGCTGCCGGTGGTCATCAACTCGGGCAGCGGCAACCAGGGGCTGACCGCCTCGCTGCCAGTGATCATTTACGCCCGGGCGCTGGGCTCGGCGCAGGAGGAACTTTACCGGGCGCTGGTGGTTTCAAACCTGGTGACCATTCACCTGAAAACCGGCATCGGCAGCCTGTCCGCCTACTGCGGGGCCACCGCCGCCGGGTGCGGTGCCGGGGCCGGGGTGTGCTACCTGCACGGCGGCCGGTACAAGGAGATCGCCCACACCATCGTCAACGCGGTAGCCATCGACTCGGGCATGATCTGCGACGGCGCCAAGGCCAGCTGCGCGGCCAAGATCGCCTCGGCGGTGGAGGCGGGGTTGCTTGGCTGGAAGATGCAGCAGCACCACAGTCAGTTCTACGGCGGCGACGGCATTGTGGTCAAGGGCGTTGAGAACACCATCCGCAATGTGGGCACCCTGGCCAGCGAGGGAATGCGGGAGACCGACCGCACGATCATCCGGCTGATGACCAGCGGGATGTGCTGAGAGGCAAGCCAGCCAAAGCCCCGCCGCCGGCGCCAAACCCAAACGAATAGCAATAACAACCGGCCTGCCGGGAGATCGAGAGATGTCCCCGGCAGGCCGGTTGTTCAAAAGTCAATGTTGGCGTATTTTTCTTTCAGCAGGGTGAGCAGTTCGGGGTATTTGTCGCGGCTGAGCAGGATTTCGCCGTCATAGCCGTCAAACTGGATGGCATAGGTTTTGCTGTTGCCATCCGCCCGGATGAAGGAAACCTTGGACAGGTTGACGATAAAGGACTGGTAACACCGGTAAAAGCCGCACCCCTCCAGCATTTGTTCCAACTGGTTCATCGTGTAGCCCAGCGGGTGAATCTCGGTGCCGGACTGGGTGACGATGCGGTTTTTGCGGTTGCTGCGCTCGACAAACAAAATGTCGCTGACCGGCGTGAGTTGGTAACCGCTGCGCGTTTTGATGAGCAGGCTGCGGTTGGCGGCCTCCCGCTTGGTCTGCTGCAAGTCGAACACATAGCGCAGGCGGTTGACCAGCGCCTGCAACGCCAGCGGGTCAAAGGGCAGCAGCAGGTAGCCGGCGCACTGGCTGCGGTAGGCTTCAAACGCCCACTCTGTGGTGTCGGCGTACATCACGACCTGTATGTCCGGCTGGTTTTGGGCGAGAACCGTGGCCAACCAATCCCCCGTGCTGGTGCGGTTGGGCGGGGCCGGCTGGTGGTTGCAAAATACAACATCCACCTTCTGCTTCTGGAGCAGGGTCACAGCCTCCTCCGAAGTGTCCGCCTCGCCTGCCAGTGTAAACACTTGATACATGCGCAGCAGGTTCCACAGTTGCGCCCTGCGTTTTTGATCGCTTTCGACGAGAAGAGCCCGCATTTTCATCTCTTCACCCCGCTTCTGTTTCACTTTGCCCAAAGGCCATAAATGCGTCGGTCAGGGCGTCCACGTCGCCGGTGTAGCCCGTTGTCAGCAGCGCGAACGGGCCGTTGCTGGCCGGGGAGATCAAGCTGCCGCTGTTGAACAGGTCAATGCTGCCCTCGGTCTTGAGGCTTTCGTAGGCGGCGTACTCGGCGCTGTCCTTGTCCAGCGCGTCCAGGTCCCACCAGTAAAACTCGGCCCCGCTCTCCGAGACGGCCAGCGAACACAGCCCGTCGCTGGCCAGCGTGAGGCGCTCCCCGCTGATCAGCCCTTTCTCTTCCAAGCAGGCAAGAAGGTCGTCCATCGTTTCGTCCCAGACCGGGGCGTCCGGGTCCTCATTTTGCCCGGCAGGCACGGCGGCGGCCGGCGGCACGAAATCCGGGGTGGCGGCCACATACGCGAGGGTGCCGCCAAAACAAAGCACCAGCAGGATTGAGAAGATCACCGTAAACCGTTTCATTTCGCCGCCTCCTCCCCGGTCAGGGCAAAGCCCTGCTTTTTCAGATAGTCCCGATAGGTCGGGCTGGCCGCCAGCAATTCGTCGTGGGTGCCAGTGGCTTCCAGTTCGCCGTGGTTCAGCACAACAATGAGGTCGGCATCCATCACTGTGCGCATATCGTGCGCCACCACAATGATGGTATGGCCCTTGAGTTCCTCGCGCACTGTGCGGAAGATCGCCGCGTCGCTGCGGTGGTCAAGGCTGGCCCCGGCTTCGTCCATCAGCAGGTAGGTGGGGCGGATGTACAGGGCCCGCGCAATGGCGATGCGCTGCCGCTGCCCGCCGGACAGCAGCGCGCCCGCCGCGCCCACGTCGGTGTCATAGCCGTTTGGCAACTGGCGGATAAAGCTGTCGGCGTCGGCCAGGCGGGCCGCCTGCTCGACCCGGCGCTGGTCGGCCGGGCCGGTTTCGCCGTAGGCGATGTTGTCGCGGACCGACCCGGAGAAGAGCGGGTTATTTTGCAGGATATACCCGAACTGCCGCCGCAGTTCGCAGGGCTTCGACTCGTCCACCGGCGTGCTGCCCAGCCAGATACGGCCGCTGTCCGGCGCATAGATGCCCTGGAGGAGTTTGAGCAGGGTGGATTTGCCCGAGCCGTTGTTGCCGATGATGGCCGTCACCTTGCCATGGGGGATCGTGAAGGACAAATCGTGCAGCACCGGCTGCTGGGGAATGTAGCCGAACGAGACCCGCTCCAGCCGGATATCCTGCGCCGTTTGTTTGTCCGGCAGCGGATTGCCTGCCTGGGGGTCCTCCTCCGGGCCGTCCAGCAGCACGCCCACATACTGCAAAGCGCCCTGGGTGCCCTTGAGGGTCTGGTAGTGGGTCAGCACCTCCGCCGTATACTGATCCACCCGGCCCTTGTAGGTGGAGAAATCGTTGATGCCGGTCTCGGGCATTTTGCCCTGCCGGATCAAATCCGACCCGCACAACGCGATGACGATGGTGCCGATGGTGTTGTAGAGGGAGTTGGACAGCGTCTGAACCGCCACCATGAAGGCGTAGTAGAGGTCGGCCTTGTACCGCGAATCAATGGCTTTGAGTCCCTCCGTCACTTCCAGGTCCTCCATCGCCTGGGCCTTGACGTGTTTGGCCGCCGAGATATGCTCGGAGAAAAAGGTGGTCATCACATTCAGGCTGTCGTACCGTCGGAGCATCATCTGGTATTGCAGATGGCCCACCAGCGCGAACACCAGCACCGCGATGGGTAGCAACAGGAGCATATACAGCGAGAGCGTGCCGTCAAAGCGGTACATCTCCCAGCAGCAGCGGAAAAAGCTGTACAGGGACACAATGGTGTTGAAGGCCATCTGGACCACCAGGCTGGCCTGGGTGATGTCGTTGACCAGGCCGGAGATCAGGGCGGAGGGCTGGCGGCGCTCCACCTCCCGCATGGGCAGGTGGAGGATCTTGCGCCAGAGCAGTTTGCGCGCCCGCAGTGTGACCAGGGCGCTGCCGTACCCGCCGGTCAGGTTGATGAGCATGCTGAGCAGGGCGTTGAAAACGTTCATCAGCGCATAGCCGATGATGACCCCGTTGTACAGCTCACCCTTGTTGATGCGGATCAGATAGTTGGAGACGGCCAGCACGACCTCGGTGTTGGCAAACCCCAGGAGCAGCGAGAGCAAAAACAGCCACCACGGGATCGGGAAGCGGGTAAAAAAGGACAGGTACGCCCCAAAGGAGAACTTGGCTTTCTGCTTGTTTTTCATGCGGAGGCCCCTCCTTTCAGGTCCATCATTTCACGGCAGAACGCGCTTTGCTGCAAAACCGTCTGGCGATCGCCCGCCGCGGTGACCGTCCCGTGTTCCAGCACCAGGATCCAGTCGGCGTTTTGCAGCGTCTGGGCGTCGTGGGCCACATACACCACCGTCTTACCGGCCATCAGGGTGCGGATGCTCTTCCAGACGCAGTCCTTGCCGGCTATGTCCATGGCGGCGGTCGCCTCGTCCAGCAGCAGGATGTCCGACTTCTGCAAAAGTGCCCGCGCTACCGAGAAGCGCTGCCGCTGCCCGCCAGACAGGCTGGCCCCGGCTTCCCCGACCGGCGTGTCGTAGCCTTCCGGCTGCTCCCGCACAAAATCCAGAATGCCCACGGCCTCACAGACCCGGTCCAGTTCCTGGTCGTCCGGCGTGCGGTCCAAACCATACAGCAGGTTTTGCCGGATGGTGCCGGAATACATCACGCTCTCCTGCGTCACATAGCCCACGGCCTGGCGGAAACTGTGCAGGGAAATACCGGCAATGTCCCGCCCGTCCACGGCGATGGTCCCCTTTGCCAGCGGGTACAGCCGGTCGATCAGGTTCAGCAGCGTTGTCTTGCCGCTGCCGGAAGGGCCCACGATCGCGGTAATTTTTCCGGCAGGGATCTCCGCGTTGAGACCGGTAAACAGCGCTGTGTTCCCGTAGGAGAAGCACACGTCCCGCAGCGAGATGTTCCCCCGGAGCACTTCCGCAGCACAGCCCTCGTCCAACGGCTCCTCCCGCTCGTCCATGATTTGGGACACGCGGTCCACAGACCCCTGCGCCCCCTTGAAGTTGGACCAGGAATTGCAGTAGTTGCTGAGGATGTTTGTGAGCTGGATTGCAAACCCATAGTAGGCGATCCACTGGGTCAGGTCCAGTGCGCCGGTGCTGTAAAAGGCGCGGCCCGCCAGGATGATCGCCACGCTTTGCAGCGCGCTGGCGATGGCGTTGATCGGCAGCGCCAGGCCGCGCACCCACAGGTCGGTCACCTCGGCCTGGTAGGAGGCTTTCATCCGTGCTTCGCCGGCGACCGTTTCTTTTTCCTCGGTGCCCATCGACTTGATCAGCAGCATATTGTTGGCCCGCTCCGCGATGGCCGCGGTCAGCTGTGCGTTGCGCCGGTTGATCAGGTCCGCCACGCCAAAGCGCATCCGCCCCAGCACAAAGGAGATCAGGATGTTGACGGGCAGCACGATCACCAGCGCCCACATCAGCCGCTGGTCATAGCTGGAAACGCGCCCCAGCATCAGCAGGCTGGAGTACGCCGTGGTGAACACCGGCAAAAGCACCTGCATGATCAGGGTGCTGATGCTGGTTACATCGGTGGTGATTCGGCTGAGCAGCTCCTTGGGGTTGTTGGCCTCATAGAATTGCAGCGGCAGATGCACGACCTTTTTCCACACCATCCGCCGCAGGTTCCGGTCGATCCGCGCCAGGCACAGGTTGCTTGTCAGGCTGGAAATGGAGCCGATCACCAGCGATAGCAGCGTAAAA
This sequence comes from Gemmiger formicilis, assembly GCF_016900095.1. GTDB lineage: Bacteria > Bacillota > Clostridia > Oscillospirales > Ruminococcaceae > Gemmiger > Gemmiger formicilis_A. The sequence goes on from NZ_JACJJP010000005.1 coordinate 84,509, forward strand.
AACAGGTAGGGCAGCACGACGGCGAAAAGGCCCACCTGGCCGGCGAACAGCGCGGCGCTGTATTCGGTCGTGCTGACGCTCACATTGGCAATGAGGGCCGATACCGCCAGATACCCCACGATCCAGAGATAGGGCAGCTGCGCCTTGCCCAGCATGGCAAAAAAGCGCCGAAAACTGCCGTACCGCTTGCGGAACAATGCGTTCTGTTCCATTTGCTTCTCCCTTCCCTTTCCGGCCATACCCCGGAAAGCAAGAGAGACCCGCCGGTTTTGCGGGGAGCGCGGCGCGCCCGGTGGCCGGGGGCGCCGCAGCCGCGCACAAAACTGGCTAGGTCTCCATTGACTTTACTGTCCTGCCTGCGCCCGGTCAAGCGTTCGGGCGGCAGGGGCCGGCGGCGCCAGGTTTGGCTGTGTGAGGGCTGCCGCTTTCATCCTGCACACATCCTTTCCCAGACGACCGGCTTGGTTATTGGCTGTATTTTACCACATTTTTACACGGGAAAACAGCAGCGGTGTCGATTTTGTCCGGCTGCGGGTCTATTCTGCCGCTTTCCGCCGCAGGGCTCAGTCATACATGTACCGGGCGATTACATCCTTGACCTGCTGCGGCTGCATCACGCCCACATGGCTGTGAACCAGCTTGCCGTCCTTGTAAAACTGGACGGTGGGCACCGCCTGGATATGATATTGGGCGGCCAGTTGGGGATTGTCTGTGGTGTTGAGCTTGACGATGTTCAAAAAAGGGATCTCGGTGTCCAGGTCCTCGAGAATGCGGGCAAAAAGCTTACAGGGCACGCAGGTGGTGCCGTAAAAATCGACGATCACAAAACCGTCTTGGACAAGGCTTTCAAAATTTTCGCTGTTGGCCTGTTGGATCATGGGGTTGCCTCCTGTTGTGTTTCATGGGGATGGGTCATTCCGCGCCGGGCAGCGGGTTTTTGTCCCGGTACAGCCGGTCCGCGTGGGCGCGCCAGACCTCCTCGGCATGGGCAGCGTACTGGTTGAATGTATAGGTTTCTTTGGGCATGGCGGCCCGGGCCTCCTCCGCGGTGGTATGCCAGGTGGCGGCGTAGTCCTGCAAGAACGCGGCGTAGCCCGCCTCGGTCACGGCAAAGCCGTCGTTTTGGGCGTAATGCTGCCCCAGCAGGCAGCAGCGCAGGCTGTCAAAGCAGGTGTCCTGGGTCATGGCCACCAGTTCGGCGTAGCTCTTGACCGGGATGTTCCCGGCAAACTGCTCGGGGGTCATCTGTTCCAGCACCATGCCGCTCTGCCGGGCGATGGCCCGGCAGCGGTCCAGCTCCCGCTCCACCGCCTGCTTCCAGTCCGCCTTGCAGAGCACAAACACAGATTCGTCCAGCACCGCCCGCTTGATCCGGGCGGCCAGCGTCCAGGCGGCCTGTGCGGCGGCTTTGTCCCGCTGCTGCGCCAGCAGATAGCGCCGGTACCCGGCCACCGTGCGCACCCCCGGCAGCTTGCACGCGGCGGCCATCTCGTCGGTCAGCGCAGGCACAACCCGCTTTTGCACGGCCAGCACGGTCAGGGTGACCTCCCCCTCCGGCAGGGTCGCCGTGCGGGACTCGCCGGCCTGCATACCGATGGCCAGGGCTTCCAGCGTTGGATTGTACATCCCGCTGCCCGCCACAAAGCGGATGCTGTCTTTTTGAAAGCGCGGCAGCGCGGAGCGCAGCGAGCAGCGGACCATATCGCCGGCAGCCACCGCGCCGCCCGGCTCCCAGGTCACATACGGGTTGCGGAGCCGGTCCAGCTCTTTTTGCAAAGCGGCCTGGTCGGGCACAAACGCCGGGATGTCCAAAGCCACCTCATGGTAGTCCTTGGCGGCAACAAGTTTGGATTGCATATGTTCCTCCTATTTTCCCACCGGCAATGGGATGCGCGCGGCGGTGAACCCCTGACCCTGCACTTCCCGGACGGTGGCGATGGTCAAAAATGCGCCGGGGTCGATGCGGTGGATAGCTGCTTTAACGCCGTAAAGTTTCTTGTTAGGGATGACGCAGAACACCACACTGCCCGCCGTCCGCCGCAGGCCGGTGTCTGCGTGGAGCATTGTCACGCCGGCCTGTGCCTCGCAAAGCAGGGCTTGCCGGATCTCCTCGTAGTGGTCGGAGATCACCAGCAGCTGAAGCTGGGCGGCGCCTGCCACCATGGTCCGGTTCATCACAAAAGTTTCGATGGCCAGGGCCATCACGCTGAACCAGAGGTTGCGCCCGCCAGCCATCCAGAACGCCATGGCCATCACGCCGTAGTCGGCGGCCATTTTGACCCCCGCTACCGGCAGCCGGATTGTCCGGTGCAGGATCATGGCCAGCGAGTCGCTGCCGCCGGTGGAAGCGCCGGCCCGAAGTGTAACCCCCACGCCGGCCCCCACAAAGCAGGCCCCGCACACAAGGGCCGCGAAGCGGTCGGTTTCGAGCAGTGAAAAGGCGGGCAAACGCTGCCACAGCCCCAGAAACACTGGATAGGCCAGCGACCCGGCCGCTGTGTTGATGGCAAACTCCCGCCCGATGCAGGCCCATCCGGCCACCAGCAGGCCCAGGTTCAGCACAAAGACGGACACAGCAGTGTCCAGCCCAAACAGTGTGTGGAGGATCAGCCCTACGCCAGTGGCGCCGCCCACTGCCAGCCCGGCAGGCAGGTAGACCGCCGCTACCCCGTAGGCCAGCAGCGCATTGCCGGCCAGCACGCCCGCCAGCCGCCCCAGGTAGCCCAGCCAGCCGGGTTTCATCGCGGCTCCTCCTGCGGTTGTGCCAAGAAAGCCAGCGCGCTGTGCACCGCCACATTGCCCTCGCCCACTGCCTTGGCGTACTGGTAGGGGCGGCCGGTGCAGTCCCCGGCGGCAAAGCAGCCGGGCAGGTTGGTGCGCTGGGCCCGGTCCACCTGGATATGGCCGTTTTCCATGGCAAGGCCGGATAGGAGCGCCTGCGGGGCCACCGTTTCCCGCAGGCAGAACACACCCTCCACCGGGAGGGTCGCATCCGCCCAGCGCACCCCGGTCACCCGGTCGTCCCCCTCGATGGCCTGGGGCCGGCCTTTGTGGCAGCCCGGTGTATCGGCCAGACCGCCCGCGTAGGTGCAGAACAGTTCCACATGGCCCGCCACGCTTTGCAAAAAGCGGACGTCCTCCTCCAGGCTCTGGCTTTCGCACACCACCGCGATGTTCCGCCCGCGGTACAGCTCGCCGTCGCAGGTGGCGCAGCAGCTGACCCCCTTGCCCAGCAGCCGGTTTTCGCCGGGGATCTGCCCGCGTGCCGCCACGCCGGTGGCCAGGATCAGGCAGCGCCCTTCATAGAAATCCGGCCCGGCGCAGACAGCATAGTGCCCGCCCATCTCGTAGACCGCCGCCACCCGTGCTTGCTGGATTGGGATGCCAAGATCATCCACCTGCCGCAGAAAAGCGTCCCGCAGCTCCCGGCCGGTCACCCGGGGCAGGCCGGGGTAATTCAGGATACGCTCTGCCTTTTCGACCTTGTCACTGAGCCGCCGGCTGCCAAACCAGAGGAACGAAAGCCCCCTGGCCCTGGCGGTCAACGCGGCAGATACCCCGGCCGGGCCGGTGCCCACGATCAGCAAATCCAACATGAACGGCGCCTCCTGTCCATCTTTTATTACGCAGTATACAGGGCCCACCGCCGCCGCTCAAGGGGGATTGTCTATCTCGTCCGAAATCCGGCTTATTTTGCCGGGGTAAGCCAGTACATCCCCGGCATCCAAAAAAAGTTGTTACCTTTGCCAACACGGCCGATGGAGGTGGCGGCAGCGGCACCTTGCCTGTGGCCGCAGTATCAGGCCTTGGCATCCCGGCCGCTGACGGCCTGTACACCAACCTGGGGCTTCTGGTTTCGGACCAGTGTCAGCATTCCAGCAAGCTGGCCGTTTTTCAGGGAACCGACAAACTGCTGTTTAAGGAACTGTTATGCGGGTCTCCCTGTTCAGCCGAGCCTTGAAAGCGTAGAGGGCACCTCCCATGTCGTTCTGCCGAACATGCACGCTGCCCCCATATTGGCAAGGTGCAAAAGATCGGGAATGGAAAAAATACCCGGTATCAATACACGTGATTTTGGTTGAAAAAGAAAATAGCGGTTGCTGACCGATGGGCGCTGTGTTGTGGCCCGCACAGGGAGGGCCGTTGACCACCATTTGACCACTCTTCCTTTGGGATCGTCTCCTTGCGGCAATTTTCACGTTCCAACATCCTTTTCTTTGCGCAGCAACCAGTGCAGGAATTTGTGTACACTGCACAAATCTCTGCGATGGTTCATTGCTATTTGCCAGATGTCACAGTTCTCCGACCCGAAAGGCCGCAGGTTCGAATCCTGTCAGCCGCACCAAAAAAGCACGCGCTTACGTTATGTGGGCGCGTGCTTTTGCTGTTGTATGGAATCGGTCCCGGCGCGGGCCGCCTTACAGCCCCATCACTTCGCCCAACTTTTCCTGGGCTTCCCGCTTCTTTTTGTCAAAGGCATGGGCGTAAATGTCCAGCGTTGTACTGGCCTGGGAATGACCCAGCAGGCTGGCTACCGTTCGCACATCCACGCCTTGGGCAATCAACAGGCTGGCGTTTGTATGCCGCAAGCTGTGTACGTTCAGATTTTCCGGCAGACCATTCTGCCACAAGATTTTCTTGAAACGAAATGTAAAGGTTGTAGGCACCATCGGGTCGCCGTTGGGCTGGCGGAACAGGTAGTCATCTTCCTGTAACACCTCATCGTTCTGTTTGCGTTCCCACGCGCATTGCTGCTTCCACGACTTCAACAGTTTTGCCATCTCCTTGCTGACATACACCACCCGGTCGCCGCTGGCTGTTTTGGGCGGCTTCACGAAGATGGGTTCGCGGCTCAGTTTCACCACGTTGCGCTGGATGTGGATGCTGCAGCGCTTCCAGTTAATATCCGACCACCGCAGCCCGCAGGCTTCGCCCCGGCGCATCCCGGTGGCCAGCACCAGTTTGAAGTAAGTTTCGTATTTAAGACCCTGCCCTTCCAGGGCGGCGATGAGCTTTTGCACCAGTTCTTCGTCGGCTACTGGACGCTCCTTTTTCTCGCCTTGCGGTTTATACATTTTCCAGGCCGGGTTATGGAGTAAGTATCCCTCCTCTACTGCATCGCTCAAGATACTGCACAGGGTGTTGTGGATGCCCTCCACGCTTTTCTCGCTCAATGGCTTGCCGTCAGTCAACTTCGGGGCCTTGCGCATTTCCTCATAAAAATCCCGGATGACCTCCTTGCGTAAATCAGTGAGCTTGTAATGCCCCAGCGCGGGCAAGATGCGCCGCACATCCTGCTGGTCACGGGAGTAGGTCGTTTTCGCCAGTTTTTTCGGCGCCACCTCCGCCAGCCAGTGGTCGATGTACTTGGCCAATGTAATGCTCTTATTCACCGGCTCCGGGGTGTGGTGTACTTCCCGCTCGAACAGCACCGCCTGTTCCTGTAACCACTTCTCGCGCTGCTTTGGTTTTAACTCCACCGGCGGATGCACGGTTTTCTGTGCCGATTTCAGCCGGTTGCCCTCGTAGTCGTACCCACGAGATACAACGATTAAATAACTGTTTTCTCCCCGTTTGCGAATGGATGCCATACTGCCACGTCCTTTCCGTTTTGCTTTGTGTTTTATTTTTTACGTCTAGTCATTGTTTTTGACCTTCCGCACCACAAAGCATACCAACCTCTGTGGCATATAGCTATCACCAAACCCAACAGACTTTGGAGGCAAAACTGCCCCAAGACCCCACCAAAACCAACAACAGGGAAGCCCCGGAGTACGAGGCTTCCCTGTTGCTTTTCGTCTTACGGTCTTATAGGCTTACGGGTTTCCCGCTTCCAGCATTTTTTGTTCCCGCTCCCAGGCAACGGCATCCGCCGGTTGCAACATGGTATCCAGGAGCCCCGCTGCCTGCTCCTTGCAGGTATCCTGTGGGTGGCAGTAGGTGCGCTCCAGGAAGGCAGTGTCCGCATGGCCCAGCAGGTCGGCGGTCACCTGTTTGCTGGTCCCGTTTTCCAGCAGATAGGTGGCGAAGAAGTGCCGCATCGTGTGCAAGTGGTAATCTTTTGGAAAGGCGTTTTTATCGCACAGGCGGCGCAAGTGGCGGCTGAAGGTGTCCGGGTGGATGGGTTTTCCGTTTTTGGCGAAAATCAGGTCATCCGGGCAGACGCCGTTGTTTTCCACAATTTGGTTGAAAAGCAACTCACCCAAGTAATCGTATACCACCTGGGGCAACACCACCACGCGGGTGCGGTGGCTTTTGGTGTCGCTCTCTATCACCCCCTTGCCCACAACCGTGCTGCGGGAATGTTGGATCAACAGCTGGTTCCCGCCGTGCAGGTCCCGCCACCGCAGGGCGCAGAGCTCCCCACGGCGCAGGCCGGTGGACAGTGCCAGCAGATAGTAGACCCGGTAGAGCAGCGGCTCCTGCAAAATACATTGCAGCAGCTTCTGCATTTCCCATGCCTGGGGAATGCACTGGGGGGGTGCGTTCCACCCGCAGCTTGTCCACGCGGCGGGCTGGGTTGTACAGCAGGATGTCATTTTTTACGGCATCCTGCAAAACGGCGGAAATGGTGTCCAAGTATTTATGTACCGTATTTTCGCTCAGTGACTGACCGTTCCGTCCGGGACGCTGGCGCAGTTCCTCGCACAGTTCTTCCAGCACCATAGGCCGGATCTTGCACAGCGGCAGTCCGCCAATGGCAGGGTACACCGCCTCCAGCATCCGGCGGTAGCCCTCCAGTGTACTGACTTTGTAGCGTTTGGCCATTCGTTCCAGCCAGCGGTTGGCGTAGTCCTCGAACCGGGTGTTCTCGCTCTGGTCGATGCCGGTGCGGAACCGTTTTTCCAGGCGCTCGGCCTCCGCCATAACGTATTGTTGGATACCCCGTTTCGCCACCTCTTTAGGAACAGTAATAGTTCGTGCCTGCATCCGCTTTTGACCATTGGGTTTATAGCCATTACAAACTGTAATTTTATACTTACGTTCTCCGCGTTGTTGAATACATGCCATACAAGCACCTCCCTTACACATTGAATCTTATGACGCCAGTGACGGACGTGACGCTGGTGACGGCAGTGACGGGACACCCCCGGTATAGCTGTGTCTGTCACACCCGTCACTGCCGTCACTCGTGTCACAGATGTCACCAACATGGGCCTCATAGCGCAGGCACAGCAGCCGTTTGCTGTTGGTGCGCTTGGTCTCTAACAGGATTCCGCATCGGTCCAGCGCCTCATCGTGGCTTTGCAGATATTTGGAAAGAATCGCCGGACTCCAATAGCTGCCCTGTTTTTCCAGTTGTGCTGCCAGTTCAGTGACGGTTCCCCGGAACTCCCCCGCCGCCAGCAGTTTTTTCAGGGCATTCACAACCAAAGCCAGTTGCAGCTGCTCCTGTGGCACGGCCCGGCTCCACCGGCAATCGGAGAACTCCAGTTCTTCCTCCACATCCTCAATGTCCCGCCCAGTGGCATAAAGGATGGCGGTGCCATCCTGGCGTTTGTTGCGCATCAGGATCAGAGTGCCGTCCGCCGCACCGGCCAACCCATTGGTGCCGGACAGCCGGTTGAACGGGTCGTCGTCCGCCATCTTGCGCAGGTGGTGGATGACCAGCAGGCAGATGCCGTTGCGGTCAGCCAGCGCCTTGAGCGCCCCGGCGTCCTCGTAGTCGCTGCTGTAGGAAAGCCCGCTGCCGTTCACGCACCGCACCTTTTGCAGCATATCCAGCACCACCAGCCGGATGTGCGGATGTTCCGCAAGCTGCGCTTCGATCTGCCGTTCCAGACCCTGGCCGATGGGTGCCGTCCGGTGGCAGAGGTGCAGCCCCTCCGGTGCGGTGTCTGCCAGCCGCAAAGCCCGGCTGTGCAGCCGCTGTGAGCCATCCTCCAGCGCCAGGTAGAGCACCTCGGCCTGCGTGGTTTTCCGCCCCAGAAAAGCCGTTCCGCTGCACACAGCGAGGCACAGCTGCAACGCCATCCAGCTCTTGCCCACTTTGGGTGCCCCCCAGTATGTACAGGCCCGGCGCCAGCAGCCCGTCCACCAGATATTCCACCGGTTCCAGCGGCTGGGCGTACAGTTGCTGCATCGTGTAAGTTTTCAGTTCTTTGGTTTCATTCGTCATCGCATTTTCCTTTCTGCCTTGCAGCCTTACTTGTTATGCTTTTTTCCCAGCCAGGTAACAAGGGGTTTGGGCCCGTCCAAAAGTTTGCGTTTGGACGTCCAAACGCTATGCTAGCAAAACGTACCGGGCTGGAAAAGTGATCTTGCGTATCCCTTTTTCACGGTATATCCAATATTTTCACGGTCATAGGTGAACATCTTCCCGATTTGTACCACCGACATTTCATCTTTGTACCACCCGGGTACTTTTCATGCGCCACCATACCATTCGCCTCCAAACCACCGTACCAACTGTGGTACTTTTAGAGGGAATTTGTACCATGTGTGGTATATTCATGTTTTCTCACTTGCCGTTTGCTAAACTTTGCAAGAAATCAATCGTCGTTCTGGGCACTTTCTTCACTTCTGGTTCTTCCTTGGATGCCGCCACGGCACCCGCCCCAACAGACGGTGCCAAATGTGCCTGCGCCAGTTCCTCCCGGATAATGGCCCTCAGCTGTTCTTCGAGCTGCTTTTTCCTATCCTATTGCAAAATCGCCTCCACCAAAAATGTGGTGCGGGAACCACGGCGCTTACTTTGCAAAATATGCCACGCCTCCCGCTTGTTGGGGTCATCAAGATTTAAATTCAAGTGATAATGTGCTCTTGCCATATTGCCTCCTTTGCGCGTTTGTTGCGCCGACTTGATGGCGGAAATTGAATTTTGCATACTGATTATGCGGATATTTCGCGTTTTTTGTTTTATATATTCTTTGCGCTATATCCGCGCGTGTCAAGTATACTCACAAATTATTAAGCAATATATTCGCATATTCAAGGAGGTAATCCATGACATTCGGTGAAAAACTCCGCCGCGCCCGCAGAGAAAAAGGCCTGACGCAAGCCGAACTTGCTCTTCAGGCCGGTTTAGGGTTACGGACGATCATCGCCTACGAGAAAGGTGAGACCTACCCGCAGAAGCGTTCCACTTACCAGACATTGGCAGACATTCTGGGCGTACAGGCGGATAACCTGCACAATGAGGAAACGGCAAGTTCTGCTGCGTCCCTTTCCCGTGCCCAGTGGGAAAATGCCAAACAGCAATATGAAAAGCTGCTGCCGGACGGCCCCGCCTGGCCGGGCGCTTCCACTTATGAGGCTTACTGCGAAAAGATGGCACAAATCTTCCGTTTAATTGCTGCAAACAACGATCGCAATTCAACCGGTTTGGAGTTGCCGCAAACCACGATCCGCCCTGCTCTGCCCCAAGACTTCCCGACATTGCTGCAAATCTGCAAGGACCGTTACCAGTTCGATGCTACACGAGCAGGTATTGACAAAATCCGGCTTCCCACTTTTGAATCTCAACTCGAAGCCCTGACTCAGGCACTCGTCGGTTGGATCAGCGACGGGCAGTGCTTCCTGATGGAATCCAATGGTCGCCCCGGCGCCTGGTTCGTCTTGCAGCTGCCCGCACCGGACGACTACCCCGCCGCCAGCAAACGAAAAGGCGGCGCAAGGGCAACGGCCTCCACGCCGCTGCCCTGCGCCACCATGTTTGGACCCTATACTGACCCCCCATTTCGCAGGTGCTTCCAAGCACATGCTGGCTTTCTGCAAAGCCTGCTGACCGCGGCTGGCGGCCGAAGTCCCGCTGGGCGATCCACTCAGCCGGTTCCGCCTGGCCTACTGGCTGGACCAGGGCTTTGTGCCGGAGGCACGGGTGGCGTCTGGCAAGGAGATACAGCTTGTCGCGCATGGTAATTTTTAGTTATAGGGCAAACTTTCACTCCAGATCTGCGGAGGATAGACAGTCAATTCTGGCTGCTTTACCGATACAGCCGAAGTTCTATATCGCAAAGGGCCATAAAAAATGGTGAAAAGGCAGGAAAACAAAGCTGAAGTTTGGGGTGGAAATCCGTTTGCGCGGCCCCTGTGGGGGTGGATTCTTGGTTTTCCACTTCCATGTGGCCAGCTTTTTCAAGTTCATGGCAGCAAATTTAAGTTTCACCCAGTTCGTCACTTGGACCCAGTCTCTGTGTTGCGTATAGCGCATGCCGTGCTTTTCCTTTGCATCGGCAAACACACGCTCTATTTTCTGTTGCCGCGGCTTGTAGATGTCCCGGTACTGCGGTGTGTGCCGGATGTTTTCCGTCATTTCCACAAAGTCCTGCCAGATGTAGCGGGTAACAGTTTTCTCACACTTGGGGCTTTGCGTACACATGGCTTTTGTCGGACAGTCCTTGCACAGATACGGCTGGCTCTTGTACTCACGGTAGCTGTTCCGGTTTGTTGTGGCATAGTGCAAGGACCGGTGTTCCGGGCAAATCACATCGTCATAGAATTCATCGTAAACGTAGGTGTACCAGGGCTGATTTCTGTCTTTGGCTTTCGGGTGCGTGTAGGCCGAGGTCAGAATACGCCCACTCTCAAAAACTCTTTTGCAGATCCACGGTGTTTTGTAGGCGCTGTCGCCAACAACAATCTTGTGCTCGGGATAGTGCTTGCAATGGAATCCCGTAGATATGCTGGACCAGCACGATTTTGAGCGGCACAAAGGGGTCAATGCTCGGCCAGCCATTGTCTTTGCTATACAGGCTTTCAACAAATTCAAGGATTTTGTTGAAGTCGATTGTCGCGTCGATCTGCCGCAGCAAATGGTTGGCAGACACCATTTCTTCCAAACTTACAAATTCGATCTAATTCCGATTCTCAACATTTTACGTAAACACGTCTATCACTCATACTTTTATACCATATTCCCCGTACATCGAGAAATATCACGAGAAAAGGCCACCCGGGCGCTTTTCTGGGGTGGCCGCCGTTCACAGCGACAGATACCGCCAGGTGTTGTAGAAGCTGATCAGGATGATGACGCCCATCAGCACCAGGAACAGCTTGTCAACGGCGCGGCTGTCGATATGCTTGTTGATGGCCCGCCCGCCGATGCCGCAGATGATCCCGGAGATCGAGGCAAAAAAGCTGACACACTGGTATAAGATCGATTCCATGTACCACATCCTCTCCCGCGATTGCCAGCGCGTCGATATTCCCACCGCGGGCCCTCCCCGGCGGGGAAAGCCTGCTCCTGCCGCGCCGAAAGGGTCAGGGATCCCCCCGCCCTCCGGCTGCGTCGCCGGAAAAACGCCGGCCTTTTATTGGAATACCAGATTCTCCCGGAAAATGCGACGCATCCACGAGTAAAAAACTGCTTGCCCGGCGCCGCAGTAGGTAGGGCCCAAGGCCGGGGCGCGCCCTGGTGGCATCCGGCCGCTCCTGCTATAATAGGGCTCCCTACCCATACGCAAAGGAGAAAACCGCCATGCACGTCGACCTGTTGATCAAATCGGCCTCCAGCCTGTGCAATATGCGCTACCGCTACTGCTTTTATGAGGATGAAGCCGCCAACCGCGCCGAAGCCAGTCTGGGCCGCATGAGCCAAGAGACGGCGGCCCTGCTCATCCGCCAGGCGCTGGATGCCGAGTGGGCGGTCCTTCTGGCGGAAAAGCGCTTCCTGACGGGCATCTTGCTGGATGGTGACAAGGACCTGCGCGACAGCCTCTGGGTGGACGCCGCGGGCAAGGGCACCTGGAACCGTGTGCAAAAAACCTGCGCCTGCAGCAAAAGGCCGGGGCCGACTACAACCTGCTGTGCGTGGTCACCCGCAGCTGCGTCCTCTTGTTATGATAAAGGAGATGAACCGATTGAAGAAATTCGGATCCCTGATCCTGGCGGCGTCCATGTGCCTGAGTTTGGCTGCCTGCGGCGGTGCGGGCAGTAGCTCGGCGGCGGCCAATTGCAGGACAGCGGTCTTGCACTGGCCAACAAACAATACTATCGTGTATCCGAAAACTCCGCAGCACTTTTGACGGTTTGGATCGTCCCAAAACCAGCGTGTCGAACCCGATCCCGGAAAAACGCGGCAGCACCATGGGCGCACGCCCGGTGGCCAGGCAGATCAATTTTTCCCTTCCCCGCCTGCTGCAGGCGGGGAAGGGGTTCCAGTATTTGGGGGGCACTCTGCCCGGCGTAGAAATCGACCAGCGCCCCGTCGATATCAAAATAAGCGATTTTGATACGGTTCATATTGCCCCCTGTTTGATAGAATCCGAATTGCCGCCCGATCGTAACCGTTCCCTCTGGTGGAATGCAGGTCATGGCGTGGCTGTAACGGCTGGCGCTGCAGTTGTTCGGCTAGCCGCCGACTGCCCACGTGTTCAGGTGTTTGTTGTCGTACAGCATGCCGTCCGCATGGTTTCAAAAAGCAAATTTATATTGCGCTGCTCTCTACTTCCAGCGATTTCCCGCGCATTATCAGCTTATAGTGGACGCCCGCACAGGTAAAGGTATACTCTATCTGCTCCTTACTGGCGACGTTGCTGCCAATGTCTGTCACAGCAACAGGGCGTTCCTCCTCATGTAGCGGTACACATACGGTCAGGAATGCGTGATCTCCCGCCTCCAGATGTTCTCCCTCAAAGCGCGCAATCATCGTGTCGTGCCAGGCGTAGTCTATCACGGAGATTTTGGCCGGGACCAGATACGGCTTCAGACGGGTATCTCCATAGACGGCAATGTTGGCCCCTTTTGCGGACAGTGACTCGGCAAAGGATGACCGGGAATCTGCCACGGCACGGGGGCTGTCCATATGAAAGTTGATCTGTACACTGGTGCCCTCGGCCACATCGCCCAGGTAGTCCAGCACGAGCAGTAGCCGGCCGTCCAGAATCGCCACAGCTCGTTTGTGGATCGTTGGTTTATAGTTCATGTGGTAGGCGATGGCATACAGCAGACGGTCTGTCTGCTTTGCCTGCAAAATATCGCCTTCCTCCTGGCTGCCGTACGCCCAGGAAGAAAAATACTCCCACGGGTTTTCATGATTCAGCGTCAGGCAATTGTGCCAGTGGGCCGACTTTGCCTTTTGGCGGTTTTCGTCATTTTTATAGGTGTAGATGGATGGGTCGCCAAGCAGGTTGCGGCCATAGGCCGTGAACTCAAAACCGGCCGGGTCGATGTGCTCATGCAGATTTTTGACGGGAGTACGACAGGCAAACATGACGCTCAAAGCGTCATTGTCCCATCCGGTGCGGAAAAACGTCTGTTTCAATTCATGCTGCCACGATACCAGCGCCAGATCCGGTTGACGCCGCTGCCTTCCGGCATCGGCAATACAACGGTGCAGGCTCTCCAAATCCTCCACCTCCCAGATATGCGCGGCCGCTGCGTTCAGCAGATCCTGCGGGGTATAGTAGCACAGGGCGATGTTCATATAATTTGCATCACCAAACGCCAGGTAGTGGCAAAACGCCCCCGCCGTGAGTGTGCTGCTGATGGTGTGGCTGTCGCCCCAGCAGGAATTGCCGCCACAGGGGCGGGTGGCATAGGTAGCATAGCGCGCCATCTTTTTCAGGCGTTCGCCGTATCCTTCCGACAGGGTGAAGCCGTACTTTCTGGCCAACAGCATCGGCAGTACAAACCAGTATGCTGCGCCGTTATGGTATGAGGCGCAGCCTTCGATTTGGCCGCCGTCCGTGGTGACCTGCGCGCGGATGCTGCGCTCCATCTCGCGGATGGCGTGGGCCTTCCAGACTTCTGCTTCCCGGATTTCCGGAAACATACAGGCGAAGTACAACAGGCCATTGTTTTCCATCAGATAATGATTATGGTCCGCGTTGGGCCAAAGAATCGGTGTAACTTTATACAAAATCTCGCAGTGCCGGTAGCCGCTCAACAGATAGGTTTTCAGGAACTTTTCATCAATATAGCCGCTGTCCAGCAGATGGTGGATGACGTTGGGCCAGGTGCGGTACATACGGATGCCCACTTCCAGCGAGCGCCAGATCCCCTGATTGCACTTGCAGCCGTCGAAGCTGTCCACGGCCAACTCGCCGTTTTCATCATACAAGGGTTGACTGGGGCATTCCTCGATCCAGGTGTAAAATTCCTCCACCAGTTTTTTTGCGTAGCGCTCGTCTTTGGTGAAAGAGTAGGCTTCTGCCATGGTGCGCCAGTGATCCATGCGATTCAGCTGGTAAGTGTACTCGTCATAATCATAGGGGTTCTCCCGCCATCGGACGGGGTCGCCAATAAAGTGCGGTTCCGGCGAACCGGGCAGTTTGGCGTAGCCGGAAAGATTCATTTCGGCCTTCTCCATCTCGGCGTCATAGATCGCAGGGAACAGTTCCCGGATCTTCTGGCCGCGCTCATACCATGTCATTCCGCCCCTGAACTTCTTTTCCCGCTCTTTCAGGTTTTTCATCACATCCGAAAGGGTAATGCCGTCTTTCAGGATGGTTTGAAGCGTCGGACTTCCCTTCATCATAGTTTTCCCCTTTTCTGAAATACAGTCTGGCGGCATCTGCCGCGACCGGGTGCAGGCGGATTTCGGCGCGCAAAACCAGTCCGCCACAGCCCATTATCCGTTTTTATATACAATACCGTGCAGAAGGCTGTGACGGTATCAGAACGGCGCAGGCAAGCCGCGATAATTCTTTACAAAGCGTGGCAGATCCGTATAAGGAAGCACAACTTCATCGTGGGTGGCCGTCATATGGGCCAGCAGGCTTTGCAGCAGTTCCTGCGCAAGAGCCATTGCGGCAGCATCTCCGTCAAAGAGCAGATTGTGCGTTTCCTGCGAATCGGCGTCTATGTTGTACAGTTCAAAGTAGACTTCATCTTTGAAGATATCCGCAATCAGCTTGTAACCACCGCGCACGATGCAGCGCTGGAAATTGCCCAGCGCGCCGTTGCCGTCAAACTGGAGGAAAACGTCTTTTTCCCGCCAGGCGTCCGGGTCTTCTATCAGCGGGCGCAGGCTCTGTCCCTCACAGGGCGGGGACTCGATATCAAGATAATCGCAGAGTGTCGGCAGGACGTCCAGATGGCTGACGGTGCTGCGTATATGTTCCCCGGCATGAGCACCATGCGGCAGCCGGATGTACAGCGGCGTGTGGGCTGATTCCTCGTACATGCACATCTTCTGAAACAAGCGATGAGAGCCCAGCATCTCACCGTGGTCGGAAGTGAAAACGATCAGACAATCGTCGTAGATTCCCTGCCGCTTGAGTTCGCTCAGGATGCGGCCTACGCAGTCGTCCAGCAGACCGACAAGCCCCAAGTAGACGCGCCAGCTTTCCCGCCACTGCTCAATTTCGTAATGGCTGCCAATCGCACCGGTAAGGTTGTATAGCTGCAAAGGCGATTGATAGGGGTACCAGCGACCGACGTTCTCCGGCAGATGTACGTCGTCCGGTTTGACACGGGAGTACCACGGTTCGGGGATTTCCAGTGGCGGGTGCGGTGCAAAGAACATCGCGCTCAGGAATAACGGGCGGGTGGCGTCACGCTGCTGCAATCCCTGTATGGCACAGTCGGCAAAATAGTTGTCAAAGTAGTAGCGCCCCTCCTCCGGGTAACGGCCGGTGTTCGGATTGGAATAAGTGCGCATCCGCGTGAATTTCCCGCTTGCCATTTCCGGCACAGCGGACCGAAAATGCGGCCCGCCGGGAGCGCGGCGCCCTGCCTGCCGCAGAAAATCCTGGTAGGTGTGTTCCGTACAGAGCCAGCGGGTACGGGTCATGGGGTCATCCTCCAACCGTCCGCCCGCGGTAAAAAAGTGCTGCTTACCAGCATGCAGGCAGTCGCGGCCACTCTGCTCCATCAGGCCGTACAGATTAGGGGTGCCTTTGTGTACATAGCCCGCTGCGCTGTCCCCCTTATACCATGGGTTAATGCGGCAGCCGTTGGTATTGGGGCAAAGGCCGGTAAACAATGCGCCGCGCGCCGGAACACACAATGGGGACGCACAATAACCGTGTTCAAAGGTCACGCCCTGTGCTGCGATGGAATCAATGTTTGGGGTAAGCCCCCTGCCCAGAACATCATAGCGGAGCTGATCCGCCACGATCATAACCAGGTGTGTCTGCTTCATTACCGTTTCTCCTTATCTTATCTCGCCGGTCCGCAGCTTTATGTCGCCCAAGTCTGCGCTGATCCATGCCGGCTGCCCTTTTACCAGATCAAGAAATCTTTGTCCAACAAGCGCAGCACGGCTTCCAGCAGGAAGTAATCCGCGTAGATCAGGTCGGTCTGGTCGTCACAATTATGGTAGGCGACCTTGCAGTCCTGCACGATGGAATCCTGCGCAGGGGCCCAGTTGCAGTGCTTTTCCACTGTGCTGCGAATGATCTTTTCTGCGTGGGCGCGGTACATGGCCTTCTCAGCGCCATCGACATGGATGGCAATTTCCAGCAGGCCGCATGCCGCGCAAAGGCTCGCAGAGGTATCGAGATAGTCCGGATCGGCGGGCTGGCGAAAATCGCAGCGGGCGATATGATCTGTCAGCGAAATGTTCGCGATAAAGTAATTGGCCGTGCGCTTGGCGGTCTCCAGATACTTCGGGTCCTTCGTATGGCGGTAGGAAAGGGCAAATCCATAGACGATCCAGGACTGGCCGCGGGACCAGGAAGACCCGGGTCCGTAACCTTGTCCGCCCAGAACGGTTTTCAGTTCGCCGGTCACAGGGTCCAGGCAGGCAATATGCCCGCATGAGCCATCCTCCCGCACAAGGGTACGGCGCACGGTATCGGCGTGGGCCGTGGCAATGTGGGCAAAGCGGGGGTCTTTCGTCACCTCCGAAGCCCAGTACAGCAGTGGGATGTTCATCATGGAATCCACGATGATCCAGCCCGTGCAGTCCTCGTTCGGCTCCACACAATCATGATTCCAGGCACGGAGATATCCGCCCACCGGATTGAAGCGGCCCGCCAGCACACTGGCTGCTGTGAGCCCGCGCACGCGGGAGGCTTCGTTCCCGGTCAGGCGGTAGTCGGCCACGGCACTGTGCAGCCACATAAAGCCGGTGTCATGGTGCAGCCCCACAAAATCGTGCAGGGCCTTGTCCAACTGCCTTTCTGCGGTTTCGGCGGCCTGCCTGTACAGGCCCTTGCCTGTAGCATGGTACATCTGCCAGAGGATGCCCGGCCAGAAGCCGTTCGTCCACCAGCTGATGTCCTTTTCCACGTAGTCGTCTTGGTATACGCCGTTGGTAGTGCGGTAAGGGATGCGTCCTGCCAGGCGCCTGCACTCCGCTTCCAGTTTGGTTTCCAATTTTGCGAAAACTTCTTCTTTCCAGTCTGCCATTTGCGGCCTCCATTCGTTATCAGATCTCGGCAAAAAGATTCAGCGATTCGCTCAGGTTGCCAGCCTCGGCATTTTCCATCATCCTGGCGCAAAACGCATTTACGTCGTCGATCTTCGGTATACCGCCGGTCACATCCAGGATCAGCACACTTTGACGCACAGGTTCCAGTCCGCCGGCGGGGATAAATTTGTTTTCATCCCGGAAAGACACATCAATAATATCGGTCAACGGCTCGCCGGGTTTGACGATGCGGGGACGCAGTTCCTCTTTCTGCCAGATGCGCAGGGTCGGGCTGCCGTCCCACAGCATCAGCGTCCTGGTACCGTTTTTCTCCAGCAGTACGCTGCGGCTGTCCAGTTGGGTACAGGTGATATCGTGCATCAGGTTCCAGCGCTGGATGTGTGGTTCCCGCGTACGGTTGCCGCCCTGGATCTCATCCTGGATCAAAAAGCCTTTTTTACGGTCCGCCAGCACCTTGCGGACATGGCGGCTGTGGGTATAGGCGCTGTGGCAGGCGCGGACAAAACAGCCGTTTTTCTCGCTGATGAAAGTTTCTACCGGGGAGTCCGGGCGGATAACGCCCCACTTGGCAGCATAGATAAAATCAGGCTGGACCGGGATACCGTTGACAAGTACCGTATTGTGGGAACTCATGTTGTACTCATATCCACGCAGTGCGTCGCCCACCGGGGCAATATGGTAAAGTGGGCGGGAGTATGGCTCGCCGATGATCTCCTGCCCGTGGACGGAGACCGCCACGGACAGCATATCCATATGATTATGGCCTGTGTCGCCGCAATTGACCTTGGCGGACATGAGCAGATAGTTGGCGTCGCCTGTCAGGCCGCTCCTGGTACAGAAAAAGCCTACCTTGTCGTTGCAGTAGTCCAGCGGGATATCGGCTTTTTCGGGGATGGTCTGCCCGTGTCGGACGGCCATGACCACGGCGCAGTCATGGTTCTGCATGGCATCGATGCCCGCCTGCAGGACCGGTTCGATCTGCGGGTTGCTGTTGTCGCCCATAGCGGGGTACAGTTCGCCGGGCGCGGCGATGGCAGCCGTGACGGAAAAGCTCTTTTCGATGCGTTCCCTGGTGTCTTCGTCCAACAACGGTTCGTTATTCAGCCGGGCGATGTAGACCGCGCGGCAGACCATCTCGCCCAGCGCCGCACCGAACCAGTAGGAGATGCTGTGTTCCGAGTAACCGCCCTCCGTGCTGAAATCATCCCGGATATGCTGGCGAACGACCGCTGCACCGTGATCTTTCATGGCGCCAAAGGCGGGGATCTCCGGGAAAAGGGTACCCAGCGCGAACGGCACGATGCCTCGCTCCCACATATGGTGATTAAACTTGCGGTAGCTGTCAGTATCAAAACGGCGGAACTGTATGCCCAGGAACCACAGGTGCTTGATAAGTTCAAACGTCGTGGCAACGGGCATCTCATAGGCAACGCGGGTGTAAAGCAGCGAGATATAGTTGAACGCCAACCAGCCTGCGCTCATGACGTCGCGCTCCTCTGTCAAAGAGAAGTGAGAAATATCAGGCTCCGTGTACTCTGCCATCAGCGGGTATGTTTGCCAAAACAGCTTTAGGAATTTTTCAGCGTCCTTGACAACGGCAGCGTCTCCCGTCTCGTGGTACAGCACGCTGTAATATTCACAGAAGACCCCGCGGACAAAAATATCCAGCGTCTGGCGGCCTTTTTTCAGCTGATCGTCAAAAAAGTTATAGTGCGGCAGATTCTCATAGCCTGCGCCCAAGTCGACCTCGCGGCGGTCCCGGCCCGGAATGACGTAGATATGGTTCATCATTTTGCGGCCGGCGAACAGGCAGAAATCTTTCAGGCTGCCTGCCAGACCCATGGAGGACTGAAACAGATAAGGGTTGCTGTCTGTGTCAATGGCCCGCAGCGGCAGGGCGCGGTAATCGCAGTAATATTTCACATTGGTACGCGTCTCAAAATAATGCACCAGAGCCGTTTTGGCGGCGGGCATATTCCCGGCATCCAGCGCCGTTCTGACACTTTCCAGTCCGGGATAGTTCAAATCAAACGCAGAAAACACCTCCGCATCGGTAATGATGCGTTCATCGGCAGGGATCTTCAGCATATTGTTCTCCTTGTAAAACCTGATAAAAAAGGGCGCTTTGCGGAAAGTCTGCACAAAGCGCCCGATTTTCTTTTGTGTACCAGTCTGTCAGAAAACGGACTTTATTAGGTCAGGAGTTGGCAGCCTCACACCAGCGGTCATAGGCCGTCTGATATACACCGAGCACCTCTTCAAGGCCCATACGCTCAACGGTTTCAACGTAGGTGTCCCATTCGGTTTCAATGTCCGCAGCGCCGGAAATAAATTTGGCCCGCATTTCCGTCACATACAGGTCGATGTCCGCGTACTTGTTATCAATGATGTACTGCTCGTCATCCGTAAATTTAAGAAAACCACCCGTGGGGTCGCTGGGGAAGATATGCTCTGTGATCTGGTAGGGAATGACATTCTTAGCGTAGGCTTTTTGACGTGCCTGCGAATTGCCGGGAGTGGAAGTGGTCGCCGTGCCGAATGCATCCGCACGCCCGAGGTCCTTGAAGCGGAGTGCCTGTGCCTGATACGCAGAGAAGGAGCTGAACTCTTCGGGGACGATTTCTTCATACGTATTATCGTCATTCATCTTCCAGTCAACGCCCTCGAAGCCCCAGATGAACGTCTGGCCATAAAGGCCGGAACCGGGCACGACTTCTTCGGTGGCAAAGGCGATGTCAAACATTTTGCAAAGCTCTTCTACATACTGGCTGTCTTTATTGATGAACATACCCGGCTGGTTCCGGTAGTCAATGACGCCGGCCAGGGTCTGCGTCTGATCGTATTCGCTGGTCAACGGCGCGAGGCAGTCAAGGTTCTCCCAATCGCCATTGAGATCCTCCAGCGACAGGCGCTGGGCAGCCGCAGCCGTCATGAAGGCAACATTCCCGGACTTTGCCTGCTGATCGAGAACGGAATCGTCCATGGTCAGCCATTCGCGGTTCATGAGGTCTTCCTCATACAGCTTGTGCAGGAATTCATAGTAGTGCCTGGTCTGCTCCGTAACGGGCGCATATACGACCTGGCCTGTGCCGTCATCATCAAAGGCGAGATTGTTCAGCGTACCAAACGCACTGAAAAGCATGGGTACCATGCCCGTCGTATTGGTGGTGTCGAGGATCATACCCGGAACACCGTTTTTCTCCCGCAGGATCTTCAGATCTTCATACAGTTCATCGACGGTCGTCGGAGGATTCTCGATCCCGGCAGCCTCCAGTACGTCACGGCGATAGTGCGGGCGGCAGCTGGTGCTGGTGGCGCTTATGCCGCTCACCGCGAACAACTGATACATTTCCCCGTTCAGTTCAATGGAGGATGCACGCGCTTCCGGGAAATCCTTCAGCGTTTGCGCCAGATTGGGCATGATGTCCAGATGATCGAGATAGTTGACGAAACGACCGCCCTGGATCCCATAGTCATTGATCTGGCTGGAGGTCAGCAGCCCTGTGTGGAAGAAATCAGGCCAGTCGTTGCTTGCCAGGTAGGTGGCCAGAGATTCTTCGTCGATGTTGATCCATTCAATATTGATCCCAGTGATTTCGGAGACCTTGTCCCACACCAGACGACTTTCGCTGACGCTGTCGTCCGCACCAACGACCAGCCCGGTGACGGTGATCGGTTCCTCTACGATGGGATAGGTGGCAACATAGCTGCCGGTTTCAGCACTCTGGATCTTTTCCTGGGCTGCAGCGATGCCGTCTTCACTGACGGCGGCGCTCCCGCTGCCAGAGGAGGCAGTGGTCCCGCAGGCACATAAGGTGGCTGTCATGGCGGCGGTCATGCCCAATGCTGTGAGTTTTTTGAGATTCATAAAGCACTCCTTCTTTTTTGATGGCGTTTATTTTACGGTCCTGCTCCACGATCGATCTATAAAGCAGTCCCGGTTACTACAGGGAAATGGATGCATGCTGAACTCAGCCTTTTACCGAACCGATCATAATTCCTTTGTCGAAATATTTCTGCAGGAAGGGATAGACAACCAGCAGCGGAACCGAAGAAACGACCATCGCCGCATATCGCAGCAGCGCCTCCCGGTCCGCCATAGCAGCGGCATAGTCCCCTGCTTCGTCCATCAGCGCAGCCGTTTGGGCCAACGTCATGATGCGGCGCAGAATGACCTGCAAGGACATTTTTGCAGTGTCCTGAATATAGATCAGGCAGTCCATGTAGGAGTTCCACTGCCCAACGGCAACGTAAAGCACGATCACGCCGATGAGCGCCTTGGACAGCGGCAAAATGATCCGTACAAACGCTTTCATGGGGGAACAGCCGTCGATCTCCGCAGCTTCTACCAGTTCATGGGGCATGGAAGAGAAAAACGAACGGCAAATGATGACGTTGTACATGCTGAAGCATCCCAAAATAACGATGGCCGCACGAGTATTGTACAGGCCATAGGCTTTGACCTGCAGAAAAGTCGGGATCAGTCCGCCTGAGAAATACATCGTGATCATGAAGATCACCGTGATGACTTTTCGTCCGGGTAGATTGGTTCTCGTCAGTGCATAACCGGCCGGCAGCATGACGACCAGGCTCAAAAGCGTTTTGCAAACGGTATAGAAAATGGTGTTCGCATACCCGGTCATGATGCTGTTGTCAGTAAAAACCGCTTTGTAGCCTTCCAGCGTAAAGCCTTTTGGAAAGAGGAGCACCTGCCCGGTGGCCACCATTTCTGGATCGCTGACAGAGTTGGACAGCACAAGGATCAACGGGTAGCCGACGACCGCAATAAGGATGATCGCAATGATCGTTACAATAACATCGAAAGCTGTTATGTGTTTCAATTTTTTTGTCTTCATGGTAACATCCTTCCTGCTGCTCAGAATAGGCTGGTATCGCTGACAAGCTTCGATATCTTGTTCGCAATCAGTACCAATGTAACGTTGATAACATTGTTGAACAAATCGACGGCGGCAGCGAAACTGTAATTGCTGTTGACCAGACCGCGTTTGTATACATAGGTAGAGATGACCTCAGCGGTCTCGAGATTGAAATCGTTCTGCATCAGGAATACTTTTTCGTAGCCGACAGAAGCGATCTGCCCAACACGCAGGATCAGCATAATGATGATGGTCGGCATCAAAGCCGGCAGATTGATGTAGATGATTTTCTGCAGCCTTGTGGCGCCGTCCATATCGGCGGCCTCATAAAGAGCCGGGTCAATGCCCGACAGCGCCGCCAGATAGATAATGGCGCCCCATCCCATGCCTTGCCAAACGCCCGACCATACATACAAATGCGGGAAATAGTCCGGATTGGCCATGAAATAATTGCGTTCCAGACCAAACATTTCCAGGATCGTGTTGACAACGCCCTGGGAAGGGGAAAGCATGCAGTTGAGCATACTGACCAGAACGACCAGAGAAATGAAGTGTGGCGCATAAAGGATGGTTTGTGTGAACTTTTTGAACTTGCCGCCCAGTTCGTTCAGCACAAGGGCCAGGATGATCGGAATGGGGAACCCTACCAGCAAACTGTAGAGCGAAAGCACCAGCGTGTTTTTGATCAGCGTTCCAAAGTAATAACTGTTGAAAAAGTCCGTGAAGTTCTGAAACCCGATCCACGGGCTGCCCGTGACGCCCAGCGACATTTTGTAATTCTTAAACGCGATCTGCAGGCCATACATGGGTGCGTAGCAGAACAGGGCTACATAGATCAGGGCCGGCAGCAGCATCAGGTAGTAGTCCCGGTTGCGGCGGACGCGCAGCATCAATTTCCCTCTGGAATTGACGACCACGTCGTTATCGCCCGGTTTGGCTTTCTTTTTGAACGGATTTTTCATCGAACGACCTCCTCAAAATTGTGAGATTTCCTGATTTCAATACGGTATGGCTGGCCATCGCCCTTGTCGGTCTGGATTTGGGTCAATGATACGCTGCCTACAATCCGCCGGCAAGAACAGAATTTTGCACAAGGCCAAGATCCGGCTCAAAATCTGCAAAATAATTCCATTGTCGTGAATCGGTTTTGCGCAAACTGCACCAAAAAAATGCAAAAAACTGCAAAAGAAGCCGCAAAAAAAAGAAGATCATGTGCAAACCGCCAAAAGTTACCCGCCGCCCCTTTTTCTGCAAAGCGCCATCACAAAAACGCCCGCAAGGGGCACATCGGCACCCCCTGCGGGCGTTAAACGGCTTGTTTTTGTGTGTAAAATTCCGGGCAGTGCATTCCTGCGGGGCCAGTACCTTCCGCATGCGAAGGCATGAACCCTCTCTGTGAAATATGTGTTTCCCCTACGCAGCTTGAAGTATCTGTGCGGGATCACGGCGTTTTTTTTGCGGTCCCCGCTTTGGGGAAAACTCGTCTATTTCTTCCGAAAGGCGGAAGGCACCACTCCGGTATGCAGCTTGAAAGTTCGTGAGAAATAATTTTCGTTTGTAAAGCCTGACTGCAAGGCGATGTCGCGCACAGAGCTTTCGGTGGTCAGCAGCAGCATTTTGGCATAATCCAACCGCTTGGCCGAAAGATACTCTGTGAACCCGACCCCCATTTCACTTTTGAACAACCGGCTGAGCGTATAATTGGAGATCTGGAATTTGTCTGCAACCTGCGCCTGGTTGATATCAGGGGTTCGGAAGTTTTCCTCAAGGAAGGTCAGGATCTGCCGCATCATTTCTTTCTGCTTCAGCCGCTTCGGTTTTTCTGCGCCGCTTGCCGCATGCGTTTTATGATTTGCTTTCTTGCGCTGCACGATGCAATCATTAAAACTCTGCTGAATGTTCTCCAGCATATCGCACACTGGTCCGGCGTACAGCTGACCGGCCGTGGTGCAGTTGGTTTGTAACCACGTTTTGGCCTCTCGTATCAGATCGCTGGAATCCTGCTGAAACATGAAGGCAATGAGTACATTGCAGTTTTCCTCATACCAGTCGGTGACGAACACACGCGCACAGCAGTTTTGCATCAGAACGTCCGTAAGCCGTTTGGTCATCTCGCTGTTCACAAACGAGTAACCGTCCATGAGCATCACGCAATAATACGGATAATCTGCTGTAACGCCCAGCTGCTGGATCTGCCGGGAGGAGATATGGACCCCATACAGCAGATGATTCATAAGCAGATCCGTGATGAGCAGCTGCTGCTCGTCGATTTTAGCCGCATTGGCACTCATCTCGTTTAAGAACATGCCAAATTCATCGCCGCTGCTGTAATCAAACTTATCCGTCAGTTCCTTCACCGGTTTATACGATATATAGATAGCCGCGCCGCAAACCGCCAGCATGAGTATTACCGCCACGATCAGCACGAGCCACACGCTGTTAAACAGTTCCATGATCGTATTCTGCATGGCCTCGCTGCCGATATAGGCGCTGATGTGCAGGGAAGGGTACTTGCTGTTGATATCATAGCGCACCTGCTGCACGTATCCTCCGGCGTGTTTCCGCGCACTTTGCGCCAAAACGGTTTCGGGGGCTTCATCGGGCGTATCCCCCCATGTAAGCAGAATTTTCCCGTCTGAACCGCACAAGTAGTAGCCGACCCCCTCATCGCCTACCATCACCATGGATTTTTCCACATCCTGCGGGGAAAGAACGTAAAATACAAGGGCCGGATCGTCGGTGGAGCCGATACGCGTGCATACCCCCACGAAAAGACGGTCGCCAGGCATCGCCGCTGTGCGGGTCGTGGCAAAGATCGTATCGCGGAGCTGATAGTTCTCCTGTGCAAAGAAGGCCGCCAGTTCTGCGTCATCTTCTTCAACATATTTGTACAAAAAATCCTGCAATGTGCAGGAATATGAACCGGTCAGGATCCGCTGATCGCGATAGCTGTACAGCCCCCAATCGCTGACGTCCGAGCGCAGATAACTCTGATTCAGCGCCTGGGTCAGCTCCCAAATGCGGTAAGGGGTCATCTGCCCGAATCCATTGCGGAACAGACTCCCCTGCCTCTCGCTTTCCACGCTGATGCGGGACGCATACTGTTCCAGTTCCTGCATTTTGCGGTCGAACATAGAAGTATATGTTGTAAACGCGCGCGTATACGATTCTTCGGTGAGCTGTTCCCGGTTACGCAGCACGCTCGAACGGAAGAACAGGAACGCGATCAGCACGGGGATCAGCAGGCCAAACAAAATCACGAACGTCAGCCGGCGTAAATATTTCCGCCCCCTCACAAAAAACGCCTCCTTTTATCGTCACCGTTGTGAGCGCCACAAGAGCAACTAATATGCTTATCGGAAGAAACCTCAAACTTTCCTTCCACTTTGTCCATTATACAGCAAAAAAGCCCGCTGTGCATGCGGTCCGCCCGGAGAACTTTCCCGCAAAATTTTAGTTCATTTGCTGAAAAATTCACCTGTTTTTTGTAGAAAACGCTCTTGCGCACAAATTCAGGGCCATTTTTCGCAAAGCGGCCGCCGATCCGGTCACGGCTCACTCATCTTTTGTGCAGGGCCCACGGCGTCGGAAAGAAAACCTTTACTTTTTGGCATCTTTTGCTGTGAAAAATCAAGCCAAAATCTGATTATCCCTTGAAAACACTGTATCCACGGGTATTTCAGACAGGTCAAAACCACCTCATTTACTACGATTTTACTACTGTTGAGTGAGCCTTGACACGCTGAAAGACCACGAAATGCCGAGATATGGGTACCGCACTGTCAATCGGGGCCCCCGCCCCGTGACCATATAACTGAATACAGACCGGCCATCTGCTGGGGCAACGCCATAGGTAACACAAACCTGTGGCGTTTTTTATGCCCCGACGAGGGCACTCAAAACTGTATGAATACGGGTGGGAAATCCCCTGTTTTTTCGCCTGTGGGAGGCGCAAACGAAGCCGCCCATATGCCTATTGACCGTCGCTTTTCGATTTTTGCGTGTAAAGCTCCTTCAGATCGTCAATGGCCATTTCCACATCAAAGGTGTGAAAACCCAGCCGACAGTCGTTCATGGTCTCCGCTTCGGCAGTCTGGAAAATGGCCTTGCTGCTCTCGCCGGTGTAATAGTGCCAATAGCGGTAGGTGTAGCCAGCCCAGTACATCACCTCGGCGGAATAGAGCGCGCCTGCTTTTTTCAGTCCGCCCACTTCGTCGTTCAGTTCCTCCAGGATATACTCCTCACCAGCCCACTGCAGGCGATCATAGGTGTCGTCCAGCGCCGCGGCTGTCCGGCTGTTCATAAAGGCCTGAATAAATGCAGGGCAATCAAATGGTTGTGAATATGCCCCTTGTCAATATGGGTGGTAAGTACAAACTCGTACTTGCCACCCAATATTTCTTTTGCCAGCTCCATGCCGATCCTATGGGCTTCCTCCGGCGTGACCTCCCCAGGTTCAAACGCCTGGATGAGGTGGCGGCCCAGGTTCGTGCCCTTGTCGATGGAATGGCGGCGGGTCCATGCAAATTCGATGTCGGCGGTCTCCGCGGTGCAGCCGAAGGAGGACACCAGCAGCTTCCCGTCCGTCTTGCTGGGATTACAGATATAGTCGATGGCCGCTTTCAGCGTTGACTTAATAGGATGCGTCTTTGTAACTGCCATATCTGCTCTAATCTCTCCCGGATCTCCTCCATGTCGGCCTGATAAGTAGGGCCGCCGGCGTTCAGCCGCTTGGCGATCTGGTTGATGTTCCGACCGATGCCGGAGAGGGTGCGGGTCATCTCCTTGATGTCGGTGGTGTCCACCTGAATGATGTACCCATCAATCGCCATCTTGCGGAGATAGGCGCCGATCCGCTTTGTCTGGAACTGAGACATCTTCTGTTCAATCAAGGCCCGCTCCTCCGCTGTCACCGGGCAGCGCAGGACGATGGGCCGCTTTCGGTTTGCCATAATGTGTGCCTCCGTTTCTCATAAGGGTCTGGGACTATCTCGCCTGTCGGCTCGATCAGCGCTTCAAAGCGTTTCGCGCTTTGAGGTCTCCGCTGGAGACCCGCGCCCCAGCAAGCAATTTTTGTGTTTAGGGGCAGGGGGCCCCCTAAACCGAAAATCCGCAAGTGTGGCTACACTTGCTGTGCTTGCTTCCCTCAAGCGACCTTAATGACGATGCTGACGATGATGACGATGTTTGTGGGATACCCCATCCCGAAAGTTGGGATATATCAATATCATCGTCAGCACCGTCATCATCGTCATGGAAGAACTCAAACAGACGTTTTTGCTCAGTGCGGGTGTACTTGTATTCGATACCACGAGGGCTGAATACGTCGCGGGCATAATGAGCCATCTTCCGGGTGAATTGGTTGGGTTTCACATCAGAAATATTTGCTGCAACAAGCAATTCCGTGGCTGTACCCTGCCATTTTCCAACCATGTCAATGTAGTCTGCAACTTTCCAAAGGTAGTCGGGAACAGCTTTTGTGACAAGTTGTTCAGCGGTTTCTTCCTCATCCAACGTCCAGATGCAGTTTTCTTCTCGGATATGCAGCATTTTCTCATCTATATCACGCCCAATTATACGAATTGTCGCGGTTTTACTCATGCGCTGACGATGCATAAGCCACGTTGTATCCGCCACGCCCATAATACCCGTTGAGCCGGAGATTTGGTCGTAGGGGTCTGACGATGATTGTTTGCGAAGATGATGCACAAGAAGAATACAGATGCCGTACCTATCCGCAAGTTCTTTTAATGCGCCAATATCCCGGTAATCGTTGGCATACATACTACCGCTCTGGTCGGTTTTTCGTACCTTTTGCAAGGTGTCGATGACGATGAGGCTAATATCGGAGTAAGTATGGATGAAACTGACGATTTGTTCTTCCAATCCCTGCCCAATTCCGTGGCTTTCTGTCTGCAAAATGAGACGTTCCGGGTCTTCTTCTGCATCGACAAGCTGGTAAAGACGCTCTTGCAGGCGACCTAATGTATCTTCCAACGAAAAATAAAGCACGGTTCTCGGTTCTATTTCACGGCCCCACACAGATTTCCCCTGCGAAATCTGCAAACAGAGCCACAGGGTCAGCCAACTCTTGCCCGCTTTGCTGGGGCCTGCAAAGATTGCCAGCCCTGCCGGGAGCAAACCGGGGATAATCCATTTTACTGGCGGTATCGGCGTTGCAAGCAGTGCACCGGCGGTAATGGTTTTCGGTAATCTTGTTGTAGTCATTCACATCATCCTTTCTGTTTTGGCATACACTATTATCTCATATTATCGTAATTTTGTGTGTAGTAAGTTTTACTCTCTAATGTTAAGTTGTACGGCTCACGCCGCCCAACAGCCCCGCAAACGCGCCAAACGGCGGTTTTGTAGGTAACCTCGCGTCCGGTCCGATGTGGGGGTTCAGCCCCACGCAGGCCGCGTTTGGGCTAGGTGTGAGAGTGAATCAGATTTGATTCACTTTTTCGGTTTTACCACACCGGAGTGAATCAGTTCTGATTCACTCTGGCGGTCCGCGAGCATATTCCGTACAATTTTGCTGCTTTAGTCTAATCATAGGTTCACTTCCTTTTCTATTTCCGCTGTTGTGTTGTATAACACTTTCGGATGCACTTTCCGGTGAGGAGAAAAAAGAGCCCGGAGAACCTTACCGATTTGGTAAGGCCCTCCGGGCTCTTTTATAGTTTCTCTGTTCTATCCGGACGTGAGGGTACACTTTCCCCGCAAATCTTGATGTGAATTCAATAAAACCAAATAATACGCATAACAGCGTCAATCTCACGGTTATGTAAATAGTAAAAAATAAGAAACCGTGTACATCAAAATAAGTGCTGAAGAAAAATGTCTAATTTGCCGCTCGCCCCCAGACATGGGAACATAACAGGCAAGCCGCTGGCGACGACCGTACACTGACTCTGCAAGGGTCTTACTTCTTACAACCCAAGCGCGGTCACCCCATCTGAAGCTGTGGGGCATCTGGAGTATCATTATGTTCTCTCCCCGCCGTGGGTTCTGGTCTGCCTTGACCTTGCTGTGCGCCCCACCGAGAGAGTAAAGTACCTGTTATGCTGTGTATTCGGTTGTAAAGGTGCTAGTGTAGAATAAATCTACGATTTTAATACACGCTTTTCGTTAGCAGTCTGTCAATAGCAAGTGCTAATTGTTTACACAGCATTCACAATTCAAGGCGATAGTCCGCCGATGGCGGTTTGCATTAGCAGGGCTTTCACAACATTCGAAGCATTCCTCAAACGGCAATTATCTTTTCTTGATTACCACATAAGTTCAAGTTTTAAGATTACATTTTCTTAGCATAAGAGAGCCTAGAGTTGGCACTGTCACAGGTCAGCCATTGGCCCTGCCACGGCTCGTTCTGCTTGGCGGTTTCAAACCAGTTTACAGCGCTCGTTGCTTCCTCATCCGCGTCGGTGCGCACGGTCACGGCCCAGTAATAGCGGGTGCGCGGGGCAGTTTCCAGATGGGCTTTTGTACCGAGTGAATCCAAATCGGCAAAGCCGGAATCGTACAAAATCTCGGTTAACTGCGTATCAGCGGCAATGATAAGCCGCGCGGCGGTCTGCTTTGTACCGTGGGCGTCCTCGACCTGCCAGGAAAAGCTCAGCTGCGGCAAAGTATATCCCAGCGGATTGACCAGATGGTTCAGCTTGCAGTGGGTGATTTTCATAGATGAACCTCGTTTACAGTGTTTTCAATGCGAAATAAAGGCCCCAATCCTGATCGTTTGCATAGGGGTCTGCGCCGCGGGCAGACGCGCCGTTGACCGTGATGGGGTACACATAGGCACAATGGGCGCGGCCGTCGGCATCCAGCAGGCTCAGCACCGCGCGTAGGGAATCCTCACCCCTTTGCTGCGATGCGACATCCCCCGTCATGCGCCCCCAGTCCCGCAGGGCCAGCCCAGTCAACGCGCTCCAATAATGCGGAAACGTGTCACCGTAGAGCTTGCGCTTGCCGAACCAGTAGCCGTCCCAGTGACGAATCGCAACCTCCCGCAGATGGTAGCTCGGCTGAATGCCGTTGAACAGCTCCAGCACGTCCAGCTGTTTTCGGGCGGACACAAGGTAGCTCTGCACCCCGGTCAGTTTGTAAGCCTGCAATAAAATATCTGCCGCGGGCGCGACAATGCTCTGCTCATAATTGACCTCCAGCGCCGGGTAATCGGTTCCTTTCGCCGCCAGATAATCCGCGTGATGCAGGAACTCTGCCATCAGTGCATCCGCCTGTATGGTCAGGCCATTGCTCCGCAGTAAGGGAATCAACTCCGCCACAGGCATTTGAATCGGATAAAATCGGCTGCCACCCTCGGCGTAGTAGAATCGCAAAATTTTACAGGCCGTCTCAAGATATTCTTTCTTCTGCCACAAGTTGAAAAATTCAATGTACAATCGCGCATACCACGGCGCGTTGTACAGCCGCTTATAGCTGTTGTCACGGTGGTAGTCGTTGTATACTTCCCCTGTGTCCGGGTTTACAAGCTCACGCCGGACAAAATCGGCATAACGGTGCAGGGCTTTTTCCAGCGTCGAATCCGGCCATTTTTGCAGATAAGCAGCCAACGCAAGCCCCATGCCGACGCGCTCTCGACCGGCATTGTAATCATAGCGTGGATCGTAAAATTGGCATTCTTCCTCATTGTCATAAATCAGGAACGCCCCATCCAGCCCGCTGCTGGGACGGCAGGATTGCTGCTTTTCCGCGATGAAACGGCATCTTCTTTCAGCCAGTTCCGGCAGTGGCGGCAGAGCTTTCAGTTCGCAGAAAGTTTCCACCCCGTCCAGCACCACGGCGCAGCGCATCTCACCGGGAGCACCGGCGCGGATTTTTGCCGTCAGCGTGCTGCCGCTGCGGGTAAAGGGCTGCGGTGCGCCGTTCAGCGTGAGCGCCGCGTGTTCAAACGCAAAGTTGGCATCGACGGTCACAGTGGTTTCTTCCCCTGTGAACAGCAGATATTTTTCCGCCCGGACGTCAATAAAGTGCGCGCAGTATTGTTTTGCCGTGTTTAAGAACGACGCCCGCCCTGCGTGGGGGAACAGCGTCCACGCCAGCGTGTAACGCTCCCCGGGGGCCAGCACGAATGGGGCCGGGTGCAGCAGAAAATCCCCACGGTCATTGCTGATGCGGGACAGGTCGCGCTCCACGCTGTAGCCGCCCAAAGCTCCCTCGGTCAGCACCAATCCCAGATGCGGGGCCGCACCACCCATGCGCAATGCCATGACATAGCTGACAGCACCGCCGCACCAGATGTGGGTATGGCATTTGTGGTGCATACATTCCCGGGCGGTGGTGTAGTCATCGTTGAACGTCGCATAGATGGCAATGTCGGTCAGCTTGGTAAAGACTTCCCGGTTTGTTTCGTTGATAAAGGTATACCGTTCCCGCAGGATGTCGCCCTCCCGCACCTGTTCGGTTTCCACCCGCAAGGGGGCTGCACAGCGGACTGTCCCCCATTCGATGTAGCCCTCGACCCAGTTCATGCGCGCAGGATCATTCTGTAAGACAAACTCTTCCATATCGGAGCCATTCCTTTCACAGCAGCTTTCCTGCTTCATTATGCACTTTTCTTACGAAAAATACCAGTAGTTTTTCGCTTGCTGCTGTGCAGAAATGCTCATTTTTATAATTTTGCTGTCAAGCTCTGCTCGATCAGGGTTAGCACGCGGGCGGCGGCGCGGCGGACCTCGGCGGGGGTGATGCTGCCATCGGCCAGGCCCGCCAGCACGGCGTCACGATCGGCGTCCGCGCCGGGCATCATCATATCAACCTGGGCATGCAGGGCAGCGGCGGGGTCGTACTTCGTACCCCAGTCGGTCATGACAAGGCCCTTGTAGCCCCACTCACAGCGCAGAATATCGGTG
Source organism: Gemmiger formicilis (assembly GCF_016900095.1). GTDB lineage: Bacteria > Bacillota > Clostridia > Oscillospirales > Ruminococcaceae > Gemmiger > Gemmiger formicilis_A. The sequence continues at coordinate 116,521 of NZ_JACJJP010000005.1, forward strand.
ACAAGGTCACGGCGACAGCCGGTGTACGCGCCGTTGAGCTGGTTGTAACTCGTCATCGGGGCAAGCGGTTTACTCTCTTTCACGGCAATCTCAAAGCCGCGCAGGTAGATTTCGCGCAGAGCGCGCTCCGACACATTCTCATTGACGCCAAAGCGGTTATCCTCCTGGTTGTTGCAGCAGAAGTGCTTGATCGTCGCACCTACGCCGGGCTTGGACTGCATACCGCGCACATAGGCGGCGGCCATTTTGCCGGTGATGAGCAGGTCCTCGGAGTAATATTCAAAGTTGCGGCCACACAGCGGATTGCGGTGGATGTTCATGGCCGGGGCCAGCAGCAGCGTGACGCCGAACTCGACCAGCTCGTCGGCCACAGCCGCGCCGACTTCCTCCAGCAGCGCCGTGTCCCAGCTCTGGGCCAGCAGCATTTCCACAGGCCAGGCGGTGGCGTAGCGGTAGACGTGCTGGCCCTCGCCGCCGCACAGCCGCGCGGCAAGCTGGCGCAGCATGCCTCAGTTGTAGCACTCAATCAAAGCCTATCGGCGTGAGCGAATATAAGGTTACGAGTAACCTTACCGGGGAATTAGGAAAGCAGTTGCCTTCGGTGGAAGACATTCAGAATAGAATTAAATAAGTCTTCTGTAAATCTATTAAAAGTATCTTTATCGCATATTCTTACAGCGATTATCTGCATTTTTGACCACCATTTGACCACTACTGTGCAGTCGCCCTGCAAAAAGCCGAAAAGCCTGTTGTGACAACCACTAACAGGCTTTTTCTAGTTTTAGGTGCAGTTGTGCAGAGCCAACAAAATTTACGCTTCAACGTCGGTCTACACCGTCCTGTCGTAGTTCTCCGACCAGACTACTACGTCCAACTGGACTATAGGCGACTGATCTGAGAACAACTGAGCTATGTAGCAGTTCCAGTTGTGCGTTTTTACGCAAAAAATAAAAAGCCAAGCGCGTTTTTGAAATGTGTTTTTGATGCGCAGTTCCCACCCCGTACGGTTCTTTTTTAGAATTCCGGCAACAGTTTCCTGCCTATAACACACTGGAAAGTCTTTGCAAAAGGAAAATCCGGTTGATGATGGATTCCTACCGGACGAAAGCACAAGCAGGGCAGAATAACGGTTTGCCAATTTCCCGGCCCGCTTAGCTGACAAGACAGCGTTTTGCCATACAATCCAGAAGACCATCAAACCGCGCAAGGTCCGATACGTTTCGGAACAAAAGATCCCGTTGGCCGGGCCAAAAAAATGACCGCAGACTCTTCACCGAATAGTGAAGAACCTGCGGTCGTTCCAGGGTAAGAGGTGCCGGGGCCCGGCAATCTTCTCCCCAAGATCACCGGGCCCGCACCTTTTCCCGGGAAAGCAGAAGTTACCGGTTCGCGGTCAGGCGGCGGGCCAGGGCCATCAGGCGGCCCGCGCAGGCACGCAGGTCGGTTTCGGTCAGGCGGCCGTCCGCCAGGGCGGCGCGGATGTCGGCGTCATCGTGGGGATTGCCCGGCATGATGACATCGTTGCCGGCGGCGGCACAGCCCCAGGGCTCGCTGCCATCGGCGGGGACGGTGGTGTTCCAGTCCGACATGATGAGGCCGTCAAAGCCCCACTCGCCCCGGGCCACCACGGTGCAGAGGTCCCGGTTGTTGGCGGCCTGCACGCCGTTGATGCGGTTGTAGGAGGTCATCAGGGCCGCGGGGGCCGCCGTCTTGACAGCAACCTCAAAGCCGCGCAGGTAGATTTCCCGCAGGGCCTGCTCGGAGACCCGGGCATCCACCCCCATGCGGTGGTCCTCCTGGTTGTTGCAGGCAAAGTGTTTGATGGTGACCCCCCGGGTGCCGTCCGCCTGGACGCCCCGGGTGACGGCGGCGGCCATCAGGCCGGAGAGCAGCGGGTCCTCAGAATAGTACTCAAAGTTGCGGCCGCAGAGGGGGTTGCGCTGGATGTTCATGCCCGGGGCCAGCCAGAGGTCGATGTGGAACTCCGCCATCTCGGCGGCGATGGCCCGACCGAACTCCTCCAGCAGGGCGGGGTCCCAGCTCTGGGCCAGGGCGGTCCCCACCGGGAAGGCCGTGCAGAACTGGTAGTAGGTGTCAGCGCCCTCCAGCTGCCGGGGCGCGTCCAGGAATCCGTTTTCCAGCGAGCCCAGCACCCCGGTGGGGATCACCGCGCCGTCGGCGGGGTCCACCTGGTAGCTTTGGCGCAGCCGCAGCCCGGCAGGGCCGTCCGCCATGATGAGGGAGGGGACGCCCCGGGAGGCTTCCAGCGCCTCGGAGGTCTCCCCCGCGGAGCCGGGCACCCGGATGCCCGCCGAGCCCAGCGTGCTGGCGCCTTTGGTGATGTTGCCGTAGAGCATAGGCACCAGCTCCTCCACCGGGCCATCGGCCAGGGGCACGGGGGCCGGTGCGGGCGCTTCGTCGGGCAGCGGCGCAAAGACAAAAGCGGGCAGGTCCAGGGCCGCAGCCGCCGCGGCTTTTTCCATGGCCAGGGCGGCTGGGCCCGCCTCCCCGAAGGGATGATGCAGCGGGCAGATGGGATGGGTGGTTTCCAGCACCACTTCCTCCGCCACCGTCAGGTGGGCGCAGGGGGCGGCATCCGCCAGGCTGCCCCCCGCAAAGAGGGTATAGGTCCCGGCGGGGATCACCCAGGCACCGCGCCCGGGCAGGAACTCCGCCAGCTGTTTGGCGGGTACGGCCACCGTCACGGTCTGGCTCTCCCCGGGGGCCAGGGGACGGGTCTTGGCAAAGCCGGCCAGCCGCCGGTATTCCCGGGCGGTGCCGGTCTGGGGGCAGGCGGCGTAGAGCTGGGCCACCTCCCGGCCGGTGAACCGGTCCCCGGTGTTGGTCACCGTCAGGTCCACCTCCACCCCGTGGTCCCCGGCGCGCAGGGCCGTGAAGGCGGTGGAGAAGGTGGTGTAGGAAAGCCCGTGGCCGAAGCCGAAAAGCGGTTCGATGCCGAAGCTGTCAAACCAGCGGTAGCCCACATAGAGCCCTTCGGCGTAGTCTTCCTTTTCCAGGTCGCCGTTGCAGGCCCCGAAGGTATCGGCGCAGGGGTAGTCGGCGTAGCGTTTGGCCCAGGTGGCGGTGAGCTTGCCCTCCGGTACAGCCTTGCCCAGCAGGATGTCGGCCACGGCCTCGCCGCCCTGCTGCCCAGGCTGTGAGATCTGCAAGACAGCCAGGGGATGGCGGTATTCCGCCAGCAGGTCGGTGAGCTCCACCGGGCCCCCGGCGTTGAGGACCAGTACCAGGGGCAGGCCCGCTTCATTCAGGGTGCGCAGGTCGGCGGTTTCCCGGTCGCTGAGCAGGTAGTCCCCCGCGGTGGGGGTGCGGTCCTTGCCCTCGCCGGAGATGCGGCTGATCACATAGATCGCCGCAGTGGCCTCGATCAGGTCCTGCAGGGCCACCGGACGGCCCTGGGGCAGCACAAAGGGGTTGGCCGCGTAGGCGTCAAAGGGGTTGTCCACTGTTTTGGCGTCCGCCAGGACCTTTTCCTTCCAGGACAGACGGGCCGCAGTGTAGCGGTGTTCATAGTCGGTGATCCAGTCTTCGCTGGTAAGGACGACCCCGGCTTCCTGCAGCCCCTCATAAAGGGAGACATTGGCCCGGTTGTTCACATCGCCGGAGCCGATGCCGCCCTTGACGGTATAACCGGCGCCGGCGCCGAAGAGGGCCACCGGTTTGTCGGGGGCCAGGGGCAGCACGCCGTCGTTGCGCAGCAGGACAATGCCCGCGGCGGCTGCCTTGCGGGCCAGGGCGGCGTGGGCTTTTTCCCGGGGGGAAGGGGCAGCCTGAAGGCTACCGCTGTAGGTATGTGCAGATCGCATGGTGGTATTCCTCTCAAGATTGTGGATGAAATGCGGAAAAACCGTCACAGAGTACCATGACGGTTTTCCGCAGATAGGAGAAAATGGGAAGAACGATTATTCCTTGACGCCGCCCAGGGTGATGCCGGCAATGATGTACTTGGACAGCAGCAGGTAGACGATGATGATGGGCACAATGGCCACGGTGATCATCATATAGATCTTGCCCATGTCGAAGTTCATATAGTCGGCGCCGCGCAGGGTGGCGATGAGGATGGGAACGGTCATCTTGTCCTTGGACTGGATGATGAGGGCGGGAACGAAGTAGTTGTTCCAGGAACCCACGAAGGTGAAGATGGCCTGCACCGCCACGGCGGGCTTCATGATGGGCAGCACGATGCGGTTGAAGGTCATGAACTCACCGGAACCGTCGATGCGGGCGGCTTCCACCAGGGACAGCGGCAGCGAGGATTCCAGGTAGCTGTACATGAAGTAGAACACCGCCGGGGACGCCACCGAGGGCAGGATCAGGGGCAGCAGCGAATCGTAGAGGCCGATGTTGGTCATCAACCGCAGGAAGCCCATGGCGGTGACCTGGGTGGGCATGACCAGGATGGCCATGATGAAGGTGAAGGCCACCTTTTTCAGCTTGAACTGGTAGGCGTAGAGGCCGTAGGCCGTCAGGGCGGAGAAGTAGGTGCACAGTGCCGCCGAGCAGCTGGAAACGATCAGGCTGTTGATGATGCCCTTGAACATGGGGAAGCTGCCATCGTTGGCCACGCTTTTCAGGTTTTCCAGAAAGTAGTTGCCGGGCAGCCAGCTGAAGCCCTTCTGCAGGTCAGCGTGGGAGCGGGTGGCGTTGACGATTAGGATGTAGAAGAAGAACAGGCACAGAAAGGACAGGATGATGAGCACCAGATAGGCCAGGATGGTTTCGCCCAGCTTGTTTTTGGTAGATTTCATGCTTTCTTTCCTCCTTTGGCGTGCTTCCGGGGTTTGGCGGCGGAGTCATCCCCGCCGTTGGTCATCCGGTAAACGAAGAAGCAGAGGATGCCGCTGACGATGAAGAGGTACACCGACAAAGCACCGGCCATGCCGTAGTTGCGGCTCTTCAGGTGGCTGTTCAGGAACATGATCAGCGTCATGGAGGTACGGTCGGGGTTGCCCTGGCCGTTGGTGAGGATCTGGGGCACATCGAACATCTGCAGACCGCCGATGATGGAGGTGATGAGGGTGTAAGCCAGGATGGGGCGGATCAGCGGCAGGGTGATGGAGAAGAACCGCCGGAAGCTGCCGCAGCCGTCCAGTTCTGCCGCCTCAAAGATATCGGGGCTGATGCCCATGATGGCAGCCATCAGCATGATGGTGGTGTTGCCGAACCACATCAGGAAGTTCATCAGCCCGATGAGGGACCGGGTACCGAAGGTGGTGCCCATGAAGTCGATGGGCGTGTCGGTCAGACCGATGGACATGAGGATGGAGTTGATGGGTCCGTTGGTGGAGAACAGTGCGAAGAACAGCATGGCAAACGCCGAAGCCATGATCAGGTTGGGCAGGTAGATGATGATCTTGAAGAACTGCTTGCCGCGGATCTTCAGGCGCACATCGGTGAACCAGTTGGCCAGCAGCAGGGCGATGACGATCTGGGGGATAAAGCCAATGACCCAGAGGATCAGGGTGTTGCCGGCGTAGGCGACCATGTCGGATTTGAGCAGCTCGGCGTAGTTTTCCAGGCCGATGAAGGTGGGGCCGATCTCCTTGATGCCGGAGCGGTAGTACTCATAGAAGCTGTACCGCACGGTGTCCACCAGCGGGATCAGCGAGAAGATGAAGAAAGCCAAAAAGAACGGAAGGATGAAGATGTAGCCCCATTTGGCGTAACTGAGATGATGTTGTTTTTTCTTGTTCATAGGTCACCGTTCCTTTCCGGAAAAGGCTGCCGCACCGGGGTGCGGCAGCCGGTTTTCATTCCGTAGTCTGCTTGGGGCAGGATCACTCCGCCCACTGGATCTCGGTGATGTCGGGGTAGCGCTCTTTGATGGCCGTCTCAAAGTTGGCCTTGGCGCGGTCGTAGTCCACGTTGCCCTGGAAGTAGTCGCTGAAGGCGTTCTGGATCAGCTCCACGCAGCCCTGGTCATAGGAGGACAGCGGCGCAATCTGGATGTTCTCGGCCACGGGGGCAAAGTACTCGTAGGCGTTCTGACCGCCCAGGAAGTCCGAGGCAAAGGAGGCGTCGGTAGCCGCTTCCTGCATGCCGCTGACGGTGTTGGTGAAGTCAAGGTAATCGCGGGAGATCTTGATCAGATTGTCCTTGTTGGCAGTGAGGGCCAGGATGATGTCCTTGACGTGCTGGGGGTTGTCGGTGCCGGTGGCAGCATGGATGTAGGAACCGCCCCAGTTGTATTCCTGCGGGGGATTGGTGACGCCCCAGGCGCCGGTCTCGCCGTCCCAGTTGGGGTTCAGGGTGAAGTCGATGCCCCAGGCAGGCAGCAGGAAGGCAAAGACCTTGGAGGAGGAACTCATGGACTTGTTCCAGTCATCGTTCCACTGGCCCTTGACGGTCTTGTCGAAGTAGCCGGCATCCAGCCATTCCTTGGAATCTTTGATCCAGTTCATGATCTGGGGGTCCACCTTGACGGTGGTTTCACCGGCGGTCACCCACGGCTCCGAGATGCTGTTGCCGTACAGGCGGAAGGTGTCGGCGTAGGAAGCGAAGGTGTAGTAGCCCTTGGCCTTCAGTTCGGCGGCGGTGGCCTTCAGGGTATCCCAGTCCTTGACCTTTTCGCCCACAGCGGCGGGGTCATCGGTGCCGAAGACGTCCTTGGCGATATCCCGGCGATAGACCAGCAGGCCCGGGCAGCACTGCCAGGTGGAGCCGCGCTGCACCCCGTTCTGGTCGGAGGCGGTGGTTCTGGTGAAGGGGTACTGGTCGGCCAGGTCGGTGTCGGGGTCGATGCCCAGGTCGGTCAGCGGCATGGCCACATCGGCGTCGGCATCGGTGTACTTGAAGACGTAGTCCGTCTCAGACAGGAAGATGTCCACCTTGTCGTCATCGGCGGCGGTGGCCTGGTTCAGCAGGGCTTCGTCCAGCTTCTGCTGGTAGACGCCGTCCTGGTTGGGATTGATGATCCAGTGGATCTCGACGCCGTCCTTCAGCTTGGTGACGGTGCCGTCGTCGGAAGTGCTCTCCACCTCGGGGTAAACGGCTTCCAGACGGGTGCGGAACTCGTCGTTCCAGCTGTAGATGTTGACGACGGCGCCTTCAGTGCCGCCGGCCGCCGCGGCATCGCCGCCGGTTTCACCGGTGGCATTGGCCGTGCCGGAGCCGCTGCCGCCGCAGGCAGTCAGCAGGCTGGCGCTGATGGCTGTGGCCATCAGCAGGGAAACAACGCGCTTTTTCATGCAGATAACCTCCTGTTTTGTTGGTACTCCCTCGCGGAGTACCGAATCCCTTAGCGTGCCCCTATTATAGCGTGAAGTGAACGTTGGGATATATTAGAATCGAACAAAAAATATCAAATTCATGACTGCTTTTTGTCCAAAATGCAGCTTTTTGACATGAGAAAGGCCCCCGGACCGTTGCGGGTGCGGGGGCCTGGTAGTATAATGGGAGCAGAGAGTTCCCCGCTGACGGCCAGAGGGCGGCAGCGGACGGCGCCACAGAAAGCGGGTGTAAGATGAGTTACCAAAAGGAATGGCTGCTTCTGGAAGCCAACGATGAAGTGGATGAAATTGAACACCGGGACCCCAGCGAGGAATACCGGTTCTACCGGGCGGTGGCCGGGGGCGATGTGGACTATGTGCGCCATAATTGCGAGCTGGGCCGCTTCCGGGAGGGGGAGGGCGTAGGCCAGCTTTCCCGGGACCCGGTGCTGAACCTGAAATACCATTTCGTCATCACCACGGCCATGATCACCCGGCTGTGCGGCCAGCGCGGCATGGAGCTGGAACAGGCTTTCCGCCTCAGCGATTTTTACATCCAGAAGCTGGACGACCTGCACACAGCCGACGAGGTCTGCGCCTTGCACGACGAGATGGTGATGGACATCACCAAAAAGATGCGCAAGAACCTGCGCAGCGACACCAACTCCAAACATATCAACGAAGGCAAGGAGTACATCTACGCCCACATCAAGGAGCGGATCACCATCGAGGACCTGGCCGACGAGCTGGGGGTGTCGGCCAGCTATCTCTCCCGGCTGTTCAAAAAGGAGACCGGCATGTCGGTGTCGGCCTACATCCGCCAGCAGAAGATCGAGATGGCCAAGAACCTGCTGCGGTTCAGCGACAGTTCCCTCATCGACATTGCCAACCAGCTGGCCTTTTCCTCCCAGAGCCATTTCATCCAGCAGTTCCGGGAGGTCACCGGCATGACCCCCAAGAAGTACCGGGACGAAAGCCGCCTGAACCCCTGGGACGACTGAAAACCGCAAAACAGCCCCCGCCATACGGCGGGGGCTGTTTCTTTAGAGCGGGTGCCGGGCAAGAGAGATCACAGCACCAGCAGGATGTCGTTTTCGGCCTGCAGCTTGTCAGCAGGCAGGTAGTTGTCGGGCAGGGCCTCCCCGTTGAGGGTCAGGCTGGCAAAGCCGCTCTCCTTGCCCTGGGGATTTTCCACCCGGATGTGCAGCTTTTTGCCCCGGAAGTCCTTGTCCATGGTAAAGCTCTTCCAGCCGGAAGGCACCGCGGGGGCCAGCCGCAGACCGTTCAGGTCGGGGCGCAGGCCCAGGATGCCCTCCACGCAGCCCACCATGACGGTGGACGCCGTGCCGGTGAGCCAGTGCACCTGGGAGCGGCCGAAGTGGGCGCTGGCCGGGCCCTCGGTGAACTGGCCGTAGCAGTAGGGCTCCAGGCGGCGCACTTCCGCCCGGTCGTTCTGGGCGGCGGGGGCGTTCTCGGTAAAGTAGGTGAAGGCCCGGTCCCCGTGGCCGCAGAGGGCTTCGGCCAGGATCAGCCACCCCTGGGACTGGGAGAAGATGCCGGCATTTTCCTTGGTGCCGGGGTTGTAGATCACCGCCAGGGCGCCCTCAAAGGCATGGGCGTGGTAGGGCGGGTCCATGAGCACCGCGCCGTAGGCGGTGTTCAGCCGGTCGTAGACCTGGGCCATGGCCCGGTCGGCCTGGTCCTTGTCCGCCAGCCCGCTGATGACCGCCCAGCTCTGGGGGTTCAGCCAGAGGTTGGCCTCCGGGTCGGCGGCGGCGCCGATGCGCTGGCCCTCCTCGGTAAAGCCGCGGATGAACCGGTCGCCGTCCCAGCAAAGGGACTGGATCTTCCGGGCGGTATCGGTCATCGTTTCTTCCAGATGGCGGCAGGCGGCCTCGTCCCCCCGGTCGGCGGCAAAACGGCGCAGGATCTCGAGGGCATAGTAGAACTGCAGCGCCACAAAGGTGGACTCGCCGTTGGCGCCCAGCCGCAGGCAGTCGTTCCAGTCGGCGTAGAGCCCGGCGGGCAGGCCGTGGGGGCCCAGATGATCCAGCGAGAACTGCACCGCCCGCTTCAGGTGCTCGTAGACGGTGCCCTCGTCCCTGTTGGCAAAGGGGATGACCTCATCGAGGAAGGCTTTGTCCCCCGTCTCGGCCACATACTTGTAGACGGTGGGGAAGAGCCACAGGGCATCGTCGGCGCGGTAGGCCGGGTGGCCGGTCTCCGCCACATAGGAGGCATCGTCGGGGGTGTCCTCGTGGCCGGGATTGTGGGTGAATTTGACCAGGGGCAGACCGCCGCCGTTGTCCACCTGGGCGGAGAGCATGAACCGGATCTTCTCCTTGGCCATGGCCGGTTCCAGATGGATGATGCCCTGGATGTCCTGCACCGTATCCCGGTAGCCGTAGCCGTTGCGCAGGCCGCAGTAGATGAGCGACGCCGCCCGGCTCCACACAAAGGTGATGAAGCAGTTGTAGGCGTTCCAGGTGTTGATCATGGTGTTGAAGGCGTCGTCGGGGGTGTGGACCTGCAGATGGTCCAGCCGTCCGTACCAGTCCTGTTTCAGCGCCTCCACCTCGGCGGCGCAGCGGGCAGCGGGGTCGGCGTAGCCCGCCACCAGGGCAGCGGCCTGCTCGGAGGGTTTCATCCCCAGCAGGAAGGCCACGGTGCGGGTTTCGCCGGGGGCCAGCTTCACCACGCAGGAAAGGGCGCCGCAGGCGTTCTCGTTGTAGCTCAGAACGTTGCCCAGGTCGCCGGAAATGACGCCCTGGGGGTCGCCGTAGTCATGGTACCGGCCCAGGAAGGCTTCCTTGTCGCCGCAGTAGCTGGCCACGTCCGCCCCCGCCAGCCCAAAGAACCGTTCGGTGACGTTCTTGCCGTCCACCAGTTCGTCGGCGGGCTGGGCGTCCAGGTTGCCGTGGATCTGCTGGGTGATGCGGTTGCCCGCAAAGAGGGTCCGGCTGATGAAGAGGGAATACTGAAGGTTCACCTGGTCCTGCTCGTAGTTGTTGTGGTTGGTGAACTCCGCGTAGCCGGTCAGGGTCAGTTCCCGGGGGGCGTCGGTGGTGTTGGTCACCGTCAGCTCCCAGACTTCATGGGCGCTGTCCTTGGGCACATAGTAGACCGCTTCGGCGTGGATGCCCGCATAGTCGGAGAGCATCCGGGTGTAGCCCATGCCGTGGCGGCATTCGCAGGCGTAGTCCTGCAGGTCCTTGCCCACCGGCTGCCAGGAAGCCGACCAGAAATCCCCGCTGGCGTTGTCCCGCAGGTAGAGGTACCGGCCGGGGCGGTCAAACTGGTTGAAGACATAGCGCAGGATGCGGCCGTTGGCGCCGGACTTGGCAAAGCTGTAGCCGCCGGCGTTGTTGGAGATGATGGCGCCGTACTCCGGCGAGCCGAGATAGTTTACCCAGGGGGCGGGGGTATCGGGGCGCTGGACCACATACTCCCGGTGGGCATCGTCAAAATATCCGTATTGCATCAGGAAGAATCCTCCTTGTTTTTATACCAGTTCCGCCGTGATCAGGCCGCCCTCGGCGGGCAGCTGCTCCACCAGGGCCCGGGGCAGCTTCACGGTGCCGTCGGCGGCGGGGGCCACGGCGGTGTCGCCGCACCGGACTTTGCCCAGGCGATAGCTGCCGGCCTCCTTGCGGGCGGCGTTATGGTAGCGCACCGTCAGCGGGCGGCCCGCAAAAGTCAGCCGCAGTTCGGCGGTGCCGGTTTCATCAAACTGTTCGGCGGTGAGCTGGGGGGCCAGCAGCAGGTCCCCGGCCTCGCCCCGGACGCCGAAGGCCTGGGTGATCATCGTCAGCATGAACCAGCTGGCCGCGCCGGTGAGGTAGTGGTAGACCCCCCGCCCGTCGGTGGAGAAGTATTCGGGAATGCCAGGGTAGATGCGGCTGGTCTCAAAGTGCAGGGCGGCGTCGGCCAGGGTTTTCAGGGCCTTCCAGCCCTCCTTGGCAAAGCCCCGGCGGTAGAGGGCGTTGGCGTACATCACCGTCATGTGGGAGAAGACGGCGCCGTTCTCCTTTTCGCCGTAGGCAAAGCCGAACATCCGGCCCAGGTTGAATTTCAGCTCGCCGAAGTCGGTGTTCAGCCGGTAGCCGCCGATCTCGGGGCGGTAGAGGTAGTGGTCGGCGCTGCGCACGATGCGGCGCACCTGTTCCTCGTCGGCCACCCCGCCCATGACGGCAAATACCTGCCCGGTGAGCATCATCCGCACACCGGCGGGGAAGAACCCTTCCACCCGCTGGCCGTCGTTGTCGTAGTAGCTGTTGAACCAGCCCTCCTCGCCGCCGTCGATCCATTCCTGGCGGCGCAGATGGCCGGTGAGCCAGTCCGCCCGCTTTTCCAGGTCGTCGGCCAGGTCGGTCAGGGGCACCCGCACGGTGCGGCCGCTCAGGGTGTGGCGGCAGCGCTCCAGGTACTGTTCCAGCAGCGCCCGCTTGCCCGCCCGGTCGTCGTAGTCCTGGCCGGGGCGCAGCAGCACCGTCAGTTCCTCCATCAGCTCCGCTTCCTCACCGGGACTGCGCTCGTCCAGCCGGCGCAGCAGGGCCGCCAGCGTCCGCAGATTACCCGCATAGGCGCAGGTGAAGGCCACGCTCTCCCCCCGGTCGGCGGCCATGTCCAGGGCGTCGTTCCAGTCGGCCCCCCGCAGGCGGTAGAGGTTGTGTTCGCCCACGTCGTAGAAGGCGGTGAGCTGCTGGAGCAGCAGATGTTCCAGCAGGGTGCCGCGGTAGACCTCCCCGGCTTCGGTGCGCTGCCAGCTGCCCTGTTCGGGGGCCCAGGCCTCGTCGATGCCGTTGCCCCGCATCGCCTGGGGGTCCTTGAAGTAGGGGGCCTTGCGGTCCAGCAGGGCCAGGTCGCCGGTCTGGTCCAGATAGAGCTGGGTGGTCATCTGGGGCCAGAGGGCGTGGTCCATCCAGACCCGGGCAATGCCGTTGCGGTCGGCGATGAAGTTGCCGTCCCCGGCGCCGATGATGGTGGCGTTGGTGCCGTCCACCCGCACGCCGCCGAAGTTGGCCTCGATCATCCGGCCCACCTGGCCCGGTTCCATGAGCAGCAGGGAGAGGCAGTCCTGCCACAGGTCCCGCCAGCCACGGCCGCCCCGGCCATAGTCGTGGTGGGGCAGGAAGGAGCAGCCGAAGAGCCGCCGCAGGTAGGGCTGGAAGCAGACCCACTTCATCAGCCGGTCCCCGTCGGCGTCGCCGGTGGCAAAGGTCACGTTGACCTTCTCCTTCCAGTAGCGGCGGGTCTCGGCCAGGGCGGCGTCCACCTTGGCGGCGGTGTCATACCGGACAAAGAGCCGGTCGATGGCCTCGTCGCTCTCCTCCACCCCCAGCAGCAGGATGTACCGGGCCGAGGCACCGGGGGCCAGGGTCAGGGGGGCAAAGCGGAAGGCGCCCATGGCCTCCCGCCCGGCGCGGCAGGCGCCCGCCGGCACGCCGGGGTAGTTTTCCAGCACCGCCCGGGGATGGGTGAAGCTGCCGCCCTCCCCGATGAACTCCTCCACCGTGGGGTAGAAGGCTGCCGGGGCCTGGCCGTCGGCACCGTAGCCCAGCAGATAGTAGACTTTTCGGTTGGGCCGGTGGCCCCGCTCGTCAAAGGACATGGTGGGGCAGACCCGCACCCCGTGGGCGGTGGTGCGGATGCGGTGGAGCATGGAAGTCACGTTGCGGTGATCCCGCAGGTTGTCGGCGCTGCGACCGTAGAGGGGTACCGCCCCGTAGGGGGTGAAGGTGAGGGTGCTGTCGGTGATGTTTTCCACCGTGACGCTGAGCACTTCCACATTGTCCCCCACCGGCACAAAGCTGGTCAGGGTGGCATGGACCCCCGCCGTTTTCAGGGTGCGCTCCAGGGTGTGCCACATGAAGCCCGCCGTCAGGCAGCTGTCGTCCTGGGCGGGGGTGAACTTCACCGCCTGCTGGGCCGCCGACGCGCCGGTAAGGGAAAGGGCGGTGCCGTCCGCCCCCACCAGCCAGAAATTCCGGGTGGAGCGGTTGTTGTGCAGGTTCTCCACGCTCACCGGTTCCAGCAGAAAGGTCTCCTGGTCCAGCTTGGCGTCGCCGCCCAGATCCGGCGAAACGCAGCTTTTCAGCCCGGCTTCGGAAGCCAGCGGAAAATACAGCTGGCTGATCTCTTCGGGGCGGTCCAGTGTGAAACTGCCGTCCGCATCGATAAAATGAGGATGCTGCAAGGTGAATCCCTCCTTGTTGTTTTTCTGCGTCCGGCAGGGCCGGACACGCTGCCGTTAGTCTTTCTTTGGTATCATCATACCGAAATTTCCGGAACCGAAAAACAACAAAGCGGGCAAAAATATCAGATTCATGACATTGTGCAAAAAAACCTGTTTTTGCGGCGGCTTTATGAAAAAAACTTGACAAAAAGCACAAGAAAGTACGAGAAAACGGCGCAGGAAAGAAAATGTTCCTTTTGTGCAGCCGCTGACTTGACCACCATCTGACCACTCCTTCTTCCCAGCCGGTCCCGTGTATCGTTTGTACGCTCCCACATTCTTTTATAAATATCAAAAACAGCGCCGGAAGTTGTGCACACCACACAATTTCCGGCACCGGTTCATGCTATTTGCCTGTCTATCACAGTTCTCCTAAGCCCGAGGCCCCCGGTTCAAGCCCGGGCGGGGACACCAAAATAAGCGCGGAAGATTGCAAAAATCTTCCGCGCTTTTGCTAATGAAAGTAAGGTCAAATTGATGGTCTGCTAAAAAAACAGGGCTTTCTGCTAATGAGAAAAACAAGCCGAAAAAGGCCTAGCTGCTAAAAAGGTCGTATGGTTCCCTTAGAACCGGTGAATCTGGGTGGGAATTCATGATGAATTTGCGTTTACGACCATGTAAATCTGGTATGCTGGAAGAGGGGCTTGAGGGATGGATTTCTAAATGCATTAGCGGCCCGGACAGAGAAATTTTGGATTTCTAAAAACAAGCGCCGGGATTAGAAAGAAGGCCATACCAAAAAGCAGGTAAACCACAGGTCTACTGAACTAAACTGGTGGTCGCTTGAGTAAATCGTGGAGAAAGGAAGATTGCCATGAAACAAGTGATGGTATGGACCGGCGCCGGGCAGATCGGCATGGCCATTGCCCGGCGGATGGGGTACGGAATGAAGATTGTGGTGGGGGACAAAGACCCGGAGAATGCCCGGGCCGCCGCCAAGATCATGAACGATGCCGGGTATGATGTGGTGCCCATGGAGACGGACCTGTCCAGCCGGGCGTCCATCCGTGCCATCCTGAAGGTGGACCTGTACGGCACCGCGGTCCTGCTGGAGGAAACGGGCAAGGTCATTGCCCCCGGCGGTGTGGGGGTGACCATCTCCAGCCAGTCCGGCCACCGCATGCCGGCCCTGACCCCCGAAGAGGATGAACAGCTGGCCTGCACCCCCACCGAGGAGCTGCTGACGCTGCCCCTGCTTCAGCCGGAAAACATCCGGGACACCCTGCACGCCTACCAGCTGGCCAAGCGCTGCAACGAAAAGCGGGTGATGGCCGAATCGGTCCGATGGGGCGCCGCGGGGGCCCGCATCAACTCCATCTCTCCGGGCATCATCGTAACGCCGCTGGCCATGGACGAATTCAACGGACCCCGGGGGGATTTCTACAAGAATATGTTTGCCCGCTGCCCCGCCGGGCGCCCCGGCACCGCGGACGAGGTGGCCAACGTGGCGGAACTGCTGATGAGCAACAAGGGCGCGTTCATCACCGGATCGGATTTTCTCATCGACGGCGGCGCCACAGCCTCCTTCTTCTATGGGCCGCTGAAACCGTAAACCGGCAGCGGCTTGCGGGGCGGAACCCGAATCTGTTGCCCGGCCGGTGCCAAAAATCCCGCCGGAATCCCTTCTGCTTTTTTGCACAAAAGTTCCTTTGAAGATTTAGCAAAAGCGCATTATAACAAAATTACAGCGTGTGGCCCTGTTGCGCAGTTCCGGTTGCGTAACGGGGCCACACGCTATTTTGGGGGAAAAAGAGAACTTCTATGGAACAAACCAACCGGTTTTTGGGGCATCGGGCGGATGAGAGGCGCCCCCTCACACCTGCCGCAGAACCGGCAGCAGGGCAGGCAGCAGGGCCTGATACCCGTCCGCGTACATGTGAATGCCTTCCAGGGTGTACTCGGCTTTCAGACAGCCGGTCTCGTCCCGCAGCGGGGCGTTCAGGTCCAGATATGTGGCGCCGAATTCCTCCGCCAGGGCCCGCACGGCGGTGTTGGCCTCCTCGATGCGGGCATTGGTGCGGTATTTCAGCACATTCCGGATGTAGGGCAGGTCGCTCACCTGCGGGTTGACCGGGTAGTAGGCCAGCAGGAAAAGGCGGCATTGGGGCAGATGCACCCGGATACCCCGCAGGATTTCGCCGTACCGCTCCATCAGGGCGGCCACGGTACAGTCAGGGTCATTCAGGTCGTTGGTGCCGATGTTCAGAAAAACGGCCCGGGGTTCCAGGTCGTAGATGCAGGGCCCCATCACCGCCAGCAGTTCCTGCGTGGTGAACCCGCCCACACCCCGGTTGTAAATCTTGCAGGGCAGGTCCCAGTCCACGGCGAACTCGCCGATGGGAAACTGCTCCATCAGGCTGGACCCCGCAAACACCACCTGTCCCTTGCGCACAAACCGGTTCAGGTGCCGGAACCGCTCCACCTTTTCCCGTTTTTCGTGTTCCGAGCGGGCCTGCATCACCTGTTCCACCAGCTTGGCGGCCTTCAGGTCGGGCATCATGGATTCTGTTTCTTCTTTGGCCTTCATAGTCTGTTTCCTTCCTTTCTCTGTGATCACACCAGCAGGTCCTGCTCTTCCGGGTGGGTGGCAAACCAGTGCACGGCGTAGGAGCAGGTAGGGCTGGCCTTGCGGCCTTCCCGGCGCAGGGTATCCGCCACCGCCTGCAGAAGCTGTCCGGCCACCCCCTGCCCCCGCAGGGAGTCGTCCACGAAAGTGTGGTTGATGACCGCCACCCCTTCCCGCTCGGGAAAGGTCACCTCGGCCAGCAGCGTTCCGTTTTCGTCCCGGGCAAAAATATGGCCGGGTTGCTGAGAGAACTTCATACATATCACCTCTGTTTTCAGTGTACCAGAGCGGCCGGGGCCGCGCAAGAAAATACCGCGCTCTTCTGCCTGTTTTTTCCGTTCCTTGACAAAAGGTCCGGCCCTCCTGTAAAATGAAACTCAGTTTCAAATCAAGGAGGCGTCCGCCGTGGACCACAAAACCCAGTACCGGACCCGGCAGGGCCGGGAGGTGGCGGCCTATCTGCAGGCCCGACCGGGGCAGCATGTGACCGCTGCCGAGCTCTGCGCCTATTTTGCCCGCCAGGGGCAGCCCATGGGCAAGGCCACCGTCTACCGCCGGCTGGAACGGCTGGTGGAGGCGGGGCTGGTGACCAAGTACACGGTGGACGGCACCACCGGCGCCTGCTATGCCTACACCGGCCCGGCCGACGCCCCCTGTGAGGACAGCTGCTACCACTGCAAATGCGAAAAGTGCGGGGCGCTGATCCACCTGCACTGCGACGAGGTGGCCCATCTGCGCCATCATATGCTGGAACACCACGGCTTTGCCCTGGACCCCCGCCGCACCGTCTTCTACGGCCTGTGTGCCGCCTGCCGCGCCGCCGAGGACGGCTGATCTTTCCGCTTTTTCCCGAAAGGAGGGTTTTCCCATGAAGGCAGTCCGCCGCAAAACGGCCGCCTGGGCGCTCTGCGTCCTGCTGGCCGTGGGGCTCTTTCTTTCGGCCTGGTTTGTGGTGCGGGAGGTACGCCACCTCTGCACCGGGGAAAACTGCCCCGTCTGTGCCGGGATGCAGGCGGCCGCCCAGCGGCTGAAATCCGGCGCCCGGCCCGCCGCCCCGGCCACCCTCAACCCGGCGGTGCGCCGTCCGGCAGCGGCGACAGGCGGCGTGGTCCGCCTCCGGCCCGGCACCACCCCCGTGGACTGCAAGGTCCGGCTGGACAATTAAGATTTTCCTTCCCGCCAGGGACGCAGTGCGCCATGCGCACCGGGCCCCTGGTTTTTTGCGCTCATTTTTCAACCAAACGCCGAAAATCGGAGGAAAATTTTATGAAAAAAGCACTTTCTGTTCTGCTCGCCGCCGCCCTGCTGGGGGGCTGCGCCGCCCCGGCGGCTTCCACAACCGCCGACACTCCCACCGATTCCCCCAAGACGCTGCGGGTGGTGTCCACCATCTTCCCGGTGTACGACTGGGTGCGCACGGTGGCGGGGCCGGAAACCGACGCCCTGGACCTGACCCTGCTGCTGGACGGCAGCACCGACCTGCACAGCTACCAGCCCACGGCGGAGGATGTGGCGGCCATCGCGGCCTGCGACCTCTTTGTGTATGTGGGGGGTGCGTCGGACGCCTGGGTGGAGGACGCCCTGGCCCAGCCCGGCAACCCTGACCGGCGGACGCTGAACCTGATGGAGCTGCTGGGCAGCCGGGTGTATGAGGAGGAGACCGTGGAGGGGATGGAACCCGAAGCCGAGGACCACGACCACGGGGAGGCCGAGACCGACGAGCACATCTGGACTTCCCTGCGCAACGCCGGGGAGCTTTCGGCGGCCATTGCGGACACCCTGGGGGAACTGGACCCCGCCCGCGCCGCCACCTACACCGCCAACGCCGCGGCCTACAGCGAACAGCTGAACGACCTGGACGCTCGGTATGCCGCCGCGGTGGAGGCCGCCCCGTCCAGGACGCTGCTCTTTGCCGACCGGTTCCCCTTCCGGTATCTGGCGGAGGACTACGGCCTTTCCTACTATGCTGCCTTCCCGGGCTGCTCCGCCGAGACCGAGGCCAGCTTTGAGACGGTGGCCTTTCTGGCGGACAAGACCGCCGCGCTGGACCTGCCCGCCGTGCTGACCATCGAGGGGTCGGACGGGCGGATTGCCCAGACGGTGGTGCAGAGCGCCGGGGGCGACCGGCCGGTGCTGACCCTGAACGCCATGCAGGGCACCATGGCGGAAGGAGACACCTACCTTTCGGTGATGGAGAACAACCTGACCGTGCTGCGCCGGGCCCTGGGCGTGGAGGAGGTGGCCTGATGGCACAGATCACCGTAGACAATCTGACCCTGGGCTATGAGGGCCGGGCGGTGGTGCGGGGGCTTTCCTTTGCGGTGGAGGCGGGGGACTGCCTGTGCATCGTGGGGGAGAACGGCAGCGGCAAGTCCACCCTGATGAAGACGCTGCTGGGCCTGCAGCCGCCCATGGGCGGGACGGTGCGGTTCGGGGACGGACTGACCCGGCGGGAGCTGGGGTATCTGCCCCAGCAGACCGACCTGCAGCGGGATTTTCCCGCCCTGGTGGGAGAGATCGTACTGTCCGGGTTTCAGGGCCGGTGCGGGCTGCGGCCCTTCTACACCCGGGCGGAGAAGGCCGAAGCCGCCCGCCTGCTGCAGAAAGTAGGGGCCGCCCACCTGGCCGGGCGGTGTTACCGGGAACTGTCCGGCGGGCAGCAGCAGCGGGTGCTGCTGGCCCGGGCCCTGTGTGCGGCCCGCCAGGCCCTGCTGCTGGACGAGCCGGTCACCGGCCTGGACCCGGAGGCCGCCGCCGGGCTGTACGCCCTGATCCGGGCGCTGAACGCCGAGGGCATCACCATCCTGATGATCACCCACGACCTGACCCCGGCGCTGGCCCTGGCCAACCGGGTGCTGCGCCTGGGGGCCGAACCCTTCTGGGGCAGCCGGGCGGACTATCTGAACACCCCGGCGGGCCGCCCCTTCGCCGGCCCGGAAGGAGGCTGTCCATGATCGCCACCCTACAATATTACTGGACCTTTCCCTTTGTGCGGTACGCCCTGGCCGTGGGGGTGCTCATCGCCCTGTGTGCTTCCCTGTTCGGGGTCACCCTGGTGCTCAGGCGGTTTTCTTACCTGGGGGACGGGCTGTCCCATGTGGCGTTCGGGGCCATGTCGGTGGCCACCGTCCTGCGCCTCACCGACTCTCTACTGCTGGTGCTGCCGGTGACGGTGCTGTGTGCCGTTCTGCTGCTGCGGGGCGGCCGGAACACCAAAATCCGGGGCGACGCCGCCATCGGCATATTGTCGGTGGGGACGCTGGCCCTGGGCTACCTGGTGACCAACCTCTTTTCCGCCGGGCCCAACCTGGCGGGGGATGTGTGCAGCACCCTCTTCGGCTCCACCTCCATCCTGACCCTCACCCGGGGGGAGGTCTGGCTCTGCGCCGGGCTGGCGGCGGTGACCCTGCTGCTGTTTGTGCTGCTCTACCACA
Organism: Gemmiger formicilis; assembly: GCF_016900095.1. Lineage (GTDB taxonomy): Bacteria > Bacillota > Clostridia > Oscillospirales > Ruminococcaceae > Gemmiger > Gemmiger formicilis_A. Next base: position 135,982 of record NZ_JACJJP010000005.1, read on the forward strand.
AGATCTTCGCCCTCACCTTCGACGAAGCCTTCGCCCGGGCGTCGGGGGTGGGAACCGGGCGCTGGCAGCTGCTGCTGGCGGTGCTCATTGCGGTGATCATCGTGCTGGCCATGTATCTGGTGGGCTCGCTGCTCATCTCCGCCCTCATCCTCTTCCCCGCCCTGGCCGCCATGGGGGTCTGCCGCAGTTTCCGGGGGGTCACGGTCTGCGCCGCGGTGTTCGCGGTGGTCTGCGCCGCCGGGGGCATCCTCACCGCCGTGCTGGCGGGCACCCCGGTGGGGGCCACCATCGTGGCGGTGAACCTGGGGGGCTTCTGCCTGTTCCGGCTGATCGGCGCGCTGCGGGGAGGCACCTCATGACCCGCCGTCCCCTGGCCGCCGTCCTGCTGGCCCTGGCCCTGACCGCCTGCGCCCCCGCCCGGCAGGTACCCGCGCCCACGCCCACCGCGGCCC
>NZ_JACJJP010000060.1 GCF_016900095.1 Gemmiger formicilis
GCCCCGGACCCCACCCCCACGCCGGTGCCTGAAGTACAGGAAACCCCGGTGCCGGACCAGGCGGCTGAGCCTCCGGCCAATGAGGTGGTCCAGGCCCCCGAAAGTGTGCAGGATACACCCGCGGCATAACATCCATCTGTTTACATGAAAAAATCCCCCGACCCAATCCGGTCGGGGGATTTTTGATGTGGCAGACTTATTCCGGGTCGGCCGGCGGCAGATCGTCGGCGGTCATGGTGCGCAGCTCTTCCAGGGTGATGCCGTCCACATACCGGTCAATCACCTGGCGCAGACCGTCCCAGAATCCGATGGTATGGCACTGGGGCCGCCGCGGGCAGGCTTCGGCCTGGCTGGACAGGCAGGGGATGGGGACCAGATCGCCCTCGATGGCGCGCAGAATATCCCCGGCGGTGATCTCGGGGGCGGGGCGGGTCAGACGATACCCGCCCTGGCTGCCCCGGATGCTGGCCACCAGGCCCGCCCGGGCCAGCGGGGTGACGATCTGCTCCAGATACTTCTGGCTGATCTGCTGGCTTTCGCTCACGCTTTTCAGGGATAGCGGCTCATCCGGGCCGCAGTTGGCCAGTTCCACCATCAGGCGCAGCGCATACCGGTCCCTGGTCGAAAATTTCATGAGGAAACCTCCCTTTGCTAACAATAACAGCCTTATCATACCAAGTTTGGGGCCTCCAGGCAAGAAAAACATAGAAAAAATATAGGAAAACTTTTTCGCCGCCGATTTTTCCGCACAAAAGCCTTGACACAGGCGGGCAAAGAGGGTATACTGTCACCATTCGATCTGAAAATTTGCCGGAAAGGGGATGCTGTCATGAACTTCAACGAACGCCGTGATGGTATGATGATGTGCATGTGCAGTGGGCTTCGGCAACCTGCGCATGTTTCCCCTTGCCCGTTTTTTCGGGTCTGAGGCAGGAAGCAGCAGCGGCAGGGCGCCGAAAGCGCCCTGCCGCTTTTTTGTTTGTTTTCCGCCGCTTGCAAAAAGGAGGAACCCCCTATGAAAACCGGCCCCAAGTGCCGACAGCCCGGTGTGCGAATGTGCCGCCGCTGAACCACGCGCCGTTCCCTGAAAAAACAAGCCATCAAAGGAGAAAGAAATCATGAAAAAGAAACTTCTGTCCGGCCTGCTGGCCGCTGCCCTGACCCTGAGCCTGGCCGCCTGCGGCGGCGCTCCCGCTTCCGAGAGCACCGCTCCGTCTTCCTCGGAATCCGCCGCCACCTCCACCGCCGACACCGCCGAGGCGGACACCACTGCCCTGACCGGCGACGGTTTTGATTCCTCGGTGGACTACGAAGCCCTGAAAGGCACCACCATCACGGTGGCGGCTTCTCCGGTGCCCCACGCCGAGATCCTGAAGGTGGCCGGTGAGATCCTGGCCCAGGCCGACATCAACCTGAAGGTGGTGGAATTCACCGACTATATCCAGCCCAACAAGGCCACCGAGAACGGGGAAGTGGACGCCAACTACTTCCAGCACGGTCCTTACCTGGAAAACTTCAACGAGGAAAACGGCACCCATCTGGTGAGCGTGGCTGCCATCCACTATGAGCCCCTGGGCCTGTATCCGGGCAAGACCAAGACCCTGGACGAGCTGGCCGACGGCGCCAAGATCGGCGTGCCCAACGACACCACCAACGAAGCCCGCGCCCTGCAGCTGCTGGCCGCCCAGGGCCTGATCACCCTGAAGGACGGCGCCGGCCTGACCGCCACCAAGAACGATATCCAGGACAACCCCAAGAACCTGGATATTGTGGAGATGGAGGCCGCTCAGCTGCCCCGTCAGCTGGCCTCTCTGGATATGGCCGTCATCAACGGCAACTACGCCACCGAAGCCGGTTTCTCCTCCGCCGCTGACGCTATTGCCGCCGAGGACGCCGACAGCGAAGCCGCCCAGACCTACGCCAACGTGCTGGTGGTGAAGGAAGGCAACGAGGAAACCCCTGTCACCAAGGCCCTCATCGCCGCCCTCAAGAGCCAGAAGGTCAAGGATTACATCACCGAAACCTATGGCGGCGCCGTGGTTGCCATTTTCTGAAAAACATGATAGCATAAAAGCGGGAACGCCACCCGGCGTTCCCCTTTTTATGAAACACAACGCGGCTGTCTGCGGCCGACGGCGGAACCCTTCCGCCGCGTCACACCCGGCCCTGCGGGAGGAATCACAACCATGATCGAACTGCAACATCTGACCAAACGGTTTGCCACCAAGGCGGGCACGCTGGTCGCTCTTCAGGACATCAACCTGACCATTCAGGACGGGGATGTCTTCGGCATCATCGGCATGTCGGGGGCGGGCAAATCCACCCTGGTGCGGTGCATCAACATGCTGGAAAAGCCGGACGAAGGCAGCGTGGTGGTCAACGGGCGCAGGATGGAGACCCTGGACGCCCGGGGCCTGCGGGAAGCCCGGCGGGAAATTGCCATGATCTTCCAGCAGTTCAACCTGCTCATGCAGCGCAACTGCCTGAAAAACGTCTGCTTCCCCATGGAGCTGGCCGGCGTGCCCAAAGACAAGGCCGAGGCCCGCGCCCGGGAACTGCTGGCGCTGGTGGGCCTGCCCGACAAGGCCGAAAGCTACCCCGCCCAGCTGTCCGGCGGCCAGAAGCAGCGTGTGGCCATCGCCCGCGCCCTGGCCACCGACCCCAAGGTGCTGCTGTGCGACGAAGCTACCAGCGCCCTGGACCCCAACACCACCCACGCCATCCTGCAGCTGATCCAGAACATCAACCGGGAACTGGGTATCACGGTGGTGATCATCACCCACCAGATGAGCGTGGTGGAACAGGTCTGCCAGCATGTGGCCATCCTGGACGCCGGTAAGGTGGTGGAGCAGGGCTCGGTGGCCGAGATCTTCTCCAACCCCAAGACCCCGGCGGCCCGCCGCCTGGTCTTCCCGGCGGGGGCACCCCAGGGCGAACTGCCCGCCGGACACCGGCTGGTGCGGGTGGCCTTCAACGGCACCCAGACCACCGACAAACCGCTGGTGGCCAGCCTGGCCATCGAGTGCGGGGCTCTTGTCTCCATTGTGGCGGCAGACACCCGCAGCATCAACGGACAGACCCTGGGCAGCATGCTGCTGGCTCTGCCCGACAACGCCGACGAGGCCGAAAAGGCCATCGCCTATATCCGCAATTATCCCGGGCTGACCTATGAGGAGGTGCAGGCATAATGGAATTTCTGTTTGCTTCGGATGAATGGCAGGTCCTGATGGACAACCTGCCCAACCTGCCCTTTGCCACCTGGGAAAGCTTTTACGCCACCCTCTTTTCCACCCTGCTGGCCCTGGTGGTGGGCCTGCCTCTGGGTGTGCTGCTGGTGGTGGGGGAGAAGGATGGGGTTCTGCCTCTGCCCGGCTGGCTCATGACCCTGCTCAACGCGGTCATCAACCTGCTGCGCAGCGTGCCCTTCCTGATTCTCATGATTGCGGTGCTGCCTTTGTCCATGGTGGTGCTGGGTACCTCCATCGGTACCCCTGCATCCATCATCCCCCTGTTCATGGCGTCCTTCCCCTTTGTGTCCCGCCTGGTGGAAACCAGCCTGCGAGAGGTGGACGGCGGCGTCATTGAGGCGGCCCAGAGCATGGGCGCCACCCCGCTGCAGATCGTCACCAAGGTCATGATCCCCGAAAGCCTGCCCGGGCTCATCTCCAACACCACCATCGCCATGACCACCATCCTGGGATATTCCGCCATGGCCGGCATCATCGGCGGCGGCGGCCTGGGCCAGATCGCCATCAATTACGGCTACTACCGTTACAAGTATCTGATCATGGTGGTGGCCACGGTGCTGCTGGTCGTGATGGTGCAGGTCTTCCAGTCCATCGGCACCTGGCTGGCGGTCCGCTGCGACAAGCGCCTGCGCAAGTAATTTCCGTTCCGTGCAACCAAAAGCCGGTCCCGACACATCGGGGCCGGCTTTTTCATGGCGCCGAATAGGCATGATAAAATCCCCCAGTTCAACTGGGGGTGGATAAAAAATACTTTAGTGAAGAGAAAGAACCTCCTGTG
>NZ_JACJJP010000061.1 GCF_016900095.1 Gemmiger formicilis
GCGGTTCTGAGCATGAAGGACAAGCAGGAACCCGACGAAGACGAAGCTGAAAACGCCTGAGTCTGAGCGCAAAACCTAATCCAAAGGTGGAAATCTTCCGCCAAACATAAGGGAAGCCCCGCACAGAGCAATCTGTGCGGGGCTTCCCTCGTTGTTGATGAAACGAGGGCTGACGTGATGAAAGAATTTTTAAAAGCATTATGCACAAAATAAGAGGCAAAAAACAAAGAAAAAGAAGCAAAAAGACGATTTCGCAAATTTTGACTATTTTGTGACCGAGTTGTGACCAACAGGGGAGTATCATAGAGCCATACAGTCAAAAATTGCCTCGATTTTTCGGAGCGATAAGGACATGGATGGAAACATCCAGAAAGGAGAAAATCATGGACATGTTATGGTTCAAGGCACGTCGAGTAATCAGCGTATTGCTGGTTTTTGCGATGCTGGCTTCCCTCACACCGGTCCAGGCGTTCGCAGTTGAAGACGATTCGACGGATACTGCGACTATGTCGGATACGATGCCGGAAGAAACCACGGAACCGTCTGACGATGAGCAGACTTCCGCGTCCAGCACGACTGCCGATAATGAGCAGACGGAGGAGGGCACTCAGGACGAAAATGTCGTACTTGAGGAAGATTCCACCGAAGCTGTTGAGACTCCGGAGGTAGATGCTGCCTCTGTCGAGACTCCGGCTGAAGAGGAAAAGGCGGCCCCTGCCGAGACTCCGGCTGAAGAGGAGGAGTCTGCCTCCAGCGAGGACCAGGCGGCAAGCGCTGCTTCCAGCGAAGCTGTTGCCTCTTCCGAAACCAACGAGGAACCTGCGGCATCTTCCGAGGCGACCACCAATGAGGAACCTGCGAGTGATCCGGCTTCTACGGATGCGGCGCAGGCAAATGGTGTGCTTTCTCTTGATGGTGCAGATGGGTCTGCTGAGGACGATGCTGCTGCTATGGAAGAGCGGACCGTGCCCGGTCAGGCCGGTAATGCCACGGCAAATGTCACGGCAGTCCTTCCGGAGGGTGTGACGGTGCAGATGTCCGCCCTGGATAAATACAGCCTGGACGATGACACCATGCAGGCATTGATGGATGCTGTCGGCAGTGCCGATATTGCGGACATCGAAGCCTACGATATCAGCCTGGTGGACGGCGAAGGCAACGCTTACACGCTGTCTGAAGGCCAGACTGCCACGGTGACTTTGTCCGGTGTGGCGCTGACTGCCGGTGAAAATCAGGAAAGATACGCTGTCCACGTCAAGGCGGACGGCTCTGTTGACATGGGCAATTTTGCCGATAACGGCGATGTGACCTTTGAAAACATCAGCTCCTTCAGCCCCTTTGTTGTGGTGACGGTGGGGACTGACGCTGGTGATAAGGCTGCAATGCTGGCAAATCTTTCCGAACAGTATTATCCGGGACAGACGATTGAAATCACTACCCAAGACACCTATGGCCGGCGAACTGATTACCGTTGGCTTCTCGATAATGAAAATGGTACAGCATTTAAAACCGGTACTAATAGGCAAAACCAGAAAGTTGTCCTTACATATACGCTTCCCAATGATATTGCCGAAGGAACACATACGATCTATTTTCAGACAGATGAAGGATTTATATGGTCTGATTGGAGGACGCAGGAAACCTTTACCTTTACGGTATATAGCCCTGTGACAAGTATTGATATCCAAGGTGACACACAAGTTGGAACGGGCGAAACCATTACCTTGACCGCTAACGTTACTCCGGATGATTGGAATGATATTACTTGGTCTTCCCAAAATTCGTACGTGGCGCAAGTGCGTGGTAATGGTAAAACAGCTACCGTAACTGGTCGTAATGGTGGCACTGCTAATATTACCGCGACTGCAGGTGGCAAAACCGCAACTATCACAATTACCGTACAGCAAAAGGTGACTATCCACTTTGATGCCAACGGAGGTCAGGGAAATTTGCCGGCCGACATCACCACTGCCAAGAGCGGCGATGAAGTTTCTATGCCGGGTGGTGGAGACCTGACAAATGGCGGACATGCGTTTTTGGGATGGTCAACAGATGAGAATGCATCCAGCGCCGGCAGTGAGCATTATAAAGTCCCCCGGTATCAGGAAGGACAAATTTACACAGTGCCTTCTAACGCTACAACGATTACGTTCTATGCGGTTTGGGGTACCGGTACTCAAGATGCAGAATTCTATATCCGCTTGGATGGCACCATCCCTACGGAGCCAATGGGATATCTCGCAAGCCAGTACTCAAAAGCTATTAAAATTAGCGGTGCCATCAAAGATGGCGGCTTCTATTTTAATAATACGACGGGGATCGGGGAACACCTGAATGCGACTCCGACTGACGATCAAATTAAAGCTGTATATCCCAGCTATGATCCAGAAAATCAGTATGTTCTGTGGTATGTAATCAAGCGTGAGTCTACATATCACGTTGATGGTGTTCTGCTGAGCAAAAACAAACACAATTTGACTTACCAATTGAACGCGGCGGATGTTGATCCCACTAGTCCGTTCCCCTTGGGCGGTCAGTATTCTGAGGGCCAAGAGGTTAAAGTGGGTTCTGAGCAGCCGACTCGTCCGGGGTATGTGTTCCTTGGTTGGTCTACAGATGCACAGGCCACAGAGGCGGAATATGTTGGCGGAAACACATTCAAAATGCCTAACCATGATGTTACGCTTTACGCTATCTGGCAGGGGCAGAGCAGGGAAGTCTGGGCCCGATTTGTAGATCAAAACGGTAGTCCTATCGAAGATCTTGAGCCATGTTCGTTGGGAGCAAACTTCAGAGTTGGCAGTGAAGCAACGGCTACCGTTGGTGAAAATGTACTTGTTCCAGATGGATATGAACTTGTAAATCCCGAAACAGAAGAATATACCATCACAGTTGTCAGCGCTGTAGATGGAAACTATATTGATATTCCTATTAAGAAAAGTACATTTAAGGTAACGTATGATGGCAATGGCAGTACCAGCGGCGCTTTACCTAATCCAAATCCTGTCGAGGGCATTGCTGCAGGAACCGAATACCAGCCTGTCGATGTTACAAATGTCACTTTGAAAAAAGAAGGATATGCGCTGGTTGGTTGGAATACTGACAAAGATGCTACCAAGGGTCTGGATAAGGTTACCGTCAACAGCGATATAACGCTATATGCAATTTGGCATCAAGCCAGAAACCCGCTGCTGTATGACCTGCAGGGAGGCAACTGGAAGGATGAAACCACGCCGCCGGCTGGATTGACCGATGTGAGTGGTAAACCGAAACCAAACGGCGGAAATTATGGACCGGGCGTTTATCTGGCAGGTAATTTTGCATATGGTGATCAGTTTACCGTTATCAGTGAGGAGCCTGTACGCGAGGGTTATACCTTTGCTGGCTGGAAGAAAGACGATACTCCTTATGAGGCTAACCAGGTAGTTGCATATCCTTACGGCCAAGACGGTTTGGAGAATGATACCTTCACACTGAAAGCTACGTGGACTCCTAAGCAAGAAGCAACTATTACCGTAATATTCAAAAATGGCAATACAGAGGTTGGAAGAGATCAGCTCATCAATCAGGTTGAAGGCAGTACGGTGATAGTAACAGTGGGTGATGGCGAAGATGAAATTGACATCCCTACGGGTTATAAACTGGCTGAAGGCCAAGCTGATTCTCAGGAAGTCGTTGTTGAGCCTGGTGATAATGAGGTTATCTTCAATGTCGTCGTGGATAATACTCAGCTTCATAGCATCACCTACACGGTGAAGTATTACAAGGATGGCGTGGAAGCCGAAAGTGTGCCGGTAACCAAGTCTGCGTGGATCAACGAC
>NZ_JACJJP010000062.1 GCF_016900095.1 Gemmiger formicilis
CTTCAGCATAAGGGCAGCGAAACCCGAAACGCTGGAAAGCGCGGGGGTATAGCTCAGTTGGGAGAGCACCTGCTTTGCAAGCAGGGGGTCAAGGGTTCGAATCCCTTTATCTCCACCATCCGGGCTGATAGCTCAGCTGGTTAGAGCACTCGGCTGATAACCGAGAGGTCGATGGTTCGAGTCCATTTCAGCCCACCACCGGATGTCCCGGTGACGGGGCGTCCCAAAAACCTTATGCAGGGTAGCTTGCTACCCGGTATGTACCTTGAAAACTGAATATAGAACTGCGAAACAAGATAACAGAAATGTTATTACCCAAGTAAAATTATAAAAACTATAATTTCACCAAGCGGTAAAATCTTGTTGGCAAATGGAGAATCAATCTAAGGAAAACGGTCAAGCTAGAAAGGGCGCAAGGAGAATGCCTTGGCACTGGGAGCCGATGAAAGACGTGGTAAGCTGCGAAAAGCCTTGGGGAGGAGCAAACATCCTTTGATCCAGGGATATCTGAATGGGGCAACCCGGCGATGCTCATACATCGTCACCGTGCACTGAATTCATAGGTGTACGGAGGGAACCGCCTGAACTGAAACATCTAAGTAGGGCGAGGAAGAGACATCAACATGAGATTCCGTAAGTAGTGGCGAGCGAAAGCGGAAGAGGGCAAACCGGAAGGAGAAATCCTTCCGGGGTATGGACTGCTTTTAGGACTGGAATGGTTAATCGAAGGGCATGGGAAGGCCCACCGAAGAGTGTGAGAGTCACGTAGATGAAAACTTGAACAGCTGCGCAGGATCCAGAGTACGGCCAGACACGTGAAACCTGGTCGGAACATGGGGGGACCACCCTCCAACCCTAAATACTACCCAGTGACCGATAGCGTATAGTACTGTGAAGGAAAGGTGAAAAGGACCCCGGGAGGGGAGTGAAATAGAACCTGAAACCTTGTGCCTACAAGCACATAGAGCCCGTCAACGGGTGATATGGTACTTTTTGTAGAACGGTCCGGCGAGCGATTGTACGTTGCGAGCTTAAGGTCTTAAGGACTGGAGGCGTAGCGAGAGCGAGTCTGAATAGGGCGAGATAGTAGCGTGCAATGGGCCCGAAACCGGGTGACCTACCCATGATCAGGCTGAAGTGAAAGTAAAATTTCATGGAGGGCCGAACCGACCTCCGTTGAAAAGGCGGCGGATGAATTGTGGGTAGCGGAGAAATTCCAATCGAACTCGGAGATAGCTGGTTCTCCCCGAAATAGCTTTAGGGCTAGCCTCATGTTAGATATCCGGAGGTAAAGCACTGAATGGCCTAGCGCCCGAGAGGGTAGCGAAGCCTATCAAACTAAGAATGCCGGAATATTGATGCATGGGAGTCAGACAGTGTGAGATAAATCTCATTGTCAAAAGGGAAACAGCCCAGATCTACAGCTAAGGTCCCAAATTGTATCTAAGTGGAGAAGGATGTGGAAATACGCAGACAACCAGGATGTTGGCTCAGAAGCAGCCATTCATTCAAAGAGTGCGTAATAGCTCACTGGTCGAGCGTCTCTGCGCCGAAAATTTAACGGGGCTAAGATACAAACCGAAGCTTAGGCTGCGTCTTAGGACGCGGGGTAGGGGAGCGTTGTGTGCGCGGAGAAACGATAGCGTAAGCGGTCGTGGAGTGCACAGAAGTGAGAATGCCGGAATGAGTAGCGCGAATGCAGTGAGAATCTGCATGGCCGAAAGCCTCAGGTTTTTGGAGGAAGGTTCGTCCGCTCCAAGTTAGGCGGGAGCTAAGGTGAGGCCGCAAGGCGTAGCCGATGCACAGACGGTAGAGATTCCGTCCCCACCGAAAGATTTAAGCGCAGGGACACTTTTTGAAGGTCAGAGCCGGGTGTTGGTTCCGGTAGTGATCGAGGGAAATATAGTACCGAAGTCTGGCTGAATAAGAGGCGAGAAAAGCTGCGTGTATATCTAAGGTGCCCGTACCGCAAACCGACACAGGTAGGTAGGAAGAAGATTCTAAGGCCAACGGGAGAAGGGTTGTTAAGGAACTCGGCAAGTTGACCCCGTAACTTCGGAATAAGGGGTGCTCACGAGAGTGAGCCGCAGAGAATAGGCCCAGGCAACTGTTTACCAAAAACACAGGTTTGTGCTAAATCGAAAGATGACGTATACGAGCTGACGCCTGCCCGGTGCTGGAAGGTTAAAAGGAGATGTGCAAGCATTGAATTGAAGCCCCAGTGAACGGCGGCCGTAACTATAACGGTCCTAAGGTAGCGAAATTCCTTGTCAGGTAAGTTCTGACCCGCATGAAAGGCGTAATGATCTGGGCACTGTCTCAACAGCCCGCCCGGCGAAATTGTAGTACCGGTGAAGATGCCGGTTACCCGCGACAAGACGGAAAGACCCCATGGAGCTTTACTGTAGCCTAATATTGGGTTTCGGTGTTGCATGCACAGGATAGATGGGACACTGGGAAGCTAGGGCTTTGGCCTTAGTGGAGTGGCCGTTGGGATACCATCCTTGCGACATTGGAATTCTAACCTGCGCCCTTGAATCAGGGCGGGGGACATTGTTAGGTGGGCAGTTTGACTGGGGCGGTCGCCTCCTAAAGAGTAGCGGAGGCGTTCAAAGGTTGGCTCAGCATGGACGGAAACCATGCCAGAGAGTGCAAACGCAAAAGCCAGCCTGACTGCGAGACTGACGGGTCGAGCAGAGACGAAAGTCGGAGTTAGTGATCCGGTGGTATGTGAGTGGAAATGCCATCGCTCAACGGATAAAAGTTACCCTGGGGATAACAGGCTGATCTCCCCCAAGAGTCCACATCGACGGGGAGGTTTGGCACCTCGATGTCGGCTCATCGCATCCTGGGGCTGTATTCGGTCCCAAGGGTTTGGCTGTTCGCCAATTAAAGCGGTACGCGAGCTGGGTTCAGAACGTCGTGAGACAGTTCGGTCCCTATCTGTCGTGGGCGCAGGATATTTGAAAGGCGCTGTCCCTAGTACGAGAGGACCGGGATGGACGAACCTCTGGTGCACCAGTTGTCACGCCAGTGGCACAGCTGGGCAGCTATGTTCGGATCGGATAAACGCTGAAAGCATCTAAGCGTGAAGCCGACCTTAAGATAAGATATCCCACTGAGTCAATCAGGTAAGACCCCTTGAAGACTACAAGGTTGATAGGCACACAGTGTAAGCGGAGCGATCCGTTCAGCTAGCGTGTACTAATAGGTCGAGGGCTTGACCCCATTTTCTTAGAGTACTTCATTTGCCAGCAGTTCGATATTCAGTTTTGAGGG
>NZ_JACJJP010000063.1 GCF_016900095.1 Gemmiger formicilis
GGCTTCACAGATGCCGTAATAGGCCACGCCGCAGGGCCAGTCCCAGGTCATGTCCATGCGCATGGTGCGCTCCACAATGGCGTCCATTGTCTTTTCAATCTGTTCTTTATCAAAAATCAATCCGGCCATGCCATATCTCTCCTTTTGTTTTGCCGCCCTTGAGGGCTGTTGGTATCTGTCTTTATTATGCACGGCGTTTTTTGTACCGTCTCACCCTTTTTGTGTATTTCCTGTGCAATTTCGCTTATTTATTTTTCCATGTAGAGAGCGTTTTCTCCATCTATCCGTTTCATTCCTCCATCTATCCAAATCTCTACTGGGAATTTCCCACAAATACCAGGGTTTTGTTTTGTCTGTTCTGCACATATATCACCGTTTTTGGTAAAATGGGATAGCTTTTACCGGCCGGGAAGTCGTATAATGGAGCAAACGCTTTTTTGACGCAAATAAAGAAGGAAGGAACCGAACATGGAAGAAACCACACAGCCCAAAGTCTGCCGCCGTTGTCTGCTGCGGGATATGGCGGGAGAAAACGAGTACTGGAAGAGTGTGGAGCGCTACCGCGCCACCATGCCGCGCAAGCTGCGCACCCCCGACGATGCGTACGAAGCCCGGCTGGCCCATTGCCGTCAGTGCGATGCTTTGCAAAACGGCACCTGCATGGAATGCGGCTGCTATGTGGAGATGCGGGCTGCCCGCACCGACATGCACTGTCCCCTGGCCTCTGCCCGCTGGTAACATCCGGCTTATCCGCGCAGGCCGTAGTCCTTCAGGCAACGGACAATGCCCTCCGCAGTGGTGTCGAACGCCACGCCGCCCCGCCTGGCTTTGGCGGTATCCATGGCCAGGTTGCGTGCCCGGTCCCCGGGCACCAGGGTGGGGGCAATGTCCAGCGCCGCGCAGAACCGCCGGGCAGTCTCCAGCATATCCAGGTCATTTTCACTGCCGTAATTGTACACCCCGCCGGGCAGTTCCAGCACCGGCAGCAGATTTTCCACCGCCTGCCGCACGTAGGTCACACCGCGGAAATCCCTGGGGGAAAATGTCTGGGGCTGCCCCTGCAATGCCGCCCGCACCAGGTTCAGCACCAGGTTGCCCCGCACCGGCAGGCCATACCCCGGCAGGTCATACAGCCAGGTAACCCGCAGAAACACTGCCTCCGGCAGAAGTTCCAGCCCCCGCTGCTCCGCTTCCAGCTTGTGGCAGCCGTACACGTTGGCGGGCGCCAGGGGCATATCTTCAGGCAGAGGGCCGGACCGCTCAACCCCCGCATAGACCTGGTCGGAGCTGAACACCACCAACTTTGCCTTTTGTGCCGCCGCAGCTTTGGCCAGCCACAGGGTGAGCTCCACGTTGGCCCGGTAGGATTCCTCCGGATGGGATTCGCAGTACCCTGTATCCGAAATGGCGGCGGTGTGCAGGATGGCGTCGGGGTGGGCCCTGTCCACCAGACGGGCGATCTCCTCTTCCCCGCCCCGGGCCATCAACCCTTTGGGTGCCGGAATCAGTTCCAGTTTTTCTGCCAGCTGCTGCCGCACCCGGGCGCCCACAAAGCCGCCGGCGCCGGTCAATAAAACACGCTTCATCGATATACTCCTTTTCTATCCAAGACGGATTTCATTCATCAGACGATTGCATTTTTTTCATTGTACCACAGGGGGTGTTTTTTGGCTATCCAGGGTTTACCCCTTGATTTGCCATAGGGTATAATGGGAGCCAAAGAAGAAAAATGCGAGGAACCTGACCATGAAAAAACTCACACTGCGGCAGCTGCTTACGGTGGCCACCATGTTGTTCGGCCTGTTTTTCGGGGCCGGAAATCTGATTTTTCCCGCCTCGGTGGGGCAGCTGGCCGGGCGCAGCCTCTGGTGGGCGTCGGCGGGGTTGCTGATCACCGGCGTGGGGCTGCCCTTGTTGGGCGTGGCGGCCCTGGGCATCAGCCGTAAGGAAGGACTGTTTGACCTGAGCAGCCGGGTGGGCCGTGGCTACGGCTTCTTTTTCACCTGCCTGCTGTATCTGACCATCGGGCCCTTCTTCGCCATCCCCCGCTGTGCCACCGTCTCCTATACGGTGGGCATCCAGCAGCTGCTGCCTCAGGGCGGCGCTCTGGCACTGGGAATCTTTTCCCTGGTCTTTTTTGCGGCGGTGCTCTTCTTCTCGCTGCGTCCGGGAGAGATCCTGACCTGGGTGGGAAAGGTGCTGACTCCCTTATTTCTCTGCTTTCTGGCCGTATTGATCCTGCGGGCACTGACTTCGCCCCTGGGAGACGTGAGCACGGTGGAGCCTTCGGGCAGTTACGCCGCCAACGCCTTTACCGCCGGTGTGCTGGAGGGGTACAACACCATGGACGCCCTGGCCAGCCTGGCCTTTGGCATCATTGTGGTCAACGCCATCCGGAGCCTGGGCGTCAAAGAACCCGCTGCGGTGGCCAAAAGCACCGTGCTGGCGGGGGTGTTCAGTTCCCTGTTCATGGGGCTGATCTACGTGCTGGTCATCGTCATGGGTGCCCAGAGCCGGGGGCTGTTCCCGGTTTCGGCCAACGGCGGCGAAGCCCTGTCCCTGATTGCCGGGCATTATTTCGGCGGCGTGGGGGCTCTGATCCTGGCCGCCACCGTCACCCTGGCCTGCCTGAAAACAGCGGTAGGGCTGATCACCAGCTGCAGCGAAACCTTTGTGCAGCTGTTTCCCGCCGGGCCGTCCTACCGGATGTGGGCTGTGGGATTCTGCGCCATCTCCTTCCTGATTGCCAACCTGGGGCTGAACGCCATTCTGAGCTATTCCACCCCGGTGCTCATGTTCCTGTATCCCCTGTCCATCGTGCTCATCCTGCTGACCCTGGGCGGCGGGCTTTTCGGCAATGACCGGGGCGTGCTGCGCTGGACCATCGGGTTCACCATGGCGGCATCGGTCATTGACCTGCTGCGTACCCTGCCGGAGGGCACCCGGACGCTGCTCCATCTGGAACCGCTGGTGACCTTTGCCGAAACCTATCTTCCCCTGTGCCAGCTGGGTTTCGGCTGGGTCTGCCCGGCCCTGGCGGGCCTGCTCCTCGGGCTTTTGCTGCGGCGGATGCGCCGGGCGGCCTGACACATCGATATACAAAACCACCCCGCTGCCAGCGAAATGAACAGGTCCGTAAAAAGTAGACAATAGACAAAAAACCTCCCCGTGTAGGATAATAGAACTACACGAGGAGGTTTTGCTATGCCC
>NZ_JACJJP010000064.1 GCF_016900095.1 Gemmiger formicilis
GCCTTGTCAAAAAAACGGTTCCTCTGCGGAGCCGGAAAGACTTTGACCATGCGCTTTCCCAGTTGGGCAGCGCGGACGCCGTATGTATCTCTTTCCCGCTTTATGTGGATGGATTGCCCTCTCATTTAGCAGAGTTCCTATCGCTGGCAGAAGAATATTGTAAAGCCCGTTCTCTTCGGTTCCGCCTGTACGCCATTGCCAACAACGGCTTTATAGAGGGACAGCAAAACCGTACTGCACTGCGGATACTGGAATCCTGGTGCCTGCATTCCGGCGCCGTCTGGAGCGGCGGGATCGGGATTGGCGGAGGCGTCATGCTGCGGGTGCTGGGAATCGTCTATCCTGTTTTGATCGCGCTATCTATCGTACAGATCGCCGTTTCGTTTCTTACGGCAGGAAGCGTACCGCCGGACATGCTTTATACCCTCGCCATTCAGGCGGGAAGCTGGCTGTTTTTCAATTTCGGTGTATTGTTTTGCCTGGCCCGGTTGTCTGCGGCCGTATACAAGCGCAAAACCGTAAAGAGCCGCTACACCCGTGTGCTGCTTCCATCCTTCCTGTTTGTTCCGATTGCCGATCTGTTTATGATTCTATCCTCTCTGTCTTGCGGCCGGTTCTTGTTCGCACTTTTAAAACAGGACGATTGTTCTCGTAATAAGGGGTAAGGTGATTGCATGAAGTCCATCATTTTATACGGAAGCAGGTACGGAAGCGCCCGCCGGTATGCGCAGGAGCTGTCCAGCAAAACCGGCATCCCCGCTGTCGGCTATCGAGATATTCCGTCGCTTTCCGGGCATCAGACCATCGTGTATATCGGCGCGCTGTATGCCGGTGGTGTTTTGGGGCTGGCCAGGACATTGCGCAGTCTGTCCTTGCGGGACGGGCAGAGGCTGGTGATCGTTACGGTCGGGCTGGCTGATCCGGATATACCGCAAAATCGGGAGAATATCCGGAACTCCCTGCAAAAACAGATTCCCGCCCAGCTATATGGCAGAGCAGCGGTTTTCCATCTGCGAGGCGCCATTGATTATCAGGCGCTATCTCTGGGACACCGAACCATGATGGCGCTACTGCACCGATCTCTGCAAAAGAAACCGGCGGAAGAATGGAGCGAAGAAGACAAGGCGTTAATGGAAACCTACGGCAAGCAGGCAGATTTTGTCGATTTCGCTTCCCTGCGGCCGATTATCAATGAGATGCAGAGGGAAAGCAGGTAAGAAAAATTATTTGAATGCATAGCTTAGCCAGTTTGGCTTTCTCCGCTGCGAGGGATTCTATGTGGGTGCCACGAGCGCATTATTTTACGCTCTCTTATCAATCGGGTGCTTTCACGCGTATCGGAAAGGAAATGGTTTATGGCTGAAAAGCGAACTGTCCGCTTTGTAAAATGGCTGATTAAGGTTGTGATATCTTATGCGGTGTTTATCGGGATCGGCTGGCTTCTCGGGTGGATCCCCGCTGAAAGAATTGGCCTTTCCGAGGATATGTTTTTCGATCTGCGGATGTTTTTCATGCTGTTTGGCCCCATTTATCTCTCTCTGATCGTAAAAATTGTTTTGACAATTCTGGCCGCAATAAAGCATAAAGAAAATGACACCGCCGAACAAAACAGGGGAGTTCTGCTTGCCGTCACTGCCATATTGATGCTTGCAAATCTGTCCAATGCCCAGACCGCAGCGGATCTGAGCAGCGGACTCATCGAAAGCAAAGGGCTGAAAAGCCTGAACAGGAGCAAACGGTACAATCTGAAAGGCAAGCGGTTTTTAAATATTTTCCTTCCCATCGCCTTTTATATGCTGATCCTGGAGATATTGACGCTGCTGGTCTGCATCGTCACCTTCGCACCGTTATCCAACGCGGCAAGCAACGCTTTTATTTTTACCATCGCCCTGACCGCTTTGCTCCTGCTGTTGATCCCACTCATTCTCACTTTTATCTCCGGGTTTAAGGGAGACAAGGCGGAACATGAAATAAAGCGGGACAAGGAACGGCAGGCCGCAGTTGTGTCCGGCAACCTGGTCCTAGAAACCGATCCCATTCGCCGCAAACAGTATCTGCGGCTGCCGAAGCTGCTTGTGCTGGCGGTTTGCCCGGGCGCGTTCCTGCTTTCTTTTCTCGTGCTGTATTTCACCAAGAACCATCAGGACCAGTTGGCGGTCTTGATGCTGCGTCAGCCGTTTATGGCTCTGGCGGCCGCCTCGATCTTCGCTGTGATCCCGCTTCTGATGTACTGGGCAAACTGCTCAGGGACGTCTTTGGTTCAGCGCGTGTATCTCTCGGAAAACCGGCTGTGCTATACCGGTTATAGCGGCAGCATGGACGAGCGGGTGGAATTTGCCTTTGTGCTGCTCCGGCTGAAAGAGTATTCTGTGGGAAGACGATCCATCTGTATCCGGGGAATATTTACCCGGAAGACAAAGGACGCCTACGGTACGCATCAGAAAAATGCCTTTTCCAAGACGCTCTGGATTCCCCGCACCTTTCCAGTGGAGCAGGAACGGATCCTGCTGGATTTTTTAAGAAAAGCGTAGCCGTAAAATGATTTGCGCTCACACACTCCAAAAAAGATAACAAAGGAGGCTTCAGAATGTATAAGACGATTGTTGTAAAATACTCTCCTAAAGCAAAGGAAATGGCGGCAAGAATCGAAGATGTAGCCAATCAAATGGAACAGGAAGGATTTGAACTGGTTTCTTGTTCTATTACACCTTCTTCCAAGGGGATTCTGGTTTTTAGACAGATAAAGGCTCCCCAATCGACCGAAGTTTGTGAGCACGAAAAAGGATAAAATAAAAATTCCACCCAATTTCCGCTGCTTACCTGTGAATAAGCTTATCCTGCTACACACACAGCAAAAACATAAAATCCCTTTTCAGGTTGTGCTGAGCAGTCAGTTTTGCAACCTGAAAGGGATTTTGCCATTTTGTCTATTACTGCTGCGCAGCTTCAAGTAGCGCCTTTTTAAGCTGCCGCTCGATCCTCAGGAGGTCCGCTTCCGCACTCTGGCGGGCAGCGCGGCCCTCCTGCCGGTGCAGTCCCAGAGCGATCTTGATCTGGCTTTCCCACAGTGGAACGGTGCTGAGAGCCGCCATTTGAATTTTATCTGCCGGCATTTTATCGTTGCTCTGGATCAACCGGATCTGCGGCGCAGTCTGGATGGCGACGTTTTTGCTCAGCTTT
>NZ_JACJJP010000065.1 GCF_016900095.1 Gemmiger formicilis
GGGTGGGGCTGATCATCCGGCAGGGGGGCTCCAGCGGCGGCGACGACGCCCTGGCCTTAGTCATCCACAAGCTGTCCCGCTGGGGACTGGCCCGGTGCTACCTGGTCACCGACCTGACGGTGCTGGCCCTGTCCCTGAGCTACATCCCCGCCCGGCGCATCGCCTTTTCCCTCATCACCGTGACCCTGTCCTCCTTCCTCATCGAGAAGGTACAGAACTTCCGGCGCAAGGTTCCGGCGGAGTAAGGCTCAGGCCTTTTCGGCCTCTTCCCGGGTTTCTTCCTCTTCCTTGATGAACATGAGCAGGAAGCTCACGGCCAGCAAAGCGCAGCTGCACCAGATGACCCGGATGTTGCCGGTGCGGGACAGCAGCGACCCGAACACCGCCCCCACCCCGAATACGGTGATGATGGTCAGGTACTGCAGGGCCTTGTGCAAGGTGGCGGGGTTGTGGTTGTGGCGCCAGTCGAACAGGCACTGCACCCCGCTGCGCAGATTGCCGATGCACATGGTGCTGGCGTAGGCGTTGCCCCGCACCTTGCGGAACGCCTGCACCTGCATGGCGCAGACAAAGCTGACCAGCACGTTGGCGGCAATGTCCAGGCTGTGGGGCACAAATCCCACCAGGAAGAGCAGGGCAATCTCGATGCCCAGCACCAGCTGCCGCCAGTGGAGCCTGCGGGAGCTGCCGAACCGGTGGCGCACAAAGGCGGAAAAATACACCCCCGCCCCGAAAGCCACCACCGGCATCAGGTAGCGCAGGGCAGCAAACAGTTCCCCGCTGCACAGATGGACCCCGAACAGGATCACGTTGCCGGTCTGGGCGTTGGCAAACACCTGCCCCCGGCCCATGTAGGTGTATCCGTCCTGAAATCCCCCCGACAAGGTCAGAAAGACCATGGTGCGCAAAGCATCGGACATCTGTCCGTGGTGGCGCAGTTTTTCCAGCATACAAGACCTTCCTTTCTCCGGGCGGGCCACGCCCGCCCCTTTCCCCTCCAAAAAGGCAAAATCATCGGGCCCGCGGCTTGACCGCCCGGGCCCGTGTTTTGTTTTGCGGCCTAATCATACCCCCGCGGGGGACGGCTGTCAAGGGTCAGTCCCCGTGCTGCACCAGCACGCCCGCCCGGTAGGCGTCCAGCAGGCGGCTCAGGTCGGCGATGGTGGCCAGGAACGCCCGACCCTCGTCGGTGTCCCGCACCAGGATGCGCTCCCTGGCCACATAGATGGGCTTGCTCTTGGAGGCAATGTCCTCGTCCTCCAGAATGGCCTTGGCGGTGCTCTCAAAGGGCTGGTGGGTGCGCAGGGTCATGCCCCGGCTGTTGTACACCAGGGTGTAGCCCGCAATGCCGGTGCGCCGGTGGTAGGCCCGGCAGAACCCGCCGTCGATGACCACCAGGCGTCCCCCGGCCTTCACCGGGTCTTCCCCCTCCACCGCCCGCACCGGCACATGGCCGTTGAGGATGTGGCAGCCTTCCCCCGAAAGGCCGAATTCCGCCAGGATCCTGACGGCGATCTCCTCGGCCCGGGGACCGCTGACCAGCTTGTAATAGGGGTTCTTGATCTCGGCGTGGGTGGATTCGTCGGCGATGTACAGCCGCTCAAAGGTGGTCATGGCGCTGCGCCCGAAGATGGGGGACAGGGCCCCGCACCACAGATACCACAGAAAATCCTGCCCGGCCCGGCGCTCGGGGCTGTCCGGCGGGGCAAAGTAGCCCTGCCGCGCCCGGCGGTCACAGTAATCGAACAGGGCCTTGCCGCTGTACAGCCGCCCTTCGAACCGTTCGGGGGCAAAGGCGCCGTCCTCGGTCATGGGCACCGCCCCGTGGAAGAGCAGGTTGCCGTTGAAGACCTTGTACACCGCCCCGTGGGCGTAGAGGAACTGCACATGCCGCTGCAGCCGCTCGCTCTGGGTAAAGGCCCGGCAGAGTTCCTGGACCAGGGCCTGCTCCCGGGGGGTGAGGGCGGTGGGGTCGGCGGGGTCCACGGTGGGAAAATCCCGGTCCAGCAGGGGATAGACCTGTCCGTGGCAGGTGACGGTGCCGGCTTCATAGTCGATGTGGTTCAGATAGTCCCGCCCCTGCATGCGGAAATCCGGGTTGCGGGCGATGACCCCGGCTTCCAGCTTGAACATAAGCAGGGTCACGGCCTTGTGCATCCGGGCGTTGCGGGTCTGCACGTCGGGGGAAAGGTGCTCCCGGTCGTCGGCGTGGGGAATCCAGCGGCGGTCGATGGGGCCGCCGTAAAAATCCATGGCGAACCGTTCCAGCCCCCGCAGGCTGATGCCGTACCCGGTCTCGATCAGGTCCAGGTTGCCGTAGGCCAGGGAGGTCTTGAGCACCGTGAACACGCAGACGGCGCTGCCCGCCGCCGCGCCCATCCAGACCACGTCGTGGTTGCCCCACTGGATGTCCACGTCGTGGTGGGCAATGAGCTGGTCCATGATCAGGTCCGGCCGGGCGCCCCGGTCGAACATGTCCCCCAGAATGTGCAGCGTGTCCACCGCCAGGTGCTTGATCACCTCGCAGAACCGGATGATGTAGGCGTCCGCCCGCTCATAGCGCAGGATGCTGTCGATGATCTGGCCGTAGTACAGGTCCTTGTCGTGGTCCTCGAAGTGGGCGTGGAGCAGCTCGTCCAGAATGTAGCCGCAGTTGGCGGGCAGGCATTTGCGCACATGGGCCCGGGTGTGCTTGCTGGACACCAGCCGGCAGAGCTCGATGAGCTGCAAAAGGGTGCGGCGGTACCACCCGTCCAGGTCGGTCTGCTTGGCCTTGATCTCGGGCAGTTTCTGCACCGGATAATAGATGAGGGTGGCCAGCTCCGCCCGGTCGTGGGCGGGCACCGAGTCCCCCAGCACCAGGTCGATCTTTTCCCGTATGACGCCGGAAGCGTTGTTCAGGATGTGCAGAAAGGCTTCGTGCTCCCCGTGCAGGTCGCTCATGAAGTGCTCGGTGCCTTTGGGCAGGCGGAGCAGCGCCTCGATGCGGATGATCTCGCTGGCGGCCGCCGCAATGGTGGGGAAATCTTTGGAAAGAAGTTGCAGATACCGCAATTGTTCGCCGTTGTCGGCCATGGATGGGTCCTCCTTTGCGCAGAATTGTGTTGGTTTTATTGTACCATTAACCGGGCGGGGGGGGCAAAGGT
>NZ_JACJJP010000066.1 GCF_016900095.1 Gemmiger formicilis
TACATACGGCGTCCGCGCTGCCCAACTGGGAAAGCGCATGGTCAAAGTCTTTCCGGCTCCGCAGAGGAACCGTTTTTTTGACAAGGCTGGGAAGAAACAGCCGGAGGATACCGGAGAAAAATTGAGAAGCGCCGCCTCTCTTTTTGGGGCTTGCATTGAAGATCAGCAGCTTCATGATATTGCTCCCCTGATCTGTGCAGGATTTTGGAAAAACAGCGTTTCCGCTGTTTTGTATCCAAGGTTGAGCCGGTTACGCTCGGCAAGCTCTGTGGCAGTCTGCCGTTCCGATTCCGTAGAATCTCCGTAAAAGAGAACCCGCAGCAGTTTTCGCTGCGGGTAGCGCCCTATATGATGGGTTTGGCCGCCCCGCCAGGTAAAGAAGGGGAGGGATACTCCAATAGCGCGGTCCAAAACAGCCTTGACGCCGGGGCTGTAGCCGCCGTAGCACAAACGGCTGATAATGATCAGCGGGTCGCTTTGCCCGATCAATGCGCCCGCATGTTTCAAGGAGTCGTCCATCACACAGAATCCGGTATTTTTCAGCCAGCATGCAAAGCAGCCACTGCACGGAGCATACTGGCCGTCCGCAGTGAAAACCACGACATTTTCATCTGGAAGTTCAAAAGCAGAGAAGTCTGCTTTATTAAGATCATGAATGATCGTTTTCAAAACGCAATCCTTTCTTTTGCGGCGTTATCCCGGACAGGAAAGAGCACTCACCATTCAAGCCCCGCTTTTCTCAGGAACGACCTTCGTGGCCATATCCGTTACGATACCGAAAACGTCCTCTTTGCCCGGCACAACGCTGATGTCGATGTATTTGCCCGGAACCATATGCCTAAGCATCTTGTCGTTTAAGTAAAGGGTACGGTTCATGACCGTGTCTCCCGCCGCATTGTCTGTGACCCGAACCGTCACTTCCGCTTCCCAGTCCCCGGCCTCCTCTTTCCCGGTCAGCCGCAAACTCTCCAGCAGCGCTTTTTTGACCACGCTGTTTCTGTTAAACTCCATGCGCTGCTCATAGGTCAGTTCGTCCGGATGCCTGCGGCACTGGTAGCGGGCGATGCGCTCATTCAGCACATCGGCGTCCGGATTATCATCCCCGATGGCATGGGAGCGGTCTGCCGGGTCATACCGGATGGAGAGCGGCGCTCCGGCGGCGCACATGGGAAGCTGCGCCCGGGGGATGATCTCCGTCACGGTGGTCTCAAAAAATGTCCCGTCCTCGGCCAGTGCGTCCACCACGAAGCGAAACTCGGGATTGTCATTGACGCATCGTCCCGTATGCTTTGCAGAACGGATAAAACCCAAGGTCTTCACTGTGCGGGCATCCCTCCAGTGCTGCTCCTTCTCCCTTTTCCGCCTTGCGGATCTGGCAGGGAGCACAAACCCCAGCAGGATACACAGCGCAATGACCACCGCAGATATGATCACGGTGGCCCGAATCGGATTTTCAGCCATCCAGTTGAAAAAAAGACTCCATACGTTTTCCACGAAACACCAGCCCCTTTCTCTGTATCAAGAGGACGCCGTATCCCTCTTAACTGATACCGGACACCACGGAGGAATCCAGTACAAAAGCAAAGAGATTTTCCCTGCCCGGGATGACGCGCACGTCTACATACCGGCCGGGGATCATGTATTCCAAAGCGGTGTCGGGCACATACAGAGTTCGCTTAAATGTGTGGCCGTCCCGCTCCTCGCCGGCAAGCTGGATGGCCGCTTCTGCTTCATAGTCCCCGGCTTCTTCTTTCCCGGTCAGCCGGAAGCTTTTCAGCAATGCCTTTTTCATCACGCCGTTTTTTACTAGCTCCATCCGCTGTTCATAGGAAAGATCGCCCGGGTGCTTCCTGCACTGATAGCGGGCGGCGCGTTCCTGCGCCAGCGACTCGTCCGGATGATTGTCCCACACTGCCTGCGTCCTGTTGTCCGGGTTATAGCGGATGGGGATCGCCCTGCCGGGAACCATACCGGCCATCGCCGTCATGGGAATGATTTTCCGCACGCCGGTCTGGAACACCGTTCCGTCCTCCGCCAGGGCGTCCAGTTCAAAAAGCAGCTGCGGGTTTTCGTTGACATACATGCCGGTCTGCCGAGTGGAGCGGATAAACCCTACTGTCTGCACGGTGCAGGAACTTTTGCTGACATGCCCTTTCGTCAGCCTGCGGATCACGGACAGAATCGGGAGCGCAAACGCCAGGATGAAGATCACAGGAATCATCCAGTTCAAATTTGACAGCAGCCAGTCAAAGAAAGCCCCCATAAAAAACGCCTCCTCCATTAGATACAACAATTCAGTATAATTATATCGTGACTCGTGTTTGGTATCTATCATGAGCAGGTTAAGATTGCGTAAAATTATGGCATGATCCCGAAACCGATTCAAAAGGTTAGAGAAAATGCTGTCATTATTAAGAATAAGCATTCCTGACATTTTCATGAGCTTCCTTCCTACACCCCAGCGAGCATCACATCTTCCAGAACCGCGTCGCAGCCAAATTATTGGGTAACCTTGTGCCTTTCTCGCCTAATATTTACGGGTATTTTATCCTGATTTCACATCGTAAAATAAGATAAGTGCTATAATTAAGATGGAATCGGATCCACTGACCCATGAACAAAACAACGAGGTGAACTATATGACTTTATTCATGAATGAGAAAGATATGAATGAAATGTTAGCCAGTATCTGCCCGGAAGGAGAAACGTACCAGGGAAAAGCATGGGGGACCCTGATGTCCGGTACGGCCGAAATGCTGGCACTGGGAGCCTTGAGTAATGTATATTGTTATGTTGGCGTGACAGAAAAAACATTGGTTATCGCAGTGTTGGAAACGTTTGATATCTCGCATATTTACGATAAAATCTGCATTCCGTTTGACCAGTTTGACGAACTGAAGGTACAAAAAGGGCTACTGCCTTCCCAGCGGATTATCAAAGCGAAAAGCGGGAAAACCAAAATAAAATTGTCGCTGGTCAACAACAGCATCACCGCCAAAATCAAAGATCAAAAACAGGGG
>NZ_JACJJP010000067.1 GCF_016900095.1 Gemmiger formicilis
GGGCATAGCAAAACCTCCTCGTGTAGTTCTATTATCCTACACGGGGAGGTTTTTTGTCTATTGTCTACTTTTTACGGACCTGTTCATGCATGAGCCTTCAGGCTGTTTTGTTATTCTTCGTTGAAGTTTCCATGACTTGTCTTTCCTCGGCGATGAGAAAAAAGCACCGTATAGACCCTGCGACTCTCTGACAGAAAACCTGTATTTTTGGTAAGACTAGAAAATTGATGGTAAAGTGGTGCCTACGGCCGGGAAAATCAGCCTGAATCATCGGTTAGCAGCTTTTCCAATTTTTATGTGCTTATTGCCGAATTATAATAGTAAATAAAGTAAGAACAACATCTGATTTTGGTACTTTTTCAGCGGAATGAGATTGATACAAAATAAATCAAGTTATTGACGTTGTAACATTAAATTTGTTGGATAAAGGTTAGAGGTATGGTTGTAAAAGAACAAAAGGTCTTGATTCGCATAGTCTGAAAAAAGGATGCCATAGAATATAGGGATAAAAAGGTGACGTAATTAACGAAAATAATAAATACAAAAAAAGACAGAATAGTAAGAGAATAATACGATGACATGAATAAATATAAAAAGTAATAGATGAGAACGTCTATTTGCTGGCTTTGTGAAGAATGACAAAAATGAACGATGGAACACATTTTTTGGGAACTTTTGTTGAAGCGACCGCTGGATCGCGGTATAATTAACTTAATCACATTTTTTTGCTTTTGTGCGATATAAAGTTAAAAAAATGTCTGAAGTTTTGTGTGATTGCCTGGTAACAATTGAAACATCCACTTATTATATTATATTGCTATTGGTAGAAGAGAAGAATGATAATGATTTCGTGCGTACATTCCAGCAAAGACGTACCGAACCAAAAAAGGTTGTGCTGTCTGCAGGGTGGAAAAATTCGGCACTTGCACAAAAGGGACAGACAGGGTTGATGCCGTTCTAGGAAGAAAAGTAGGAGGGAGCAATAATATTGGGAAAGCTTATGTCAACAAGAGAAAAGCTGCAGTATGCGCTGACCTTTATCACCGACCTGATCAGCCTGGGATGCAGCGTTTTTCTTTCCCTGCTGATTTTTGATAGGGTCCTGCACCTGGTGCCGGACTTTGTCCATATGGACAAAATTCATTTTTACGGAATGCTTCTTCTGGCCTTTGTCATTACCTTTCTCGGCTTTGACCAGACGGAAAACATCATTCGCCGCAAATGGATGGCAGAACTCAAGATTGTTGTGCTGTTCAACGTCATCATGCTGGCAGCCTTTACAGCGCTGCTGGTTCTTACCAAGGCGGCCATGGCGGATTCCCGGTATCTGATCCTGAGCATCTTTATCAGCAACATGGTGGTTATGCTCCTGCTGCATCAGTATCTGAAACAGCACCTAAACCGCTCAAAGGTCATGCACAACTTGGCCACCCTGGTAGGAGTCGTAACCACCACGGACCGGGTGGAAGCGCTGCTGCGGGAACTGGGCCGGGACTGGACCAAGTCTGTCCGGGGCATTGCACTGCTGGACGGCGGCAAGGATCGCGTCGGGACCAAGATTCACGGCATTCCGGTCAAGGTGGCCGGACTCGATTTCGTGGACTGGGTCCGGCATGACTCTCTGGACGAAGTGTATATCAATATCCCATACGATACCGGAACATCCCTTCTTCCGTATCTGGCGGAACTGGAAAGCATGGGCGTTACCATCCATCTGAATGTACCTCTCATCGAAAAGCTTCACGACAAGGAAAACCAGGCGGAGGCCGCCTGGTACCCACACCCGGCCAAGAGCATTGAGGAGTGCGGCGACTGGTCGCTGATCACTTTGAAGGCAACGCAGCGGAGCTTCAGCGATACCATCCTCAAACGGTGCATGGACATTGCGGGCAGCCTGGTGGGACTGGTCATTTCGGTGCCCATCATCGCCATCACGGCCATCCCACTGAAACTGGAATCCTCCGGTCCGCTCTTCTTCAAACAAAAGCGGGTGGGCCTCAACGGACGCGTGTTCAACATTTATAAGTTGCGCAGCATGTACGCAGACGCTGAAAAGCGAAAGCAGGAACTCGTGTCAAAAAATGAGATGAACGGCTTGATGTTCAAGATGACCGAAGACCCTCGTATCACCAAGGTGGGCAAGTTCATCCGCAAAACCTCCATCGACGAACTTCCGCAGTTCTACAATGTCCTGAAAGGGGAGATGAGTCTGGTGGGCACCCGCCCTCCCACACTGGATGAATACAACCAGTATGAGAGCCACCACAAGCGCCGCCTTTCCATGAAGCCCGGCATTACCGGCATGTGGCAGGTAAGCGGCCGCAGCAACATCGAAGACTTTGAGGATGTGGTCAAGCTGGATGTGGCCTACATAGATAACTGGAGCATCTGGCTGGATATCAAGATTCTGCTTAAGACGGTTCTGGTGGTGTTCGGTCATGTTGGTGCGAAATGAAGATTCCTTCAACCATCGCAAGGAAAATAAAATATGAAGTATGCGGATAGTTTTTACTCCGGCAGGAACAAGACGGTTCCTGCCGGACTTTTTATGGCGCCGAATAGGCATGATAAAATCCCCCAGTTCAACTGGGGGTGGATAAAAAATACTTTAGTGAAGAGAAAGAACCTCCTGT
>NZ_JACJJP010000068.1 GCF_016900095.1 Gemmiger formicilis
AGCACAGGAGGTTCTTTCTCTTCACTAAAGTATTTTTTATCCACCCCCAGTTGAACTGGGGGATTTTATCATGCCTATTCGGCGCCAGCAAAAAACCCGGTCGAACCCATGGGGTTCGACCGGGTTACATATGGTGGAGATGAGGGGAATCGAACCCCTGTCCGAAAAGAAAGCGGTTAGAGTATCTCCGGGCGCAGAGTGCTTATTGAATTTCCCGCGGCGCGAGCGAACACACGCGCTTTACGCCTTGGTAGCTTCATGAATACCTGACGGGCGGCAAAGCTTAGGCCCGTGCATGTTCAGCACCTAATCGACGCCCCGACCCCGTGCGGTGCTAAAACGGGCGGGACGGTCGTGCCTAATTAGGCAGCGACGGCAACAGTGTTATTGTTGTCAGTTAATTTTGTTTGGCGCTTTTATCGTGGTGCACCGCCACGGCCCGCTGCTCACGCCCCTCTCCCCCCGTCGAAACCATTGCATCCCCATAACAAGCGGTGCCAGGCACCGCGGATGACAGTTTGCTCGCAAGGAAAAGGCGATACAGCCTTTGTATGACCGGATGTTAATGCTGCTTCAGCGCGCGGTCAATATCACGCTTGGCATCCCGCGCGGCGGCCGATGCGCGTTTGTCGTACAGTTTCTTGCCTTTGCACAATCCCAGTTCCACCTTGACGCGGCCGTGCTTGAAATACAAAGAAAGCGGAACCAGGGTGTAGCCCTGCAGCTTGATCTGCTGGGCCAGGCGGCGGATTTCCGTCTTGTGGGCCAGCAGACGCCGGGGGCGCACGGGATCACGGTTGAAGATGCTGCCCTGTTCATAGGGACTGATGTGCATCCCCTTCAGGATGATTTCCCCGTCATCGATATCGGCCCAGGCGTCTTTCAGGTTGACGCCGCCGGCACGCAGGCTCTTGACCTCGGTGCCCACCAGCTCGATGCCGGTTTCCAGCGCTTCGATCACAAAGTATTCATGCCGCGCTTCGCGGTTCTGGGCAATGATCTTTCTGGGAGTTTTGTCCTGTGCCAAGCGCGTCACCTCCTTTGTACAGCTATGCGCCGGGGAGAAAATTATACTGCGGCAGGGTGTTCCTTGTCAAGGAAATTACAGCTCGCCCCGGCCTTCCATGGCCCGGTACAGGGTGGTTTCGTCGGCGTACTCCAGGCTGGAGCCCACCGGCAGGCCGTAGGCCAGGCGGGTGGTCCTGATGCCCAGGGGCTTGATCAGCTTGGCCAGATACATGGCGGTAGCCTCCCCTTCTACGGTGGGGCTGGTGGCCATGATGACCTCCTTGACCTGGTCGTCCAGGCGGGCCAGCAGTTCCTTGACGCACAGCTGGTCGGCCCCGATGCCGTCCATGGGCGAAATCAGCCCATGAAGCACATGGTACAGTCCCCTGTACTCATGGGTGCGCTCGATGGCCTTGATGTCCCGGGGGGCTTCCACCACACAGATGATGGAACGGTCCCGTTTGGGAGACGCGCAGATGGGGCAGACTTCGCCGGAGGTATAGTCCTGGCAAAGCCGGCAGCGATGCAGGCGGGTCTTGGCGGCCTCGATGGCCTTGGCCAGCTCCATGGCCTGCTCGTTGGACATGCTCATGACCTCGTAGGCCATGCGGGTGGCTCCCTTGCGCCCCACGCCGGGAAAGCGGGAAAACTGGTCGATCAGATTTTCCAGCGGTTCAGCGTTCTGCGGCATGGTGTACCTCTCAGCCCAGGCCGGGGATATTCATGCCGCCGGTCATCTTGGCCATCTCGTCGTCCGAATCCTTATCCACCGCGGCCACCGCACTGTTGACGGCAGCGGCGATCAGGTCTTCCAGCATTTCGATATCGTCCGGGTCCACGGCCTCCGGCTTGATCTTAACGGCGGTGATCTCGTGCTTGCCGGTCATGGTCACGGTGACCATCTCACCGCTGGCGGTGCCGGTGTATTCCCGGGCTTCCAGTTCCTCCTGCTTGGCGCGGATTTCATCCTGCATCTTCTGGACCTGGCGCATCATGGCCTGGGGATCGGGGCGGCCGTAGCCTTTGGGAAGTCTTGCTTTCATGGAAATTTCTCCTTTGTTGTTTATCTTTGCCGGTTAGGGCAGACGGCATTCCTGCCGGGGATCACTTTTCTTCAATCTCCACATCCACTCCCATGGCCTGCATCTGGCGGATGGTGTCGTCCACCGAGACGACCGGCTTTCCCGAGTCATCCTCCTTCGGCTTTTCGTACGGGCCGATGGAGTAACTCTGGTGGGTGACCTGGTAGATCAGTTCCTTGATTTGCTTGGACACATCCTTGTTCTTGCGGATGTAATCCCGGAAAGCATCGCTGCACTCAAACAGTACCCGACGGCCATCGAAATACGCCCGGGTTCCCTGCAGGAAGGAAATCAGCAGCGGATCGTTTTCTGCCATGAGTTCCAGCACCGCCGACCACTGGGGGAACGGCTGGATGGGACCGGCGGGTTCCTTGGGACGGGGG
>NZ_JACJJP010000069.1 GCF_016900095.1 Gemmiger formicilis
AGATCACCGGGCTGGGGATGACCGGATCGACGGCCGGCGGCGGGGTGGGGGCAGCGGGCTGCTGCACGGCGGGTTCCGCCTGGGCGGCCGGAGCGGCATTCTTGGACGCCATCTGGGCATGCATGGCAGCCTGGATGGGCTCATCCACACCCGGGGTGTTCTCGAAGCCGGTGGCCACGACGGTGATGTTCATCTCGTCAGCCAGGCGTTCATCGAACGCAGTACCCCAGATGATGTTGGCATCGGGATGGGCAGACTGGGTAATCATGGAAGCGGCAGTCTCCACATCGTCCAGGCCGATATCCGGGCTGGAGGTGATGTTGATGATGACACCGCGAGCGCCGGCGATGCTGGTTTCCAGCAGCGGGCTGGAGATGGCAGCCTTGGCGGCGTTTTCGGCCTTGCCGGCGCCCTTGGCGACGCCGACGCCCATGTGGGCAAAGCCGGCGTCCTTCATGATGGAGCGCACGTCGGCGAAGTCCAGGTTGATGAAGGCCGGAATGTTGATCAGGCTGGAGATACTCTCAACGCCCTGGCGCAGCACGTTGTCGGCGGCTTCGAAGGCGTTCATCAGGGTGATCTTTTCCTGGCTGATGAGCTTCAGACGCTCGTTCGGGATCACGATCAGGCTGTCCACATGCATCATCAGGTTGGCAATGCCCTGCTCGGCCAGGCTCATCTTGCGCTTGCCCTCAAAGCTGAAAGGCTTGGTGACGATGCCCACGGTCAGGATGCCCAGGTCATGGGCAGTCTCGGCCACAACGGGCGCCGCACCGGTGCCGGTGCCGCCGCCCATACCGGCGGTGATGAAGACCATCTGGGCGCCTTTCAGGGCGTTGGTGATCTCGTCCTTGCTCTCTTCGGCGGCACGCTGGCCCACTTCCGGGTCGGCGCCGGCGCCGCGGCCCTTGGTCAGCTTGGCGCCAAGCTGGACCTTCTGGGTCGCCTTGGAGTTGATCAGGGCCTGCTGGTCGGTGTTCATCGCAACGAATTCCACGCCGCCAAGGCCCGCGTCGACCATACGGTTGACAGCGTTGCCGCCGCCGCCGCCGACGCCGATCACCTTGATGTTAGTTACATTCTGCATCTCTTCATCGAGAACGAACGCCATGAGTGTATCCCCCTAAACAGTTGTTAATTTCGACGGGCCCGACAGTCCGGGCCGCCGCCATGCGGTTTATGACCCAGAGGCACACTGGCCCTGTATTTTTTACATATAACTGATTATTAGAATACCAAATTCACAACGATATTTCAATAGCTGCGGCGCAAAAAAACAAAATTTGCGCCGCAGCCCGTAGAAATATCCAAAAGAGTTCACATGCCTGCGCGGATTTTATCGCATTTGCATAGCGGGAACAGTTTTTCGCGTGGCATCGCTCAATGTTTTGGTGTAAGCACACCGGGCTCCCAGGGTCGCGAGCTCCGCGGGCAGGTCCTGGTACCCCCTTCGGATGTGACCGGAATCGCTGATGCGCACCGTTCCTTTGGCTCCCAGCGCCGCCAGCACCAGGGCTGCCCCGCCCCGCAGGTCGGGGGCGGTCACATCGGCCCCGTGCAGTGCCGCATCGCCGCCGATCCACAAATCCCGCCCATCGGCACGCACCCTGGCACCCATGGCCGCAAAGCCCTCGGCGCAGGCAAACCGATTCTGGAACAGGGCGTCGTGGATGCGGCTTTCTCCCCGGGCACTCAGCAGCACTGCCGCCGCCAATGGGGCGGTGTCGGTGGCAAAACCGGGCCAGGCGCCGGTGCACAGGTCCGCCCCGCCCCACAGCGGCGTATCCGGATCCCGGGCCACCGTAAAGCTGTCCGGTCCCGCGACGATCTCGCACCCGGCGGTGCGCAGGAACCGCAAAAACGGCGCCAGGTGTCCCGGGCGGCAGTGTTCCACCGTAACCCGGCCGCCCGCCACCGCCACCGCCGCCGCGTAGGTGGCCGCCGCAATCCGGTCGGGCAGCGGCAGGTGCACCCCACCCCCGGGCAGAATGCCTTCCTGCCCGTGCACCGTAATCACCGGGGTGCCGGCGCCCTCAATCTTGGCCCCCGCCATGCGAAGAAAGGCGGCGGTGTCCGCGATTTCCGGTTCACAGGCCGCCCCCCGCAGCACGGTGGTGCCCCGGGCGCAGGCCGCAGCCATGAGCAGAGTCAGAGTGGCCCCCACGCTGGGCAGGCGCAGGGTGAAGTCCGCCCCGCAAAGGGGGCCTTCCCGGCAGAGAACCACCGAGGATTCCCCCTCCCGGATGGTGGCCCCCATGGCCC
>NZ_JACJJP010000006.1 GCF_016900095.1 Gemmiger formicilis
AGCTAGCGTGTACTAATAGGTCGAGGGCTTGACCCCATTTTCTTAGAGTACTTCATTTGCCAGCAGTTCGATATTCAGTTTTGAGGGCACATACCTCAGAAAAGAGAAGCATGACAAGTGGCCATGCAAATGGCCGGTGTCGATGACGGTGAGGATCCACCTGTTCCCATTCCGAACACAGAAGTTAAGCTCACTGGTGCCGAAGATAGTTGGCTGGAGACGGCCTGTGAAAATAGGTAGATGCCGGCTTCTCTTACAAACAGCAGCCTCCGGGCCGAGCCATAGGCCCGGTCCGGAGATTGCTTTTATAAGCGCCATTAGCTCAGTTGGTAGCGTTAGTAGCCAATACTAAAGCTGAAAGCCGCTGAACTATTCAAAACAGGATTTGACGCTGTAACGCGGAAAATCCTCATACGCGCCATTAGCTCAGTTGGTAGAGCAACTGACTCTTAATCAGTGGGTCCTGGGTTCGAGTCCCCGATGGCGCACCAAAAATAGGCTGCAACAATTGTTGCAGCCTATTTTATTGTATGCTTTAGCGAAATGAGAACCCCCAGCTCTGCTGGGGAGAGTAAAAAAGCTTTAGCTTCAAGCATCGAGCGAAGCGAGAAGGGAGCAGCAACTTTACCATTGTCAAGAAAGCTGATCTTGGATAGACAGCGCCCGTTTACGGGCTGTAGGGCAAGTGATGCAAGTGGCGGATTTTTCAGTGCCTCTTGAGAGGCTTGCCGGTACGATGCCCTTCTAGGGCTTACACAAGCCCCCGGCTTAGCCGGGGGTCTTGACTTGATGATATGGCCGTAGATCTCATGTTTGTCGTGCGTTTTTTATGACGTTATCATGATTTCTTAAAAGCAGTATCAAGGCGTTGGTATCCGTAACTTTTTTGAGGTAGACAGCAGGATCACCGTTAAGGATTAAATCGGTATATACAGCTAAATCGCCCGTTGTTTCGATTTCGCTTGCTCACCCGATGTTCTTGTTCCCAAATGCTTATATTAGAATATCAAAATAGATAGGACAAGTATGCCCATTTTTAGCCGCTCGGTTTCTGGCAATGCCGGAACCGGGCGGCTTTTTGCTTTTCCCCCTTGTATTATAGAGTCGTAGTTATTAAAGCCCCTCCCCAAGGGCTGTGCTACACTGTAAGGGATGCTGCGGATCGGTGCATTTCCCCCTACCACAAGATGGTTCTGGAGAGGTTCCAACCACAGTCCCTTACATTTTGTTAATCAGTTAAATACCGCTAGACGGTTTATGTGGAACAAGGCTACAAAAGTAAGGCGCTCTGTGGATGAAGCATCACATTTTTCGTCGGAGGTATTTGTTATGATGGTTTCTGTTGGCATTGATGTTTCAAAAGATAAGCACGATTGTTTCATCGTCACTTCTGATGGTGAAGTTCTGTCGGATGTGTTCACTATCCCCAACACCATAAACGGATTTCACTGTCTGTTGCGAAGAATCCAGGATTGCACCAGCACACAGGACAAAATAAAGGTAGGGCTTGAGGCAACCGGGCATTACAGCTACAATCTGCTCGGTTTTCTTCTTGACAATGGTCTAACCACCTATGTCCTGAACCCCTTGCGTACAAACCTTTACCGAAAGAGCCTCAGTCTGCGAAAAACAAAAACCGACCGGGTGGATGCACGAACGATTGCGTTTATGTTGTTATCCGATGCAAGCCTCAACCCCTACACAGATACGGCATACCACACCGAGGAACTAAAGTCACTTACCAGATATCGTTTTGACAAGGTGAAAGAGCGTGCCAAGCTGAAAAGTTCCATTGCCCGATTGGTTTGCATCCTGTTCCCAGAACTGGAAAAACTCGTTCCCTCTCTGCATATTGCTTCTGTGTACGCTCTGCTGGAGGAGTTTCCTGGCGCTAAACAGGTTGCCGCAACCCATTTGGCACGGCTGAAAGCACTTCTTGAAACCGCCTCGAAAGGTCGCTACAAACGGGATATGGCTCTTGAAATCCGAAAGGCTGCCAGAAACTCTATTGGTTCTTGGATGCCCGCCAAGTCCCTTGAATTACAGCACACTATCCGGCTCATCCGTGAACTGGATAATGAAATTGCTGAAATCGAAGAACAAATCCAATCTATTATGGATGAGCTTCATTCTCCCATTACCACCATCCCCGGAATGGGCTTCCGTATGGCTGCCATGATCCTTGCTGAAGTTGGCGACTTCTCAAGGTTTGAATCCCCGGACAAGTTATTGGCCTATGCCGGGATGTCTCCCTCAACTTACCAGTCCGGGCAACTCAAAAATTGTTATCCGCATATGGAAAAGCGCGGCTCACGATACCTGCGCTATGCACTTTACAACGCAACCAAGTACGTCTGCCAGTGGGAATTGATCTTTGCCGCTTATCTCGCCAAGAAGCGGACAGAGGGAAAGCACTACAACGTTGCCATCTCTCACGCCGCGAAGAAACTTGTTCGTCTTATTTTTGCTATGGAGAAATCTGGGCGACCGTATTGCACCTCAGCAGCGTAGCGTTTTCTTGTTAGCCTGTGTCGGGGCTCCTGCGAGCCTCTGCTTTGCTATGCCTTTTTGCGCCATCTCATATTCACCACCACCATTCACTTCTTGAGGTTGACTTTTAATAGTTAATCTCTCCACACCTCTCCCCCTAGTATAAATTTACCGGCTGGGAAGAAAAGTTATCTACCAGCCGTTTACATAGATCCGCAAATTTTAACGAAAAACAAAAGTGAGGCAAAAACCATGAACATTGGCATCGATCACGGCTATTATGCTATTAAGACGCGGCACTGCTCTTTCCCAGCCGGTCTTACAGCCTACGGCAGCCACGAACCTTACACCCGCCAGGAGAAAAGTGCAAGCTAAAAGGAAAATGCGAAGATAGCCCTCATTCCTCCTAAAGCAACATAAGCGACCGCATGTTTGTGCATTACTATGCTTTGGTAACGGCTTTTGTTGACACCAACTGTACAGAATGATATATTTAGTTATATATGAGGTGATTTATAGTATAGATATTCGCATCAATTTTATAAACACTCTGAGTATATTAGATTTTCTCCACCAAGAGCGTTATAGACACACAATGTATCAGCCAAGGATTCTTATATGATGTCTATTATCTATGCTTTCAAGCGTAATCCACATACTCGTTTTCCTCTTAATATTTCATTAAGCGATGGGAGTGGTGACCTTTGAGTTTATGTGAAAGCATTAAGAGACCGCAAGGAGCAAGCACAAAAATATATACTTTCTTTGACATAAAACTGCAATATATAAGGAAGGGATTATTGCAATGAAGGTCACCAAGTATTGGCACGCTTATCCCCTAGACGAGAAAGGGCAAATGCTTCTCTATAATGCATTTACCAATGCATTAGCCCGCATCGAACCCGAAAAGTTCCAGCAGTTTATAAGTTTTGCAAAAGCACAAACTCCTATTGATGATTCAGAGTTAAAAAAGCAGCTAACGATAGGAGGATTTTTGCTCGAAGATAATGTTGATGAACTGGCTCTCCTACGCTTGCGTTTACACTCAACCAGATATGATAGCACCTCCTTTGGGTTGACCCTGGCCCCCACTATGGATTGCAATTTCCGGTGTGTTTATTGTTATGAGAGCAAGGTAATTCACCACACCTATATGAGTGTTGAAGTACAAGAAGCAGTGGTGAAACTTCTTGAAGAACGGGCTAAGCATATTCGCAATTTCTCTGTGACATGGTATGGTGGCGAACCTCTACTGGCATTTGAAATAATTCTCCGCCTTTCTAAACGGTTTATTGAAATTTGCGAAAAAAATGATATTACCTACACTGCAGGAATCATCACCAACGGATATCTCCTCACCAGAGAAAAAGCGGAGATGCTAGCAGCTGCAAAGGTCACTTTTTATCAAATCACTATTGATGGTACCAGAGAAAGCCATGACGCATCCCGGCCACTAAAAAATGGCGCAGGAACCTATGATAAGATATTTGACAATTTGGTACAATGTGCGGACTTATTAACCAATGTTTCTATGCGTGTTAATGTGGGCCACAATAATGTACAGGCAGTGGATTCCATTTTTGAAAAATTAGAGGAATCTGGTCTTTCTGACCATGTTGTACCGTATTTGGGAAAAATCACTAATGATAACGGAGATCCAGAGTTAGAGTCTATTTGTTTTACAACTTCAGAATTTGCAAAGCTCGATTTGGAATACACTTTTTCGCACTCATCCCACCTTGACTGGTTCGGAAAATATCCCACTTTAAAAGGCAATTATTGTGGAGCCGATTGTTACCAAGCGATGGTAATTGATCCTGACGGATTTATATACCGGTGCTGGAATGAGATCGGAAATCATTCTTACGCGGTAGCGAACCTCTTGAGGAGCACACCAGACAATTTGTCTCTTTATTTTGATTATATGTTATTTGATCCTACAACTGACCCGCAGTGTTCACACTGTGATGTCTTGCCTTTGTGTATGGGAGGATGTCCTTATTACCGTGTACATGACCGGCAGGAAAATCTGTGTTCAGTTTACCGTACAGAACTGCAAGAGTATTTGATCGCTGTTGCACATAAATTATTAGAAGAAAAGAAATCTGCCGGTTGCTCTGATTGAGAAATAGTATATGGTTCTGCAAAAGCGGAGCAATATATTTTTTCCTTCTACTTGGATTGAACGGCCCATATTCCATGTAGACGGCAGGCATTATTTTTATAGATTAATAATCGATTGTCCAACTGACATCCGTTACTTCCAAATAGGATGATGTCAGCGTGGATCGCTCCTCTGTTCTAAGGGAGTGACAATAGATAATGACAATATTACGCGTATGTAAAAAATACTTTCAAAACAATTATGGCAAGCTCATTATTTTCACGGGGCTTGCGATGATTTCTCAACTTTTTGGGTTACTGATGCCATACCTAATCGGTAGCTTTATTGACGGACTAAATCGAAATCAAACACTGGACTTTGTTTTGAAATATTGTTTAGCCTTTCTTGTATTCTCGTTATTGGGGTTACTATTAAATTATATTATCAATCTCCTATATGTTAATTTACAAATGTCGTCGGTCTATCTTTTCAATACAAATCTAGTATTCCATGTCCAACAGGCCCCAATATCATATAGCGAAGGGAAAGATCTCGCCCATCTTAATCAGCAAATTAACACAGATGTAAATGTTTTGATCATGTTTACACTTGGAGTGCTGCAGAATTTTATAGCAAATTTGTTTATACTTCCAATTGTGATATCCGTCTGTGTCATACTAAATTCATTAGTAGCTAGCGTATTACTTGCCTTCTCAGTTCTTTACATTTTTCTCTTCCTAACGACCAAAAAAATGTTATTCCTTTATGACTACACCTGTAAAGAGGCACAAAGCCATTTTTTCGGGCGAATGTACGAGCAATTGGCAAATATCCGTTTTCTGAAAGAGAATAGTGCCGAGAATTTCTTTCGGGAGCGGTTAGACACACCCTATCAGGAGCTCTACAAAGCAACAATAAATAGTCAAAAATTTTTAATGGTGTTTGGAAGCCTAGATAGTGTAATTGGCTTTGCTTTACAAATCGCACTTTTTCTATTGGGTGGTTATAGCATTCTTTCTGGCCGATTCTCTATTGGTCTCTTTGTAATGTTCTCTTCCTATTTTTCTATTGTAATGTCTTGCTTACGTTACTTTTTGAGCTTCGGCAAAGAGTATGAAAGCGCGTCTGTTTCGCTCAAGCGTTTACTAGATATACAATACGTTCCAGAGGAAAAGACTGGAGCAATCAAAATCAACGAATGTCAAACAATCAAGGTACAACACCTGACATTTCGGTATAGCGAAACAGATCAGGAGGTTTTTCAAGATATTTGTTGCACTTTTTCAAAGGGAAAGACATCATGCCTTGTTGGGCACAACGGTGCTGGAAAAAGCACATTGATCGGTCTATTGTTGGGCTTATATAATGAGAAATATCCTAAAGGATGTATTTGGTATGATGACTATGACCTTCAAGATTTGGATACCGGTTATCTACGTAAAAATTTGATCTCTGTGGTAGCACAAGCTCCTTACACTTTTGCCGGTACACTTTGGGATAATCTGCTCTTGAAAAATCCTACTTTGGCACAGTATCAGCGCGTTGAGAAGCTGGTAGATATTTTTGACTTGCCCAAAAGTTTATTAGCCAGGGACGTTCCTATTCAAGGACTATCAAATGGAGAACAGCAAAAAATATCTATTATTCGAGCTTTTCTGCGGGATACACCAATCATTATTTTAGATGAACCCACATCGTCTCTGGACACAAAAAGCGGCAAAGCTTTAATGGAATTAATCGATAAGAGCAAAGAAAATAAGATTATCATTTTAGTCTCACATGATTTATCAGTGATTCAACAATGCGATACAGTAGTACATTTTTCGTGACAGTTGTGGACGACTGCGGACAGCCGGTTCTTTTTGATTAATAAATTTCCTAATTCTTGTATGAAGGAGGTTTGATGTATGGAATACCTTATATTACCATCTGCAACACCCGAGCCTTCTGATGGAGGACACTGCTGGATTGTTTGCCATGGCCGTTGTGGTATTGTCATGGGAAGCCCTACCAAAACACCACAACCTACGGCAACACCTAGCCCGACTCCCTCACCAACGCCGAATGCTTCTCCTACGCCACACAGATGCTGGCTGAAATGGCTATTCTAAAATCCAAAAGCATAATCAAACTAGATGTCGGCCTAGACTCTTAGTCCGCACCACAGCTATTACGCTGGTTTGTTGTTTAAGCAAACAGCGCAATAACAGCCGCTTTTCTCCTCTTAGATGGGAGAAAGCGGCTGTTTTACATTGGGAAAACAATGGTGAAATCACGCATCATTTTTATGGATGGCTGATTTTTTGAAAGATCATCAGGATTTACAATTAGTTATGGAGAACCGCTACTAACCGCAGTTTAAACATTTTCATAAACAGAAAACTACATGGGACAAGTGCGCCCATTTTTAGCCGCTCGGTTTCTGGCAATGCCGGAACCGGGCGGCTTTTTGCTTTTCCCCCTCTCCACACCTCTCCCCCTAGTATAAATTTACCGGCTGGGAAGAAAAGTTATCTACCAGCTGTTTACATAGATCCGCAAATCTCAACGAAAAGCGAAAGTGAGGCAAAAACCATGAACATTGGCATCGATCACGGCTATTACGCCATCAAGACGCGGCATTGTTCTTTCCCAGCCGGTCTTACAGCCTATGGTAGCCACGAACCTTACACCCGCCAGGGACTCCTTGAGTTCGGCGGGTGTTTTTTTGTTTGCGGAACCGGACGGCAGCCGATCCAGCGCGACAAAACCATCAACGACAACTACTACCTGCTGACACTGGCAGCATTGGCACAGGAAATCCGCAGCCGGGGCGCACCCACCGAGTGTACGGTGCGGATCGCGGCGGGCCTGCCGCTGACCAGCTATGGCCGGGACAAGCCGAAGTTTCGCAGCTATCTGCTTCGTCCTTCCCAGCCGGTTCAGTTCCGTTACGAGGGCGTGGAATACAGCATCACCATCTCGGATGTGCAGTTGTTTCCCCAGGGTTTTGCGGCCCTGATG
The DNA here is from genome assembly GCF_016900095.1 of Gemmiger formicilis. Lineage (GTDB taxonomy): Bacteria > Bacillota > Clostridia > Oscillospirales > Ruminococcaceae > Gemmiger > Gemmiger formicilis_A. The sequence continues at coordinate 7,598 of NZ_JACJJP010000006.1, forward strand.
GCCGAGCCGGACCTGCTGACCGATGAACCGTCGCTGCTGCTCATGGACATCGGCGGCTGGACGGTGGACCTGATGCGGATCGACAATGCCCTGCCGGTAGCGGAAACGGCACACAGCCTGGAACTGGGGATGATCCGCTGCATCGATGAGATCCGGGAGCGCGTCCGTCAGGAAACCGGACTTTCGCTTACCGATGCTCAGATCGAGCAAATCCTGGCAGGCCAGCCCTGCAGCCTGTCGGACGAGGTGCGCAGCATCGTGAACAAACAGGGCCGGCTGTATACCGAGCGATTGTTCTCCGCGGTCATGGAAGCGGGCTTTGACCTACACGCTATGCCGCTGGTCATGCTGGGCGGTGGGGCCTGCATTGTGAACCGCCACGTCAGCCCCAAAGACGGCCTGTGCCGCGTGATTCCGCTGCTGGATGACCGGGTGAACGCCATCGGTTTCGAGCGCGCCTTGGGCCGCGTTCAAGGCACGGTGAGCGAGGGGTGAAGCGTCCGCAATACGTTTTCAGGCCGCAGCTGAGCATCCCGGATCACCGAAAAGCGTGGGCTTATCTTCAGCAGATGCCAGCAAATCAACGCAAGGATTTTCTAGTCAGGGCGATCCTAGCTGAAGAACAGCGGGAAGCATTCAAGCAGATGCTGCGGGAAGTGATCCGGGAAGAACTTGCGCATGGAGTTGTGATCCAGGAGCCTGCAAAACCTACTGCGGAGAAAGAGGTACCCAAACAAACGCTGGATTTTTTGGCGTCCCTCTGCGACTGACCGCTCAATCTCCATTGTTGCTTATGATGTGTTTTGGACACCGTATTCGATGTATTATCGTTGGTTTTAGTGAATAGCTTTCTGCTTGCGTTTGCAGTATGCTTTGCTTAGCCCAAGAGGAAAAGCACAAGAAAGGAGCCATAGCATGAGCAAATTAACGGTAACACTTCCGGATGATCTGCACGCACAGATCCGGCAGGAACTGGAAGAAAAGGGCATCACCACCGGCCAGTTCATCGAGATGGTGGTCACGAAATACTTTACGAAAGACAAGAAAGGAGAAAACGATATGGCAACCAGAACCATCGCATTCCAGGTATCCGAAGAACTCTACCAGCGTATCAAAGACTACCTCAAGCACTATGAGGAAACCTACGGACGGAAGCTGAGCCAGAAAGACTTCATGATCCAGCTTATCGAGGCCGAACTCGATGCTGTTAACGAGGAAGCCGAGGCGGCAGCCGCGCAGGAGCAGGACCCCAGCGCGGAGATACACGACACCGTGGGCGATGAACCTGCGGAAGATCCGGCAGAGTCGGACGATGAAGAGGAACCGGGCCTTGATCAGGAGAACAACGACCCTGATGAGGACAGTGACACCGGCGAGGGGACTTACACCGAGGACGATTCCGATGAAGCCACGGATGGCGAATCGGAATACGGCGAAAGCGGTGATGCCTACACAGAAGAATAACCATAACAGCCAGCCCCGCAGGTCAACAGCCTGCGGGGCATTTTTCATATCTCTATGAAAGGGGGAATGCCTTTGCTTGTGCCCTGAATAACAACACCATCGATCAGAAAGGAGCGGATGCGAAAGACCATTCACTATATCGATATGTTCGCTGGCATGGGCGGCTTCCGGGAGGGGCTGACCAGGGCCGGCAATTTCATTTGCATGGGACACTGCGAGATCGACAAATACGCTGACCGCAGCTACTGTGCCCTGTTTGACACGGAGGGAGAGTGGTCCATTGCCGATGCCCGAAAAGCAGATCCCGAAACAATGCCTGACTTCGAACTGCTCTGCGGAGGATTTCCTTGCCAGGCTTTCAGCCTTGCCGGCAATCGACGAGGGTTTGGAGATCCCCGCGGGACTCTCTTCTTCGAACTGGCCCGACTGGCTGAAGCCCGGAAGCCTCGCTATCTGCTGTTTGAAAACGTACCCGGCCTGCTTTCTCATGACGGCGGACGGACGTTTGCGACGATCCTCCATACGCTGGACAGACTGGGGTATGGTGTGGAATGGCAGGTGCTTAACAGCAAAGATTTCGGCGTTCCCCAGTCCCGCCGCAGGGTGTACCTTGTCGGATATCTTGATGCTCGATGTAGAGGAAAAATACTTCCTTTCACCACAGCAGCAGGAAATGCTCTTGCACAAGTTCGACCAGGTACCCAGGAAGAACGAATCTATTCCCTCAACGAAGTAAGCCGTATCCTGGCTGCACAAGCGGGTAGCTTCGGAGGTCGTACCATTGGTGTGCCCGTCAAGGAGGAAATCTGGAAAGGCCGCAAAATTGCCCACACCCTCACCACTGGATCAACACAAGGGACACCATGCTTTATCGACATGAACCGTGAGACGGAAATCACCGAGATTGCCAGATGCCTGACGGCAAAACAGACTGGAGGGATTCACAATCACAAGAGGGAGGCCTCCGGCGTTCTGTACAATGGCCGCATCCGCCGCCTGACACCACGGGAGTGCCTGCGTCTGCAGGGCTGGACGGATGACCGCATCGACAAGGTGCTGGCTATTCAAAGCGACAACCAGGTCTACAAACAAGCCGGAAATGGCGTGACGGTCAATGTGGTGGAAGCCATCGGGCGGCGGATGATCGAATTGGAAAGCCAGATTGCACAGAGATAATGAAAGGAGAGAATGGTATCAGAGAAACTACAGGTAATCGAAACACCAATTTTGAGGAAAGCCCTCTTGCAGAAAATGCAAGGAGGCTTTTTGTTTTCCATAAACTGGGAGGTTGGATATGAACCATAAAAAATGGATTCGCCTGGTCTGCACAGTATTGGCACTGCTGCTTTTCGTTACGGGAAGCGGTGTGAGCTTTGCTATGGCAGAACAGCCGGATAAGGAAACAGTGCTGACCGAAGAACAGGCCGCCACACCCGAAACCGCTGAATCCGCAAGACTGAGCCTGACCGTTCTGGACTCGGACTACTCCGGCTCTGAAAACGGCAATATCGATGAGAGCCTGTTCAACACGGAAACCGATCATGCTGAGATTGCAGCCGGTAAGATCGTTCCACTTCTGCTGCAGGTGGATGGACCTGCTCAGGGCAGCAGCGTGACAGTCAAGTTGGATAAGTCGGCCCAATTTTGTGATCCCCGCGGTCAGGAACTGTCTGGACAGGAATGGAAGCGCACGTTCCAGCAGGAAAGCCAGTCCGCCTGGATGCTGTATGTGACGTCAGGTGCTGACTTTACGGTAACGGCTATCTACGAGGATCAGTCCGGCAACCGTGTGACCCGGGCCGCAGACATTGCGAGGAAGGCGGCCCCGACACTGTTCCGGGCTGCCCAGGCGAGATCCACCACGCAGTACCACATTACCGATGTGTCCAAAGTGGGCGGTGAGTGGCTGATTACCTTTGAAGGTGAAAACGAAAGCTACTGTATGGACGAAGGATTGAGTGGCCGTCCCACATCGAGCGTGTACTGGACCTATTACGGTACAACAGACCTGCTGGACAAAGCAGCGGCAGCCGGCTGCACCAGCAAACTGGATGTACAGAGATACGTCTGGGCACATCGGGGAGAGGCAAGCGATTCCGGCAGTGCGTATGTCTATGCGGCTTCGGAACCGGGCTGGCAAAATGTAGTGACGCGGTATGCCCCGCCGGATCTGCCGACAGAACCGGGAGAACCTGAAGAACCGGAACAGCCGGAAGAATACTATGCCAGCTGGGAAGCCCCCTCTCAGTCTGCCGGCGGCAGCTTTGATATGAAGTTCACCGTGAATACGGACAAAGTCGGTCTGGATACGGGTGAGAAAGTGGACGGTGCCAAAATTACCATTACCCCGACAAAGACAAGCGGCAGTGTTGACGGCGGCAGCTGGCAGATGAGTCCTGCTGGGGCGCAGACTATTACCACTTCCGGTCACACAAACGATGACAGCTATCAGAACAACGGTGGCGATGGCACGGTAACCTGGTCGGTGCATTATGAGGTCAGCAAGACCAGCACTAGTACACTCAGCGGCCAGGTTGGGCCCTTCGGCAGCCAGGATGAAGCAGATGCAGCGGCAGAAGAAGCCAAGAACGCAGCAGTCTCGCAGCTGCAGAACGAGGCGCAAGGCATGGTGGATGCAGCTATTGCAGCCGCCCGTGCTGAGCTGGCGTCGATTCGTTTCTCCTACGATGAAGTGGAAATCCCGTATGGTTTCGAGGAATTCAATGGCAGTCTTGGCAGCCACCAGACCATCACCGTGCCTGCTGACAGTTCCAACGACTACATTATGAAGAACGATGAGTGGTCACTTCAGATCAACTTGAAAAAGGTGGACAGCGAAACTGGCCAACAGATTGCTGCCGATGCCGCTTACAAGGTCTATGAATGGGACACCGTGACACAGAAGTATATCCCGTATGGTGGGTACAATCAGTACACGGTTATTCGCAATGAGGATGGAACCTACTCTGTGGCAAACGGATCAGCGTATGCTTCCGGTGACCCAATCAAAAGCCGGACAATGTATTACACGCAGCGCAATGAAGGACGATTCCTTATCGTGGAAACTCGTGCGCCCTCCGGATATTATGGCGATTGGACTGATGCGAAACATCCCGGTACTGCAGGCACCCCCTTGGGTAAGCGTGCGTATTCCATTGTCATCACGCAGGACAATGACGGCAGTGTGATCTGGTTGGACAATGAAGATTACAATGCCGACATCGCCTTCGAATACACTGGCGGCACAAAATTGCTGACCTCCGGCGGTGTGGAAACCACTGTGACGATCAGCGATGAAAAGAAGGATGCCACCCGTGTCTATAAGACCGACAGCACCGGCCTCGCAAACAACGAGGACAGCTACACGATGACTCCGAAGGATGGCAACTTCCAGAATGATCGCGTTTTGGGCGAGATTATTCTGACGAAATCAGATCTGGATCAGCTGCGACAGAATACACCCCGCAGTGCCAGCAGCTCTGCAGTATCCGGTACCGCACCTCACGGTGAAGCCAGCATCGAAGGGGCCGTGTACGATCTTTACGCGGCTGCGGATATTCTCCATCCAGACGGTGTGACCGGGGTGGTTGATTACAGCAAGATTGTGGACAGTAGTGGTAAGCCTATCTGGCATACCACTGTGCGTACCAATAGTGGCTGGGATGAGAGTTATCTTCCCATTCTTGCCAAAGACCATCTGGTGGCCAGCGCCGAGATCAAGGATGGGAAGCTGGTGTTCGGAAACCTTTATCTTGGTCGGTATTATCTGGTTGAACGCGCTACTGGTATTGTCCTGCCGGTGGATACCAACAGCAAGTTCTACATCACCGGACAGTACCCGGAACTGAACCGTGAGCTGGAGCCGACCGGCCAGTATTCTCCCCTGGAACAGTCCGATGGTGAGTATACCGACTATATCTATAAGAATCTATATTCCGCTGTGGCAGAGGGTCGTGCGCTGGACGGCAGCAAAACCTACGATGGCTACTACCTGAGCTACGCCGAAGGGTACCTCTGCGATGAGGTCAATCACTATCAGACCCTGTCCTATGGTGATGAGTCCGGGTATGTGATCCGTGAGAGTGAGCACAGCCTGGATGCAGTGCTGAAGGGCGGTTTTGAGCTGCGCAAGCTGGTGAGCACCACCGGTCCGGGCAGCCCCGCTCCCAAACTGGAAGGCGCGGGCTTCACCATTTACCGCATCCCTGATCTGAGCAAGGCAGATCAGTTTACCCGCAACCCGGACGGTAGCTACAACATCCAGAGCGTGCTGGACGCCTACCGCAAGGACAATTACGATAACGAAACCCTCAAATATGATTTCAGTCAGGAGAGTCAAGCCGTAGCGCGGATGTTTGAGAGCGACACCGATCTGGTGTATGTCTACAATGCGACTCTGACAGAAGCAGGCGACAATGCCAACGGGAGCGGTCTCGGCTGGGTGCCCACCGGCACGACCAATGAGTACCGTCTCGAAGAGATCTTTACCAACGAGGAAGGTGTGTTCCGAGTGACTGGTCTTCCCTATGGGCAGTATCTTGTCGTGGAGTCCACCATCCCGAAAGATGTGTTCCAATGCGATCCCTTTGGCTTTACGGTGGACAGCACTACTCCGCAGAGCGTCATGTGCCAGCCCAACGGAAGTGCGACCGAACCCAGCAACAGTTACCTGACTTATAACATCCTCGATGAGGAAATGGAAGGTTATCTGAAACTGATCAAGGTGGATGCCGAAACCGGCAAGGCAGTCAAACTGGCCAACACCTCTTTCGCCATCTATATGCTGCATGAGGATGGAACCAAAGAGCGCCTGTCCATGGTCGATCCCAGCAGCGGTGATCCAACCGAGAAAACCAACGTGTTCTATACCGACAGCGAGGGCCGCATGAAAACCCCCGAAAAACTGCCCCTGGGCCGATATGAGGTCGTGGAGTTGGAAGGCCCCAACGGCTTCTTCAACGATGAGCAGTATTCGGTGGAGTTTGAGATCTCTTCCGACTCGGCGTGGGAAGTGATTGGTAATGCTGTCAACGACATGGATGAGTATATCCTTACCCAGGAGTACATCAACCATGAGACCTTGGGCCGGTTGACCATCCGCAAAACGGGCCCTGTTCTGACCGGCTGGGAAGAAGAAAACAGTGACCTGATCGATCCGCAGTATAGCGGAGAGGCGTGGCCCGGCCACTTCGTTTACGAGGATCGGCCCATTCCGTATGCCGAGTACACCATCACAGCCAATGAGGACATTTACACCCAGGATCATCAGGTCGACGCCGATGGCAACCGGACCCTTTGGTATGCCAAAGGCGATGTCGTTGCTGTTGTACAGACGGGCGACGGTACCAGCGATATCGTTACATTCGCACCCGGCCGCACCAATTCCACCTATGATTTCCTCTCGATTATCCACGATGGAACCGTAGGCGAAGTGACAGTGACGCTGCCTCTTGGCAGTTACCACATTGAGGAAACCAGTGCTCCATATGGTTATGTTGGCACCAAGCAGAGCTACGATGTGGTATTTTCCTGGGATGTCCAAACCAACAGTGTAGTTATGGCTCAAAGCATTACCTCTACCGATGAGGAAGGCAATGCATCCACGGATACCTTTGAGGTTGTCAACGCGGATGAGGCCACCGCCGAACAGGCAGAGGCTCAGGTCCTCAAATTCTACAACGAGAGGGTCAAAACTGAGTTCACCGTCTGCAAGCGGGACGTCAAAACGGATGCGCTGGTTGCCGGTGCTGTCTACAACCTGTATACGGTGGATGATATCTACAATGGCTCTGGCGAGCTGCTGTTCCATGCAGGGGATCTGATCGCAACCTCGGCTCCTACCGACTCCGAAGGGCGCACCACGTTCACCTGTGATCTGCCGCTGCGGGGGCTCTACTATGGCATGAGCAACGTACAGATCCCCGAAAACACCACCGCAAACAGTGGACGCTATCTGCTTCGTGAGCTGCGCGCACCGGAAGGATACTACCTCGACGCACCCGACCAGGAGCTGGCCTTCATCTATGCAGGCAGCAGCATGCCCGTGGTAAAACTTGAGCAGACCTTCAAGAACGACGCCACTTCCTTCTTCATCAGCAAACAGAAGCTGACTGGAGATGAGGAGTTGCCCGGGGCAACACTTACCATCCAGGACGAGGACGGTACTGTTGTGCGCCAGTGGGTCAGCGGCGACAAGCCCACCGAAATCCGCGGACTGAAATTTGATACGGTTTACACTCTGGTGGAGACCGCCGCGCCCAACGGATACGAGGTTGCAGAGTCCATCAAATTCAAATTGCAACAGCGCAAGGATGAAAACGGCGATCTTCTCAATGAGAACGATGTGTATATCTGCACTGGCCGCGACTGGCTCATTTTCGATCATTGGACATTGATGGCGGACGGCATGGTGGTGATGCGCGATGCACCCACTCCTGAGACTCCTCCCACACCGAATAATCCGGCTCCGACTCCAACTCCGGAACAGCCGGTCAGTACTCCTGCCCCCACACCGGCACCGTCTGTCCCTGTCCTTCCTCAGACCGGTGATATTCCGTGGCTTCCGGCTGTCCTGTTCGGAACAGGGGTGGCGGCAGCCATGGGCTTGGGACTGACTCGGAAGAAGAAACACACTGGAGGACAAGACAGCCAGAGTAAAGAAAAATGATGCACCGCTTTGTAAAGGGGCTCCTGCTTGGAATCCTTTTCATCTGCAGCATAGGATTGCTCTGGTTTCTGGTAATCCAGCCGTTTCTGACGCAGAAAGATGCAGAGGATCTGAAAGCCCAATACATTGTCACTGCGCCGCAGGCTGAATCTGCAGAGAGTGAACAGGATGGCGGGGAAAAGCACCAATTGGATTTTGCATCCTTGCGTTCTCGCTATCCGGATGTTCATGCATGGCTTACCATTCCCGGAACCTGTGTGGACTATCCTGTAGTGCAAAGCAGTGCAGATGATCCTGAATATTACCTTCGGCGGAATTATGATGGACGGTGGAGAATGGCTGGAAGTCTGTTCTTCCAGTATGACTGTACCCCCAAAAGCAAGAATGTCGTGATCTTCGGTCACAACATGAATGATGGGACCATGTTTGGTGTGCTGGAAAAACTGGCCGACCAGAAGTTCCGTGAGCAGCATTCGACGATTCTCTTGGAAACGGAGGATGGAGTACTGGAATACCAGATCGCATCAGTTTTGACAACCGACCTGTCGAGAATCCCTTTTAACCGGACAGCGTTTGCAGATGAACAGGATTACCTCGCTTTTGCCGCCACGATGCTGGAAGGAACAGGGTATGAACCGCAAGCAGCGAAACGCCTGCTGACGCTGGTGACTTGTGCCTACAACTGGGATGGAGCTCGGACAGTCGTTGTCGCTGTAGAGAAATGAATTGCCTGAACGGAGAAAGGATGTGATAGATGGTTGAAAGTGCTGATCGTTGAGCCGGGGCAGTATCCCCGGGAAGCGGAAATCGAAAAGAGTCTGAAAGCGGAACAGGCGGTGGTCGGGGGACTCATCGAATGTGTGTATCCCTGGCAGGACAACGCTTGCATAGTCTGCAATGATGAAGGCAAGCTGGAAGGGCTGCCCCTTAACCGAACGCTGGATGACTATGACGTGATCGCCGGGACCTTCTTTGTGGTTGGGCTCACTGAAGATGATTTCTGCAGTCTGACCGATGAGCAGGTGGAGCGGTACAAAGCCATGTTTTTCAAACCGCAGCTGTTTGTTCCGTATCGCGGCGGTCTGATGCAGGTGCCGTATACCAACCCTGATCTTCCGAATACCCCGGAATCCATCAAGCAGGATTTTGCAATCCGGCACAACCTGCCGGAATTGAGCTTCTGTGCGGTTGAAGGATTCGACCATGTGATGCTCGTCCAGTACGGGAAAGATGGATATTGGGAGATCGATGCTCCCCCGGAAGGCATCGATGCCAAGACGTATGCGGAGCGCCTCAACGCCGCAATGGGTGTTACCAAACAGCAACAAACGGCCATGCTGTATGGTCTGACTGTTGGATGGGATATGCTGGCGCTCCGCTTCCCTGACATTGATGAACAAGGACGCATTACCCGGCCCCGAAAAAACCGGGATAACAAAGAGAGATAAGCCATGACCCAATATGTTTTTAACCAGGCGCGCAGCCCTCCCGGCTGTGCGCCTTTTTGTTTTGCCATAAACACCAATCAACATACAAAGGAGAAATCTATGCGCACTTTTTATTCTGCTGAATCTGTCACCGAAGGCCACCCCGACAAGCTCTGCGATCTCATTGCAGACAACGTCCTGGACGCGTGTCTGACCGGAGATCCCGCCAGCCGCGTCGCCTGTGAGGTCATGGCCACCCGTGGTCACATCATTGTGGCCGGTGAGATTACCACCGAAGCAAACCCCGACGTGTTCAACATTGCCCGGGACGTGCTGCACAGCGTTGGGTACGACCCCAAGAGCTTTCAGATCGACTGCTATCTGCATCCGCAGAGTCCGGATATTGCCGGAGCTGTTGAGGTGCCCGCAGACAGCCCTGAAGATGATGAGGCCATCGGGGCAGGGGACCAGGGTGTCGTCATCGGATACGCCTGCAACGAAACGCCCGAACTGATGCCCATGCCCGTGATCATCGCCCATCGTCTTACCAGTTTGCTGACCCTGGCCCGCATGACCGACGCGGTGCATGGCATCGGCTCCGACGGCAAAGCCATGGTGGTTGTGGAGTATGAAGATGACAAACCGCTGCGGGTAGATCAGATCCTGCTGTCGGTCCAGCATGACGCGGGGGTACATATCGAGGATATCCAGGCCGACATCTTCTCCCAGGTCATTCTGCCCGCCCTCAAAGGGATGCCCACTGATGATCGGATGGAAGTCATCCTCAACCCCAGCGGCAGCTTCGTGGTGGGCGGCCCGGAAGCCGACACCGGCCTGACGGGCCGCAAACTCATGGTGGATGCTTACGGGCCTTTTGTGAGCCAGGGCGGCGGGGCACTGTCCGGCAAGGACCCCACCAAGATTGATCGGACCGCTGCGTACATGGCCCGCTACATTGCGAAGAACCTTGTGGCTGCCAATATTGCGGACCGTTGCCGCGTGGCCCTGACCTATGCCATCGGCATGGCCAAGCCCATGGCGGTTACGGTGGACACCTTCCAAACGTGTTTTCGTTGGGATGACGAATATCTGGCAGCGGCAGTGCGCCATGTGTTCGATCTGACCCCGGCAGGCATGATCGAAACCCTCAATCTGCGGCAGCCGATCTATGCCCGTACTGCCGTCGGCGGGCATTTCGGACGTGAGGATTTTCCTTGGGAGCAGGTGGATAAAAGCAGCCTGCTGATGAGGGCCCTTTCCTGATGCCTGGTGTCAGCAAGGAACAGATCGCCGCCGCCAAAAAGATGACGGCCATTGAATTCTTGCGGCGGTATCGTTCCGCAGATCTGGTCAAAAGCAGCGCCCACGGCGAGTTTGAACTTCGCAGCCATGATAGCTTCAAGATCAACGGAGAGTCCAGCATTTGGCACTGGAAAAGTCGTGGGATCGGAGGCAAGTCTGCCCTGGACTATCTCGTCCATGTGGAGCAGTGCGGATTCGTAGAAGCCGTGCGGATGCTGTGTGATGAGGTACCAGGGTACATCCCTGTCGCCCATGAGGAGGTGGAGCAGAAGCGCCCGGAGTTCTCTCTTCCGCCTGCTGCCCGCAACAACGCCCGGGTTGTGGCGTACCTTTGCGGGCGAGGCATCTCCCCAGTGGTGCTCAGTTACTGTGTGGACCGTGGCCTCGTGTACGAAAGCCTTCCGTATCACAACTGTGTGTTTATCGGCAAGGATGAAAACGGCACGGCCCGGTATGCAGCCCTTCGGGGGACCTACAGCCATGGCCGTCCATTTAAAGCCGAAACGCCGGGCAGCGACAAGCGGTATGGCTTCTGCATTCCGCCGCTGCATCCTTCCACCACAGTGGCAGTATTTGAGGCGGCTATTGATGCCATGGCTGAGATGACTCTCTCCGATAATACCGCAGACAAATACCGCCTCTCGCTGGGCGGCATCTATGCTCCGAAAGAAGAAAATGTGGAGATCAAGACGCCGGTGGCGTTGGTGGAGTTCCTGCGGCAGCACCCGGATGTGGACACCATCCAACTGTGCATGGACAATGATGAGCCGGGCCGCCATGCGGCGCTTGCCATTGCCCGCAATCTCGGCAGCAAGTACAAAGTGTCCCTGTGCCTGCCGCAGATCGAGGGCGGCGACTATGCCGACCTCGCCAAACAAATCAAACAGGCAAGATGTGCCTGTACCCAACATCGCACCGAGTTGGCGCGATGACCATAACGGAGGTGATGCGATTGAGTGAACGCATTTTCAAAATGTACTCTCCGCTGACTGGTGAACTGTACCAGGCCGGAGAGTATGAATATGAGGATTCCGCCGACGAATACAACGGCGAAGAACTGCTGCTCTATGCGGAGGAAATTGAAAAGGCAGTCAAGGCTTACACCGACAACGGTACCGAAGATCTCATGAAATACTTCGATGAGAGCGATTACATTAAGCAGCACGTTCGGAGTCTGGTCCCCTCGGTGGAAGTTTGGAACGGGCGGCTTTATGGCTGTACCACGGTGCGGGCGGATGAGGATCTTTCGGCACCTGGCTGGGACAAGCTCATGGACTACCTGACCGGACAGTATTCAGATGGCTGGGGCGAGGGCTTCGAACAGCGTGAAATCGAGACCGAAGATGGCCTGCTGTATGTGCATTTCTGGCAGGACCACGACTTCGACTTCACGGTGGAAGAAGTCACGCCTTCGAAGAAGTACGAGATCACCGACATCGCGCATCCCAAAGATCCCAGCCTGCACCGTATCCGCGCCCTGCAGCGGGTGAGCGAAACCGTTGGCCCCGGCACCCTGGGTGGCTATGTCCAGAGCGAGGAAAATCTGTCCCAGGAAAACGATGATGCCTGGATTTATGGGGATGCGGTCTGCTGTGAGAAAGCATTCGTTTCAGGCAACGCATTTTTGACCGGCCAGGCACGGGTCAGTGGAACGGCACTGGTCGCAGGGACTGCGGAAGTCGGCGGGCAGGCCCGCGTCCGTGATTATGCAGTTGTGACCGGTGGTACGGTGCAGGAATGCGCATTGGTATGTGGGCACGCTGTTGTCCGCAAAAACCCGAGTACGGAGTGCATTCCTATGGTAGAAGGCCACGCCACCGTGATGGGAACTGTGGCCGGTGCGGTTTACCTGGGCGCGGATGCCTTTATCCTGCCGGGAAACACAGTGGATAACCCGACCAACAGTGTCCTGGCCATCAACGGGACCCATGTGCGGCTGTACAGCATTGAGCAGGTCAAGCCGCCGAAAGCACCTGAACGCTGAGTTACAGAAAGGATGATGCCTTTGACGAATACCCTCCAGCAAAACACGTTGTTTTCTTCCAACGATTTTTCTCTGCCCGCACCGGAACGGGTCAGCGGCAACAACTGGACGATCCTGCATGGCGATGTCATGCACATTGTTCCGCACATGACCAGAGCCGTCTTTGATGCCGTTATTACCGATCCGCCCTATGCCAGCGGCGGTGCCAACCAGACAGCCAAGAACCGCTCGACCACCGAGAAGTACAGCAACCTGCGTGGCGGCAAGGCTCTGCCGGATTTCGATAGCGACCAGATGGATCAACGCAGCTGGACCCGGTGGACTTGCGAATGGCTTCAGATGGTGCGCGCTGCCTGCAAGCCCGGCGCGCCCATCTGTCTGTTCATCGACTGGCGGCAGCTGCCCTCCATGACCGATGCCCTGCAGTGGGCCGGGTGGATCTGGCGCGGAATCGCAGTGTGGGATAAGCCGTCCAGCCGCCCGCAGCGGGGGCGGTTCCGCCAGCAGGCCGAGTTTATCGTTTGGGGTTCCAACGGCAAGATGCCGCTGGAGCGCAATGTGGGTTGTTTGCCGGGGGTATTCCGTCAGGCCAACCCCGCCAACCGCATTCATGTGACCGAAAAGCCCCTGCAACTCATGCGGGACGTGGTGCAGATCTGTGAACCGGGAGGTCGAATCCTCGACCCGTTTGCCGGTTCTGGTACCACCATTCTGGCTGCGGTCCAGGAAGGCTATGAAGCGGTAGGCGTCGAGCTCTCCGCCACCTACTTCCAGCTTGGTACCCAGCGTGTGAAGCAGGCGCTCGAATCCCAAAAGTGAATCATGCTATGATTCACTTTTTCTGAACGTAACATAAACCGACAGCGGAGTGAATCATAGCATGATTCACTCCGCCTCATTTTTGGAAGGAGAACTGATATGAAACGTCCCTGGGCCTATGTGTGTGCCACCAATGACACCAATTCCAAGACTTTGCGCGGCTATTGCCGCACGATTTTTCAGTGCGGGTATGTGCCGGTCTGTCCTCGTTTGCAGGACGGGCAGTTCATTGTGCTGGAAAACCCTGATGAACGCCATGCTTTCAACGAAATTGTGCGGGACAAACTGCTCCGCTGCACAGTGTTGGTGGTTTGCGGCAAGCATTCGGATGCGACTACCAACGCGGAAGTGGGCCTTGCCAAGAAATACAGCAAGGTCCTCACCACGTTGGATGGCGTTTTGCAGGCCGCCGAAAAGGGAGAACTTCTCACCGACTGAAAGGGGAGGGGAACGACCTCTCACCTGCTGGCAGACGGTTTTGCTAGCATAGCGTTTGGATATCCAAACGCAGATTTTTGGGGTGTGCCCCAAACCCCCGACGGCCTGCAAGCGCCGTGCCGCCAAAGTACAAGAAGAAAGAATACCGGAGGTATACAAATGGAACAAGACGTCATAATGCTGCAGGAGTATCTCATTCACTTGCTGGACGGAACCATCATCCGTTGTAGTGAGGATTATGAGACGCCCGACGACCAAAGTGTTGTCACCCGAGTCCGAAAGGCTGCGCCCACGGATGTGTTTACGGTTGGCAACGCGTTTGATGGATACAAGTATATTCCCAAATCCAGCATACTGTATCTTGAAACCGGCGACGTAGTCGAAGAGTCCCCCGCGGAAAGGGTGCTCCGTAAGGTGGGCCATTAACAGTATTTTGCATGAACGGGATCGGTAACGCGTTATATTGATTATCTTGGGAAAGGAACAGGTGAAAACCATGAGTGGATTTGAGATGCGGGCACAGTTTTACCCGCTGGTGACCGACTTGGAGCGGTTGAAAGAGGAAGCAGCGGAGGGCGTACCGTACCCCTTCCTTGCCGAAGAAATGCTGGAGCTCTCGCCCAAAGACTACCGGCAGTTCTGCAGTGCCCTGGGGCAGCGGTACGCATTCGAAACCGACATTCCCAAGGAAGGGTATGATACGGTGTACGGTGCCTTCCATTGTTCTCTGGTTACCACGGTATCCGAAAAAGAAGCAATTCTCCTGACCAGGGTGGCCGGGCAGATGTTCGGTGCCTATCTCCCGGACAAGACACTTCTGGATCTTACGGGGGTACCGAAGAAGCAGGTGGCCCTCGAGTCGTGCCACAACCAGGAAATTCGCATCGGACACCCGGATGCCGTCCGGTGACCGGACGGAAGCGCCGCCACGTTATTCCCCTTCGGCTGACCGAGAAGGAACTGAAGCATCTGAACCGGCTGGCAGCGCAAAGCGGGTTATCTCGTGAAAAGCTCCTGCGGGCGCTGATTATGGGCGAAACCATTCGTCCGCGTCCCTGTACCCATCATGAGGACCTGCTGCGAAAAGTGTCCGGACTCTGCAACAACGCCAACCAGGTGGCCCATCGGGCAAACAGTACTGGTGTGGCCGGTCAGGAGAGCGTGGATAAAATGATTCGGATCTCACAGGAAATCTGGAAGGAGGTGAAAAATCAATGGTAAAGAAATATCAGGAAACCGCCAATTTTGTATCCGGCGTACTGGATGTTACTGAACTTCAGAATATTTCGCCGTTTATGAGCAAGCCGCAGAAGTTCTCCGTACAGCGGGCTCTGGTGCTCAGCGATGCCGACTATCAGCTTTTTGTGAATGATGACTTTCGCAGACCGCCCGTTGTCATCCGCGCCAAACAGCGCTACATGGGATTTGACGCGAAGAAGAAAGAATGGAACTGCCTGCTGGTGGTGAGTGAAATCAGTAAAGACGGCATTCTGGTGGGAAAAGAGCCGGACGCCGAGCGCTACTATATGGCCTATGTCCCCGAACACACCAACCTGAAGCTGCCGTCGGATCTGCCGGTGGAGTTCTGGACCAACGTCTGTACCACCACACTGCAGCTGCAGCCTTCGGCAGAAGCACATCCTCCGCTGACGGAACAGGAAAACCGTCAACAGCACTTCGCGTCCTTTGTAGGGATGCAGCTGTCGACGGTATGCTTTGATCTGCGCTTTATGTCCTATGACCCCGAAAAGGACGAGATGGTGACCCGCCTGTATGGCGGACCTCACGATTACATCGAGAGCCGTGGGACTCCGGAGAAGATCGCCAAGGAAAACCACTTTTCGGGCAAGCTGCGAGGCATCTTCTTCAACATGGACTACCGCAACATCAGTCATCCGTGTCTGCCGGAAGAAGCGCCGCAACCCAAACGGAAAACTCCCCGAAAAACCAGGGAGGAAGGAAGATGAGCTATGGCCTATACATCCATTATCCCCGTCCGCCGCCTGGACCGAGCGGTGGACTATGTGCGGGATAAAACCAAGACAACACGCAGTCCCAAGTCTTTGCAGGACGCAGTGGACTATGCCCTCAACCGGGATAAGACGGAGTCGGATTGCTTTGAAACTGGACTCAGCTGTGTATGTGAAACCGCCTTCGAAGATATGCGGGATACGGTACAGCGCTGGCAACAAAATGCCGGTGTGCAGGGATATCACCTTGTTCAAAGTTTCGCTGAGGGAGAAGTCACGCCGGAACTGGCTCATCAGATCGGGGTGGAGCTGGCTGAGCAGCTGCTGCAAGGCCGTTTTCAGGCGGTGGTTACCACTCACCTCAATACCAAACACTATCACAATCATATTGTGTGGTGTTCGGTGGCTCTGGACAATGGCCGGAAATACCACAGCAATGCCAAGTCCTACTATACCGAGGTGCGGGCCCGTTCCGATGCGCTCTGCCGAAAATACGGCCTTTCGGTGATTGAAACTCCGGAAGGGGAGAAAGGAAAAAAGCAATATGCCAAGTGGCAGGCAGAAGAAGCCGGCAAGCCGACCTGGCGGACCCTGATCCGGCAGGATATCGAGGAAGCCGTCAGCCAATGTGTGACCTGGACCCAGTTTGTCAGAGCGCTGGAACGCAAAGGGTATGAGATACGCATGGGAAGGAAGTATCCCACCTTGCGTCCACCGGGCAAAGAACGGTTTGTACGTTTCAAAACCCTGGGAAAGCAGTATACCCCGGAGGCCATCAAACAGCGCATCCTCTACTCGCAGAAAATCTACCCAGCAGAACCACACGTCCATCATACCCGGCTGCACGGGACCTACCGGAAAGCGCGCAAGCTCAAAGGCTTGCGCGTTTTCTATTATCGGGAACTGTATATGCTGGGGGTCTTTCCCCGTAAACCTTGGTATCCATCCCCGGCCGTGAGGGAGGAGATTCGTCAACTCGACAAGCGAATTGAACAGTACGAATTTCTGATGAACCGGGATATCCGCACTCTGGCGCAGCTGCGAGATCTCCGTGCCCAAACGGAAGCGGAGGTGCGGCAGCTGAACGCAGAGCGCAATCGCCTGTACAAGACCGATCCGAAAAGTGACCAAATCCCGCTGATTACCCAACGTCTGCGGGAACTGCGCAAGACCATCAAATTGTGCAAGCGAATCGAAGAACATTCGCTGGAAATGGCACAGCGCCAGGAAGAAGAACAAAAGCGCCGTGCCGAACAGGGAAGGAGTAATGCCCATGAACGCGAATCAATGGAATTACCGGGCCCAGTACGCCCGTGATCACTACCCGCCCGGCACCCGTGTTCGGTTGCTGAATATGCCCGACGATCCCCAGCCCATTCCGCCCGGCACAACCGGCACGGTGATGGGCGTGGATGATGCGGGTCAGCTGCTTATGAAGTGGGACAACGGACGGGCTCTGAGCCTTCTGCCTGGAATGGATTCCTTCGAGGTGATCAGCCGTCCGAAGGCCAAAGACGTACAGCGTCACAAAGGAGAAGCCAGATGAACTACGGCGCAGAACCGGCAGAGCAGGTCGTTCGCTACTCGCTGGAGGGCACCGAAGTTGCCCTGCGTCTTTCGGGATCGGCGGCGATCACCTTTGCCAAGTTTGTGGCCGCGATACTCAAGGATCAGAAAAAAGTCCATGGCAAAACCCGGCTGGTCCGCCTGTTGAGGGAGGGCAAGCCGTTAAAATTCTTCTCAGTGGAAAAAGAGCGGATGCGGGAATTTGCCCACGAGGCAAAGATGCACGGCCTGCTGTTTGTCCCCATGCGGGACAAGACCGATCCCGACCATATCGAGATCGCAATCCTGGCGGATGACGCCTCCAAGGTGAATCGTATCTTTGACCGCCTGCAGCTGGATGTAGTGGACACCGGTATGGCAGAAGCGGTGGATGAGGTGGCGCAGGACATGGAGGTCGTGCCCACTGAAGCACCGGACACTCCGCAGAAAGAACCTCAGAAGGAGGACGAACCGCCGGTTTTTCCTTTCCCGGCCCGTCGCCAGACGGAGCCGGAACCCGCCCCTCCGTCCATGCCTTCCTCGAACAGCAGCGAGAAATCGCCGCCTATGTGGCCCGGATTCCGCGCCGACCAGGTGCGGGTCCGGGGTAAACGTCCCAGCGTCCGACTGGAACTGGGCGAGATCCGCGCCATTCTGGCCGCCCGCAAGGAACATTCCCCCATGCCCAGGTCGCCCATCCGAATCCACCGGGACGGTCCGGTCCGCGGGTAAAAGTTTTCCGTTTGTTTTCATTTGCGGGATAGCTATTTGCGCCTGTATGTGATACTGTTTCGGTAAAACAAACCAAAGGAGGAAGCCCATGAGCGAACGTATCATGAAGATGGACCGGAACGACAAAAGTATTCTCATCCGCGCACTCCATGCCCGGTATCGTACCCTGAAAGCCAGTGGGCAGCCTTGTGAAGAAGTAGGACGTCTGATCCTGCGCATCGATGCCACAGACCCCGGATGCCTGCGTCTGGAGGAGGCCGAATACCTGCTGGCAAGGAATGCCCTCAATGACCTGCGCAACCAGCGCATTGCCAGCGGTGGTTACACCGACGCCGCCGACGCGGCCCTTGCCAATCTGCTTCGGGCCAAAGTGCCTTTCCATCTCTTCGGCCATACGCGCTGAATTACCATCTGTATCCTGCCAGGGAGTTTTCCCTGGCATTTTTCTTTTAGGGGGTGTTGGAACCCAACAATCTGAAACCTGTCTATACCATCGCGTCGCTGTCAGGTGGAAAAGATTCGACGGCGATGCTTCTTCGACTTCTGGAGGAAGCCCGACCCATCGATGAGATCCTGTTCTGTGACACAGGCTGGGAATTTCCGCAGATGTATGATCACCTGGCCAGACTGGAACGCTACATCGGGCGGCCCATTACCCGTCTGAAAGCCCCGCTGACAGCAGAGCAATACTTCTACGAGTATACAGCCAACCCCAACGCCAAGCTGGTCACGGACCGGGGCCTCAGCTGGCCTTCCCATTCCTGCCGCTGGTGTACCGGGCGTCTGAAAACCCACGTCATCAACAAGCACCTGCGGGATCTGCGCAGGCAGTATCATCTGGTACAGTATGTGGGCATTGCTGCGGACGAAGCACACCGCTGTAAGGACCTGCACTACCCGTTGGTGGAATGGGGGATGACGGAAGCAGACTGCCTCAACTATTGCTATGCCCGCGGCTTCGACTGGGGTGGACTGTACGATATCTTTCGCAGGGTTTCCTGCTGGTGCTGTCCTTTGCAGCCGCTGTCGGAACTGCGGAAGCTTCGTAAACATTGCCCGAATCTCTGGCAGCGGCTTCTGGAAATGGATGCCCATACTTGGCAGCCTTTCCGCGCCGACTACACTGCCCGACAATTGGAGGCACGTTTTGCTTTGGAAGAAGAAAGAACCGCACAGGGCCTGCCCGTCACCGGGCGGGCCTTTTTTACTGCCCTGCGGCAGCGATTCGATAAGGAGGGATGTTCTTGAATATCGATGATTTCTGGAGCCTGATTGAACGGGCCCAACAGGTGGCCGACCCGCAGAATGAGGCCTCCATGATGGAAGCCTTGTTTTGGGAACTGACCAAGCTGCCTGACCGGGATTTCTTTGCCTGGTACCGGCTGCAGGAAGCCTTCATGCAGCTGGCCGATACGCCCAAGCTGTGTGCGGCGGCCTCTATCATCAACTACGGCACTTCCGATGACCGCTTTATGGATTTTCGCGCCTGGTTGGTCATGCAGGGGCGGGCCGTGTATTTGTCTGCCTTGGCCGCCCCTGACCGTCTGGCCAGGATGCGTGTGCCCTTCGGGGGAGCTGAGTGGGAGCTCTGCGGGTATATCGCTATGTATGCTTATACCGGCAGAAAGTATCTCGCATTGTTCCGACCGGACGCCCCCGATGGGCAGGCGCTGTGCCGCCGCTATCCGGATTGCAAGGATCTGCCGCAGCAGGTGGAGCGCATCTGCATGAACCGTGCGATGATCCGAAGATACGATGTGGGTGGGTTTGACCAAGACCTGGAACACCAGATGCTGCAGACCGAGATCGAGTACCGGCTGCATCGAAGCAATATCCCCAGGGATTTCTTTTCGGTTCAGCACAAAGACGAACCCAAAGAGGATCTGGCTGAAGAACTGGCCAAGACGCTCACCATCGATACCGCAGAAGTGGACCCGGCTTTGCCGCACGCGCTTCCGGCCTTGTGGAAGAAGCGGACGGACTGGGAAGCCAGTCGGCTTCAGCAACGAAGCGGTACAGGGCGCTGCGAACAGGCAGAGCGCTGATAAAGAGAGGAATTCGATTATGATTGACAACGCCTCAAGGCAGAAATTCTTCGTGGCTGTATCCGATTGTTTGGAGAAACGAGGCTTCTCCACGCACATTACAGAGGAAGGAAAACTGGCAGTCAGGAACGAGAAAATTCCCGGAACCGTAAAGTTACTTTGTGTTGTGGAGGGCAATGGAGTTATGTATTGCAGCTCCAGTGATTTAAAAAATGTATTCAAGAAGAAATTGCTGGAGGAAGTGATGGAATGTATCGAGGAGGCGGTACCCCAGGAGAAAAGCCGCAGCTCATCCAGAAAACACTCCAGCGAGGAAAGAACACGTGACTAACAGAATCGATGGCAACGCGACGAACGTATTTGCCGATCCTGCGGCCTGTGCAGCGTTTTTGATCAAAAGCAGTATCATCTGCTTAAACAGGGTGGTTTGCTGATTGCAGAAAACGCCAACTCCATGGTGGATCTGGCTGCTGCCTCTTCCGCTGATCTGGTGGGCCGCAGCGGCCATGGCTATGCGCTGGCAGCCCGGAATGAATCTGTCCGGCCTGCTGAGCGCCTGCAATGAGATGCTGGCTGAACCGCTTCCTCTTGCATGGAGCAGCCAGACCCCACGCTTCCTGCTGATCTTCACCGGCTTGTATGCTGTGATTGCCCTCGTCGCATCCAGTGAACACCGCAACACCCGTCCGGGTGAGGAACACGGCTCTGCCAGATGGGGGAGCGCCAAAGAGCTCAACCGTCGCTACCGGGATACCCAAGGCCCCAACCTGCTGATGACGCGCAATTTCCGCATCGGCGTGGATGGCTATAAGCACAAGCACAACACCAATGTGCTGATCGTCGGCGGCGCAGGTGCCGGCAAGACCCGTACCTATGCGGTGCCCAATGTGCTGGAGTCCGGGCGTCTGACGATGAAGGGAGCTTTGTGTACCGGCTGCTCCATGGTCATCACCGACCCCAAAGGGGAAATTCTGCGTAAAACTGGTGGCTTCCTTAAGCAAATCGGGTATGAAGTCCGGGTGTTCGATCTGCTTAACCCTGACGCATCTTTCTGCTATAACCCCTTTCGGTATGTGCGGGATGACAAGGATGTGCTGCAGCTGATCTCCAACCTGATCCAAAATACCACACCACCCCATGCACAGAGCTCCGACCCTTTTTGGGAAAAATCCGAGACTGCGCTGCTCCAGGCCCTCATGCTGTATCTGCTGCATGAGGCTCCGCCGGAGGAACAGAACTTCGGCATGGTTATGGAGCTGCTGGGCAGCGCCCATGTCAAGGAGGAGGACGAGAGCTACGAGTCGCCCCTGGATATCCTCTTTGAGCGTCTGGCCATGCGCGATCCGGAAAGCATTGCCGTCAAGCAGTATGGCATTTACAAGCAGGCCGCCGGAAAAACCGCCAAGTCCATCCTGGTAAGTGTCGGCGTCCGGCTGGCTGCCTTCAATCTGCCTCAGATCGCCCGACTGACCATGACCGATGAACTGCATCTGGACGAGCTGGGAGAAAAACGGGTGGCGCTGTTCTGCTGCATCCCGGATGCGGACCGTTCCCTGAACTATCTGGTGGGCATGGTCTACACCCAGCTGATCCAGACTCTCTTTTATCAGGCAGACCGTGTCCATCGGGGACGGCTCCCGGTGCCGGTCCACTGCCTGATGGACGAGTTCCCGAATATCTCGCTGCCCAAGGATAGCTTTTTGTCAGCACTGGCAACCATGCGTTCCCGCGGCATCTTCTGTTCCATCATTGTGCAGAACATCGCCCAGCTGAAATCCATGTACAAGGACAGCTGGGAATCGCTGGTGGGCCTGTGCGATGAGTTTCTCTACCTGGGCGGCAATGAGCAAGGCACCCACAAGTACGTGTCCGAGCTGATCGGCAAGGAAACGGTGGAAACCACCAGCCGAAGCCTTTCACGAGGCCGCAGCGGCAGTAGCAGCACCAGCCACCAGCAAGCAGCCCGCGACCTGATGACCCCCGACGAAGTGCGCCTGCTTTCCAACGACAAGGCGCTGCTGTTTGTGCGCGGGGAACGTCCGGTCATGGACTGGAAGTACAACCTGCTCCGGCACCCGAACATCCGATTCACCGAAGATGGCGGCACGCCGCCCTATGACTACACCGCCGCGCCGGATGCCCACGAGGATCTGGTGGGCGATGCCGAAAACTACGAACTGCTGGACATGGATGATTTCCTGCCGACAGCCGAACAACCGAAACCCATGTTTACTTATCCAAGGAGGGATGCCCATGCATCGCAACAAGATTGATATGCCCCGCACCAAACGTCTGACCCGCCGCGCCTTCGCGCTGTATGCCGCTCTGGTTCTGGTCTGCTGCGCCGCCACGCCGGTGCTGGCCGACGGCGACCCGCTGACTGTTGTCAACAACCTCAGTACCTTCATCTTCTCCATCATCCGTGCCATCGGCCTGATCCTGCTGGGCTGGGGCATTGTGCAGGTGGGCCTGTCGCTGCAGAGCCATGACCCCAGCCAGCGCAGCCAGGGCTTCCTGACGCTGGCAGGCGGCATCATCATCACCTTTGCCAAAGAGATCCTGGACCTGATCGTCGGCACCGGAGTTTGATGCGCCGGAAGATATCAGGAAAGGAGGTGATGCACCGTGGGTGACAGCTGGATCGTAAGCAACCTCAATGCTGCCCTGACCACTTGGAATGACAAGCTGGGGGAGATCTGGCAGCTACTGACCCAGAGCCCGCAGACCTTCAAGGACGGGCAGGTATGGGCTGTGATGGTGGGCATCCACGGGGCTCTGCAAGCCATTGGTTACGGGCTGCTGGTGCTCTTCTTCGCAGCCGGTGTGGTCAAGACCTGTGGAACCTTCGTGGAGGCCAAACGCCCCGAACAGGCTCTCAAGCTCTTTATCCGCTTCGCACTTGCCAAGGCTGCTGTGACCTATGGCCTGGATCTGATGCTGGCCATCTTCCAGATCGTGCAGGGGATGGTCTCCACGGTGATCAACCAATCCGGCGTATCCGGAATGAGTGCGGTTACACTGCCCCAAGAGCTGATCGACGCCATCAATGAGGTGGGCTTCTGGGACTCCATCCCGCTCTGGGCTGTGACGCTGATCGGCGGGCTGCTCATTACCGTACTATCCTTCGTGATGATCCTGACCGTGTATGGCCGGATGTTTTCCCTTTGGATGTACGCGGCCATTGCGCCCATTCCGCTTTCGTCCTTTGCCGGAGAACCCACGTCCAATGTGGGCAAGAACTTCCTGCGCAGTTATGCCGGTGTCTGCCTGCAGGGCGTAGTCATCGCCTTGGCCTGCATCATCTTCTCCGCCGTGTCTTCCAGCCCGCCCGCTGTGGATACCAGCGTCTCGGTAGTAACAGCCACTTGGACCTATGTGGGAGAACTGGCCTTCAACCTGCTGGTGCTGGTTGGCGCGGTGAAAGGATGCGACCGGATCGTAAAGGAAATCGTGGGCTTGTGACAAATCTTTCGTAAAATTCATCGTTGAATCCTGCAACACTTTCTGCTATACTATGGATAAGAAGCGGAAAGGAGCGTACCTATGCCTAATATCAAGCCAATCTCGGATTTGCGTAACTACAACGAAGTACTGCGGGACGTGTCTGTGAATGAACCGGTATTTCTGACTCGAAACGGCAGAGGCCGTTATGCTGTGGTAGACATCGAGGAATACGAAAGAACACGTGCAGGGCTGAAGCTGCTGGCAGAACTGGCCCGCGGTGAACGCTCCGGTCGGGAGAACGGATGGCTCGCTCTGGATGATGTCGAGTCAGAATTTCTGGGGTGAGCTATGGCAAAAGTGTATCTGTCAGGACTGGCCAAACAAGATCTATCTGATGCGAAACGGTATATTTCCGAGGAGCTGCAAAATCCGGAAGCGGCCAAGCGAGTACTGGCACGCATCTTCAAATCTCTTCGCGTTTTGGAACAGTTTCCCTATTCGGGAACACCGCTCCAGATTACGGGGATCGAAACGGGATATCGTAGTGTTGCCAGTGAAAGCTATCGCATCTTTTATCATGGCGATGAAGAATCCGTCTATGTTGTCCGCATCCTTTACGGACGGCGGGACTTCATGCGGATTCTGTTTGGTGTGACACCAGCACCGGATGATGAAGAATGAACTCTGAAATGGGATCGTAACAGGAACGGGCAGTCATTTTGGCTGCCCGCTTTTTTGTTTCAAGCAAAGGAGTGATTGCCTATGGAAATCAAAATTCCCAAAGAAGTCCGGGACTACCATGAGACTATCTTCTTCGGTCTCAACACCCGGCAGTTTATCTGCTCACTGCTGGCCCTTGGGGTGGCGGTGGGCGTTTATTTTTTGCTCCGTCCGCTACTGGGAACGGAGGAAATCGGCTGGGTCTGCATCCTGGCCGCCGCACCCTTCGCGGCCTGCGGATTTTTCTCCTACCACGGTATGACCGCCGAGCAGCTGTTTTGGGCGTGGTGCAAATCCGAGATTCTGAGCCCCAAACGGCTGGTCTATCGTTCCAACAGCTATTACTACGATGCAATCCAGGGAGGAATGCGTATGAAGAAACCCAAACAGAAAAAGCGCAGCCGTAAGGAGAAGCGCCATTGATCAAGACCCTGTCCAAAGCGCGGAAACAGGAGCGTGTAAAGTTCCGCATTCCGCGCAACGTGCAGGACTGTATTCCCATCCGCCGCATTTGGGCGGATGGGATCTTCCAAGTGGGCCACCAGTTCTCCAAAACTTGGTCGTTCACCGATATCAACTATTCCATTGCCGGCAAAGAAGATAAGACGGCAATGTTCCTGGACTACTGCGACCTGCTCAATGCACTGGACTCCGGTGCCTCGGCCAAGATCACTTTGTACAACCGGCGGATCAACAAGGAAGAGTTCGAGCGGTCTGTTCTGCTGCCTCTCAAGGAGGATGGGTTGGACAATTACCGCGAAGAATTCAACGAGATGCTGCGCGCCCAGGTCACCGAGAGCAACAACAGCATCGTCCGGGAGCGGTATCTTACCATCAGCGTCGTCAAGCGCAATATCGAGGAAGCCCGAACCTACTTTGCCCGCGTCGGCACTGATCTGACCACCAAGCTGGCGACACTGTCCTCGGTGGCGCAGGAACTTTCCCTCAATGAGCGCCTGCGGATCTTCCGCGACTTTTTCCGTCCTGCAGACCCGCCGGCAGCCGAGTTCGATATCCACCAGAAGGCCCGACGTGGCCAGCATTTCAAAGACTGGCTTTGCCCCAGCAGTATGGAGTTCGCCGCTGACCATTTCAAGATCGATGACCGCGTGGGTCGGGTGCTTTATCTCCAGGACTTCGCAAGCTACCTGAAGGACAGCTTTGTGTCGGAACTTTGCGACCTGGACCGGGAACTGATGCTGTCCATCGACATCTTGCCCATTCCCACCGATGAGGCCGCCCGTCAGCTGCAGAATACGCTGTTGGGTGTAGAAACTAACGTGACCAACTGGCAGCGGAAACAGAACGCCAACAACAACTGGTCGGCCATTGTACCCTATGATATGGAACTTCAGCGCAAGGAAACCAAGGAGATGCTGGATGATCTGACCACCCGCGACCAGAGGATGATGTTTGGTCTGGTCACCCTCGTCCACATGGCGGGAACCAAGGAACAGCTGGATGATGATACCGAATCGCTGCTCTCTGTTGCCCGCAAGCACCTGTGCCAGCTTTCCACCCTGCGCTGGCAGCAGCGGGATGGACTGGACACCGTACTGCCCTATGGATTGCGGCGCATCGAGGCGCTGCGCACCCTGACTACCGAAAGCACGGCGGTGCTCATTCCTTTCCGCGCCCAGGAAATCATGCAGACCCATGGCCTCTACTATGGACAGAACGCTGTCAGCAAGAACCGCATCGTAGTGGATCGCCGGCAGCTGCTCAACGGTAACAGCTTCCGCTTGGGGGTGTCCGGCTCCGGCAAATCCATGAGCGCAAAAGAGGAGATCGCTCAGATTGCCCTGTCCACGGAGGATGATATCCTGATCCTTGACGTGGAATCCGAGTTCGGGCATTTAGTGGAAGCCTTCGGAGGTGAGGTCATCCGCATCTCGGCCACATCGGATACCCACATCAATGCGCTGGATATGGACCGCGCCTATGGTGATGAGCGGAACCCCATCGTGTCCAAAAGCGAATTTGTCTTGAGTCTGTTTGAGCAGCTGATCGGGAGCGGGCTGGTCACCGCCAAGGAAAAATCCATCCTGGGCCGCTGCACGGAGCAGGTCTATATGCCCTATGTCCGCAACGGGTACAAGGGCGCAGTCCCCACGTTGAAAGACTTCTACCGTCTGCTCAAGATGCAGCCGGAACCGGAAGCACAGGGGCTGGCCCTTTCCTCGGAACTCTTCATCACCGGCACCCTGGGCACCTTCGCCCAGCCTACCAACGTGGATACCAAGGCACGGATTATCGCCTACGATATCCGGGAACTGGGCGAACAGCTGATGCCCCTCGGCATGCTGGTGACACTGGATGCCATCTACAACCGCGTGATCCAGAACTGGAAGCGTGGACACCGAACCTGGATCTTCTGCGACGAGTTCTACATCCTGTTCCGGTACGAGTACAGCGCCAATTTCTTCTACAAGCTCTGGAAGCGCATCCGCAAGTACAATGGCCTGATCACCGGCATGACGCAGAACGTGGACGAACTGCTGCGCTCCGATACGGCCCGCCTGATGCTTGCCAACTCGGAGTTCTTGATCATGCTCAACCAGAGCGCCACTGACCGGGAGGAGCTGTCCAAACTGCTGAACATCTCGGACACCCAGCTGGGATACATCACCAATGTGCCTGCCGGCTGCGGCCTGATCCGCTGCGCAGGTAATCTGGTGCCCTTTACCAACAGCTTCCCCCGGGATACGCAGCTCTACCGCCTGATGACCACCAAGCCCGATGAGCAATTGAAAGGATAAGGTATATGAAGCAAAAAAATAAGGGGCCGCCCAAGGCGGCCCCCATAAGTAAGGTCAGTGTGACCAGATGTTATTTTCCAGATCGCGCAGCCGTGTCCGGTAGTCCTTCACAATCTCTTCAGTTTTCTCCACATCCGGGAATGTGACAAGATAGTCATCGCCTGCCTGATGAAAACTCACAACCCCGGCAAGACCGGTTATTTCCGCAACCTTGATGAGCGTATGAAAATCGTATTCCTTGGAACTGAACAGAACATTCATGTCAAAGCGCTCCTTTGATGATTCATAAAAGTGAAATAAACGACTGAGCGACGTCTTTATTAGCATACCATAAAAATATGGTGAATTGCAATGCGCGTGTGGTGCCTTTATTGTTTACTCCTCTTCATCGTCATCTTCAAAGGAATAGGCATTTAATTCCGGGAAATCCAGAAATTCAGCCAGTGTCATATTGAATGCAATAGCAATTTTGTGCAGCGTTTTGATCCGTGGATTTTTGGTAAGGCCGCGCATGATATTATCCAATGTTGACTGCTTCACGTTGCTCATGGTGGCCAGCTTATTGATGCTGATGCCACGAGTTTCACATAAAGAACGAATCCGTTTTACATAGATGTTTGCATAGTCCATTTGGCGCCTCCTGCTACCCATTTTCGGGTTAAACAAATGATAGCAGTGCACCGAGGAGAAATTACCCGAATACGGGTTGACTTTTGCAGGAAAATGCCGGTAAACTGTAATTAACCCGTATTCGGGTAGTTCTGCGCGCCTGCCCACTGTCCGTTCGAGCCTTTTCGTCTAATTTTGCAAGACAATTAAGATACACTGAAAGCCAACTGCGAGTGCACAAGAAATAGGGAGTTTTGTATGGTAAAGGATGTTTTGCGTAGAGCTGTCGGAGCATTTTTTGCGGTGGCATTGTTGTTGAACAGTGTGGCATGTACTTCTTATTCTGAACCTGTCGAACCCGTTCCAACGGTCACTCCGTTGGTCACCAAAACTCCTGAAGATGGCTCTATTGTGCCTGTGCCACCGACATCGGGCGAGCCAGGCGAGGCTGATTTTTCCCTTACCATGCTGGATGTGGGGCAGGGGCTTTCTATCCTTGTTCAGGCCGATGGCGAGTATCTTCTCTATGACGGCGGCGGTCGCAGCGCGTCCTCCTATGTGGTTGCCTATCTCCAACAGCACGCTGTGACCAAACTGGAATGGCTGGCAGCTTCCCACTATGATGAGGATCACATCAGCGGTCTGGTGGGTGTGCTTCATGCCACACCAGTGGAGCAGGCTCTAATGCCCGACTACATCCCCGACACGCAGATCTACCAATCCCTGCAAAACGTGCTGGGAGAAAAGAATGTTCCGGTGATTTACCCAACCCAGGGAGATATCCTCTCTCTCGGCGATGCAAAAATCCAGGTCGTAGGGCCACGAAATTATGACTATGATTTGGACAACGACAAATCTCTCTGTTTGCGCATTTGTTACGGGTATTTCCAATGCCTTCTGACCGGAGATACTGAGCAGGATGCCGAACAGGACATGGTGGCTTCCGGGCAGGATCTGACCTGTGATTTATATGTGGTAGGTCATCACGGTAGTTCCTCTTCCACCAGTGAAGAACTGTTGGATGCGGCATCTCCTGCCTATGCCTTCCTTAGCGTAGGGGCGGACAACCCGTATGGACATCCTACAGCGCAGACATTGAACGCCCTGCAACAGCATGGAATCACCCTATATCGAACCGATCAGCAGGGCGAAGTCACCGTGTATTCCGACGGACAGCAATGCTGGTTCAGCACGGCACCATCCGAGGACTGGAGCGCGGGAAACCAGACAGTTTCCGAAGAACCACTTCCAACTGTAATTCCTCAAAATTGCCGTTATGTACTGAATACCCACACCAAGAAATTCCATTACCCGGAGTGTTCCAGTGTCGATCAGATGAGCGAAAAGAACAAGGAATTTACAGATGCTTCCCGAGATGAATTGATCGCCAGAGGCTATACAGCCTGTGGCCGATGTAATCCATAGAAATAGATAAAGGCGGCCACCTGCTCGAAAAGCAGATAGCCGCCATTTTTATATAAATATTTTCAAAAAGCAGGTGATTCAGTGAAAGAAAATACCCACAAAGAACCCAAGCAGAAACCCTCTGGACGAGCACCGAAAGAGCATGTGACAAACCGGCTGCCGAAAACCCTTGCCCGTCAGGCGTGGCTGAAAAGCAAGGAAAAGATTATTTCGGCAACACGTACAAAGCCCGACAGCAACTACGCTTTCGCACAGGAAATGGAAGAATATACTGTCCAGCAAGGCGAAGCCTATCTGGAAGAAGGAGCTCTCTTTGCATTGCGAAAAACAGGTGCCACTTCCAGAAACCGGTTCGCCCGCAATAGAGAACAGGATGTCCAAGCGCAGGATGATTCCGTGCATAGGGACGCTCCGGAACTGCGAGAGAAGAAAAACGCGGCCCATGAAGTCTCTGACTCGGATCCGCAAGCTACTGCCAAAAAGGAGCAGAAACGACGCACTGCTCAGAAGCAAAGCAGCAAAGTCAAAGAGCGTCAGCAACAGATCAAGAAATCCACCCGAGGAGTACGCGGTGTCGATAGGGATCAAAAACAACTTCGCACGGCTGCCAATACCGCCCGCAAGGAAAAACAGGCAAGACAAACTGCGCAACATACACAAAGAATAATCTACCAGGCTCGGCAGGCTGCTCGGGAAAGTGCAGAAGCAGCCAAGAAAATAATTGCTGTCATCCGATCGGCAGTTCGGCATCTTTTGGCTGCTCTGCAGAGTCTTGCTGCTGCACTGATTGCCGGTGGCTTGGTGACCGTGCTTATCATCCTACTGGTCTGTTTGATTGCCCTTGTGGCCGGGTCGGCGTATGGAATTTTTTTCGCTGCAGAGTCCCCTGATGAGAATGCTATCAGTGTACAGAATGCCGTTGAACAGCTTACGGAGGAATATTGGGACAGGCTGGAAGAAATCGAAAACAGCGTAGAATATGACCGCCAGGAAATCGAGTCTAACGATGGCAGCTATGCCATTGCGTGGCAGGATGTCCTGGCGGTCTTTGCTTCCCAAACGGCGGGCGATGTCAACGGCACCGCTGTTGCCTATCTGGATGAGGATAATATTGAGCGATTGCGCACGGTGCTGTGGGACATGAACGAAGTAGGCTGGCGCACTGAAACACAAACATGTGAGGTAGAACAAACCGATGAAGATGGCAACTCTGAAACCACAACCATTACCGAAACCGTCCTGATCATCGAACTAACCCACCGTACATCGGAAGAAATGCGGGAAACCTATCACTTTACAGACAGGCAGAATGAATACCTGACACTTCTGTCAAGCGAAGATACCGCAATCCTTTGGGGAGAACTGCTGGGCGGCTTTGTGCAGGGAAGTGGGGATATTATGGCTCCGGGATTGACTGGCACTGGTGATGGGGCTTTACAATGGCCGCTCCCCGTTGCCGGCAGTATTACTTCCCAGTTTGGTTATCGAACTGATCCCATCAGCGGTGAAACCAGTTACCATAGCGGTACAGATATTGCCGCACCGGAAGGAACGCCCATCCTAGCCGCCGCAGCCGGTACCGTAACAATCGCCAACGCCACTGACAGTTGGGGAGGCAGTTACGGATACCATGTAAAGATCGATCATGGTAATGGACAGGAAACTCTGTACGCGCATTGTTCCAGCATTTGCGTTACAGTAGGACAGCAGGTACAGGCTGGTCAAGTGATTGCCTATGTGGGGCATACCGGCAGAGCTACTGGTAGCCATTTGCATATTGAATTGCGTATAAACGGAGAATCTAAGGCTTTCCCATTCAATTGATAACCAATGTTGTGAAAATAATGGCGAGATATGTTACACATTGGCGCCATTGGCCTGTACGGTGCGTGCGTACCAGAAAGAACTGTCCTTGGGAAGGCGGTTGCCGGTGGCGTAATCAAGGAAATACAGCCCGAACCGCTCGCTGTAGCCGCTGTACCACTCGAAGTTATCCAGCAGCGACCAGTGGAAGTAGCCGCGCACATTAGCACCGCGGGCGATGCCTTTCGACAACGCTTTCAGATAACGGGCCGTAAAGTCGATGCGGTCCGCGTCGTGGACCTTGCCGTCAAGATAGAGTTTGTCATTGCAGGACAGGCCGTTCTCGGTGATATACACAGGCAGATGATACCGCTGCCCGATGAAGTACGGGCCCCAGTCCAGGCTGTCCGGCTCCACCGGCCAGCCCAGTGCCGTGCGCGGATACCCGGTGGGACGGCGGACATATTCCGGGCCCTGTTCCCCCATGCGGGCGGGCTGGGCGTTATAGATGTTGAGTCCCAGCATATCCGGCTTGCCGAAGGCCAGCGCCTCGGTGATTTCCCGGGGGACCGCCGCGATGCAGGCCGCCAGCCGCGGCCCCACGTCCTGCTGCGGCCACTGTCCCAGACAGAGCGGGTCCAGCGCCATCTGGTGGGTAAAGGTCCAGTCATCGTCGGGGCTGCCGAAGGTCAGCCGGCGGGCAGCTTCGATGTCCTGGGGATTCTCGCTGACAGGATAGCACAGCCGTCCTGTGGAGGCAAATCCCACCCGGTTGGCTGCATACGCCGCGTGGAGAGCCTGCTCTGCCAGGCAGTGGGCGTACAGTACATGCTGCCAGCAGGCAAACTGCCCTTCCAACGGCAGCTGCAGCCCCGGCGCGTGGAGTCCGCTGCCGTAGCCCAGCCCCACCACGCAGGCAATCTCGTTGATGGTGAACCAGTGGCGGACCCGGCCGCGGAAATGCTCGGCCACCGCCGCTGCATACCGGCCGAAGGCCCGGGCGGTGGCAATGTTCTGCCAGCCGCCGCGGTCTTCCAGCGCCTGGGGCAGATCCCAGTGGTAGAGCGTCACATAGGGTTCGATGCCGTTTTCCAGCAGGGCGTCCACCAGGGCATCGTAATAGGCAAATCCCGCCTCGTTGATGGCGCCGTCGCCGTCCGGAAAAATGCGCGGCCAGGCGATGCTGAACCGGTAGCCCTGCAGGCCCATGGCTTTGAGGGCTGCCACGTCCTCAGCCCAGCGATGGTAGCTGTCACAGGCGACATCTCCGTTTTCATCCCGGGCTACCTTGCCGGGGATATGGGAAAAGGTATCCCAGATGCTGGGACCGCGCCCGCTTTCCCGGACGCCGCCCTCAATCTGATAGGCGGCAGAGGCCGCCCCCCACACAAAATCTTTCGGAAAGAACGCCATTGCGGTTTGTTGTCACTCCTTCATCCAGGCAGCGGCAGCCTGGGCCAGTTTTGCGTTGATGGCATCGGCGGCCTCGGCGCTGTCAGCCACGGCAGAGAGATATACCTTGATCTTCGGCTCGGTGCCGGAGGGCCGCACCATCAGCTTGGCGCCGTTTTCCAGCCGGTACTCCAGCACGTCGGCCCGGGGTAGTCCGGTACCATCGGCGGTGTAGTCGGTAAAGCCGGTGACGGCATAGCCCGCGATCTCGGCGGGGGCTTGGGCCCGCAGACGGGCCATGATGCCCTGCATGGTGTGCATGCCGGTCTCGCCCTCAAAGGTGAAGCTGTGCAGGGCGTTGCGGTACCAGCCATACTCGGCGTACAGCGCGTTCACGGCGTCCAGCAGGCTCATGCCCCGGGCGGCATAGTAAGCCGCCGCCTCGCAGGCCAGCATGACGGCGTTGACGCCGTCCTTGTCCCGCACGTGGCCGCCCGACAGGTAGCCGTAGCTCTCCTCAAAGCCGAAGATATAACGCTCCACATGACCTTCCGCTTCCAGCAGGCCGATCTGTTCGCCGATGAACTTGAAGCCGGTGAGAGTGCGGCGCAGTTCCACGCCGTACTTGGCGGCAATGGGGGTGGCCATGTCGGTGGAAACGATGGTCGTCACCGCCACGGGGTCCTGGGGCATGGTGCCGTTGCCCTGCCGTACCCGGCAGATGTAGTCAAAGAGCAGCACGCCCATCTCGTTGCCAGTGATCAGCCGGTAGCCGCCCTGGCCGTCGGGCACGGCAGCGCCCATCCGATCACAGTCGGGGTCGGTGCCGATCATCAGGTCGGGGTGGACGGTGTCGCAGAGTCTCAGGCCGGTCTCCATGGCTTCTCGGATCTCGGGGTTGGGGTAAGGGCAGGTGGAAAAGTCCCCGTCGGGCTGCTCCTGCTCGGGCACCACCGTCACGTTGGTCACTCCCATGCGGTTCAGCAGCAGCTTCACCGGCTCCAGGCCGGTGCCGTTCAGCGGGGTGTAGACCAGTTTGAGGCGGGACACATCGTTGCCGGGGCGCAGGGCCAGCACAGCGTCCACGAAATCCGACAAACATTTGTCGTCGATGGTCACGATGCGGCCGTCCGCCACCGCCTCGTCGTAGTCGGCCAGCCTGGGGCTGTCGAAGTAGTCATGCTTGCCGATGGCCGCCAGCACCTGGTCGGCCATCTCCAGGGTGATCTGGCAGCCGTCGGCACCGTAGACCTTGTAGCCGTTGTATTTGGCGGGGTTGTGGCTGGCCGTTACGCAGATGCCCGCCCCACAGCCCAGGTACCGCACCGCCCAGGACAGGGCCGGGGTGGGTTCCAGGCGGGGATAGAGATAGGCGGTGATGCCGTTGGCAGCCAGCACCCGGGCGGCTTCCCGGCAGAACAGCTCGCCTTTGTGGCGGCTGTCATGGGCAAGGGCTACCTTTTTGGGCAGGTCGGAAGCGTTGAGGTAATCGGCCAGGCCCTGGGTGGCCCGGCGGATGGTGTACAGGTTCATCCGGTTGGTGCCGGCGCCGATGACGCCCCGCAGGCCGCCGGTGCCGAATTCCAGGTCCCGGTAAAAACGGTCGCTGATGGCGGCTTCGTCCCCGGCAACGGCCTTCAGTTCGGTGATAAGGTCGGCATCCTCCACGGCACGGGTAAGCCAGAGGTCCAATTCTTTCTGATACTGCATAGGGCAAAACTCCTTTTGATAGAATGATATGACGGATCAGGAGCGGTTCAGTGCTTCCTGCAAAAAGGCGGTCAGGGCGTCGGCGGCACGGCGGTGGGACTGTACCCCGGGGTGCTGCCGGGCGCCTACGGTCTCGGGGGTGGTATCGGGCAGGGGGAAGAAGCAAACGCGGTCGTCGCCGGTTTCCCGGCGGTAGCGGGCAATGGCCCGTTCCAGGGTGGGGCGCAGCTCATCCCCCAGCATGCCGTATACCCAGACCAGCAACGCCTGCGGATTGCAGCGCCGCAGCATCTGCAGGCCGTCCACTACGGCCTGTTCCAGCTGCGCCCGATGTTCGGGTGTGGTGTTCTGGCCGTAGGTTTCGCCGGTCTGCGGGTCGGTCCACGGCGGGTTGTGAGAGGCTCCGGCGTCGTTGGTACCCAGGTTGATGATCACCGCGTCGGCGGGCCAGGCGGCAAAATCGTTGGGCTGCTGGGCGCCCAGTTCCCGGTTGCGCGGGCCACGGGCCACTCCGCATAGAGTTTCGTAATGGGGCAACATACAACGGTGGGGGTCGTTATCCCAACCGGAAAGAAGCCCCCATCCGCTTTGGCTCACCAGGCGGTATTCTGCTCCCAATGCGTCGGCGGTAAAACGGGCATAGTGGTTCATAGCACTGAAAAAAGCAGAGATCCAGTCTTCCTCTTTCTGTGCCCCCAAAGCACCTTCTCCGCTGGTAATGCTGTCCCCCACAAATTCCAGACGGTACCGCGATTCGGGAAGGGGCAAGAACTCCCCTTGCTCCCAGCGCAGCGCCATGATTTGCAGCAAATGACGGGGATCATCGTACATGGCCTGTACATCCTTGAACACCCGCACATGTTTGGGTGTACCCGGCGTCATGCCGCGGAAAACGCAGATCTCGCTGTGACCGGGCGCCACCGGAAAACGGCTTATCCAGGCGCCGTTGAGTTCCACGCTGATCCAGGGTTCATAGGTCTCGTAGTCGGCATTCAGTTCCAGCCACAGCTCGCTGCCGGTAAAAAGGCATTCAACGCCCGAGGCTGTATAAAACAAGGTAAGTGCATCCCCGGTACGGGTGTGACGCCCCAGAATACGGACCTGGGGCAATTCCCAGACGGACTGTTCCATGGCAAGACTTCCTTTCTTTTAACTTAAATGAAATAATTTATTAACTAATTTTCTTCACTGTATCACATTCGGCAAGCTGTTGCAAGAGGGAAAGAAAAATTAAGCAAATAGTACAAAAAAGTTAGCTTGACATTGACGATATCCACAGGGGCTGATATACTTTATTTAAGTAAATTTGGAAACAGAGGTGTTAAGGATGGCCAAAAGCGTGCGCATGGCTGATATTGCACAACGGCTGGGGATCAGTGTGGTGTCGGTCTCTAAAGGATTGTCCGGTAAAGAGGGTGTCAGCGATGAAATGCGTGCCAAAATTCTGGCCACTGCCCAGGAATTGGGGTACGAAATGCCTGTCAAGGCAGACACACCCGCACAGCGCAGTATTAACATCGGTATTCTGGTGGCAGACCGTCATTTTGACGAAAGTGCGTTCTATTCTAGCTTGTATCGTGCGGTTTTGAACCACTGCGCACCGTTGAATTATAACTGTATGCTGGAGATCGTCCCCGCTGAATCGGAACGGAACTGCATCATGCCCACCCTGCTGGTGAATCATAAAGTAGATGCCCTGTTGTTTATGGGCGAACTGCATCGACGCTATATCAGTATGGCACTGCAGTATGGGCTTCCCTTCATGTTTTTGGATTTTTACGACGATACCATCGCAGGGGACAGCGTGCTGAGCGACAACACCAGCGGCGGGTATCAGATGACCGAACACCTGCTCTCCACCGGGCGGCGACGGATCGGTTTTGTGGGCAGTGTGCGCTCCACCAGTTCCATCATGGACCGTTATCTGGGGTATTGCCGTGCCTTGCTCATGGCCGGCATCGAACCGCGGCCCGACTGGCGCCTGGAAGACCGCAATGCCGACGGGCGCCTGATCCAAGCGCCCCTGCCTAAAGAAATGCCCGATGCCTTTGTATGCAATTGTGACGAAGTGGCGTTTAATTTGGTGGAACAGCTGCGCCGTGA
This sequence comes from Gemmiger formicilis, assembly GCF_016900095.1. Lineage (GTDB taxonomy): Bacteria > Bacillota > Clostridia > Oscillospirales > Ruminococcaceae > Gemmiger > Gemmiger formicilis_A. The sequence goes on from NZ_JACJJP010000006.1 coordinate 43,956, forward strand.
AGGATACGAAGTCCCTCGGGATGTAGCGGTGACCGGGTACGATGACTATCGGTTTTCTACTATTTCCCGCCCCCAGCTGACCAGCTACCGCATTGATGTGGACGGCATGGCTGCTGCTGTGGTCAGCCAACTGCGCCGAAAACTGAACGGTAAATCGCCATTGGCTCCCACCACCATTGTTCCCGGGGCCTTTGTGCGGCGGGATTCTACCTGAATTTCTCATATTTATTAACTTAAAAGCAGGCTAAAAAAACTTTTTAGCCTGCTTTTTTTCATATATAAGAGATTTTTTCCGGGCAATTTGCCTAAGTGAAAGGAGGATTTTTCGCCATTTCACCAAACTTTTACTTAACATATTGACTATTTTTAACTTAAATCGTATACTTAATGTGCAAAGTAAATCACGCGAAGCTTTTCCGTGAAACAACAAATTTTGGTCCGCAAACCGTATGATTAAAGGAGGAAAACCATGAAGAAAGCAATTGCTCTGACGTTGGCGGCAGGTTTGTCCGTCAGCCTTCTGGCCGGCTGTGGGAGCAGCCAGAACAGCAGCGGCTCCCAGACGGGGGAATCCGGGAGCACCCTGCCCGCCTACAACGAATTGACTGTTGGTGAGGATTATACCGACCTGAAGGCCGAGATCAAAGTCATCACCAACCGCACCGACCTGGAAGGGGACGGCACGCTGGCTGGCTATGTGGCTGCATTCCAGGAGATGTACCCCAACATTACCATCACCAATGAGACCATCACCGACTATGCAAACGACATGACTACCCGCCTGACGAACCCGGACTGGGGCGATGTGTGCATGATCCCCACCACCATTCCGCTGCCCGAACTGAGCGATTACTTCTATCCCTTGTGTGATCTGAGCGCAATTGAAGATGAATATAACTTTGCCGACAACCGCGCCTACGATGGCAAGGTCTACGGCATCCCCTCCATCTGCAATGCTCAGGGTGTGGTTTACAACAAGGCTGTGTTTGAGGAAGCCGGAATCACCGAGCTGCCCACCACCCCCACCGAGTTCCTGGATGCGCTGCAGAAAATCAAGGACAACACCGACGCCATCCCCCTGTACACCAACTACGCGGCAGGCTGGACCATGACTGCCTGGGACGCCTACATCGGCGGTTCTACCGGTGACCCCAACTGGATGAACGTCACCATGCCCCAGACCCATGATGCCTTCGCTCCCGGCGTACCCACCGGTGACAGCGAGAGTGGTCCCTATGCGGTGTTCAATGTGCTGTACCAGGCAGTCAAGCTTGGCCTGACGGAGGATGACCCCACCACTACCGACTGGGAAGGCAGCAAGACCATGATGAATAACGGCGAGATTGGCACTATGGTACTGGGCAGCTGGGCTGTGGTCCAGATGCAGCAGGCTGGTCCCAATGCCGATGACATCGGCTATATGCCGTTCCCCATCAGCGTGGACGGTGTGCAGTACGCCTCTGCCGGTTCTGACTATTGCTACGGCGTCAACATCAATTCCAGCGACGATGAAAAAATCGCTTCCATGCTGTACATCAAATGGTTGAGCGAGTCCAGCAACTTCTCTTACGACCAGGGCGGCATCCCTGTGCTGAAGAGCCAGGAATACCCCGAGACTCTGGCCGCTTTCGACGGCATTGAACTGGTTGCCGATGCGCCCGCTCCCACCGAGCTGGCGGATCTGGCCTCCAATGTCCAGCAGGACGCCGAGTTGACCCTGAACGCTGACGAAACTCACGGTAAGAGAGTGGTCGAGGCTGCTATCAACGGCGACGAAACCCTGGACGACATTGTGGCTGACTGGAACGCCGCCTGGAATGACGCGGTCGACCGCAACGCTCCGCAGTGAATTTGGAATCCGCTCCGCCGAAGCGCGGAGTCAAGCCCTGCACGGCGGGCCGGCCACCGCCGGTCCGCCGTGCAGCTTTTTTATGATAGGGAGGCAATATCATGAGCAAATCCACTGCGGCAGCCAAACCCCGCAAAACCTTCGGCCAATGGCTCAAAAGCATGCGTGGGCAGCAGATCGTATGTACCATCGTGTTTCTAGTCCTGCCGCTTCTGCTTCTGTTCACCTTCACCTACCTGCCGTTCTTCAAGATGGTGCAGTTCAGCTTTTTTGATATGCGCTATATCGGCCGCCGTACCTTTGTGGGTCTGGAAAACTACATTGACGTTTTCACTCGCGACGACTGCTTCCAGGCGCTGCTGCTGAGCTTGTACTATATGGCAGGTTCCGTGGTACAGATGGCTCTGGCCCTTCTGTTCGCCACCATCCTCAGCTTCAAGGTCAAGGGCGACAAATTCTTTCGCGGCGCGCTGTATTTCCCCTGCCTGATCTGCGGTATCTCGGTAGGTTTCATCTTCAAGTTCTTTTTCACCCACGGCTTTGTGCTGGATACCCTGCTCAGCTGGGTTGGTTTCAATGTGGAAGCCCTTCCCTACTGGCTGCGGGATGAATCCATCAACAACATTGTGCTGGTGGCCTGCTCCATCTGGAAATATATCGGCACCAATATTGTCATGTTCATCGGCGCCATCGCCTCGGTGGATTCCACCCTCTACGAGGCCGCCGACATTGACGGTGCCAACGCCTGGCATCGCTTCAAGGATATCATCCTGCCGTCCATCCGCACTATCGTGGTGCTCAACCTCATCATTTCGGTTTCCGGCGCCCTGTCCGCCTTCGAAATGCCCTACGTTGTCACCGGTGGCGGCTTCGGTACCTCCACTTACTTTGTCATCATGGATAAGCTGGCTCATACCGACCAGAAGGTTGGTCTTGCCTCTGCCATGGCGGTGGTGCTGCTGCTCCTGATCATGATCGTAACCTATGCCCAGAAGGCTGTGGAACGCTGGATGGACAAGCGGGACAGCCGTACGCCGAAAGCTCTGGTACAAACCGATCCTAACACCGCGGCAACGGCTTCGAGCGCCAGCCCCGCAAAAGTGAACTGAAGGGGGACTCAGCATGACTAACGAGATTGCTATTATCAAAATCAAACGGCTGATCCTCAACATCGCCAAATATGCCCTGCTGATCTTTTCTGCCTTTGTGGCGTTGGTGCCCATCGTCTCCTGCGTTATCACCGCCTTCAAAACTGATGAAGAGTACGCCACTACCAATGTGATGACGCTGCCCGAAAGCTGGCTTAACTTCGACAACTTTGTGATTGCCTGGCAGAAGGCGGATATGGGACATGCCTTCCTGAACAGCTTCATTGTTCTGGTCTGCGTGCTGGCCGGCAGTGTATTGATTTCTTCCATGCTGGCGTATGTGCTTAACCGGTTCAAGTTCCATGGCAACAGCCTTATCCGCAACCTGTTTACCATTGCCACCCTGATCCCCGGAATTGCCACCCAGGTTACCGTCTACCAGATCATGACCTCACTGCACCTGATCAACTCTCTGCCTGGTTATATCATTCTGATGATGGGTACCGATGTTATCACCATCTACATCTTCCTGCAGTTCTTCGAGAACCTCCCCGTCAGCCTGGATGAAAGCGCTATTCTGGACGGCTGCAGCTACTTCGGGGTTTTCTTTAAGATCCTGCTGCCGCTGCTCAAACCGGCTGTGGTCACCAGCGCCATCCTCAAGGGCGTAAGTACCTACAATGAATACTACATGGCCAACCTCTACTTGCAGGATAAGACCAAGTACCAAGTGGTTTCCACCTCTCTGTACGTATTCTCCGGCCCCATGGGTAGCCAGTACAACTACATCTGTGCCGGCGTGCTCATCACCATCATCCCCGCACTGATCATCTTCCTGCTCTGCCAGGACCAGATCTACAGCGGCATGGCCGCCGGTGCGGTCAAAGGCTGATGCCTTTTCCGGCGCGCCGCGGTCCCGGGCTTTCCGGGACCACCCGGCCGCCTATTACTCATCAGGAGGGTCCCTTCTATGAACACTGTAAAACTGTACTGCGATGCCCTGCCCAACATTCCCTGGCAGGATAAACCCGCTGGCTGCGCCGGTCCGCTCTGGCGCTATACCGAAAACCCCATCATCCGGCGCAATCCCATCCCCGGTGTGGCCCGCATCTTCAACTCCGCCGTCATGCCCTACGAGGGCGCCTACATCGGCGTGTTCCGCGGCGAGCAAACCAACGGCATTCCCTTTATCTACCTGGGCCGCAGCAAGGATGCCATCCACTGGGACATTGAACCGGAAAAGATCCAGTTCGTCAACGAGGCGGGCGAGCCCTTTATGCCGCTCTACGCCTACGACCCCCGCCTGGTCAAGGTGGAGGACACCTACTACATCATCTGGTGCCAGGATGCCTACGGCGCAGCCATCGGCATGGCCAAGACCACCGATTTCAAGACCTTTACCCGGGTGGAAAATCCCTTCCTGCCCTTCAACCGCAACGCGGTGCTCTTCCCCCGCAAGATCAACGGCAAGTTCAAGCTGCTGTCCCGTCCTTCGGATTCCGGCCACACCCCCTTTGGCGATATCTACATCAGCGAAAGCCCCGACATGAAGTACTGGGGCTGCCACCGCCATGTGATGGGCAAGGGCAGCAACTGGTGGGAGAATGTGAAGATCGGCGGCGGCGCCGCCCCCATCGAAACCAGCGAAGGCTGGCTGCTGTTCTACCACGGCGTTACCGGCACCTGCAACGGTTTTGTGTACTCCATCGGCGGCGCCATCCTGGACCGCGACGAGCCCAGCAAGGTGCTCTACCGCTGCGGCACCTACCTGCTGACCCCCGAAACCGAGTACGAGGAACGGGGCTTTGTACCCAATGTCTGCTTCCCCTGTGCCACCCTGCAGGATGCCGAAACCGGCCGCATTGCCATCTACTACGGCTGCGCCGACAGCTATGTGGGTCTGGCTTTCACCACAGTGGACGAAGTGGTGAGCTACATCAAAGCGCATGACAACGCCAACGACGACGATCGTTCGCTGGGCCTGCGCTGAGAAGGAGGCGAGTGGTATGCGCATTGCACAGGCAGCACAACAAATGCTGACCGGCACCATCCTGCCGTTCTGGATGAATCTGCGCGACGACGAGCACGGCGGCTACTACGGCCTGATGGATTTTGATCTGCAGGTGGACAAAACCGCCGAGAAAGGCTGCATCCTGAACAGCCGCATCCTGTGGTTCTTTGCCCGGGCCGCCCAGGTCACCGGGCGGGAAGATCTGAAAGACCATGCCCGCCACGCCTACCGCTTTCTGCAGGACCATTGCCTGGACAAGGAATACGGCGGTGTTTACTGGAGCCTGACCTATGACGGACAGCCGCTGGATACCACCAAGCACACCTACAACCAGGCCTTTGCCATCTACGCCCTGGCGGCCTACTACCGCCTGACCGGCGAGGTTCAAGCGCTGGAAACCGCCCAGCAGCTGTTTGCCCTGATCGAAACCCATTGCACCGACGCCGAAGGATACCTGGAGGCCTTTACCCGGGACTGGCAGCCCGAAAGCAACGAAAAGCTCAGTGAGAACGGAGTGATGGCCGCCAAGACGATGAACACCCTGCTCCATGTCTTTGAAGGCTATGCCGGCCTGTACGAGGCCACCCTGGAAGAAGCGGTGGGCGAGGCCATGCGCCGCATCCTGGATATCTACGCCCAAAAGATCTACGCGCCCGACCTACACCGGCAGCTGGTGTTCTTTGATGAGCACTACCATTCCATCATCGACCTGTACAGCTACGGCCACGACATCGAGTCCAGCTGGCTCATCGACTGGGGCTGCGGCCTGCTGGGGGACGAAGAACTCTCGGCCCGCATCGCGGCCATCAACAGCGACCTGGCCCGGGCTATTCTGGAAAAAGCCTACCGCGGGCATTCGGTCATCAACGAATGCGAGCGGGGCAAGGACGACCTGACCCGGGTCTGGTGGGTCCAGGCTGAGGCGGTGCTGGGCTTTGTGAACGAGTACCAGAAATCCGGCCGGACGGAATTTGCCGCGGCGGCCGCCGATGTCTGGCAGTACATTACCGAACATTTTGTTGACCGGCGCCCCGGCGGCGAATGGTTCTGGTGCCTGGACGACCAGGCCCGGCCCAGTGACCGCCGCCCCATTGTGGAGCCGTGGAAATGCCCCTACCACAACGGCCGTATGTGCCTGGAACTTATGAGGAGGGACCCCGATGTCCAAGTGTGATCTGCACCCCGAATACTACCGCCAGAAGGCGAAACTGGAAGCGCTGCTCACCCGCCGCAACGTGGTGGACGACAGCTTTTACAACGGCATCTACGACCGCTGGCAGTACCCCGTGCTGACCCGGGAGATGATTCCCCTGGAGTGGCGCTTTGACCTGAACCCCAAAACCAACCCCTATTTCATGGAGCGGCTGGGCGTCAACGCGGCTTTCAACGCCGGCGCCATCGAGCTGAACGGAAAATACTATCTGGTGGCCCGGGTGGAGGGCAACGACCGCAAGAGCTTCTTTGCGGTGGCGGAAAGCGACTCCCCGGTGGACGGCTTCCGCTTCTGGGAAAAGCCGGTGGAACTGCCCGACACCGAGCCGGGGGAAACCAACGTCTATGATATGCGGCTGACCAGGCACGAGGACGGCTGGATCTACGGTGTGTTCTGCTCCGAGAGCAAGGACACCGCCAACCCCGACCTGAGCGCGGCGGTGGCCGCGGCGGGCATCGTGCGCACCCGGGACCTGAAAACCTGGGAGCGCCTGCCCAATCTTGTGACCAAGCGCAGCCCCCAGCAGCGCAACGTGGATCTGCTGCCGGAGTTTGTGAACGGCAAGTACGCCTTCTACACCCGGCCGATGGACGATTTCATCGACACCGGCTCGGGCGGCGGCATCGGCTTCGGCCTGTGTGAGGATATCACACACCCCGTCATCGACGAGGAGATCATCACCAGCCCCCGCCGCTACCACACCATCACCGAGGCCAAGAACGGCGAGGGCGCTACCCCCATCAAGACCGACAAGGGCTGGCTGCACATTGCCCACGGCGTGCGTAACACCGCTGCCGGGCTGCGGTATGTGGTCTACCTCTTTGTCACCGACCTGCAGGAACCCTGGAAGGTCATCGCCGAACCCTCCGGCTTCCTCATCGCGCCCCGCGGCTGGGAGCGGGTGGGGGATGTGTCCAACGTGGTGTTCACCAACGGCGCCATCGCCCGGGAGGATGGCAGCGTCTACATCTACTACGCCGCCAGCGATACCCGGCTGCATGTGGCTTCCACCACCATCGACAGGCTGCTGGACTTTGCCTTCCATACCCCGGCCGACCCGCTGCGCAGCCGCGACTGTGTGGCCCAGCGCTGTGCACTGATCGACCAAAATCTTGCTTACCTGAAAGAGGGAAAGTAATATGAAGCTGAAAACCGCTGCTGTGTTCAGCAACGATATGGTTTTGCAGCGGGAAGCCAGCGTCCCCGTATGGGGAACCGCTGCCCCCGGTGCCGCCGTGGAGGTCCGGCTGACGCCGGGTGGCCTTTCGGCCCGGACCACGGCAGGCCCGGACGGGGACTGGACCCTGACGCTGCCCCCGCAGCCCGCGGGCGGTCCCTTTGCCATGATGCTGCAAAGCGGCAACGAGACCCTGACCTTCACCGGCGTCTATTTCGGCGAAGTGTGGCTGGCAGGCGGCCAGAGCAATATGGAACTGCCTCTGTCCGGTTCCCGGGACGGGGAAGCGGTGCTGGCATCCTGCCAGGACGAGCTGCTGCATTTCTATGAGACCCCCAAAGTGACCACCGTGGCGGCGGCGGAAGCAGCCCCCAGCCGGTGGCAGATCGTGGGGACGGAAACCGCCGCCAGCCTTTCGGCGGTGGCGTATTATGCAGCGCGGGAACTGGCTCATGCCCTGCATGTCCATGTGGGCATTCTGGAATGCTTCTGGGGCGGCACCTATGCCCATTGCTGGCTGCCGCGGGAACTGCTGGCCACCTTTCCGGAAGGGCAGCGGCGCCTGACCTGGTACGATGCCCGGGTGGGCGACAAGACCGATGCGGAATTCGACGCCGAACTGGCCGCCTATCAGAAAGAGGTGGACGGATGGAACGACCGCATCGCGGCGCGCCGGGCTGCGGACCCGGATGTGAGCTGGGCTGTTCTCAATGAGGACTGCGGGCTGTATCCCTGGCCGCCGCCGGCCGGACGCACCGGCTTCCAGCGGCCGGGCAACCTGTACGAAAGCATGCTGCGCCGCATCTGCCCCTATGCCGTGCGGGGATTCTGGTACTACCAGGGCGAGCAGGACGAGGAATGGCCCCAGGATTACGAGGCGGAACTGACCTGCCTGGTGCGCCGCTGGCGTGCCGACTGGCAGGATGCCAATGCCGGACTGCCCTTCCTGCTCGTGCAGCTGCCCATGTTCGGCACCGGGGCCGGCGCCGAAAGCTGGCCCACTCTGCGGGCCGCCCAGGCCGCTGTGGCCGACCGGGAACCCAATGCCGGGCTGGTGGTACTGGCCGACCTGGGGGAGGAGGACAACATCCACCCCGTGGATAAAGCCCCGGTGGGGCAGCGGCTGGCCCTTCTGGCGCTGGACACCGTGTACGGTCTGCCCGTCGCGGGCAAAGCTCCCCGGCTGACCGATGCCCTCGTACAGGGTGATACGGCCCTGCTGCATTTTGCTTATGCCGCCGGCGGCCTGACCCTGGCGGGGGAACCCTCCGGCTTTGAACTGGCCGGCGCGGACGGCGTTTTTCATCCCGCCCGGGCTGCCGCGCAGGGGGACAATGTCCGCCTGCAGTGCGAGGCCGTGCCCCATCCCGCCTTTGTGCGCTATGCCTGGTACAACTTTGGGCCGGCGCGGCTGTACGGGGGAACCGGCCTTTCTGCCGCGCCCTTCGGCACCACACAACTTGCCTCTGTCTGATTTCGGGAGGAATTTTTCATGAAAAATAACCACCTGCCTGATTCTCCCTTTTTCCGCTTTATGGACATAGTGGGGGACGTCTTCCTGCTGCACCTGTGCTGGCTTATCGGATGCTTGCCCCTGGTTACGGCGGGGGCTTCCACCACGGCAGCCTTTGCGGTGGCCGGTAAGATGGCCGCCGGGCAGGAGTACCGGATTTTTCATGATTACGGGGTTGCCTTCCGCCGTGACTTCGCGCTGGCCACCCGGACCTGGCTGGCCATGGCGGTGGCGGGGCTGCTGCTCTGGGCGGATTATCGGCTGGGTCTGAGCCACTCCGGCTCGCTGGGCGGAATTCTGATCGCCGCGGCCGCTGCGCTGGGCATGGTCTGGCTGGGGGTACTGGGCAGCGGCTTTGCCCTGCTGGGGCGTTTTTCCTATCGCCGCGGCCGGGACGCCGTGAAGGACGGATTCCGCCTTTGTCTGGCACGGCCGCAGGCCGCCCTGGTCTGGCTGCTGATGATGGGAACCTTGCCGGTATTGTATGGCAGCGAACCGCAGATCTTCTGGTATCTGTTCCCGCTGTGGCTGTTCATCGGCGGCGGTACAGCCATCGTGCTGACGGCCCGGCTGTTGCGGCCTGCCTTTGCCAAAATTGAAGACAGCCAAAAATAGAAGGGGTTTCTTATTATGCCTGCTTGTAAACTGATCCCGGCCTGCAAGGATTACTTGTGGGGCGGAGAAAAACTGCGCCGGGATTTCGGCGTAAAATCCAATCTTCAGCCCCTGGCGGAAGCATGGGTGCTGTCCTGTCATCCGGATGGCCCCAGCCTTCTGGAGGGGACCGGGCAATCGCTGCCCGAGTACATCGCCGCACATCCCGGCTGCCTGGGAACCCATTGTCAGGCGTTCGAGCAGTTTCCCGTATTGATCAAACTCATCGACGCCAAGGACAATCTGTCCATTCAGGTACATCCTTCCGACCGGTATGCCCTTGAGCATGAGGGCCAATACGGAAAAACCGAAATGTGGGTGGTTCTGGATGCGGAACCGGACGCCTTCCTGTACTACGGCTTTGAGCGGGAAATTCCCCGGGAAGAGTTTGTCCGCCGTATCCAGAATAACACCCTGACCGAGGTGCTGCATGTGGCGCCGGTACATAAGGGGGATGTCTTCTTCATTCCTTCCGGTACGCTGCACGCCATCTGCAAGGGAATCGTCATTGCGGAAGTACAGCAGAATTCCAACGTCACCTACCGGGTCTATGACTATGGACGGGTAGGGGCGGACGGCCAGCCGCGTGCTTTGCATATCGAAAAGGCTCTGGACGTGACAGAACGCCGGCCCGTCAAACCGATGCAGTTCGGGGCGCATCTGGGGCAATGTCCTTACTTTACGGTGGATCTGCTGCAGGCTCCCTGTACTGCCAAGGTGGAGGATACCTCCTTCGCCGCGTTGCTGGTCCTTTCCGGAGAAGGGACGCTGCAGCTGGACGGCCAGCGCCTGCCGCTGAAAGCGGGAGAATGCTTCTTCCTCCCGGCGGGCAGCGGAGAATTTGCCATTGATGGAAACTGCCAGGTGCTGCAAACCACTGTCTGAATCCAAATGCAAGGCCGGGGTTCCCGTTGCTGACCGGCAACGGGAATCCCGGCTTTTTTTCGTTCCATGACAAGATTTTGAAACAGGAGGAATACAAGATGCAAACGGTACATGGTATCAATTTTGCGCCCTTTTCCCGGCGCGGTGCACTGGAGGGGGAAGCCGCCCGCGGGGAACTGCGGAAAATGCAGGAATCCACAGGCGCGGATACGGTCATCTTTTGCCCCGGTGCCGTGCAGGATACGCCGTTCAGCCAGCATCTGGACTTTGCCGGCGCCCACACCACATCGGATGCCGAGCTGCTGGCCATCACCCGCGCAGCCAAAGATCTGGGGCTGCGAGTGTTCTGGAAACCCACGGTGAACTGCCTGGACGGTACCTGGCGCGCACACATCAGCTTTTTCGATCATGACGTTCCCTGCGAGCCCCAATGGGGCCCCTGGTTTGCGGACTACACGGCCTTTCAGACCCATTTTGCCCGACTGGCGCAGCAGGCGGGGATCGAGCTGCTGATCCTTGGCTGTGAGATGACCAAAACCGAACACAGGGAAGCGGAGTGGCGGGCGCTGATCGCTTCGGTGCGCAGCGTATACGGCGGTGCCATCGCCTACAACTGCGACAAATACGGCGAGGCGTTTGTCCCCTGGTGGGATGCCGTGGACGTGATAGCCTCCAGCGGTTACTATCCCATAGATTCCATCGGTCAGAACCTCGACCGCATCGAACCGGTCGTGCGCCAGATGAACAAACCCTTTTTCTTTGCCGAAGCCGGGTGTATGCGTGTGGCGGGATCGGCGCAGGTCCCCAATGACTGGACCTTGCAGGGGCAACGGGATGACAAAGAACAGGACCGCTGGTATCAGGCCCTGTTTGCAGCTATGGAAACCCGTCCCTGGCTGCGTGGAGCCGCGCTGTGGGACTGGCCGCTGGATGCAGCCCACGCGAGCCCCTATGCTTTCTGCGGGGCGCCGGCGCTCAGGACGATCCGCTCCCACTGGCAGAAGCAGTGAACGGTGAATTGCTTCATTAATTTTAAAGAGGATGTATTAGGCACTCCACTAAATATAAAGTGAAATATTGAGGGAACAGTGATTGTTTCGCAAAAAAGCAGCTTAAAAATGATTAGCACTTTTCAGAACGCAGGCGAGGACGCCTGCGTTCTTTTTAATTCGACAAATAATTGTATAAAACACTATCTTTCAGGATGATTCGACATTGATATTGTTTGAATTCGCCCGAAATTTTTGAAAGTTAGCGTTTTGCTGTATGGTGGATTTGTACTTTCGTTTTTCTCATAAATAAAAGCGATAATTCTCCAATAAAAAGAGTCACAGGGTTCTTGGAAAATTTATTTTTTAAATAGTAAGGTTTATTTCCTATTTAACCGTTACGATAAGAATAGGGCAACGGAAGGGAGGTGGTGCGATGGATGCGATGGAGCGTCGATGTCAGATCATCGAAATTCTTTGTGACGCAAAAATGCGTGTTAAGATGCGCGATCTGGCTTCCCGATTCAATGTGTCTGTTCGCACCATCAGGACTGACGTAGATTTCTTATCTATTACATACCCGATTGAAACAACGAGAGGTCGTTACAACGGAGGCATCAGTTTTGTAGAAGGGTACCGACCGAAGAACTCTAGACTTACATCTGTGCAACGAGATTTTTTGCATCGGGTGATGCCGAAGGTATCGAAATCTGATCAAGAAATTATACAGAGTATCCTGCACGATTTTGCCCTGACGCAGTAATACTGCCAGCACCTTGACAACTGAATACCCAGCACGGAGGCACGTTCCCAGAGCAGGAAGCGTGATCAGAGAAGCGCCATGACGTACAATCAGCACCCAGCAAGATGGGTGGGATTGTACCGAGCGATCCATTCTACTGAAAAAGCAGCGAAAACTGCTTCGCCATGATCTGCAAGGGAGATAATGATACGCCTGTTGCCCCGCACGTCAGACGGGGTGGCCGCCCTTGGGTTGAAATCCTTAGACCCCTGGAACACCAGTGAAAGCTGCGCAAGCGGCTTGCCGAACGAAAGTGAACCGTGTTCCCAGATGCCAGGGGGCGAGCTGCAAATATGGCATTTCTGTATGTTATTCTCTTTTTCCTGAACATCAACAGCCCCCATGTGTTGATGTCGAACCCGTGCGGCGCAGTGGACCAACCGCTGCGCCGCATTATTTTGTCATCAACCGAGGAGATGATTCAATGACAAACCCGGAAACCGGTTACGAGAAAGCCCACCGACAGGTAGAACAGATTTTCCGGCAGTTTTTTCCAGCCAGAGGAATGATCACACGCGAAGGCCAGATCCGTCTGTGCCACATGATGCTGGACGCCCTGTTTGGCCTGGATGTGGCCCTGTGTGATGCCGGTGTGGGGCTGGGAAAGACCTATGCCTACCTGGTTGCCTGCGTGCTGTGGCAGCTGCAAAGGCCACGACAGATGCAGCGCCCAGTGGTGATTTCCACCGCCAGTGTCGCCCTTCAAAGCGCTATTCTCACAGAGTACATACCGTTTTTATCGGATGTTTTAATACAAAATGGATACATCCAGAAACCTATTTGTGCTGTACTGCGAAAAGGAAAAGAACGCTTTGCTTGTGATAGGCGGCTCTTGATTCGACAAAAGCAGATCGGCATTCGCGGCGAACGGTTCCGCAGAAGGGCCGCCGCATTGCGCGCTGCCAACCAATGCCTGGACCTGGATCTTTTGCCGGAAATATCCCGTCATGATCGCCGTCTGATCTGTGTTCCGGAGCGTTGCAGCCGCAGCTGCATCTTGCACTCCGATTGCCGGTATCGACAGTATTTGAAAGATTCCAACGGTGCGTCGGTTACCATTCAGGTCTGCAATCACAATTACCTGCTGGCAGACGCAGCCCACCGGCAAAACGGGTGGAAGCCCCTGCTGAAAGACTATCAGGCGCTGGTCATCGATGAGGCCCATAAACTGCCGGAAACAGTTCGTCAAATGAACACCCGGCGGATTCGTTCGTCAGACTTGCTTCGTTTTGAAAAAATACTGACCACCAGCCACTGCACATTGGGAGCCCAGAAGCTCCGTGGTGCAAGGATGGCGTTCCTGAAAGCATTTGCGCTTGCAGAGAACGAATCGAAAAGGGAAAAATCATTTTGCTTGACAGATGAACGATCCGCCTCCTTGCAGCATTTGGACAAAGCAATTCAGGAAATCCTCAAGCTGGAGAACAAGGAGGTACCGCCCGTTTTGAGCAACAAACTGAGTGATGTTCAAGAACTCGTTCCACTCTTCTTTCGCAGCGATATGACCTTTGTTCGCTATGTGGAATACCATCAGGAAAATGGGGACCTGGACATTGATCTGTGTGCAGTGCCTTTCGATCTGCCCCGGTGCGTCTATGACGCGCTCTGGAGGGAGCATAAGCCTGCCATCCTTACATCAGGGACCCTGGCAGTGGGGGAGGATTTCACCCATACGGAACAGCAATTCGGGTTGGATCGAGGAACATCATTGCGCACACTGCGCATCGTATCTCCATTTAGATACGAAGAAAACTGTTTGCTTTATTTTCCAGCGACACACAGAAAGAAGGTCCATTCCAAACAGAATACGGACCGCGTGGCCCATCAGATCCAGGATCTGATCAACACCGCCAACGGACACACGTTGGTGCTGTTCACATCCTACGATCAGATGGGCCGTGTTTATGAAAAACTGAAAGATAAGTTCCCGGTGCCTGTGCTGCAGGCTCAGCGCAACCCTCAGATCTATCTGGAACGCTTCAAACAGCTTCCCAACGCCGTCCTGTTCGCCAGTGGAGCCTGTTGGGAAGGCGTTGATTTCCCCGGGGACATGGTCTCCTTGCTCATCATTGTGAAGCTGCCATTTCAGGTACCAGACCCACTGGGAGAGGCCATGCGAAAGCAATACGGCAATCTTCACAGTTACATCCAGACTGAGATCGTGCCCGAAATGCAGATCAAGCTGCGTCAGGGGTTTGGCCGTGCCATCCGCACTGAAACGGATAGCTGTGTGGTGGCAATCCTCGACCCTCGTGCGGCCCCAGGTGGGCGCTACCATCGGGCAGTGCTGGACGCATTGCCGGAAATGCCGGTTTCGGACAAACTAACAGATATCCAGAGCTTTTTACAATCAAAGAAAAATCCCAGTTATTTCGAGCCCCGATTCCCTAAGGAGGTTGATTTTCATGAGGGCAATTTGCTTCATCCAGGAAGTCAGAAACAGTGATCTCACCTTACGGCAACAGATTCTGATCTGCCGTAAAGCACTTCGTAAGCTGCGCTGGCCTTGCGTACAGGAGTTGTACGCTCAGGCAGGAACCGAAGAACAACCGCTGACGCTGCGCCCTGGGGTAATGGATTTACTTCACGCAGCTGCAAACGATGAGGCCGATGTTTTGATCGTGGTGGATATCAACCACCTGTATTGTGGCCGACCCGAACTGGAGGGGTTGCTTGCATCTTTGCTGCAGTACGGTGTGCACACTTTCGGTGTCCAGTGCGGTTGGATCGAGCCGTGTGGCAGGCACTGGATGGTGCTTCCGAATTACGATTCGGAGGTGTGAAATGGAACACAAGAAAGAAGATGTGCTTTTCTTCCCGCGTATTTGGCTGTATGCGCGCACAGGTAGCGGGCATCGCTCTGCTGCTGAACAGCAGCTGGATGAACTTCGCGAATGGGCCAATTGCAACGGGTATTGTATAGTTGGGCAAAGCTGCGAATGTGCAAAGGGCAATTCCTTTTGGCGGCCTGGTTTGTTTTCCATGCTCCGGGCCGTGCGCAGGGGAGATATCGATGCCGTGGCAGTAACACGGCTTTCTCGATTTGCCTGTAAGAAAAGCAAATTATGCAAGATCCTTGCCAAATTACAGGCAAACGATGTGGCGCTCATTACCACCGATGCGAGCTTGCGGTATCAGCTGCACCTTTATGGTTTAGATCGAGTGATTGCAAGTTGCCCGAAAGGAAGGAACCGGTGTGCAGGAATACATACAGCAGATGCCTGACGGACGTACTCGGATAGAACGGGAAGTAGAGGGGGGCTTCGTTACCATATACTTTTCGGAAAAGGACGATGGGGATACGCTTGAAAAAGTGAAATCCATGATCATGGATGCCTACGCAGAGAGAAAACACCGTGAGGGTAAACTGTCAAATTGTGACCAGCAGTAGAGAGTATGTTTCTCCGTTTTGGTGATAGCTTTCCTCCTGTTGATTGAGTATTGTTGGGATGAGGAAATAACCAGAACTAAGTGAATAGGGGAGGAACAACGATGACTTTTTGGGACCAGCATGGTCAGGAAGTGGAAATCTCGCAAGCGGATCAGAAGTGGCTGGATGATGCCTATTTTACTACCCAGCAGATGCGGCTGCCCGTGGATTCACCGCGTGCCGCTTTGTCCTACCGGGTGTCGACCAAGGGCCAGGTGGATCACGACGATATTCCCATGCAGAAGATTGCCTGCCGGAAGTTCGCCCAGGAGCATGGGTGGCGTGTGGTGCTGGAGAAGGCGGAAAAAGGTGTTTCGGGCTCCAAAGTCTCCGCCAGTAAGCGAGATGTCATTCAGGAATTGCGCAGTGAGGCAAGCAAGGGAAACTTCGATATCCTTCTAGTGTATATGTTTGACCGGCTGGGACGCATTGAGAGTGAAACACCCTTTGTACTTGAATGGTTCGTCCAGCACGGTATTCAGATGTGGAGCACACACGAAGGTCAGCAGCGAATTGAAAGCCATGGCGATAAGCTGATGAACTATATCCGGTTCTGGCAGGCAGCAGGGGAGAGCGAAAAGACCTCCATGCGAACCAGAGATCGTATCCGTCAGATCGTTTCCAGCGGACACTTTGCCGGAGGCTTTGTCCCTTACGGGTATCGAGCTATTAATAAAGGTAGAGTCAACAAGAGAGACCAGCCCGTAAAGGATCTGGAAATCAATCCAGATGAAGCGGCATGGGTCCGGGAAGTATTTACGAAAGTGGCGGAAGAAGGTGCCAGTGGATATGCCATGGCACAGATGCTGAACCAACGAGGACTGCGTACCCGCCAGGGGGCGGAGTTCCAGTCTTCCAACATCAAAAGAATGATTCAGCATGAAGGCTATACTGGATATATCATTACTAAGGCGGCAAGATCGGAGTTTATGCCGCAGCTGCAGATCATTGACGAGGCTTTGTTTGCCAAGGCCAACGAGATGATCAGCAAAAGGAGCAAAAAGGCTCTGAAAGATAAAAACGCTGCCCAAAAGAGCAGCAATCCAACATTATTGGCCGGCATCGTAGTCTGCGCACATTGCGGGGCGAAGATGTCGGCCTTTTTGCATAAAGATAGGTATAAGCTGGCTGATGGAAGTATTCGAGAACGGGTGCAGGCCAAGTACAACTGTTATCAACGCGGCCAGCATCTGCGGGAATGTGATGGGCAGGCTCTCTATCTCGCAGAGAGAGTGGACAGGATCGTGCTTGCTTACGCTGATGAACTGTTCCGCAAGATCAAAAGTGAGCCGTATGACAAGAGCATTGAACAGAGAATCCGGCAGCAGGATGCTGAACATAACAGACAAAAACAGGCTGCCGAGAAGAAAATCAAGGCAGCCCAGTATAAGCAGCAACGCTATGAGGATGAAGTGCTGAAATGTTTGGATGGAAGGAGTGCCTTCTCGCAGGAGATGCTGGCTCGGCTGATTGCGCAGGCGGAAGCAGAGGTCAGGCAAGCAAAAGATGAATATGCCACCTTATTACAAAACAACGACCATCGAGCAACTGTCCAACAGATCCGCAGTTACTATAATGAGTTCCTGGGGTGGGCCAACGAGTTTGACTTGGCGTCTATCCCACGAAAGCGAGCCATTTTAGCGGAGTTGTTTGAAAAAGTGGAAGTTGGTAGGGGATATAAGGTGACGATCCATGTGAAGGGGAGCTATAAGCAGTTTCTGAAAATTGAGTAAGAACCACACAATGATAAGGAGTACAGGGCCCAACAAACAGTAGATAACTTATACTATAACGATGGTGGAAAGCGTATAAAAACTAAGGACATGAGGCCGAAAAAATAATCAATATTTGGTTAATAAGGTAAGTCGGACTCACCCATGAACATTGAAGTCTTTTATCAATAGTGATATAATACAAACGTATTTTCCTATATTGCCAGATTGTCTCCAGAGATGTGATATCCATATCCTCCGGCAAGTAATTCAGCATGTCATAATTGATTCTGGTATTTGCAATGCCAATCACTGCCGGAATCATCAGCAAAACGGTTAGAATTAAGATCGGTATGCGGTATTTTGCAACCGCCTTTGAAAAACGCATAGATGATTACATATCCTTTCTGTTAGGGTCTATCTGGCAATATTCGGCATCGATGACCTCCGGCAGCTGGTGACGAATGATCTTAACGGCGGTCAGAATGGTGATCAGATTTAGCACACCTTCGGTTATGAGCGTCACCCCCAGCAAGATCATCACGACCTGGGCGCTTTCCGATGGGCGTAAGAGCAGCAGGAAACCGGCAGCCCCTGTCAGAATTGCTACAGCGAGAATCAGCCACCACTTTTGAATGCCAAAGGCTTTGGAATCAATGGAAATCTGTATTTTGAGGAGCGCGTCTGCCAGAACACAGATGCCCATAACAATGCAGATAAGATTAACCATTGCATCTGTACGGATGATCAGAATGACGCCAAGTGCCACGAGCAGAATGCCAAAGGCCAGATCAAATTGAAATGCCAGCCTGTATAAGTCTTTGGAACAATAGCCGACGATCTTTACCAAGCCGAATAGAACCATGATTCCTCCGCCGAGCCTGCATAGCAGCGTCACCGAGAAATCAGGCACAGCAATCAGTACAATTCCCAATACACATAACAGAATAGAGATCATGATATAGCCAATTTTTGCGGCTTTAATCCGGTTGTTCAGTTGCACAAAAAATACCTCCTCGTTTTGTCAATATTCTCATGGTTGCGTGAAGGTCACGTACCTCATAGACAATCTTTTTATATATAAAAAGTGTGATTTCGCATCGTAATTTACTACATGAGCTGACATATCAGCCAACTCTTCCGTCTATACTGCCAATCTGAATGTAGAGCAGACTAAGCATTCATTTGACAAAAAATATCTTGCAGATCGGCATCAATTGCAGACAGCAAATCTGCATCATGTTTCAGACGACATTTAAGGGAATCTGACACATCGTTTTCAGTCTTGTATTTTAGGTGATGCTCTAAACTCGCCCAATAGTCCATAGCAATTGTCCGTATTTGGATCTCAACAGGAATGTGTTCTGTTGTCCCCGCCAAGAAAATGGGAACTGAAACAATTAGGTGGAGACTCCGGTATCCGTTTGACTTTGGATTAGAAATAAAGTCCTTTTTCTTAAGCAAACGAATGTCATCTTGAGAAAGGAGCAGGTCAGCGACTAGATTTACATCATTTAGGTAATTGCACACGACCCGAACTCCAGCAATATCAAGAATACCCTCACGAAGGGATTGCATTTCTATGGGGTATCCTTTTCGTCTGAGCTTTTCGAGCATACTTCCTGGAGACTTCAGCCTACATTCAATATGGTGGATAGGATTGTGGCAGTGCTCTACTTGGAATCCATCATTAAGAATCTCAAGTTTGGTCCTTACTTGCTTAATTGCAGCATTGTACAACTGACGGATTGCGAGAAACTCTGTCACATCATCCACGAAAGCCTCGTCCTGTAAGAGCGCCAGATTACGCTCACTTGTCGTCATTTGCAGGATTCTTTCAAAGTCCATAATAAGTCCCCCTTTTCATTTAAAACCGACAGGACTTTGACCCCTCCATAACACAGATAGCCGGACTGCCCAATGCAACCCTTGGGGCAATCCGGCTATTAGGATCTTCTATCACGAAATCAGATTATATCCTGCCAAAGCTGCGGCAAGTTTGTCTGTTCCCAAGGTAATTCCGCAGTATTTGAGCCAAAGTGACCATAGCTTGCGGTGTGTCTGTAAAACGGTGTTCGCAGGGAAAGGCGGTCTATGATAGCAGAGGGGCGCAGGTCAACCGTTTTAAGAATCAGTTCCCGGATCCGGTCTGCCGGGAGCTTTCCCGTACCGAAGGTGTCTACCAGGAGGGATACCGGCTGGGCAACGCCGATAGCGTAACTGATCTGGATCTCACACCGATCCGCCAATCCCGCCGCAACCACATTCTTCGCCAAGTACCGGGCCATATACGCACCACTTCGGTCGACCTTTGAGGGATCTTTACCAGAGAACGCGCCGCCGCCATGCCGGGCGTAGCCGCCGTAGGTGTCCACGATCAGCTTCCTGCCCGTCAGGCCGCTGTCACCGGCGGGACCGCCAATGCAGAAACGGCCTGTAGGATTGATAAAGAATTTTGTGTTCCTGTCCAGCATGCCCTCTGGGATCACCGGGCGGATGACATGGCGGAGAATATCCTCCCGCAATTGCTCCATGGACACATCCGCCTCATGCTGGGAAGAAACTACAACAGTGTCCACCCGTGCCGGGATTCCGTCCCGGTACTCCACGGTGACCTGGGCCTTCCCATCTGGCAGCAGATAGGGCAGAATTCCCTCCTGCCGCACAAAGGCAAGGCGCTTTGTCAGCGCATGGGCAAGCTCAATGGGCAGCGGCATCAGGTTTTCCGTTTCCTTGCATGCGTAACCAAACATCATGCCCTGATCTCCTGCGCCGTTTTCCATAGAATCCGTCTTCTCCACACCCATGTTGATATCGGGGGATTGCTCATGGATATCCACTGTGATTTGGCAGGTGTCTGCGTCAAAGCCATAGCCGTGCTTCACATACCCGATATCCCGAACCACCTGCCGGGCAATAGCGGCATAGTCCACACGGGCAGCCGAGGTGATCTCGCCGAAAATGTGGATCCCGTTGGGAATGGCAGTTACTTCGCAGGCTACATGGGAATGGGGATCGTTTTCCAAAATGGCATCCAAAATGGCATCGGCGATCTGGTCACATACCTTATCCGGGTGTCCCGCTGTGACACTTTCAGAGGTAAAGAAGGTTGTCATTTTGCCGCTTCTCCCTTTTTCTTCGCACAGCTGCAGCTCCACAACTCGGTGGCGGTGGGGGTCCAGTTCTTTGCGTAAGCCTCGCATTTATCGCACAGGTGATCCACCGTTTCCGGGGATTGCAGGTCTGTGGAATGAGCGCCGGTAGCTTTCACAATTTCCCGCAGCTTTTCCGGATTCTCCAGCATGGGGCAGGGACGCAGATGGTTATCGTTAAAGGGCTGCCCATCGTGATAGGCCATGAAAATGGGGCTGCGCAGTACATCCAGCAGGCTCATGTCCCGGATGTTGGCGTTGGAATAGTGGATAAACACGCAGGGATCACAGTCACCGTTGGCGTTGATATGCAGATACCGCCGTCCACCGGCAATGCAGCCGCCTACATACTCGCCATCGTTCTGGAAGTCCATGGCGAAGATCGGCTTGGTAGCCCGGATCTCCCGGATCCTGTGATACATGAATTCCCGCTGCTCAGGATTGGGCAGCAGTTCCGGCACTGCGTCATTGCCCACGGGCATGTAGTGGAAGTACCAGACAAACCGAGCCCCCCACTGAATCATCTGATCAATAAATTCATAGGAGCTGATAGAATCCAGATTCTGGCTGGTGTAGCAGCAGGACAGGCCGAAGGGCAGATGCTTCTCCTTCAGGATTGCCATAGCCTTGATGACCTTCTGGTAAGTGCCGTTGCCACGGCGGCCGTCGGTGGCGGCTTCAAAGCCCTCGATGCTGATGGCTGGAATGAAGTTCTTCACCCGGAGCATCTCGTCTGCAAAGGCTTCGTCAATGAGAGTGGCATTGGTGAAGGAGAGGAACTGACAATCGCTGTGCTTTTCACAAAGGGCAATCAGATCCTTTTTGCGCACCAGCGGTTCGCCGCCGGTGTAGATGTACATATACACACCCAGTTCCTTGCCCTGGGTGATAATGGAGTCAATTTCGTCGAAGGTCAGGTTCAACTTATTACCATACTCCGCTGCCCAGCAGCCGGTACAGTGCAGGTTGCAGGCAGAGGTGGGGTCCAACAGGATTGCCCAGGGGATATTGCAGTTGTATTTCTTTCGATATTCCTCCTGCTTGGGCCAGCCGATGATGTTGGCGTTGAGGAAGAAGTTCTCAAAGGTCGCCTTCAGAACACCGGGATCGGTTTCTTTCAGAATGCTCATGACCAGCTGGTACATATTGTTCTGGGGATCTTCCAGAACATTTCGGACTGCGGCACGCTGGACTGGGAAACTGTCTGGGCCATCGCCAGCCAGCTTATCCACCCAGGACATCAGTTTCAGAGCATTTTCTTCCGGATTTTTCTCCAAGTAGCCAAAAGCAGTACGCAGAGTTGCTTTTTTCAGTTGATTTGTAAATGACATCTTTATCTCTCCTTATATAAGCGGGGAGGCAACGCCTCCCCGCAGTGAAGCTTCTATCACTCAATTACATGATATTCTTTCAGCAGCTTTTCGATATCTGTTCCGCGGATCTTCTCCAGCAGCTTCTTGACCACCATTTTCTCCTTGAAACCCAGGTTCATTTCCGTCAGGGGCTTGCCGTCCCGAAGCTGGATGGTGGCGTTCAGCAGATCACGGATGTCGTAGACGCTGCCCCAGACCTCGGGCACACCACGGTCGATGTCCAGCAGGGTGTAGACAGCCTCCATGCCGGTACGCATGGAATACTCGGTGGTGAAGATGGTATCCCGCTTGGTTTCGGCAAACTGACCCAGGAACGCAAAGTTCACAGCACCCTCGGGCACCACATCAGGGCGGTCACCGGCGGCACGGGGCATGAAGAAAGCGGTAATATAGGGCATCATCACCGGCACAGTGTTGGCGCTGTGCTCGGCCAGCTCCTCGATCTCCCCCACCGGCACGCCGATGTGGTACAGCCACTCCATACAGATTTCCTTACCGGTGCACTCCCGCATGGGCTTCTTCACGAAGTCGCCGGGTTTGTCGGAGAACAGGCCGTAAACCCACACCAGGCACTGATCCTTGGGCTGATTCCGGAACTGGGGCTGACGGTTGATGGTCCAGCTCAGGAGCCAGCCGGAATCCTTCACGGTCACGATGCCGCCGGTAACCACGCCGCCGGTAAAGGGGTCACGCTTGCAGATATTCTTGATATAGGGAATGATCTTCTGATCCAGTGTGGTGACGGTGGCGCTCATCCAGTTGGACTGCTCAGGATCATGGCAGAACTTGTCGGGATGACCGAAGGAAGGATCCTGTGCAGCAATTCTGCGCCACATATCCCAGCCGCCGCCGGGCTTGATTTCGGGGTTGAAGGGTGCCACGGTGTTCTGGGAACCCATGGTGGCGTTCTCCACGCAGCCACCGTTGGTAATGAACACCAGATCGTTTTCCGTCAGGTCAACAAACTGATGTTTGCCCTCAGACAGCAGCTCAATACGCTTTGCCTGCTTTTTACCGGGCTGGATGTCGAACTCCACATTGACCACCTTGGTGTTATAGTGGAACTGGACACCGAAGCCTTCCAGATACTTGACCATGGGCAGAATCATAGATTCGTACTGGTTATAACGGGTGAACCGCAGAGCCTTGAAGTCCGGCAGACCGCCCACATGGTGGATATAGCGCTTGAGATACAGCTTCATTTCCAAAGCGCTGTGCCAGTTCTCAAAGGCAAACATGGTGCGCCAGTAGAGCCAGAAATTGGAGTTCAGCACCTCATCATCGAAGAAATCCGTGATGCGCTTATCGTACAGGTCTTCATCGGGGGTGAAGAACAGCTTCATGATCTCCATTGCAGCCTTGTCGGACAGACCGAACTTGCCGTCGGTGTGGGCATCCTGACCCTGGTTGACGGTTGCCCGGCAGAGGGAGTAGTTGGGGTCTTTCTTATTCAGCCAGTAGTATTCGTCCAGAACACTGACCCCTTCTGTCTCGATGGACGGAATGGAGCGGAACAAATCCCACATGACCTCGAAATGGTTATCCATCTCCCGTCCGCCCCGCATGACATAGCCTACATCGGGGTACTGCCAGCCATCGCATGCACCGCCGGGAATGGGGTCTTTCTCATAGATGTGGATGTTCTGACCCTGCAGCTGTCCGTCACGAACCAGATAGCAGGCGGCAGTCAGAGCCGCAAGGCCGGTGCCGATGATGTGGGCGGATTTGTTGTCCACGCCTTCGGGCTTTCTGGGACGGGCAAAGGCTTCGTAATTACCGCTGGAATAATACATAATTTTTCCTCCTTGTTATATTGGCATCCTCTATTTGAGAGGTGTTTTTTTGTTTACGCCCTCATTATATCGGGAAGATTCTTCCTTTCCTATGGACAGAGATACCCCCTATGCCTGAAATTCAGACACAGGGGGTAGGTTTGCCTGGTTTTTTGACTCGTATCGCAAAAAAAGCAGGACCGAAGTCCTGCTTATACCTGGGAATATGAAGTTGTATGCTGGAATTCATCATAAAAAAGCAAAATATCTTTATATACATCCAGCTTTTTCTCTTCGTTGAGTATCTCATGACGCATATGTTCATACAGTTTGCTGCTGATATTTGTATAGCCCAGCTCCGATAAAAAAGCGATTAGCTGTTCAAATCGCTTTCTTGATCGAATAACCGGGTCTTCCTCACCGGCAATGACAAGAATTGGCAAATGTGGGTTGCTTACATGCCAGTTTCTTTTCTCAAAAGCCGCTTTTTGCAGCCTCAAAAGGTTGACAAACCCATTTGTGGTAAAGATAAATCCACATTTCGGATCTTGGTTGTATTGTGCAACATTGGCTTGGTTTTCTGAGAGCCAGCCATTCGGAATCGAATTTCCGGCATTAAACTGCGAAAAGGCCATAGCATTCAACATTTTATTCGGAGCCTTTTCCTTAATGAAGGGTTTTGAAAGCCTGGCCAGAAGCAGACCAAGCCCCGCTGCCGCATTATAGGTCGGCGTACCGCACAGAACAACTTTGTCAATTTCCGAATCATATCTTTTCAGATAACCCCGGGCAACAAGCGTACCCATGCTGTGACTAAACAGAAATACAGGAAGGCCAGAATAGATATGTTTAATATACTTTGTAACGGTATGCAGATCCTCAATGATTGCCTGTTCATTCTCGGTATAGAAAAAGCCATAATCCTCTGCCTTTTCCACACTTCCACCATGTCCACGATGGTCATGAATAACACACACATATCCATGATCGGAAAGATAATTCATGAAGTCGTAGTATCTCTCCTTGTGTTCAGCCATACCATGGGAAAACTGAATAACGCCTTTGGGATTCCCCTCTGGCACAATCACTGCGATTTCCAGCCCCAGTCCGTCAAACTCAGAAAGTATTTTTTCGATTCTCATGTTGCCTCCTTTTCGTTATAAGAGCGAAGAAAAACATCCACTCGGATTTTGTTACCATATTATCAATCATTTTCAAAAACTTTCCACAGACAAAATATCCCCTGTGTCTGAAATTCAGACACAGGGGGTAGGTTTGCCTAAAGACTATGACCGCATTTTCTCACAACGGTCAATGAGATGCTCCAAATCACCGCACTTTAATTCTAAAATCCGCCGAAACCGGGCCATAGCATTCGGGTTCATACCGGTTTCCAGCCAGCCCATGATCATACCGAAGCTGACACATTTCAGATAATCTACAACGGTGGTATAATCCTCAGATGTCATTTTTCGGTTGCCTAGAACGCCGTCTACATACGTCCTGACCACATAAGTACAGACCCGCCATTGGTATTGCTCATAAATGTCTCGGTTGACGGAATGATAGATATTAAGCACCGCTTTCCGATTGGCCAGAGCAAATTCCAGTGCTGCATTGATACAATCGTCCAGGGAATCGATGGTAGGATGCCCCCGGATAATCCGCTCCGCATCCTCATCTACAACGCTTTCCACCAATTGCGGCAGGTCCTGGTAATAGTAATAAAAGGTATTGCGGTTCACGCCGCAGTCATCTACAATATCCCGAATGGTAATTTGGCTCAAAGGCTTCTCGTTCAATAGTTTCACAAATGAATCCCGAATGGCTTTTTTAGTAAAACTGGCCATGCGTTACGCCTCCTTTCTTTGGAGTTCAACTATGTCTGAAATATTGCATTGAAGGGCAATGCAAATTTTCACAATCGTATCTAAGTGAACCGATTCGTCTCGCCCCATTTTGGCAATTACTGATGAACTGAGATGAGTCATCTTCTGTAAATCTTTTTTCTTTAATTTGCGGTCAATAAGCATTTTCCAAAGTTTATTGTAAGAAAGAACCATCTTGGCCTCATCCATTTTTGCTACCTCCTGATAAATCAAAAACCACACAGTCAGTTTTCCTTCGTAGTTAGTATAATCTTTTTCCTTTTTAAACGCAATGAAATTTACACGAAAATGAATTTTAATTTTATAATTAGAATTTTTTTGTGAGTTTCTATTATAGGACTTACTAACATACTAGACCAGTTAAGCAAAGTCAATAAGTTCGTGAAAAATTGTCTGCTGATTCATTATCGGAAAATATTTCGCCATCACGCTCGGAATCCATCTCTGTTGACGGTTTACGAAAATACAGCCATCCAACACAACGACCAATATATTCCCAACCGTAATCTCTGAAAATTTGGAAATAGTTACTGGTTTCCGAATTGTTTTTATAATCCAGTCGGTACGCTACTTCCGCTGGCGTACACTTTTCGAAAATAAAGAAACAAGGGGGAATCATTTTTACCAGTTTCCAACCATTCATATGGAAAATCCAGACCATGTGCGTGCCGTAGAATACTTGGAACGGCAGCGCGACAGAGGCAAGGCGCAGTACCTTACCGATGCAATTCTATGCTGTGAAAAGGCAGAGACGAATTCTTTCCCGCGGGTAGACCGCACCTTGATTGAGCAAGTCGTGCAGGAATACTTAGAAAAGCAGAGCATGGGGCGTACCCCGAATTTGCAGAAAGATGAGCCATCTATATCTTCGCCGCCAATAGATTTAATAGCCAGTGCTTTGGCCGACTTTAGAGGGTAAAGCACTATACAGAAAAAGGGCTTCCGCCAGCAGATGCGGAAGCCTTTTTTGAGAAGGAAAATAGTGAATATCAGTTTTTCATTTCGGCACGGATTTTATCGTTGGCCTCCTCGACCTTCATGCGGGAGAGGATAAAGGTAATGATGGCGTCCAGCACAAAGGGAATTACGAGGTACATGAGTTTCAGCATATTGATGCAGGATTCCGGCTGCACAGCCAGCGCCTTATCGTAGTTGCTGAACGCCAGCAGCCAGCCGGTGATGGCGGTGCCGAGACCGCCGCCCAGCTTGACACCGAGCGAGGTGCAGGAGTACATCGTGCCGTCTACGCGCTTGTGCTTCGTCAGCCAAGTGTACTCGGAGCAGGAGGCGATAACGGCATTCATGTCGCCCTGCCACGGGCCCTGACCCAGTGCAGCAATAGCCGTGAAGAGGAGCATCATCTTGACATCGCCGGTGCCAGTATAGCCGGCCACGGCAACCAGCGCACGGGCTACGGTAGCAAGGGCATAGCTGCCGACGTTCAGTTTGTACATACCGTGCATCTTGGCAACGAGGGTCGGGGTAAAGACCAGTGCAATGATCAAAGGAATGTTGATGGCCCAAGAGAACACGCCGAACAGGTTCTTATCGCCAAGGATATGGGCGGCGTAGAAGGTACCCATACTGATCATGGCACCATAGATCTGCTGCAAAATGTAGGTGACGCAGATCATCAGGTAGTATTTGTTGGAAACCAGCAGCTTGGCAGCTTCGACAAGACTGTACTTCTCGTCTTTCTCGATTTCTGCTTTATCCGAGGTATCGACCCACTCTTCCTCCGGCAGTTCCTTGACGGAAAAAACAGAGAGCGTGTTGACAATCAGACCGATAATGGCATAGACGATAGCCACGGTGCGCCATGCTTCGGCGGTGTCGCCCAGTGCGGAGACAGCCAGCAGCGTGACGGACTGGATGGCAAGGCTGGTGGCGAATGCGAACATGAAGCGGTAGGAACCCATCTCAACGCGCTCGGCGCTGTTCTTGGTGACAAGGGCGGTCAGGGCAGAGTAGGCGATGTTGTTGGCGGTGTAGAACACGGCATTCAGCAGAGTGTAGCAGATTAAGAACCATGCGTACTTGGCAAACTCGCTCATGCCCATGGGGATGGCGAAGGTGCCGACCAGTGTGATGGCGCAGCCGATGTAGCCGTAGAGCATCCACGGGCGAGCCTTGCCCAGCTTGGAGTGCGTCTTGTCAATCATCGAGCCAAAGAAGATGTCGGTAATGCCGTCAAACAGCTTGGAAACAGCGATCAGCGTGCCGACGATGCCGGGATTCAGGCCGACGGTGTCGGTCAGGTAAATCATAACGAACGAGGAGAGGAACGCATAGACCACGTTGCCCGCAACATCGCCGGAGCCGTAACCGACCTTGTTATACCATTTTAAATAACGTCTTTCTGTGTTTTCAGACATGAGATTTTCTCCATTCTTTTGTGTAGAGGTTATGCTTTTTCAGGAATCAGACGGATGCTGAAATCGAAGGAAGCATCGTCAAGGCGGTACTGCTCCGCCAGACGCGGCCCGCAGCTGGCAGAGCCGATGCCGTTCTGTGCATAGTCAAGGCAGAGAACGGTGCTGTCACAGGGATGCAGCTCATAGTTGTGCGCCTTTTCAGTCAACTCTTCCTGCGTGTATTGCGAGGCGTTGAAGCAGAACGGCTTTGCACCGACAGCGGTAAGCTTGATGCCAGCGCCATCCAGCTGGACATAATCGCAATCATAGTGACTGCCGTTCTCCTGCGGGCGAATGTAGTCCTCGTGCTGCTGCCAGATGGTGGAACTGAAGTAGCCGTGGCTGGCAGCATGGTGCTTGTCGCAGTAGCTTTCCATCGGACCCATGCCGAAGTAACTGACGCGGGCCATTTCTTTTGGCAGGAACAGGCGCAGGCCAAAGCGCGGCAGTTCGGGGAATACCGTGTTGCGCTCAGCGTGCAGTGCCAGCGTTACTGCACCGCTGTTGGAAATCGTCCAGCAGACATCCAAATCAAGGAATTTCTGCAAGCTGATCGGTGCAATGCTGACTTTGGCGCGCAGAGTCACACTGCTGTCCGTCACCTGATATTCGGTGCGGTAGGCGTTGGTCATACAGTGGTCATAGCGGACAGCCAGCCAATCCAGCTTCAGCTTGCGGTCATTGTCTGTAGGAGCACGCCAGATGTTGAACTCCATTTCCTTGTCCAACAGGACTGAATCCTCGTACTGCATCGCGGCGAACAGACCCGTCAGCTTATTAAAGTTATAGGTGAAGTTCTTGCCGCGCAGCGTCAAATGGCGGTCCGTTTCCTGAACAGTGATTGTGCTGTTGGAAGGGGCATCACTCCACATAGCCAAGGTTTTCTGGTTGCGGCTGTCTTCGTTTTCCAGCAGGATTTCATCAAAACCCAGGAGATGACCTTCCGAACGCAAGGACAGATCTTTATCGCAATGGTAGAAGATTTTCAGGAAACACTTGCCCTTGTCGGGAATATGGATGGCCAACGGCAAGGCGTTTTCGCTGTGCGGCGGCAGGGTGAAACCGTCAGGGTAAGGGATGAAGCCATTGTTGATGACCTCGCCGTCGCAACTTACCTGATAGGTTAGTGCGGCATACTCGGTCAAATCAACAAAGTCCATGTAGTTGTGCAACGTGAGCATGCCGGATTCCCGGTCGTACTTCACAACACGCGCCGGGCGATAGACGTTCTTGAACTCCAACAGCCCGGTGTGCGGGCGGCGGTCAGGGTAAACCAGACCGTCCATGCAGAAGTTGCCGTCATGCGGCCACTCATTGTGGTCGCCGCCGTAATAATAGATGTCGCGGCCGTCTGGCATCTTCCCTTTATAAATACCGTGGTCGCACCACTCCCACAGGAAACCGCCGACCAAGCAGTCATGGCTCTGAATGAACTGGAAGTAATCCTCCAAATCGCCGGGGCCGTTGCCCATGCAGTGGCTGTACTCGCACATGATATAGGGTTTGTCCGGCTCGTTGTCCAGATATTCCTGAATGCTTTCGAGAGAAGGGTACATATTGCTGAACATATCAATGTTCGAGAAATCGTATTTACGGTTCTTGCTGCGGTACTGGGCGCTCTCGTAGTGGGTCAGGCGGCGGGGGTCAAAACTCTTTGTCCATGCCAGCGCTTCTTCGAACGTGCAGCCGTAGGCGCTCTCGTTGCCCATCGACCAGATGATGACGCAGGGACGGTTCTTGTCACGCTCCACGCAGAGGCGGGTGCGGTCTACGGTGGCCTCGGTGAACTCCGGGTTGTCTGCGATGGGCTTGTTCCAGTTTTCAACGTGGTTGGGCCAGCTTTCGTTGCCCTCGCAATAGTATTCGGATGTGCCGTGGCTCTCGTTGTCGGCTTCATCAATAACAAAGAAGCCGTACTGGTCGCAGAGCTGATAGAAGTAAGGCACATCCGGGTAATGGCTGGTGCGGATGGCATTAAAGCTGTGCTTTTTAATCATGAGCAGGTCTTTTTTCGTCTGCTCAAAGCCAACGGCATAGCCGGTAATAGGGTCGGATTCGTGGCGGTTTACACCGTGGAACTTGATGGACTGGCCGTTGACATAAATCTGATTGTTGGCAACGTGAACCTCGCGGATGCCCACACGATCCGTAATGGTCTCGCAGGGGGTGTCCAACACAAGGGTATATAAGTAGGGCTGTTCTGCATTCCAGAGTGTCGGGTCAACAACGGTGATTTCTGCATGATAGGGGAATGCCGCATCATCCGGTGCTTCCACGGGCGTTACGCTGCCGACTATTGTGCCGGCTGCATCGTAGAGGGTGATGCGGGTGGCAACAGCGGAATCGTAGTAACGCAGGCGGACAGCAACCCCTGCGGTGCTACCGTGGATGTCGGTGGTGATGAAATAGTCCTCGATGCACTGCTCCGGGCGGTGCAGCAGGTAGACATCACGGAAAATGCCGTTCATGCGGAACATATCCTGATCTTCCATGTAACTGCCATCGCACCATTTCAGCACGAGGACCGCCAGATGGTTGGTGCCGTCCTGCAAAAACTTCGTTACATCGAACTCGCTTGTGGAATGGGCGACCTGACTGTACCCGACAAACTGACCGTTGAGCCAGACATAGAAGCAGGAGGCAACGCCCTCGAAGTTCAGAAATGCACGCGGGGCGCTGGCATCTTTTTGGTAAGTGAAGTCGTAGAGGTAAGCGCCGCAGGGGTTCTCTTTAGGAACATACGGTGGATCAGCGGGGAACGGATAGCGGATGTTGGTGTACTGGTGGTGGTCGTAGCCGTGGTTCTGCCACACGCTGGGGACCGGGATGCTGTCAAAAGCGGAGGCATCATAGCCGACCTCATAGAAAGCATCCTGCAAGTCATAAATACTGGCGTAGTACCGAAATTTCCAGCTTCCGTTCAAAAGCTGGAAGCGATCCGAGGTCTCGCGGTGCTCGACTAAAGTATCGCTGCGCTGGGATGCCGGAATGTAATAGGCACGATTCGGCATGGTACCCACATGCAGTGTGTGCGGGTCCTCGTAATAGTGCGGAATAATCATCCATTCTCCTCCTGTGATTTATACAGTTCTGATTGCGTTTCGTCTGAAATTATTATACAATTTCTATATACAATAAAATATAAACGCTATTGCACTAAATATGCACAAAATCAACGGCTTTTTGTAAAGTGAAGGTAAAATGGACGAAGCACATCGCAATATTCACAAAAACAGGAGGAGATTTTTGTGTACATTAACTCTGGATATCTGAACAATTCCCGTACAGATTTCAAAGACAACTCCACGCCGTTGGTAGTGGGCAGCTGCGGCACCTACCGGCTGAAAACGCGCCCTAAACTTCCGACCTGCTGGCAGAAAGGGCGCAGGGATTACCAGATTTTATATGTAGCAAACGGCAAGACACATTTCTGGTTTGACGGCAAGGAAGAAATCGTCAGCGCGGGTCATATGGTGCTTTACAAGCCGGACGAAATCCAAAAATATGTATATTATCTGGAGGATAACCCGGAAGTTTTCTGGATTCACTTCACAGGCAGTGATGTAAAGAACATTCTGGCGTATCACGGCATCTCGCTGGATGAGCATGTGTTCTACTGCGGTGTGCTGCCAGATTACAAGGCGCTGTTCCGCAAAATCATTCAGGAGTTGCAGCTGTGCCGCTATGGGTACGAGGACTATATTGCATCGCTGTTCAACGATATTCTGCTGTTGGTGGATCGCCAGCAGCATGAACAGAAAAAAGCCACCGGCAACGTCCAAGAACAAATTGAACGTGCGGCGGCTTACTTCAACGAAAACTATAACACAAAAATCAGCATAGATGATTATGCAGAATCCCTGCACATCAGCACCAACTGGTTTATACACAATTTCAAACAGTACGCAGGTATGTCCCCAGCCCAGTATATCCTCTCCCTGCGCATGGTCAACGCCCAAAACCTGCTGGAGCGGACAACCTACAACATCAAGGAAATTTCCGAAATCGTAGGGTATGAGAACCCGCTGTATTTCAGCAGGGTGTTTAAGAAGGAGATAGGGAAGTCACCGGCGCAGTATAGGAAACTCCAATCAGGATAAGGCAGATTATATCCTTGCAAGTTTTAGATGTGTATTAATGTACAGGAGGACAATAATGGGTTTTGAAATTTGCAATTTTTCGGACTTAAAAGAAGGAAATGCCATATTCGAAAAGATGCGAAAATCGATTGATTTAAAACGGCTAGTGCCTGTTTTGG
The DNA here is from genome assembly GCF_016900095.1 of Gemmiger formicilis. Classification (GTDB taxonomy): domain Bacteria; phylum Bacillota; class Clostridia; order Oscillospirales; family Ruminococcaceae; genus Gemmiger; species Gemmiger formicilis_A. The sequence goes on from NZ_JACJJP010000006.1 coordinate 76,137, forward strand.
GATCGGGTTTTTCGTATAACTTCCATACGAATGATGGTCGTGTGCCGTCTGTAGATGACCTTAAAAGTGAAATGGTTCGCCTTCTCAAAGAATGTGAAGAATATGAATGTACAAGCGAGGAAGAACTCCGTGCGGCAGAACTATCTGAATTGGCAGACACCCTTTTGCCGATACTCGAGAAATGTGCAGATACTGAAAGAACTCGGGGAATCTGTCGCCCCCAATCAGCTTGCGCTGGCGCTGTTCATGCAGTATGGTGCTCAACAGGCGCCGCGGTGGTTGGAGCAGGGGCTGCCCGAAATGGTTTGTTATGATACATTGCGGGATATCGCCATTTGGTGCCGGGAGTGTGTAAGGCTTACTGGGCAGGCCGGTGTTATCCAATGGGAATGGGTGCTTCACTCGCTTAAAAGGCGCGTGTATCGCCTGGGACGGCTGCAATATCAGCCGCGGGTTCTCAAAGAACCAGTTTTTGTGGGAGAAAGGATATATCCTGGCGGGACTATGATCCTGGAAGTTCATATCCCGGCAGATGGAAGGCTGGAACAAATGCTTTCCCCCTACATACTGGCAGCTAGCCTATTATCGGTGGCTGAGAGTTGGAACATGCTTGAACAACCCATGACCTTTTTGCAGACAGATAGCCAGTTGGTATTGTCAACTTACTTTCTGCAACAAATAGGTGCCGACCCAAGCATAACAGCTATACAAGCACTATTATCTGTGTTTCCGTTGCTACTGGTTTTTGCTTTTGCAGTTGCAAAGCTGCATAACCCAAATTCAATTGTTTTCCGCTGGGAGTGTTGCAAATCCTAAAAATGATGATGAAGGAGGAATCTACATAGAGAGGGCTTTGAAACTTATCGAATCTGAAATGAAAGAAGCTGCCCTCCGCATGGATGATGCACTCTTTGTAGAATATTGGGGTGAAAGTGTTCCTCCAGAAAAGAGAATTAAACGGTGGCTTGAAAAGGCAGATGAGCTTGCGACGGAATGGGTTCCTTCAAAAAGCTTGTTTCTTGAGTAGCAAAAATCCCTTAGAACTCTAAGGGCGCACTTCTATACTCTCCTGCCGGAAGTATTCGTGCGTCCTGCGGAGCTGCATTCTCTGTCAGCAGGAAAGCCAGCAGACCGAGAATGTTCCGTCACTTCGTTCCGACAAGGTGGCTACACCCCCTTGCGCCGCTTATGCGGCTATCCCCTGTGTACTTGCCGTCCGCAAACAGCATAAAATGCTGTTCGCCGCCAGCAAGTTTTGTAAAAACTGAATACCGAAAAACTGACCGTTGATCTACACTGCCGTGTGAGAAATCAGCGGTCTTTTTTTATCCCCATTTTCAGAAAAGGAGGTCATTTTTATGCCAGAGAAGAAAACACTCGACCAGCTCCGTTTGGAGAAAGAACGGGCAGAACTCAGGCTTGCTCAAGAGCAGCGCAGGCTGACCCGTCTGGAAAACCGCAAGCAGTATTATGAGAAAGGCGAACGGGCGAAGCGAACCCATGAGCTGTGCAACATCGGCGGTACGGTGGAGAGCCTTGCCCCGGTGTTCAAAGGACTGCCCAAGCAGGAAATGTATGAGCTGTTGGAAACGGTCTTTTCTCTGCCGGAGGTACAGCACACGCTCCGCAGTTTTGCCAGCAGAAAGGAGGACGCAGGACATGGCTCTGTTCCACTTCACAGCCGACCAGATTAAACGCAGTGAGGGGCAATCCGTTGTGGCTTCCGCCGCTTACCGTTCCGGCGAAAAGCTCTACAGCGACTACTATGGAGAGGACAGCGACTACACCAGAAAGAAAGGCGTGATCTGTTCCGAAATTCTCCTGCCGTCCCATACACCGAGGGAGTTTGCCGACCGGGAAACCCTCTGGAACGCTGTAGAACACGCCGAGCATGGGAAGAAAGCCCAGCTTGCATACAGCTTTGAAATTTCATTGCAGAATGAGTTTTCCCTTGAGGAAAATATCGCTCTGGCAAGGAAATTTTTGTTGGACAACTTTGTGAGCCGGGGCATGACGGTTGATGTGGCATTTCACGAGAAAGAGACCGAGGAAGGCGGCACACCTATCCCTTCCGGCGATACCTTCAGCTATCTGGACGGCAACCTGGAAGATGAATATTACCGGGAAGGCATCTATATGGGGTACCGGTATTTCGATACCTTTGCCAAAGAGGTGCGGTATCCCTTCGGCTTCGGTTTGTCCTACACGGAGTTTGCCCTCCGCTCCGGGACCCCGGTGCAGAAGGGTGCCTGGGTGGAACTGCCTGTGACCGTCACCAACACCGGCAAGGTTTCCGGCCGGGAGGTGGTGCAGGCCTATGTCAGCGCGCCCCGGGGCAGCTTTGCCAAGGAAGCCCAGCGCCTGGCCACTTTTGCCAAAACCCCGGAACTGGCCCCCGGCGCCGTCTGCGAGGTGACCCTCCGGGTACGGCTGGAGGACTGCGCCTCCTACGACACGGCCGCATCCCGCTGGGTGCTGGAAGAGGGGGACTACCTGCTGCGGGTGGGCCGCCACAGCCGGGACCTGACCGCCGCGGCGGTGCTGCGCATGTCCCGGACCCAGGTGCTGATGCAGTGCCAGCCTTGCTGCACCCCGCCTGCTGAACTGGAAGAGCTGGCCCCGCCCGAAACGCTTCCCGCTTTTGCCGCCGACGGCGCGCCGGTGGTGGAGATCGAAACCGGATGCCTGTCCGCCCGCACGGTGGTGTACGGTGACCCGGAGGTGGAGGAATCCCCCCTGGTGCGCCGGACGCTGGACCGGCTCACCCCCGCCCAGCAGGCGGAACTGCTGCGGGGCGGCGAACTGCAGCGGGTCCCGGCGGGTACCCATGAGATCCACGGCGCCGGGGGCAAGACCTCCACCGCCCTGCTGCAGGAAGGAATCCCCAACCTGGTCATGGCCGACGGCCCGGCGGGTGTGAACATCGTCAACCGCGTCTGCATCACCCCGGACGGCACCCCCAAAGCGGTGGATATCCCGGAACGGTACAACTGGGGCGCCCTGGCCGCCAGCCTGAAAGCCCGGATGTGCAAGGATGACGGTTCCGACGGTGTGGTGGTGCACCGCTACGCCACGGCCTGGCCGGTGGAACTGCTGCTGGCCCAGACCTGGGACGTGGACCTGCTGCGGGCCGTGGGCGACGCAGTGGGCACCGAGATGGAGAAATTCGGCGTCAGCGTGTGGCTGGCCCCGGGCATGAACCTACACCGCAACCCCCTGGGCGGCCGCTGCTTTGAGTATTACAGCGAAGATCCCTTCCTGACCGGCACTCTGGCCGCCGCCCTGGTGGGCGGTGTGCAGAGCCATCCCGGCTGTGCGGCCTGCGTCAAGCATTTCTGCTGCAACGACTCGGAGGATAACCGCAACGGCATCAGCGCCAACGTGTCCGAACGGGCCTTGCGGGAACTGTACCTCAAGGGCTTCGAGATCGTGGTGCGGGATGCCGCACCCAGGACCCTCATGAGCAGCTACAACCGCATCAACCGGGTGTATACGGCCAACAACCACGACCTGCTCACCCATATCCCGCGGTGCGAGTGGGGCTTTGCGGGCCTTGTGATGACCGACTGGAACAGCTGCAACGAGCGGGCCGGAAACCCGGAAGACTGTGCTCCCGCGGGCAATGACCTGGTCATGCCCGGCAGCGCCTACGACCTTGCACAGATTCTGCAGGCCATTGAAACCGGCAGCCTCCCGGCCAAAACCCTGCGGCGCAGCGCCGCCCGGGTGCTGGCCTTGCTGGAATACAGCGGACGGCTGAAATAAGCGGAGGAACTGCGGACTTGTTCTTGCCTTTGGCTTTGGATATCTGATATGATGTCAGATATAGGTGTGATTCAAACGAAGGAAAGAAGAGGTCTTGGAATGGTTTGTGTTGCGGTGGTAGAGGATGAGGCGGTAAACCGCAATCAGCTGGGAGAGTACATACAGCGCTATGAAAACGAGACCGGGGAATCCTTCTCGGTGCAGTTCTTTCCCAGCGGGGAAGCCCTGCTGGCAGACTACGACGGCCGGTTTGACCTGATCCTGATGGACATTGAGATGCCCGGCGCAGACGGCATGCAGACCGCCCGCCGTCTGCGGCAGGTGGACGAACAGGTGGTGCTGGTGTTTATCACCAACATGGCCCAGTACGCCATCCAGGGATATGCGGTGCAGGCGCTGGATTACATCCTCAAACCCTTGTCGTATCTCTCCTTCAAAATGCGGTTTGCCCGGGCGCTGGGGCGGATCGACCGGCAGAAAGACGCTCAGATCCTTCTGGATTGTCACGGCCGCCAGATCCGTTTACCGGTGCGCAGCATCTTCTATGTGGAAGTACAGCAGAAGCAGCTTTGCTACCATACCGAGCAGGGCGAATATGCGCTGCGGGGAACGCTGAAAAGCGCGGAGGAAGCACTGACGGCCTTTCCTTTTGCAAAAGGAAACCACTGGTACCTCGTGAATCTGGCCCAGGTCACCGAAATCGGCGCCAAAAGCCTTTGGGTGGGCGGCACCGAACTGCCGGTGAGCCGGGGATGCCGCCAGGAATTGCTGGCGGCCTTCAGCCGCTATATCGGGGGGACCGCAAAGGGATGAGCCTTATGGATTTTTTGCCGGACGGCCGGTATTATGTCAGCCTGTGGATGGTCTTGCAGGTCCTGGTATTCGGGTGGTGCCTGCCCCGCAGGCCCCGGTTCTTTCTGCGGATGCTCCCGGCGGTGGTTCTTCTGTTTCTGGCAGGGCGGCAGCTGCTGCTGGTACAGTCGTATGTGCTCAGTGTGCCGCTGGTGATCCGGGCGGTGATGGGGCTGGCCTCGGCGGTGATGCTCCTGTGGATCAGCACCGCCGCCCCGGCCCGGGCACTGTATGGGGCGATCTGGGCCATGATGACTCAGCAGACCCTCCAGAATGCCAGCAGCGTATTGCTGAATGACCTGCTGGGGCGGGAGATTCTTCCCCATTACGGGCTCTACCTGCTTGTCTGGATGGCGGTGACGCTGCCGCTGACATGGTGGTTTCTGGCGCGTCCTTTGTTCAGCGGCAGTTACCAGATAGGACGCCGTCATCTGGCGGTGGCCGGGGTCCTGTTTGCGGAATTTGAGCTGGTACAGGGCGTGCCGGATATCAAGATCGGCATTGAGGGGAGCCCCGGCCTGGGGCAGAATTATCAGTTTGTGCTGATGAACGGCATCTGCCTACTGGTGGCGCTGTATCTGGTGCACACCCTGTTTGTCAAGCGGCAGGCCGAGGCGGAACTGGCGGTGGCCAACGCCCTGCGCCGCAGCCAGGAAGAGCGGTACGAGACCGCAAAGCGGAATGTGGCGCTGATCAACCGCCGCTGCCATGAACTGAAGGTCCAGCTGGCAGACCTGCAGCGGGCCCGTACTTTCGGGGAACAGCAGCAGTGCCTGGACCGCCTGAGCGAGGCGGTGGAAATCTATGACAGCAGCCTGACCACCGGCCATGATGTGCTGGATATGATCCTGGCGGAACAAAGCCTGTATTGCCGGGAACAGGGGATAGAGGTCCACTGTGTGGCCGACGGTGCACAGCTTCAGTTCATGGAAGATTCCGACCTGTATGTGCTGTGTACCGGCATTTTGCAGCAGACCATCGCGCATATTCAAAACCAGCCTGATTCCGGGCAGCGGGAACTGGACCTGCAGGTCTACCGCCGCCAGGGTGTCGTGGTTCTGGAAGCCGCTGCTGCCTTGTCCGGCGCAGGCCCGCAGCCGGTGCAGGCTCTGTCAGAAGGTATTCTGGATATCCTGCACAAATATGGCGCCGAACTGTTTTCCACCAAAGAGCACGGCTGTGCCGTTGTGCGCTGCCTGTTCCCGATGCTGGAAACAGCCAATAAAACCGAATCATAACGAAGCCGCGTATCGGAAACCGCTCTCCGATATGCGGCTTTTCTGTTGGCGCATATGTACAAATGCAGGGTGTGAAAATTGTGCGCTTTAACGGTGCCAAAATCCAACCAGGGCGGAAAAGCGACCAACCGGGCCAAACCCATTGTACCCGGGGTACGGGGCGGCTATACTCGTTGCCAGAAAAGAATCTTTCGGGAAAGGAGGACCGGAAATACAGCCGCTGTGTTGGCTTTTGGCAAAAAAGAGGAGGTAACAAGTGAAAGAGTTGTTCAAAGACCGGGCGGTCAGGCTTACCGCTCTGGGAGCTGCACTCTCCCTGGTGGGGATGATCGCATACGTTCTGCTGTACGGCATGGTGCAGCGCAGCATGGACAGCATGTCCTGGCAGGCGGTATGGGCCGTGGGAATCGGCCTGGTACTGGCTGTAGTGTTGTTTGCCATCAAAAAGGCTCGTTGGGGCGCGCCGGTTCTGGCCGCAGCCCAGCTTATCTCGTTCCTGTTTTATATTTACGGCATGTATCCTTACATTTCCGCGGCCTTTGTGGGCATCGACTCCACCTGGGAAGTGGATTTCTTTATCACCCTGATCCTTTACCTGGCCGGTCTGGTGGTCAACATCGCGGCGGCCTTTGCCGCGGTGGGCACCGTTTCCCGCCTGTGCAAACCGATGGCTCTGGTCATGGCGGTGCTGTGCGGCGTGAGCGTGACGGGCGGTGTGATCGCCGGGGAGAACGCTCCCCAGATCAACGGTGTGCTGAACACCCCGCCGTTCCGCACCATCGACACCGGCGACGGCACCGAGGACACCGAGTATTTCAAGTCCCGATTCAACAGTCTGGAAGAGCTCATCGCTGCCGGGCGGGTACTGGGCGAGCAGGCCATGGCCGAAGGCGCCGTGCTGCTGAAGAATGACAACAACGCCCTGCCCCTGACCGAAGGGGAACGCAAGGTCAGCCTGTTCGGCATTGGCAGTGTGGACCCGGTCTACGGCGGCACCGGTTCCGGTTCGGTGGATGCTTCCACTGCGCCCACCTTCAAGGCGGCGCTGGAAAGAAACGGCAACTTTACCGTCAACGAGACCCTGTGGAACTGGTATTCTGCTGAAGAGCAGGCCGGTTACAAGCGTGTGATGGGCGAGACCGGCCCCGGCGTTACCGGCGTGAAGGTCATCGGCGAAGCCCCCTGGAGTGAGGTGGAAGCCGCCAACGGCGCCAGCTTTGCCCAGTACGGAGATGCCGCCATTGTGGTACTTTCCCGCGTGGGCGGCGAAGGCAGCGACATGCCCCGGGGCGACCGTTCCCTGAGCACCCTGGACGATGCCGACGGTTCGGCGGGGGATTCCACCGACGGTGATTACCTCAAGCTCTCTCCCAAGGAGAAGGAACTGCTGGCGGGCGTCAAGGCCCAGAAGGATGCCGGTGCTTTCAAGAAGATCGTGGTCATCCTGAACTTCGCCAACCAGGTGGAAGCGGATTTCCTCAGCGACCCGGCTTACGGCATTGACGCGGCCCTGTGGATCGGCACCCCCGGCCAGACCGGCCTGTATGCGGTGTCCGAGATTCTGGCCGGCAACGTGAACCCTTCCGGACGTCTAAGCACCACCTTCTGGCGCACCCATGACCAGAACCCCAGCCTGGCCAACTTCGGCACCACCGTCTATGAAGGCGCCCCCGACGCCGTCAACTCCGACGGTTCTCCCCAGCAGGACAAATACTACGTGGTCTACCAGGAAGGTATTTACCTGGGCTACCGCTACACCGAAAGCCGGTACGAAGATTTTGTCATGGGTACCCCCAATACCGGGGATTATAACTACACCCAGACCGTTTCCTATCCCTTCGGTTACGGCTTGTCCTATACCAGCTTTGACTATTCCGGTTTCCAGGTCACCAAGGACACCTCCGGGGAGGAAGCTGTCTATACGGTGAATGTGACGGTGACCAACACCGGCAGCACCGCAGGCAAGGAGACCGTCCAGATCTATCTGCAGAAACCCTACGGCGATTACAACAAGCAGTATGATGTGGAAGCGGCTTCGGCGGAACTGGTGGCCTTTGACAAGACCGGCCTGCTGCAGCCCGGCCAGAGCGAGACGCTCACCATCACGGTGGACGAACGGCAGTTCGCCTCTTACGATGCCTACAACGCGGGCACCTATGTGATCACCGAAGGCAACTACTACCTGACGGCGGCCCAAAATGCCCACGATGCCGTCAACAACTTCCTGGCCAAGAAGGGCTACACGGTGGAAAACACCGCCAACCGCATGGATGCCGAGGGCAACAGCGCCCTGGTCACCGACGCCCTGACCTACGCCCTGGATGCCGAGACCTACTCCACCTCTCCGGCCACCGGTGTGGAGATCTCCAACCAGTTCAGCTATGCGGACTTCAACCTCTACGAAAACCGGGGCGAGGACAGCGTTACCTATATGACCCGCCAGGACTGGGCGGGAACTACCCCCCAGAACTGGGATGACGGCGTGGTGCTGCACTGGAGTGAGCAGATCGCCGCCGACCAGGACAAGTACGGCCGCCAGGGCGAGACCAAGGTGCCCGAGGTGGAAGGGGAGTACCCCGCCTATGAGACCTACGCCAACGGCGAGGATGATATCATCAGCCTGATCGACCTGCGGGTGGACGAAAACGGGGAAGTCATTCCCTATGATGACCCCCGCTGGGATGCGTTGCTGGATCAGCTGTCCTGGGATGACTGCGTGGACCTGGTCACCTTCGGCATGCGCCGCACCGCCCAGATTCCGGCCATCAACAAGCCCGAAACGCTGGACCACAACGGTCCTTCCGGCCTGACCGAATCCTATTCCGCCAACAGCCGGGGCCTGGCTTCGGACACCAATGACCCGCTGAAGGAATCCAAGGCCATGTGCTACCCCTGCGGCGGCATCCTGTCCGCTACCTTCAATGTGGATCTGCTGTACAACATCGGCGACCTTATCGGCGAGGACGCCCTCTGGGCCGGTTACAACGGCCTGTACGGTCCTGGCTCCAACATCCAGCGCACCCCCTATTCCGGCCGTAACTTCGAGTATTATTCCGAGGACGGCTACCTCAGCGGCATGATCTGCGCCTATGAGACCGCCGCCATGGAAGGCCACGGCCTGTATGTGTACAACAAGCACATCGGCCTCAACGACCAGGAGGACCTGCGCCGTGGTATCTGCACCTGGGCCAACGAGCAGAGCATCCGCGAGATCTATATGCGGGCTTTCGAACTGCCCATCATCATCGACGGCACCGAATACACCACCGAAAGCGGGGAGACCGTCACCCTGAAGGGTGCCAGCGGCGTGATGCTGGCCTTCAACCGGATGGGCCTGCACTGGAGCGGCATGCAGAAGGGCATGTGCACCAACTTCCTGCGGGAAGAATGTGGCATGACCGGCATTGTGGTCACCGATATGTGGTACGGCACGGCTTCCACCTACATGAACCTGCCCCAGATGCTGCTGGCGGGGGCTAACCTCATCGACGGTATGATGGAGCCTGAACACCTGGCGGCCTGCGCCCCCGGCAAGAACCATGCGGATGTGGCCTGGGCCTTGCGGGAATCCATGCATCGCATCCTGTACACGGTGGTGCACTCCAATGCCATGAATGGAATCTCGGTCAACACCAGCATCGAGCATGTGACCCCCTGGTGGCAAACGGCGCTTCTGTTGGCACAGATACTTTCCGGGCTGGGTCTGGCAGCTTCCTTGGCATGGTGCGCCCTCTCCGCCAAAAAGAAAAAGCAGCAAGGGTAAGCCTGCTGCGGTACCGTGTAAACTGTTCTTTTGCCAGTGCCCGGCGGGGCACGATCAAAGGGGTATCCTTCGGGTGATGCAGTAAATGCATCTGCACCGGGGAACATATATTTCCTCTCTTCAAATAAATGGCAGAGTCTTCCGTCACCTTTTTGTGATAGGGGGCTCTGCCATTTATCTTTCTGTATAGAAATCGCTTTCCCATCAATAGCAAGTGGAAAATTGCAGATGGTAGGTTGCAGTGATGACTCATCTTTGTGTAGTGTGATGATCTGTGAGGGGAAAGAAGCTGTCCTCTTAGTATTAGTCGTTTGGGAGAGCAACTGACTCTTAATCAGTGGGTCCTGGGTTCGAGTCCCCGATGGCGCACCAAAAAGAAGCCTTGCTGGAAAGCAGGGCTTTTTTCTTTTGTTCAGCCTTCGGGAAAGCAGTACCCGGTGCGCCATCGGGGACGAGAACAGCTCGGGCCCGCCGTCTTGCGTACCGGCGGGCAAAAACGGTCCAGTGGACCGTTTTTAGAGCGCGGGTCCCTGTGGTGCCTGATTGGCTGGAAAGGGGGCTGGGGCCTTCCGCTGATGGCGCACCAAAGACAGCCTTGCACAGTGTGCGGGGCTGTTTTTTTGTATAACGAAAACCACTCGCTAGGCGAGTGGTTCCAAAGAAGACTATAGTCGATACTGCAGAAAGAAAAACTCCCTTTGCTATAATGGAAGTGCGGTCTGCCAACTGCACAAGCCAAGCAAAGGGAGGTCATTCGGAGTGAACGACGTAAATAGTTTATCGCACACAAGCTGGAATTGCAAATATCACATAGTATTTGCGCCGAAATATTGGCGCAAAGTGTTTTATGGGCAGAAGCGTAGAGAAGTAGGAGAAATCCTGCGAACACTGTGTAACTGGAAGAAAGTGAAAATTATAGAGGCAGAAGTATGCCCAGGCCACATACACATGCTCGTAGAGATACCTCCCAAATACTCGGTATCCAGTTTCATGGGATACCTGAAAGAGAAAAGCAGCCTGATGATATACGAGAAGTACCCGGAATTGAAGTATAAATACCGCAACCGGGAGTTCTGGTGCAGAGGGTACTATGTAGACACAGCAGGCAAAAATGCAAAGAAAATAGAGGAATACATACGGCGCCAGCTGGAAGAAGACAAAGCCGGTGAACAGCTAACGATGGGAAACATCTAAAAAGCCTGTTTACGGGCGGCAGGGAACAGCCCTTCGCGGCTGACAGACCGTACCAACGCGACGTGACATGTGCGCTAGTATTCCAGGGTTTTACTCGTCTATGCCCCCGGCTTTGCCGGGGGATATTTTCACCGCTTATCCCTTCACGGCACCGGAGGTCATGCCCTTCATGAAATACTTGCTGGCAAACAGGTACACAATGAGGATGGGCAGGATGGAGATGGTGGAGCCGGCGAACATGATGTTCCAGGCGGCGGCGCCGTCCCCGGCGTTTTTCAGCATGGTGACGCCCACCGTCAACGGGCGCATGCCGTCGTTGGAAATGGTGAACACCAAAGGCAGGATGTATTCGTTCCAGCCCTGGCGGAAGGACAGCAGGCCGATGGTGGCCAGCACCGGCTTGAGTAGGGGCAGGGCGATGCGCCAGTAGATGCCGAAGAAGGAACACCCGTCGATCTTGGCGGCCTCGTCGATCTCTCTGGGGATGCTGGCCATGTAGCCCCGCACCAGAAAGATGTTGGTTGCCTGGGACATACCGGCGGAGATGAGCACCACCGTGAACAGGGAGGTGTTCATGTGAAGAGCCACCGACAGTTCAAACAAGGGGCGCAGGGCCACGCTGCCCACGTTCACGAACATGAAGGCGATGAACAGCCCGTACAGCACCTCCTTGCCCCGGAACTTCTTGCGGTCAAAGACATACCCGGCCATGCTGCAGACCACCAGGGTGATGACCATGACCCCCAGACTGATGAACAGGCTGTTCTGGGTGTAGGCGGCAAAATTGGCCTGGCGCCACGCCTGGATGTAGTTCTGGATCACGTAATGGCTGGGGATGGGATTGGCGCCGCCGCGCAGCAGCTCGCTGTTTTCCTTGAAGGAGCCCAGCACAATGTAGACAATGGGGTACAGCACCAGCACCGCCACAAAGACCAGGAACAAAAAGATGATGCCCCGCACAAACCGCTGGGTTCTTGAGTAAACTGCCCTTGTTTCTTCCATGGGGAAACCTCCTTATACCACATCATCCAGCTTGCGGGAGATGAAGAGATAGATGGCGGTGACAACGCCGATGATCAGGGCCGATACCACGCTGAGCATGGTGCCGTAGCCGATCTGGGGAATCACCGCGTTGGTGCCGAACACCACCTGGTAGATGTAGCTGAACATGACCTGGGAACGGTTGTTGGGGCCGCCGTTGGTCAGCACCATGATGGACTGGTAGTCCTTGAAGGCGGTGGTGATGGCCAGCATCAGCACCACCTTGAGGATGGGGCTGAGCATGGGCAAGGTGATGCGGAAGAAGGTCTGGATGCCGTTGGCGCCGTCCAGTTTGCTGCTTTCGTAGATGTCGGCGGAGATGCTGCTCATGCCGGACAACAGCAGGATCATGTAGTTGCCAAGCCCGCCCCACACCGCCACGATCACGATGGAAAGCATGACGATATCGGGATTACCCAGCCAGTCCACGGGGGCGCTGATGAGGCCCATGGCGCTCAGGATGGCGTTCAGCGAACCGTTGAACACCGCGTAAATGAACCCGAAAATCAGGCTGTACACGGCGGAACTGATGATGGTGGGCATGAAGTACACCGCCCGAAAGAACCCGCTGCCCAGAATCTTCTGCCCCAGCAGCACGGCCAGCACCAGGGCCAGAGGCATGACAAACAGGATTTTCAGAAAAGCGTACTCAAAGGTATGCACCACGCTCTGCCAGAACAGCTGGTCATTCATCATCCTGATGAAGTTCTGCGGACCGGTAAAGTAAGAGACAAACCCGTTGTAATCGCTGCAGATATACCGGAACATCCACAAAAACGGATAGATGGAAGTGACCACCAGCAAAAACAGCGCCGGAAACATCATCAGCGCGGCAGACACCCCGCCGCCGGATTCGATTCCGCCCTTTTTGTGCCTGGTTTTCATTGCTTTACGCCTCCTTGCGAACAGATGCCTTTTCATTGGTCTGCGGAGTACGGTTCCAAAACCCTACTCCGCAGACCGTTCCTTGTTACTGGTTCCGGTATTCCACCGTGCCTTCGTTGGGATGCAAGGGATCAAAGTCCTTGATGACCAGGCGCTTGACCTTGCCCATGGCCACATCCCGGTCCAAAGCCTCGTTGTAGCGCTTGTTCAGGTCGGCGATGGCCTCGTCGATGTCCCGCTCGCCCATGGCGGCGCTCCACAGCACGGTGCGGCGGTCTTCGCCCTCGATGGTGACAGACGGCGGCAGGGGATACACGCTCTCGTAGTCATAGGTGCCGAAATCCTGGATGCGGCCGCTCTTGGTGGAATCCACCACCTGCTGCATGTGCTTGGAGCTGGGCAGGGAGAAGCCGCTCTCAAAGTATCCCTTCAGGAAATCTTCGCTGGCAAAGTACTCGATGACCTTCCAAGCGGCGTCGGGCACGTCGGTGTCGGCAAACATCATGTAGCCTTTCTGGGGCACGGCGGTCTGGGCGCCGTGAACCATGCCGTCCAGGGTCGGGATTTCTGCCACGCCCCACTCAAAGGAATCGATGGGGAACTGGGTGGTGAAGACGCCCGCCTCCTGGGACGCGTTGGGCCACATGCCCACCGTGCCGGCGGCAAACTGGGCGCGCATGGCGTCCACCTGCTGGTTCTGGGAACCGGGCAGGACGCTGCCGTCCGCAAACATCTGCTTGAAGCCTTCCACAATGGGCTTGTACCCGCTGAAATCAAACTTGCCGTTGGCATAGTCGTAGCCGTACTGGTTCTGGCCGCTCTTTTCGGCCACACCCTCCATGCACCGCTCGGCCGGGCTGCTGGACGTGGCCGCATAGCCGTAGAACTTGCCGCCGCCGGCGTCGGTGATCTTCTTGGCCGCCTCCACCATGCCGTCCAGGGTCTTGGGGAACTCGGTGAGGCCGGCTTCCTGGAACAGGGTCTTGTTGTACAGCACCCGGGTGCCGCTGCGCTGCCCGGTGGGAACCCAGTAGATGTCGTCCCCCAGCGCGTTCATGCCCTCGAACAGGCGGTCCTTGTAATCGGTGTTGCGGACATATTCCTCCGAGGCGTTTTCCAGATACTCGTTCAGCGGGCGGATGATGCCGCTTTCGGCAAACACCTTCAGGTCAAACTGGGCGGCCCCGCCGTTGAGGGCGGCCAGGTCCGGCGCGGTGCCGGAGGTCTTGGCCATGGTCAGCATGTTGAAGTAGTCGTCGGTGACCACCGTCTGCTTGATCTCGATGTTGTCGGGGTTGGTGGCGTTGTACTCCTCGGTCTTCTTGTTCACATAATCCAGATCGTGGCGGTCGTTGGTCCATACCTCCACCACCGTCTTTCCGCCGGCGGCGGAGGGCATGGCGTGGCCGGTCTCGGTGGTGGCCGCGGAGGAGGAGGGAGCAGCGGAACCGCATCCGGCCAGGGACACGGCCATCATGGTGGCAGTCAGTGCACACAGTACTGGTTTTTTCATCTGTCATCGTCCTTTCCAGGTGTCTTCTTTTCTGTTTCCCCGTGCGGCGGTACCGCTCCGCACGCTTTTCCGTGTGCCCATCATACCATCTTTTCCCGGTTTCGATAACATCATTTTGAACGGAAAATGTAACATTTTTTACGAATTCCCCACCCCTTTGTTGCCTGATTCAGGTCAAATTGATATACTATGGATACTCAATTTCCCCGTCCGTGCCCGTTTCCGTACCGAAAAATGACCTTGTTGCATTTTGTCCAATATCAATGGGTCCTTTGCGGGACCTTCGGGAGGAAGTTCTGTGATCAACATTTCCAACAGCGAACAGGGATTTGTGACCGGCTGGCTGGTCAGCGGCACGGTGTGCACCCCCTACACCCCGCCCGCCGACCTGCCCAGAACCTGGGATGACCAGCTGGGCTACGAGAAGGCTTTGCGTGGTGTGTTCTATCCCCGGCTGGAACGGCAGCCGGCCTTTCCCGGGACGGTGGGCGTCCCCGGCCCCTGCGGGGCCCCCTGGCGCTACCACTATACCCGGGGCAGCGGCTTTGTGGATGTGAGCTCGGCGCACGGGCAGCTGACCTGCCTGCGCCTGGACGCGGCCACCCTGCTCTGCTCGGACCGGGACCGGGAGGTGCAGGCGGTGTTCTGGACCTTCGACGCGCTGGATGTGTGGCTCAACGGCCGCCGGGTGCTGCGGGCGCAGGACCCGGTGTACAAGCCCATCCGCCGGTACCCGGTTACCCTGGCCCTGCATTGCCGCCGTGCCGCGGTTCACCCTGCCCCAGGAGCAGGACTCGGCCCACTTTTCCCGCAGCGAGCAGTACCTGTTCCGCTCGGCCATCCGTAATGTGACCGACGAGCTGGCCGGCAGCCGCTACCGCCTGGAATCCTTCTACGAGCAGGTCAACGCGGTGGGGCTGCTGATCTCCCCGCCCGACG
The DNA here is from genome assembly GCF_016900095.1 of Gemmiger formicilis. Classification (GTDB taxonomy): domain Bacteria; phylum Bacillota; class Clostridia; order Oscillospirales; family Ruminococcaceae; genus Gemmiger; species Gemmiger formicilis_A. Next base: position 91,327 of record NZ_JACJJP010000006.1, read on the forward strand.
GCGCCGAAGCCTTTGTGCGGGACTGCATCCGCGCCCTCAAGGGCATCAGCGCCAACACCAACATCACCGCGGGGCTGAGCTTTCCCGCCCAAACGCTGCTGGAACTGCCCGCCGCCTGCCAGCAGGCCCGGGAGCTTTCGGAATATCACATCTACGGCACCGACACCGACCTGTTCACGCCCCAGCGGTTCCGGGATTCTTCCGGCGCAGTGCCGCCCCGGGACTGTGCCCTGTCGGCTCTGACCGAATACGTGATTGCGGGGGACGAGGCGGGCATCGAGGCGGAGCTGGCACGGTTCTTTGAGACAATCCTGTACATTCCCATGCCGCCGCCGGCCTATCTGCGGGGGATGTGTGCCTATCTGCTCAACGATGTTTCCAAACAGGCGGTGAACCTGCTGCAATGCGATGGGTCCTTGATCCGCCAGATCCCCCACAAACAGCTGGAAGACTGCCCCTCGGTGGCGGAGCTGCGGCAGTTCCTCAAGAACCGGCTGCTGGAAACCTCCGCCGCCCTGCGGGAAAAGCGGGGCAACCAGATCCCCCAGGTCATTGAGGAGGCACAGCGCTACATCCGCAACAACGTGCTTTCCCGCCTGCGGGTGGAGGACGTGGCCGCCAGCATCTATCTGAGCGAAAGCTACTTTGCCGCCCTGTTCAAAAAACACACCGGCATCACCGTGCGGGAGTTCATCCTGCAATGCAAGATCGAAAAGGCCAAGGAACTGCTGCTGCAAAAGCACCTTTCCATCTTTGAGATTGCCGAAACCCTGGAATACAGCGATTACCGCAGCTTTTCCCGCGCTTTCAAGCGGTTTGTGGGCTGCAGCCCCACCGACTACCAGCAGATGCTGATGTCCCCCGGCGAAAAAACCGGCACGCCCCCTTCCGGCGGCTGAGGCCCCGGGGCGCATCCCGGCTTGCAGACAGGAGTCCCGCCATGTGCCATTTCCTCAAAACCCGATTCATGAACCGCAAAATCTCCCGCAAGATCAGCGCCTGCATGATCTTTCTGGTGCTGAGCAGCAGCGTCCTGCTGGCCTGGAGCTGCTCCCATGCCTACTCCACCCAGTATATCCGCCAGGTGGATACCCAGGTATCGGCCATGTTCGACACCGCCTCCCTGACCCTGCGGGACAACATCTACCACCTGTACCGCAGCGTGTCCGCCGTGGCCTCCAACCCTGCCGTACGGACCATCTATTGCCAGGACCAAACGGGCAAAAAGGACGCTGCCTTTCTGGAAAACCTCCGGGTGATGGACACCCTGTTCACTACCTTTCTGCAAAACACTTCCTGGGCCGAAAACATTGCCCTGCTCTGCCCCGGCGGGCAGGTCTACTCCACCTATCAGAACGGGTGGAATTATACCGCCGGCCAGTTCTCCGAAGAGCTGGAGCAGACCTCCATCGCCTGGCTGCGCCCCCGGGAAAGCGTCTTCCTCATCAGCAGCGGCGAGACCATCCCCATCTGCTTTCCCCTGCGGATGGTCAGTTCCGCATCTTTCTGCGTCAACCAGTCCCCGGACATGACCCTGGCGGTATACCTGAACCTGAACACCATGCGGTCGGTGCTGGAACAGTTCAACACGGTGGCGGACTCGGACATCTATCTGGCCGACTCCCTGGGCCGGCCCATCACCCTGGAGGAGGATGCGCCCCTCTTCCCCAGCCTGACGGAAGAAGCGTTCCGCACCCGGATTGTGCAGTGCGGGGACTATTCCTGCTTCAACACCCGGATCGACGGGGCCGATTACCGGGTCAGCGCCTGCCCGGTGGACGGCAGCAGCCTGTATCTGGTGCACGTCTTTCCCTACCGGGCGGTGCACCGGGCCGTGGCCGACATCTATGCCACGGCGGCGGTGGCGGCAGGGCTTACCATGCTGGCCGCGGTGTTTTTGTCCCTGCAACTGGCTTCCACCATCACGGTGCCCATCCGCAGCCTGCTGGGCCAGGTGGGGCGCATCCGCGCCGGGGACTACGACATCCGGATGGTGACCCGGTATGACGACGAGCTCCGCCAGATGGACATTGCCCTGTGCGATATGGCCCACATGATCTCCAACCAGATCGACACCATCCAGAAAACCGAGGAACTGCGGCGGAAAATTCAGCTGGAGGCCATCACCGACCAGATGAACCCCCATTTTCTGTACAACACCCTGGACTGCATCTACTGGGAAGTGCTGAACGGACATTCCAAAAATGCGGCGGACATGATCTCCAGCCTGGCGCAGTTCTTGCGCCTGACCCTGAACCACGGCCACGAGATGATGGAACTGCCCGGGGTGCTGCAGCACACCGGCGAGTATGTGAACATCATCAATCTGCGGTTCCGGTCGCGGGTGCGGTTCGTGTACACCATCGCCCCGGAACTGGAAACCTTCCTGCTGCCCAAATCCATCCTGCAGCCCCTGGCCGAAAACAGCATCCTCCACGGTTTCGGGGGCGAGCAGGGGGACCCCACCGTGGCCGACCCCCGCATCTCGGTCATCTGCCGGCAGGAGGGGGACAGGGTGCTCCTTCTGGTGCGGGACAACGGCATGGGCTTCGACCCGGCGGCGGTGGAACGGCTGCTGACCCTACCGTCCGACCATGTGGGGCTGTACAATGTGGTGCAGCGGCTGCGCTTTGTCTTCGGGGACCGGTTCACCGTGACGGCGTCCAGCATCCCCTATTACCAGAACGAAATCCGGTTCGAGATCCGGCCTCCCTTTCCGGCGCCTGCACAAACAGAATAAGCCGAAGCCTTCCGTGGACAGATCGCCCGCGGAAGGATTCGGCTTTTGTATGAAATTTCCGGTACCCTGCCTGTTTGCAGACAAAGACCTTGCCGCCGATGTGGCCAGCGCTTCCGGCCCTTGTCAAAGGGAAAAGGCGGCCGCGCGATACAGCGCCCCGTCATGCTCCGTTTCCATCTGCAAGGCCACCCCCGGCGCGTCGGTCAGGGGGTCCACAATGCCCACCCAGAGGGTGTAGGTTCCGCGGGGCAGGGCTCCGGCCCCCGGCAGGGAGCAGGCGAGGGTGTGGCGGCCGGGCCCCCAATCGGAGAAAGGGGCCTCTGTCCGGCCGGACCAGACGGTCTGCCCGGTTTCGTCCCGCAGTTCCAGGGCGACGGGCCAGTCGGCGTACAGCGGGGCCAGGCCGGTGTTCTCCCAGATGAGCTCCACCTGCAAAGCGGCGGAAAGGGCGGCGCGCCGGATGATGCATTTCCGCACCCCCAGGGTGTAGCCCATCTCCGCCAGCAAGGTGCGCAGATTTTCGGCCTCGGTGCCGGAAAGCTCGCCGTATGCCGGGGCGTTGGGGCCCAGAAAGGTGGTGTGGCTTTGTTCCAGCAACGCCAGGGTGGTGGGAAACTGGTCCGCGGAAAAGTACCAGCCGTCCTCCTGTTGGGGGGAAAGCTCCCCGCCGGACGGGGCTTTGCGCCAGAATTCCGGCATGCCGGGCAGCCACTCGCCGTTCTGGTCGGACCGGTAGCCTTCGGCAATCCAGGAAAGCCATTCCCCGTGGGAATCCGGCAGCCCGAAGGAATCGTTGTACAACCCCAGCCCCTGTTCCCGCCCTATGGTATAGGGACGGCGCAGCAGCAGCCGGTTGGGGGAAAAGACGGCCAGATAATCCTGCACATAGCCATCGGTGACCGCCTGGGTGGGGAAGGGGGCGATGCCGGCGCCGGTATCCACATGCCATTCCCCCCAGTGCCCCAGACTGCCCAGCTCGATAAAAGCGACCTGGGGGTCCTCCGCATAGCGCTGCCCCAAAGCGGCAATCAGCGCCCGGTGTGCCTGGCGGAATACCTGGTTTTCGTAGTCGGGGCTGAACCCCTGCCCGTAGTCTCCGTCGTACCAGGTCCCTGCCCCGTCCATGGCGTCATACAGCCACTGGGGGATGTCCATGTGCTTTTCCTCGGTGGGGGTGTCGGGTACCAGGCGCAGGATCAGCCGCACCCCGTCGGCCCGCCACCGGGCAAAGTGGCAGCGCTCTTCCAGGGCGGCAAAGTCGTATTCCCCCTGCCGGGGTTCCAGCTCGTTCCAGTACACCGGCACATAGGCAAAGGCCACATAGGGGTCCTGCCGGTAATTTTCCCCCCAGGCGGCCAGCCCCTTCATGGGATTGGTGACCGGCTTGTCCGAAGCGGGAATCTCGACCGCTGCCAGCGGGGGGCGCGGCCGCAGCACGGCGGCGGCCGCCAGGGCCAGACCCAGCAAAAACAGCGGTATCCATCGGCGGGCCTGCATCATGCCTCCAGGTTGCCCCGGTACTCCACCAGCGTCACGTCCTGTACGCCGTCAATGTTCTGCACCGGCCGGGTGATGTTCAGGTTGTCGTTTTTCAGGTAGAGTTCCATGGTCAGCTCGGTGGTGTCGCCCTTGACCACCTTGGACCGGAATTTGCCTGTCTGGGCGTGCAGGCAGCGGCGGATTGCCTCTTCCACGGCGGGGTCGGACCGGTAGGTGACGATGAGCACATAGGTGCCGGCGCCGCCCTTGAGCCGCTTGAGAAAGACCAGGGCCAGGGTGACCACAACCCAGGCCACAAAGGCGATGTAGTAATACTGTGCCCCGATGGCGATGCCGGAGGTGATGGCCCAGAAAAGGAACATCAGGTCCAGGGGATTCTTGACGGCGGTGCGGTAGCGCACGATGCTCAGCGCGCCCACCATGCCCAGGGACAGGGTGATGTTGGTGCTGATGGTGACGATGATCACGGCCACCAGCAGGGTCATGATCACCAGGGAAAGGTTCAGGGCATGGTCGTACACCACCCCGATGAAACAGCGGCGGTAGACCGCAAAAATCCCCATGCCGATGAGGAAAGCGATGGCCAGGGTGAGAATCAGGGTCAAGGGGTCGATCTGGTTGGGAAACAGTTCCAGCGCGGATTTCTTGAACAGGTCTTGAAAGGTCATAACGAAAAATTCCTCCTGCACGGCGCGCTGCTCACCGCAGGGTATGCCGGACCCGGTCCGCACACAGGCAGAACTTGGAGGCCGACGTCCTGACAAAAGAGTAGGCGCGAAAGATACTTTGGATGTACTCCGGCAGAATGCCGGTGAACTTGACTTCCAGAATCATCTGCCCGGGGGGCAGAACATGGTAACCGGGACAGGCCGGGTCAAACATATTCTGCCGGGGCTCCATGGCCGTAAGGGCCTTGTCGAAGGTGATGCGCACGGTGCCCACATCGTTGACAAAGGCTTCCCGGTCATAGGCCACGATCACACAGGGGCGGATGATGTTGGCCCGGGCTTCCAGAAAGAACTGCCGGGCCAGGGGCTGGGGCTTTTGCAGAAGAAATCCGCAGTTCCCCCGGCAAAGGTCTCCGTATTCCGCCACCGTGAGGGGAACGGATTCCTTATAAATGTACGCCCCGTTTTTGTATTTGCACTCCAGCGCAATATGCCGGTCCAGACAGTCGTAGATGCGCACCCGGTATTTCTTGCGCACCTCCACCCCCGCCATCTTCTGGCGGTAGGCGGTGTGGTACAGGTCGTCCAGGTACAGGCTGCGGATGTGGTACTCGCCCTGGGGGCCGGCGTGGGCGTCGTGCCCCAGCAGAGAGTGCAGCACGGTCTGCAGCTGGCGGTATTCGGCCTGGTTCACCAGGTATTTCAGCTCGTGGCGGTAGGCGGGGGTCATGGGGTCACCTCCATGCGGTCCACGCCGGGATAGTACACGTCGCTGACCTGGATTTTGTTCATGGCGGGGGCGGTGCGGCCGTCCTGGGTTTCGGCGGTTACCGCAAAATACCAGGTCCCGGCGGGCAGCTGGTCGGCGGGCACCGGGTATTCGGTGCCGGTCAGCCCCGCCACATCCACCACCGGGTTGGCGAAATCCGGGGTGGCGGCCACCCGCAGCCGGTAGGTGATGGGCTGGTTGTCGAAGTCGTAGGCGTCCTCCCACCGGAACAGAACGGTCTGGCCGTCCTGCACCGGCTGGTACAGGAAGAAGGGCATCAGCTCATGGAGACTGTCGTAGAACTGCTGATACGCCAGCTCCACCTGGTCCCCCAGCCCGGCCAGAATGGCGTCCCGCTCGGCGGCCGTGTTGCCCAGATAATAGAAATCCGGCATGGCCAGGGCATAGGGGCGCACCACCTGGTCGTACTGTTGGGCCAGGGCGTTGACGGTGTCCCGGTTGATGGTCTCGTGCAGTTCGTCCACCTTGGCGGCCAGTTCGGCCCGGTTGGCCTCGTTTTTCAGAAAGCGCTGGTGGAGCAGCACGCCCCAGTAGTTGGCCACACCGTGCTCCCAGCTGCCGTAGTTGCCGGTCAGGCCCTCCACCTCGTCTTCCTGCCAGTGCAGACAGTTGTCTCCGTCCCAGGGGATGAAAAACCACTTCTGGCTGTTCAGCGGGCTGTACAGGTAGAAATTCTGCACCGTGGTATCGTTGTTGCCCATCAGGATGTTGTAGGCCAGCCAGGTCAGGTAGTTGTCCCGGTCGATGTAGTCGCCCACAATCTCGTTGATGTCCACGCTGCGGTCGGCGATCAGGTTGACCAGGTCGATGAGCTTCTGGTTGTCCTGCCGCCCCTTGCAGCTGAGAATCTTGTCAAAGGCCGCCTGGTCGAAGTCCGGGTCATCAAAGTTTTTCAGTCCGTCGGACATCTCAAAGTTGAAGCTGATGGCCTTGTACAGATACCCTTCGGAATCCAGACCGTGGTTGGCCAGGTATTTCTTGGTGGGCACCTCTGCCTGGGTGAACAGCCCGTAATCGGTGAAGGTGGTTTCGCCCGCCGTTTCGTCCTTGATGTACAGCCGCACAAACTGGGTGCGCAGACTGGAAATGTCCTCCACCGGCCGCAGCAGGTCAAAGTAGAGCTTGTTGCGCAGCCGGGTGGCGTCGAAGTTATGTTTGTTCAGGGCAATGTTGCTCTGCCCGCGCCACAGCCCGGCCTCGTCGTCCAGCTCCAGCTTGTAGGATTTCTGGGGCCGCACCGAGGAGGAATTTCCCCGCACCCGGATGGTGGCGTTGCTTTCGGTGGCGTCGTAGCCCAGCATGCCGGGCTGGGGGCCGTCGTCGTTGCCTACCTGCACCACGGCCCGGGCCAGAATGTCGTTGTCCACATGGCTGTCCTCCGCAAAGCGAACGGCGCTGTTGACCTGGGCGAAGGTGTGGTCGGTGTCCGAACCGGCGTCGCCCCGCTGCACGGTGACATAAAAGTAGACCAGACTCTGGGGGTCGTCCTCACTGTAGATGGTCTTGTTTTCGGTCATGCCCACGGTGTTGATGTCCTGCGCCGTCTCCGGCGTGGCGGTTGCTTCGGCCGTGGGGGCGGGGGAGCCCTGGGGAGCGGTGTCGGCGGGCTGCCGCAGAGCGGCCGTCCCCAGCGCCACGGCCAGTGCCAGCAATGCCAGCACCGCCAGCAGGAAAATCTCAATCTTGTTCCCGGTTTGTTTCACGGGGATGCCTCCTTTGTGCAAAAGTCCGATCGGCCCGGGCCAGGGTTTCCTCGGCGCGGCAGAGCACGCCCTTTTGCGGTTGTGCAAACAGGGGCTGTTCGCAGAATACATGGTATTCCAGCCCGTCCAGATACCGGCGCAGCCGCCGCAGCACCCAGAATCCGGTGACAGCCCCTGCCGCCAGAAATCCGGCGCCCCAGGTGTCGGGACCCAGGGCCAGGGTGACCAGGGACCCGGCCAGACTCAGGGCGGCAAACAGGCCGGCCGCCCGGCAGGCCCCGGCGCGGTCGTCAAAATAGAGCAGCAGCACGGTGCCGCACTTGACCACACCGTACAGGCAGTAGCCGAAGCAGAGCACCCGGAAGGTGCCGGCCATGGTTTCGTCCAGGCCCACGGTTTGCAGAAAGTTGCCCAGAAAGGCCACCGAGGCGATGGCCACAATGAGCTGCATCTGCAGCATGTGGGAAAACTCCGCATACAGGACGGTCTCCATCTCCTGCTTGGCGGCCCGGATGTCTTCCAGCCGGCCGCCGTACAGGATGGTGTCAAAGTAAGCGCGGTGTTTGGCCGCAAAGCGGGTTTCCAGCCCCACCACAAACTGCACCAGCATGGGCAGGATGGTCAGGGTGGCAAAAAAGGCGGGCACGTCGTACCGGGCGCAGTAGACACCGGTGGGAAATACCTGGCCCCGGTACCCGCTGGCCCAGAAAACAAAGTTGTGGCCGTACAGGCCCAGCCCCAGCAAAAGCCCGGTGAGCAGCAAATCGGGATACCGTTGCAGCGCCGGAAAGAACACCAGAAGGTTCCATCCCCCGGCGGGGTAGCACTGCAGAAGCTGCACCATGTACAGAAACAGCAGCACCAGAAAACCCAGTGCCATGCCCCACAAAGCGGCGGGAAGCGGGTCCATTCCGCCTGCCAGAAAGGCCCACGTCAGCAGCAGGGCCGCCCCGGCCCCCGCCGCAAAGCCCAGCAAAAGGAAGGTGTACCGCTTGACGGTGGACAGGCAGGACATCTGGACCCAGATGACCAGCAGGGTGCAGAACAGAAGCTGCACCGCCAGCCGCACCGCCCAGCTCACCGGCAGGGTGAGCAGGTACAGCCCCATGGCGGGGGCGCCCGCCAGCAGCAGGAAGAATACCATGCCGAAAAAGGCGGGCAGAACATCCTGCAGGCGCTGCTGATAAATACAGTCCGAGATGAACCGGTCCAGAAAAAGCAGAACGATGCCGGCCAGCAGAAGGGAAAAGATCATGGCGTAGGTCATAAAGAAGAGAAACTGTTCCCGCAGCCGGTAGACGGTCCCAAACCCTTCCAGCAGTCGCTGCAGGGCCAACAGCAGCAAAATCATCAGGACCATGGGGCCTTCGGTGACCACGGCGGCCACCGAATACCCCCGCAGCACCGCCAGCACCCCGCGGCCCCGGAACATCTTTTTCAGCCCAAAGCCGACGCCTGCCATGGCTGCGTCACCTCCCTGTGCGGATTGCCGGCCGCTTCCCGGTAAAGGGCCCGGTAGGCGGCCAGAAAGTCTTTGTCCCGATAAAACCGTACCACCCGGCGGTATCCGTTTTCCGCCAGGGCGCGCAGCTGGGCCGGACTGCGGCTGATGGAAAGAATCCCCTCCGCAATGGCGGCGGGGCTCATCACCGGCACCACCCGGCCCGCCGGCCCCAGGCCGTCGTCCGCGCCCTCGATGATCTCCCGGCAGGCGCCCACGTTGGTGGCCACCACCGGGCGGTGGGCGGCCATGGCCTCCAGCAGCACAAAGGGTTGCCCCTCCGAAATGCTGGTCAGGATCACCAGGTCCAGCCCGGGCAGCCACCGGGTTACGTCGGCACGGCCCACAAACCGGATATCCCTGCAGTCCAGCCGCTGGATGAGCTCTTTGCATTCCTCGTAATAGTCTGGGTCCTCGTCATAGGGACCGATGAGGTCCAGGGTGGCGTCGGGCCGTACCGACTTGATGCGATGAAAGCTGTAGATCATGGTTTTCACGTCCTTGATGGGGACGATGCGCAGCACCGCCCCGATGTGCAGGGGATGGGGCGCCGGGTCCAGGGGCGGAATGGCTGCAAACCGGTCGATGTCGATGCCGTTGGGGATGACCTGGCATTTCCCCTCGTCGGCGCCCAGGCCGATCTGCAGTTCCCGGGCGCCCCGGAACAGGGAAACAATGGTGGCGGCCTGCCGGTACGCCGCCTGACTCAATGCCCGGAAATACCCGATCCAGGTGGGCTTGAAGTACCCCGGCACCCAGTCGGCTTTCAGGATTTCCTCCTCCCGCTCCCGGGTGTAGATGCCGTGCTCGGTGACCAGAAAGGGTTTGCGGGTGAAATAGCTGAACTTGGCCCCCAGCAGTCCCGCGTACCCGGTGGCCACCGTGTGGTAGACGTCGGCTTCGGGCACCGGACAGCGCAGCAGCTCCAGGGCCGGCAGAAGCATGGACCGCAGCGTCCAGAACAAATCCTTGAAAGGAACGTTGCGGCCGGTGGTTTCGGCCACACCCCGCACCAGGTCCAGAAAATCCGCCGACATGAGAAAATCCTGCACCGGCCGGGGATGACTGCCGCCGAACAGCTCAAACAGCGGGGGCCAGTCCGGCGCGGTACCCCGCACCAGGTCCAGCAGTGCCTGCCGCTGGGCCTCTGTCGGCGGCAGGACGGGTCCGGCAGAACCGGCGGGCTCGATGGCTTCATCCAGAAAATATTCCCGCAGTTCGGTCACGTTGGATGGAATCTCATAGCGGAACTGTCCCCGCTGTTTGCTTTGCGCCCCGATGGACACAAGGAGAAACTGATGTTCCGGCATCTGCCGGATCAGCATCTGGACCCAGGCCGAAACACCGCCCACCACATAGGGGTAACACCCCTCCACAATCAAACAGATCTTCATGCTGTCACCAGCCTTATGGTAAAATTGGGTCGCTGCACCGTGACCAGATAGTATCCGGTGCCGCTGCCCGCACTGATGCGGCGGATGGTGCAGGCGTCGTCCGCGGCCTTGGGGATGCGGTCGGTTTTCAGGTAAAAGCTCACCGGCCCCAGCAGATTTTCCACACTGCCGGTGATCCGGTCTTCCGCAAACACAAGGTGGGGCACCGCCGCTTCGCAGATGCGCAGGGCGTCCCCGGCCTCGGTGGCGGACAGTGCCCGCAGCCAGGGAAAGGTTTCGTGGATGTCGCCCATCCAGGCGCAGTAGCTGCGGTAGAGCTCCCCCCAGCTTTTGCCGCCGCCGCGCTCGGCGTCAAAGATGTCGTCGGGGTGGATGAAATGGGAAAAAGCACCGTACAGCCCCAGGGCACTCAGGGCGGACATCTGCTCATAGTCGTCCGGCGCCATGCCGGAGGTCACCCGGGGAAACTCCGCAATGCCGTCCTCTGCCACGGTAAAGTCCTGCACATACACCTGGCCTTCCTCCTCCTCATTGGTGTAAATGCCCGAGATCACCTCCAGATCGGGCAGGGCCTGCACCACCGCCCGGCGGCCTTCCGCGCTCAGATAGTTGGAGGGCGGCACATAGCTGCGCAGCGTCACGGACGGGAACATCCGGGCGGTGATGTCCCGCAGGGTCTGCAGGGACGCCGCCATATCCTGCTCACTGTCCCAGGGGGTATAGTGCAGCTCGTCGGGGGTACCCCCGGCCAGGGTCAGGGGCTGGTGGTTGTAGCCGTGGGCCCCCATCTCGTAGCCGTTTTTCAGCAGACTGTTGCCGAAATACAGTTCGGTGGAAGATTCGGTATAGGTCTGCTGGGCAGGGGCGGTCTCGGCGTTGTAAGTGGCCACAAACAGGCCGGTGTACACATCTCCGTAGGCGTTGGCAATCTGCAGCATGTCCGGCCACCAGATGTCCCGGTAGAATTCCCGGGCCGAGCGGTTGTATTCCTGGCGCACCACGTCGCTTTCGCTCTCGTACTGGGGCGAGGGAAAATCGTCGATGAACAGACACAGGGCGTTGATGACCGGATACATGACCGTGTCGGACAGGGTGTTGACGCACCCCGCCACAATGCCCCGCCAGAAATCTCCCTGGCCGGAGGTGGAGTTGAACACCGTCACCCGCCCCCGGCCGCAGTCGTAGGACCAGATCAGCGGGGTGCGGCGGCCTTCGGGGTCTTCGGCCCAGGCGTAGACACAGGCACTGTTTTCCAGGGTGACCGACAAGGCCACGTCGGAGAAGGTATCCCCGGCAAAGGAACGCCCCGCCAGGCCGGGCAGCAGCTCCTGGGCAAAGGTGACGGTGTTGTAGTTCAGATAATCTCCGTAATCCACAATGCCCATGCGGCGGTAACCGGCATCGAACTGGGCGCCGATGGATTCCGGCACGGTGGCCAGCAGAAGCTTGCCGCCGTCTTCCACATAGTTCATCAGCCGGGCGGCAGAGTCGGTCAGCTCCTCCTCCCAGTAGGTCGAAGCCAGGATGACCATGTCGTAGTCGGTGTAGCTGACGCTCTGGGTGCGTGCCAGTTCCAGGGTGTCCGCTTCGATGCGCAGGTGTTCCAGGGCAATGCGGACGTTTTCCTCATACTCCACCGAATCCTGCCGCCGGGGACTGTACAGGACCAGCGCCCGGGGGCTGGTGGCTTCGGTGGCCTGCAAAGGTTCGGCGTCGGCCTGGTCCACCAGGGCCACCGCCTCCGACGCAGGCTGCAGGGCCAATCCCCGCAGGGTCATGCCGTTGTTGCTGATGAGAATCACCACCGCAAAGGCCACGCACACACCCAGCAGCACCATCAGATTTTTGCAATTTCTGTTCACTGGGCTTCCTCTTTTCTGAACGCCCGGACCCAGGCCAGGGTGGAGGCCGTAAGCAGTACCGGGCGGTTTCGCAGACCATGTAAAAATTGTTGCAGTCCCGCGCCGTTCTTGGCCTGCACGCACACCTCCATCTGGTCCCGCACCGCCTGTTCACTGTGGGGGTAGGCTTTCAGATACCGGGCGCAAAGGCGCTGGGCCGCCGCAAGATGGCCCTGCTGCAGCTCGGTCCGGATGCGGTGGTGCAGACAGGTTTCGGCGGGCGGGTTGGCGCGCAGCATCCGGTCGGTCAGGGCGGTGTGTCGGCGCAGCAGCCGGCGGCGCACATCCGGGTCGAACAGATCCGTCCGGATGGCCTGGTAGAGCAGCTCTTCCAGCCGGGCACAGGCCTCGGTATCCCCCGGGGTCCGGCGCCAGCGGGCTTCGGCCTCATCCAGCTGCTGCTGCATCTTGCGCCGCAGCTCCATGATGGCCACGCTGGCATAGTGGGATGTCTCGCCGTCCTCATTGGCCAGCGCCCGGCGCAGCGCCGGCAGACAGACCAGCGGGTCCCGGGCATCCAGCAGGCCCATGACCATCTCCCGGCGGTAGGTCAGGTCGGATACCAGCAGCGCTTCCTCCATGGGGACCCGGTCGGTCTCGGCGGACAGGTCCGGTTTCTGCAACCGGCGCAGGTCGTCGGGACTGAACTCCTTTCCGCGGTAAAATTCGCTGTAATCCGCCGGACCCAGGCGGGCAAGGCGGTCGCAAAGACAGAACAGCGGCACCCCCACCCCCGGCAGGGCAAGGCAGAGCACCAGACAAAAGACGCCCTTTTGCAGGCTGGCACCCCGGCGGGCCGCCGCCCGGGCATACAACAGGCAAAACAGAAGGTACAGCCCCCCTCCTGCAGCGAAAATCCAGGGCATCATGCATGCACCTCCCCGGCACAGGCGGGCTCGCCATGGGATGCATCCAGCGCCCGCACCAGGTCCCGCTCGATCAGCCCCACCACCACCTTGACAAGGTCCTGATAGTAGGTGGTGAAGCGCTCCGGGTCCAGCTCGTAGACCGCCACAATGCCGTACAGCCGGTCTTCGCAGCGGATGGCCGCGGCCAGATCGGGGCGGCCGGGAGCCAGCGCCGTGTTGACCAGCACGGGCTGCCGGGCCAGGACTTCGCACAGCGCCGCCAGCTTTTCTTTGTCGGGAACGGCGGGGGCACGGTCCTGCATGGCGGGGGAACAGGCCGCCAGCGCCGCGCCGCCGTCGTCCTCCATGCGGTAGACCACCACATGGCTGCATTGCAGCAGATCTTCCACAATGCCCACTGTGTGCTGCAAAATCTGCGGCGGGTCCAGCGCGTCCAGCTCCCGCACAATCCGGTACAGATCGGCAAAACTGTGCCGCTCCGCCACAAGGCGCTGCTGCAGCTGGGTCTTGATCTCCAGGGTTTCGCCCTGCACGGCCTGCAGTTGATCAAATTTTTCGGTCAGCAGGCGGTTTTTGCGGCGCAGCCCCTCCGCTTCGTCCCGACGTCGGCCGGTCAGATACCCCAGCACCGACCCGGTGACCGCGTAAATCACAAAGGGCACCCAGGTATCCACGCTGTAAAGCAGATAACTGATATCTACGTAGGAGGCCGCCAGACTGTACAGATAGGACAGGGAGGCCAGGGCCACGGCGGCCAGCCCCATGCCGCTGCCGTACCCGCTGGCAACCACGGCCACGAACATCAGCCGGATGTCCACATATTTGAGATCGGATACATCCTTGGAAAAGCGCAGGAGCAGCAATGTGATGCCGAACAGCACCAGCAGTTCGGCGGCGCTGCGCAGCGCCGGGTGGGGCCGGTGCTTTGGGGCGGCAGCCCGGGGCTGGGGACGGGGCAGGTCCGCCGCTTCCCGCAGCAGCTGCCAGCCGTCTTCCTCCAAGATGGTGAAGGGCATCCAGCCGGTGGCAGTCTTGAGGGGCTCGGCGGAATACTGTGCCGCCGCCATGGTGTGGCGCTTGCCCGCCCACTCCACCACGGCGGGGCGGCCTGCCGCCCGCTCCAGACAGCGGTAATAGGTTTGCAGGGGCAGGGGATGTCCTGTGACCAGCAGGTAACACCCGGTCATGGACTGCAGCACCATGCGGTAGATGGCCGCCGCCGCATCGGAGGCGGCCAGGACGTCGATGCAGTCCTCCGGGCTATAGGCGCACCGGACAGGACGCTGCTTTCGTATGGCCCGCAGCGCCGCCCCGGTGACCCCCATGTCTTCCGGCGGCACCCGCCCATAGAGATACCCCATCCGCAGGATGAGCAGCGGCAGACCGTCATAGTCCCGGCTGGCCCGGCAGCGCAGTTCTCCGGACGCCAGGGCGGCCTGCCGGGGATTCAGGGGGGATTGCCAGGACAACTCCACCGAAGAAAGATATACAAAGCTTTGCAGGGAATGTCCCTGCAAAGCTTCCAGCAGCTGGCCCGGCAGGTCCGGTTCCTCCGCCGGGCAGCGGTCAGACCCTTCCCGCAATCCGGCGGTCAGAACGATCACCACGTCCACGCGGTGGGCCTGCAGAAAGGTCCGGATCTGCGGGACGGTAAATTGCCCCCGGTATACCGTGCCTTTGAATTTTGTATCCCACAAGGTGCGTTTGCCGTCCTTTGTCAGCCAGCAGACGTCATGCCCTTCCCGCAAAAAATATTCCGCCGTGGCTTTGCCCGCCAAATCCCACGGCCCAGCGAACAGTACGTTCATCCCAGCGTCTCCTTATGTATTTGATACGGCACCCGCCGCAAATTCATATACACTGTACCGCGTACCTGCCGAAAAAACTGCCGAATAAAAAGGGAAGTGCGGCTTGAATTTTGTCCGCTCGCTTGGTATTTTTGCGATGGCGGCAATGATTGGATGACTTTTTGAGAAAAAAACTCCAAAAAGGGAAGCCCGGGAAGACGTCTGCCCGTAAAGAGAAAGTCCCAAAACCATGACAGGGGGCCTTTTTGAGTGCACAGGGGACATACCCTCCTTCGGCAAAGAAAAGGCCCGGTGCGTGCCTTCCTATTGACGTTTCATATTATTCGTTTTATAATACAGTAAAGTAATAAATATAGGAGGGGAGGCGATCCGGGGGTGGGATTCCAAATCGGCGGCGCCATTCTGGATTTCGTGGTCCTGAGCATCCTGCAGCACAACGATACCTACGGCTACGAGATCACGCGTCAGGTTCGCCGGATTCTGGATGTGAGCGAAACCGCCTTGTACCCGGCCCTGCGGCGGCTGGAAAAGTCGGGGATGCTGACAATCTATGACCAGCCCTTTCAGGGGCGCAACCGCCGGTATTATCATCTTACGGAAGCAGGGGCGGAATTGCTGGCCCGGCAGAAAAACGAGTGGCAGCAATTCAAACAGGATATGGATCGATTGTTGGAGGAATGACGATGCATACGGCCGAAGAGTATTTTGCGGCACTGGAAGCGTGCCTGAAACAGATGCCGGCGGCAGACCGGGCGCAGACCATAACCTATTATCGGGAATACGCCCAGGAAGGCGGCCTGCTGGACGCCGAACAGCTGCGGGAGCATTTCGGTCCGCCGGAGGCGCTGGCCGCCCGCATTCTGGAAGATGAGGCGGGCAAATATCCGCAGCAAGACTCACCCAAAAGCGCAGGGAAAAAGGGCGTGCGCCTGGTTCCGGTGCTGTTGGGATCGTTCATTGCGGTTGTGGTGGCGGCAAGCGCCTTGCTTGCGGCCCTGCACCCACAGAACACCGTGGAAGGGCCGCTGCCCACGGACAATGCCCCGGCGCCGCAGTCCACCGATGCCGCTTCGCTGTCGGATGGGAAGGACGCGGACGGCAATCTGCCGCTGCACTATGACGGGGAGCTGGACCCCTTTACCGAAATTGCCGTCGATGTGGTGTCGGCGGAAATCAAGGTGGAAACCGGCGACGGTTATGGGTTGCGCTACACCCTGTGCGACAATGAAATTGTGGACCGGGCCGGTGTGGAAGGGCAGACGCTGTATCTCACTTCCCACAACAAGTCCAACCAGAGCGGCTCCACGGGGGTCGGAGAGGTCTGCATCACCGTGCCGGTCGATGCCGATCTGGGCGAATTGCGGTTTTCTACGGTCTGCGGCGGGGTGGATATGCCGGCCCTGTCCTGTGATTCTCTCCGGGTGGACAACATTGCGGGAAATTCCGTGCTGGACTGCGTTGTGACGGACAATGTGACGGTGGACAGTATTTCCGGCACGGTGCGGTTCGGCGGACAGTGCGGACAGCTGGAGGTGGATGCGACCTCGGGCGGGCTGAACTTTACCGGAAAGGCCGATGCGGTCCTGCTGAACACCACGTCGGGAGACCTGGACTTTACCGGCACGGCCGACACCCTGGCGATGGATGCCACCTCCGGCAGTGCCCGGATCGAAGGAACGGTGACCGAGCAGGTCCGGGTGGACATGGTCTCCGGCAACATTTTTGTGACAGCCGCAGACCCCACCGTCACGGCCGAAGGAAACAGCATCCGGTATAACGGCCAGCGTGTGGGGGTAGACTCCTGGTCCCGGCAGGGAAGCGGCTGCACCCTGATTCTGGAAACGTCGTCGGGTTCCGTTTCCATCCAAAATCCATAACAGAAAAGCCCGCCCTGACAAAGGGCGGGCTTTTCTGTTTTTTATGAAATTTCCGTGGGTCCGGTCTGCTTACAGACGAAGCATCACCTTGCCGGCCGTATGACCGTTCTGCACCAGGGCCAGGGCTTCCCCGGCGGTTTCCAGGGTAAAGGGATGGGGGTCGACGGGGGGAACAATGTGCTGCTGCTCCACGATGCGGGTGACCTGCCGCAGCTGGGCGCCGTCGGCACGCACGAAAATAAACCGGTAGGATTTGCCCTGCTTCCGGGCGGCCCGGTCGTACCGGGCACCTGCGGCGGTGAACAGGGCACGCTTGGCAAAGCCGAACCGGTTGCGCACCGCAAAGGCCTTGTTGGGGCCGGTCCGCGGGCTCAGCAGCCGGCCCCCCGGCTTCAGCACCGAGAGTTCCCGCGCAAATTCTCCGGCTCCCAGGGTGTCGATGACGCAGTCCACCCCGGACAGTATCTCCCAGTAGTTCTCCTTCCGGTAATCCAGGTACTCGTCGGCCCCGGCGGCCAGAATGGCTTCCCGGGCGCGATCGTTGCCGGTTACAATGACCCGAAGCCCCAGCGCTTTGGCAAGGGGGACCGCCATCTGGCCGAAACTGCCCGAGCCGCCGGGAATCAGCAGCGTTTGGCCGGGCCGGGCTTCCAGCTCCTCGGTAATGCCCTGCCAGGCGGTCAGCCCGGTCAGCGGGATGGCCGCAGCCGTGGCAAAATCATACCCCGCCGGCATGGGGGACAGGGCTGTGTGGTCCACCGCCACATACTCCGCAAAAGCGCCGATTCCGGCCAGCGGCAGCCGGCAGTAAACCCGGTCTCCCACCCGAAAATCGGTCACCTGTGCCCCCACGGCTTCCACAACGCCGGAACATTCGTTGCCCAGGGTCAGGGGCATCGGGTAATCCTGAATCAGACGCACACTGCCGGTCAGGATCAACAGTTCCAGCGGATTGACCGCCGCCGCTTTGACCTTGACCAGCACTTCGGTGGGGCCCGCTTCCGGTTTGGGAATATCCCGCAGCCGGGTGCGGGTCTCTTTTGCATATCTGTCTATCTGGACTGCCTTCATGGCGTAACCTCCCTGCGTTGTTCCCCATCCGGTACATCGGAACCGGATGGAAATATAATTTTATTTGTTACATCGGAGTGCGGTATACCATGCCTTTGATGTAATGTCAATAGTTACAATATGGCCGACCACCCTTCGGGCAAAAGACATTCTCCCGCCGGTGTCACAGTTTGGATTCCGGGGTGTTATAGTAGGTGAAAGGAGGTGGCTGCATGGAAAATTCCCCGCTGTACCAGGTGTTTGTGCGGGACTACGCCCGTCTGTGTGTTTTGGCGGGCCGGATTCTGGGAGATGACGCCCTGGCCCAGGATGCGGTGCAGGAAAGCTGGCTGCGGCTGTGCGCTTTGCCCCGGCTGGACACCGGTGACCGGGAAAAACTCCGGCATCTGGTGGTCATTGCGGTGCGGCACACGGCGTACAACATGCGCCGGAAAAAATTCCCCGGCCTGATGGACACCCAGACGATGGGGATGGTGCCCGATTCTGCGCCGCTGCCCCAGGAATTGGCCGAACGGGACGAGCAGGTGCGGGCTTTGCTGGCGGCTATGCAAACCCTGGAAGAAACCGACCGCAGTATCTTGCAGCTGCAGTACGGGGAAGGACTGGACAGCCGGCAGATTGCGGGGGTACTGGGCATCAAGGCGGCCACGGTGCGCCAGCGTGCACGGCGTGCCCGGCTGAAACTGAAAGCGAGTCTGGAAAAGGAGGGCCTGTCGGAATGAAAGATGCATTTACGGTACGGATGGAACAAGCCTGTGCGGTGCAGCGGCAGGCGGAGCTGCAAGCGTTTGATGCGCTGGCGGGGGATACGGCCGCCCTGCCGCTGCTGCCGGACCGGCCCTTCCGCCGGAGAAAACAGGTGGCAGCGGCTGTCCTGGCCGCCTGTCTGCTGTTCACAACGGTGGCCTGTGCGGTGTGGCCCACGGTGGCGGTGAAGGTACTGGGGGGCAAGGCATACCTGACCGAAACCGACGGGGGCGACGGTCATTTCCGGCGGTTTACCCTTCCGTCCCTGCCGGAAGGGTGCGAGGCGACCTGGAATCCGGCTGAAGGGTACTGGTCCTGCACTGTCCGGAAGGGAACGGCGGAGTTCACCGTGGTGCTGTATCCGCCGGAACACCGGGCCATGATCATCGGCGACAATGCCGACGGCACCATGACCCAGAACGATAAGGAAGGCATCGAGGAGGACTTCTGCCTGCTTTCCCGGGTGGAGGATATGACCGAGGAGGATCTTGCCGGGCACAGCGTGGTCTGCTGGCCCGCCGACAACGGCTACTTTGTGGTGCTGAACCATAGCTGGACGGATTGGGGGCAGATGCGGCAGATTCTGCAGGGCATACAGCCCTGACACCATGCCCCGAAAACAGAAAACCAGCCTCACCCTGCGGTGAGGCTGGTTTTTTCGTGGTTATTCCTCCAGCAGCCACCGGATACCGGCGGCGGTGCGCTGGGGCGCCTGGGAAAAGTGGTTGCCGGGGTTGGGGCAAAAGACCGTCCGGATACCCTGGTCCCGGTAAAAGTCCCGGATTTCCAGGGTGCTCTGCCGGATGGATTGCAGCAGGGGATTGCGGGTCTTGTGCTCCTTGTCCCCCAGGGAAAAGTACATCCGGTCGGGCCAGCGTCTGGGGGTATGGGTGAACAGGTAGTCCCGGATGCCGGGAAACCACAGGGAGCCGGACATACTGGCCGTGCGGGAGAAGGCGTCGGTGCCGTACAGGGCGTACACCGCAAACAGCCCGGCCAGAGAGTACCCGGCCAGGCCCCGCCAGGCGGGGGTGCCGGCAATTTCCTCGGCCCGGGGCAGAATCTCGCCGGTCAGCAGCCGCAGGTGGTCGTCGGCCCCGCCGGTGAAGGCATCGCCGCTGCGGAAAGCGGCAGGGCAGTCCCAGGGGGCCAGATCGTGGTTCCATTGCAGGCCGCTCACCGCCACCAGGGTGAAGGGCGGGCAGCCGTCCCCTTGCAGCAGCTGAAAAATCCGCTGTCCCTCCTCCGGAAAGGTGTTGAGATAAACCGCCGGTGCCTTGGGCACCCCGGCGGCAAACACCTCCACGGTTTTGCCGCCTGCCGTAAACCGTTGCATAGACAAGCCCCCTTTTTCTATCCATTATAGCCGGGGCGGCGGCTGCGGTCAAAGGGCCGGGGCCGCACAAAAAGAACCCGCACATTCCGGGGAGTGGAGTGTGCAGGTTCCGGTTTGACCGCCCGGTGTGGGGCGGGGCGGACCTCAGGAGAGGTCCGTCATGAAATATTCCCGGGCCACGGTGGCCAGCAATTCCGCAGTGCCGGTCACCCCGAACAGGCTGCTGTCGACCATCAGGTGGGTGTGTTCCGGGTCGGAGGGCAGGTGCCGGGCGTACTTTTTGCAGTACCGGTCCCGGGCTTTGTCCACCCGGTCAATCATCCGTTTGGCCTCGGTGGGGGTCATGTCCAAAGAGTTGACGCAGTTCAGGTATCGTTTGGCCTTGGGAGCGTAGATGAATACCCGCAGACAGTTATAGTTCTGCAGGACGTAGTCGGCGCAGCGACCCACAAAGATGGCGGAACCCTTGGCGGCCAGGTCCTGGATGATCTTGGTCTGCACGTCAAACATCTGCTGCTGGTTTTCGGTGCTGCCCTGGCCCAGGGGAAAGGCCATCCGGCCGAACCGGCTGGCGATGGTTTCCTCCTGTTCGCTGGCCTGGGACAGGGGAATGTTCATCTGTTTGGCCGTCTCCTCCACAATGTCCCGGTCGTAGTATTCAATGCCCAGGATCTCGGCCAGCTTGATGGCGATGGGACGGCCCAGGCTGCCGAACTGGCGGTTGATGGTGATGTAATAGTTTGCCATGGTGGAACCTCCTTTGTCACACAGCCTTGTCGGGGGCTTCGCCGTCCCGCAGGGGCAGTGCCTTCATCACGTCCCCCAGCGCCTTCAGAAAGTCCCGGTTCTGCTCCGGTGTGCCCACGGTCACCCGGTTGAAGCAGGCATTGGGTGTGCTGATCAGGATGCCGTGCTCGGTCATTCCCTGAGAGACGGCCTTGGGGTCCCGGTGGGTGTCGAAGTAGATGAAGTTGGCCGCCGGCTTTACCGCATAGCAGCCCAGGGCCAGCAGACCCTCGTACACGATCTTGCGGTTCTTCACGTTCTCCGCCTTGACCTTCTGGACGTACTCCTGCTCATCCAGGGCGGTGGTGGCGGCCAGGGAGGCAATGCGGCTCACGTTCCAGGCCTGGCAGGCTTTCATCATCTCGTCAATCAGGTCGGGGTCGCCTACGGCGTAGCCGATGCGCAGCCCGGCCAACCCATAAATCTTGGAGAAGGTGCGCAGCACGATCAGCGGGCGGTCGTACCCTTCCTGGATCATCCGGATCAGGCTGTAATGGTTGGGATCGTCCACATATTCAAAGTAGGCCTCGTCCACCACGGCCAGCACGTGGGGCGGCAGCTTGCGCACAAAGGCTTCCACCTCGGCGGAGGGCAGATAGGTGCCGGTAGGATTGTTGGGGTTGACCACAATGGCCATTTTGGTCTTGTCGGTCACGGCGGCCAGCATGCCGTCCAGGTCGTATTTCCAGTCGGGAGTCAGGGGCACTTCCACCCGCTTGCCGCCGTTGTCGCTGACCATATCAGGGAACGCCTCATAGGTGGGGGAACAGTAGAGAATCTCGTCCCCGTAGTTGATGAACACCTCGCCCAGCATGTCGATGACGGCGCTGGAACCGGAGCCGATCAGGATGTTGTCCGGGCTGAGGTGGTACAGGTCGGCCAGCTTTTTGCGGATATCGTAGGCGTAAAAGTCCTGGTACATGTAGTTTTCCGCCACATCCTGCATCAGGGTGGACTTGACCAGGTCCGACATGCCGTAGGCGTTCTCGTTCAGGTTCATGCGCACCATATTCTTGGGGCTGGAACGCTTTTGCCGGGCACCGCGCTTGCTGGCGGGCTTCTGCCGGATACTTTCACGCAACAGTTCACTTACTTCCATGATAAACTCCCTCTTTTCTGATAGAATGATGGCGCCTGCGCCCTTACCCGATCACCGATTTGGGCTGCCCGCGCAGGTAACAGGCAAAGTTGTCCACCGCCATGTCGATGGCCCGCAGCCGGGATTCCCGGGTAAGCCAGGCAATGTGGCCGGTGATGGTCACGTTGGGGGCGGTCAGCAGCGGCGTGCCGTGTCGGGGCGGCTCCTCGGTCAGCACATCCAGGGCGGCGGCCCGCAGCTTGTGGGCCACCATGGCGTCGGCCAGGGCCTGCTCGTCAATCAGCGCGCCCCGGGCGGTGTTGATCAGGATGGCCCCGTCCCGCATCATGGCGATGGTGCGGGCGTTGAGGATGTGCTCGGTGGCGGGGGTGTGGGGCAGATGCAGCGAGACGATATCGCTCTTTTGCAGCAGCTCCTCCAGCGTGTCCACCTGCTCGATGAAGGCGTATTTTTCCCCGGTCTTGCGGTGGGCGCTGAACCCGATCACATGCATCCCGAACCCTTTGGCCATGCGGGCCAGGGCGTAGCCGATCTCCCCCAGCCCCGCAATGCCGATGGTCTTCTGGTACAGTTCCACCTGGGGAATAATGGCCTTGCAGAACTCCGGTCCGTTTTCCGGCCGGGTCCAGTCGATGTCCCGGATGCGCCGGTCCTGCACCGAAATGTGGTGGCAGACCTCCATGAGCAGGGCAAAGGCGTATTCCGCAATGGTCTGGGCGCCGTAGATCGTGTTGGTCACGGTCACTCCCCGGCTCCTGGTCAGGTCGGTGTCAAAGGTTTCCCACCCGTGGCCCAGTGTGGCCACATAGCGCAGATGGGGGTGCTGGTCCAGGAATTCCCGGTTCAGCAGGTCCGGCCCGATCCAGACCCCGAACAGCGCTTCGGCGTCGCCAGTCAGGCGTCCCAGCTCTTCCACGCTGGGATAGTTCCCTGGCGCAACGATTTCCACTTCATCCACCCCGGGCAGCTGCTTCAGGGCCATCCAGTGCTCCTGCAAATCCTTGGGGGTGATGTCCGGCTGGATGATATGTTCTTGAATCACAACGGCTTTCATGCCCTTTGTATGCTCCTTTCTCCTTCCGGAACCCGGCGGGCGGCGGCCCGCAGCTCCCGGTCGTGGTGCACGAACATGCCGGCCGCCACGATATCCAAAATCAGCTGGGTGACCACGGCGGTCAGCCAGATGCCGTCCAGCCCCAGCAGACGGGGCAGCAGCACAATGGTGACCGGGGTCATGACCAGCGGGTCAAAGTAAATCATAAACAGCGAATACCGGATCTTGCCCACCGCGTAGAAGAAGGAGTTGGTCACCCGGACCAGGCCGGTGAAGATCAGCTGCCAGGAGGTGAGCAGCACCGCGTGGACGCCCAGCACGGCGTCCTCCCCAGTGTACCCGTACAGGGCGGGATAGAACCGGGCGGTGGCCACGGTAAAGAGGAAGAGGGCCACGCTCAGGCCGATGGCGGTGAGAATCCCTTTGTTGCGGATGCGGCACAGGGCCCGCACATCCCCGGCCCCGTGGGCGAAGCTGGCCAGGGGCTGGATGCCGTCGGCCACCCCGATGAGCAGGATGCGGTAGGACCCCACCGTGGAGGAGATCAGGGCGTAGGCGCTGACCGCCAGTTCACTGCCGGAATGCAGGCAGGCCACGTTGTGGTAGAGGATCAGCAACGACGGGGTGAGGGAGATACCGAAGGGGGAGATGGCGTTGAGCAGAATCTTGGGCCAGACCCGGGCATGGAACCGCAGCTGGTCGCAGCGCAGGGGGTTCTGTTTGCGGGTGATCAGCACCGCCAGACAAGCCACCACTGTGAACAGCTGGGAACACAGGGAGGCGGCCGCCGCCCCGGCAATACCCCATCCAAAGAAGGCGAGAAAAGTAAAGTCCAGGCTCAGGTTGACGACCAGACCGCCCACCATGATGACCATGGCGGTGACGGCGCGGTTGTCGTTGCGCAGCAGGGGGGTCAGCCCGCAGGACAGCACCTGCAGGATGCCGCCCCCCAGCATGACCCGGCCGTAGATCCGGGCGTAGTCCAGCAGTTCGCCCTGGGCGCCCATCAGCCGCAGCAGCGGGTCCAGAAAGGCCAGGGTCACGGCGGTGCACAGCACCCCTGCCGCCAGCAGCGCCAGCAGAATGTTGCCCCGCACCCGGTTGGACACGGCCTGGTGGCCGGCGCCCTGCTGGGTGGACATGATCACCGCCCCGCCGCAGCCGATGCCGGTGCCGATGGCGGTGATCACCGCGATGATGGGCCAGGATACGTTGATGGCTGCCAGGGCGGTGCCGTTGACGAAGTTGCTGACAAACAACCCGTCCACCACCGAGTAGGCGCTCTGCAGGAACATGGTGATCATGGAGGACAGCACATACCGGCCGAACTTCCGGTCCACCGCCTCAGCGGGGGCTTGCATCGATGATGGAATGGGAATCAAGTCCTTTCATACCCGGCAAAATCGGTTACTGGATGGCGGATGCGGGCTGGGCAGCCACGGCCTGGTCCATCATGGCGTCGCGGTCTTCCTGGGAAAGCCCGGCCAGAACGGTGTTGATCTTGTCCACCAGTTCGGTGTCGCCCTTCTTGCAGGCAATGCCCAGGTCGGTTTCTTCCGAGCTGACCTGGAAGCCCTGACCGTCAGCGAATTCCACAATCTTCAGGTTGGGGTTGGTGGTCAGCAGGCTCAGGGCCGAGGGGTTGTCGCAGGTGAAGCCGTCAATGGTGCCGGCGTTCACGGCGGATACCATGGAAGCGAAGGTGTCCAGGGCCGCGCCCTTGGTGGCGCCGGTCACCTGATCCAGCGCGTCATACCACACGGTGTTCATGGCCGAAGTCAGGGTGGCACCGGCCAGATCGGCCAGGCTGGTGGCGGAAGCATAGGTACTGTTCTGATCCACCACCAGCACGATGTCGGCGCTGTAATACGGGTCGGTGAAGTCCACCGACTGGGCACGCTCGCTGGTGATGCTCATACCGGCGATGGCGCAGTCCACCATGTCGGAGGAGATGGACAGGATCAGGCCGTCCCAGTCCACCTGGGTGATCTCCAGGTCCATGTCCAGCTCGTCGGCAATCTTCTTGGCCATGATTACGTCGTAGCCGTTCATGTAGGAACCGTTGGTGGTCATCACCGCGCCGTTGGAATCGTCTTCCTGCAGCCAGTCAAAGGGCGCGTAGTCCGCCGACATGGCCACCCGCAGGGTCTCCCGGCCGTCGGCACCGGTGGTCTCGGCGGTGGCGGCTGCCGAGGACGAGGACGAACCGCATCCGGCCAGAGCCGTGCTCAGAACCATGGCGGCGGCAAGCAGAGCAGCAAGTTTCTTTTTCATAAGATACCCCTCCTTATAATAGCTGGTGTCAGCTGGCGATAAACCGGGTCAGGAACAGCTTGGTGCGTTCCTCGGTGGGATGGTAGAAGATGCGGGCCGGCGGGCCTTCCTCCACGATGTAGCCTTTATCCATAAAAATGGTGCGGGTGGAAACATCCCGGGCAAAGGCCATCTCGTGGGTGACGATGATCATGGTCAGACCTTCCTGGGCCAGGGAGCGCATGACCTGCAGCACCTCGCCCACCATCTCGGGGTCCAGGGCGGAAGTGGGTTCGTCGAAGAGGATGACTTCCGGCTCCATGGCCAGGGCGCGGGCGATGGCCACGCGCTGTTTCATGCCGCCGGACAGCTGGTGCGGCTTGGCCTTGACGTAGGGGGCCATGCCCACCTTGGTCAGGTATTTCATGCAGATTTCCTTGGCTTCCTCCTTGGGCATGTGCTTGACCAGGTGCGCCCCGGCCATGCAGTTTTCCAGCACGGTCATGTTGTTGAAGAGGTTGAAGCTCTGGAACACCATGCCCACCTTGGAGCGGAAGGCGTTCAACGCGGCAGTGCCGCTGGGCACGGCCTGCCCGTGGTAGAGCACCTGGCCGGAAGTGGGGGTCTCCAGCTGGTTGATGCACCGCAGCAGGGTGGACTTGCCGGAGCCGGAAGAGCCGATCACCGTGACCACGTCACCCTGGTGCACGTCGAAGGAGATGTCCTCCAGCACCAGATGGTCGCCGAAACGTTTTTTCAGGTTGCGCACCCCGATGACGGGACCGTCAAAGGGAACATCCGCAACAATGGATTTTTCTTTTGCCATCATACTCACCTCGCAGGTTCTTGGGCCGGGGCCAGTTGCTCCGACGGGATGATCTCGTAGCTGCTGCTGCCGGCCAGGTGGCTTTCCAGCAGCCGGAGCAGGAAGTTGAACACAAGGGTCAGGGTCAGATAGATCATGGCGGTGATGGTGTAGGCCTCAAACATACGGAAGTAGGTGCCGGCCACCACGTTGGTGATGTAGAACAGCTCGGTCACCGAGATCACGTTCAGCACCGAGGTATCCTTGATGTTGGCCACAAAGGTGTTGCCGATCTGGGGCGCGATGATGCGCAGGGTCTGGGGCAGGATGATGTGGGCCATCATGGGCACGTACCGCATGCCCAGCGCCTGGGCCCCTTCCACCTGGCCGGGGTCGATGGAGCGGATGCCGCCGCGCACCGTCTCGGCCATGTAGGCGCCGCTGTTCAGGGTGATGATCAGGATGGCCGCCCGGAAGGCCGGAATATTGACCCCGAACATCTGGGCAATGCCGTAATAGATGACCATGGCCTGCACGATCATGGGCGTGCCGCGGAAGACGGTGACGTAGATCTTGCAGATGGTCCATGGAATGGCCAGCAGCACATTCTGGAGGGGGCTGCGGCTTTTCTGGAAGTCGATGGTCTGGATCACGCCCACCACAAACCCCAGACAGCAGCCCAGAACGGTGCCGGAAAGGGAAGCGGCCAGGGTGGTGACCAACCCCTGCAGATAGGAGCTGTGGTATTGTTGGATCAGAAAGACGATCCATCCCCAAAAACTGGTTGGCATAAAATTCCCCTCTTTTCCTTACATGAAAGCCCGGAAACCGGGGCGGCCCGCGCCCGTTCCCGAAAAAAATACCCGATAAAAGCAAAAAGCGCCGGAATCTTGCATTCCAGCGCCTTTGCTTTGCTGTATGATCCGCCGCTTGGGCAGGGGCCCCTGCCCTCCGCCCGGGCCGGGGCGGAAAGTCATCTTCTGCCGTGGACAGCATGCCGCACGGCCGGAAACTGAAGAAGGCGCCGGGTCATATGACCCGGCGCCTTTGCCATCAAAATCCTGTGGGGATGAACCCGTTGAAGATGTTATCTGTATCATAGCACCCTTTCGGGGAAAGTCAAGGCAGTTTGGCCTCTGCCGCCGCAAGTTTGGCAAAAACTGCTAAATGTGCACCGGTGACGGACGCCAAAGTTTATCAAAATCGATGTAAAAAATCCCGCTTACCCGGTTCCGGCACCCGGTCAGGGGGCGGAAGTGTCAGTGTGGTGCAGACAAAACCGGTTTTTCCGGAAGGAAAGGATCCCTTCTTTCTGCATCCGGCCCAGTTCCTTGGACAGGGCGCTGCGTTCCACATTCAGGTAGTCGGCCATCTGCTGCCGGTCGAAGGGAATGGTAAATTCCATGGTTCCCTGCTTGACTGCCTCGGCGGAAAGATAGGTCATCACCCGGGTGCGGATGTTCTTGGCTGTGATACACAGCATCCGGGTGGACCACACCAGATTTTTGTTGGTGGAAAAGACCAGCAGGTTCTGCAGCAGCTTGGGATACCAGGACTTGACCGCGTTTTCCGGCGCCAGTGTGCGCCCCAGGTGCACAAACAGCACCCGGCTGTCCCGCACGGCCAGCACGTCCACCATCACCGGCACCTTGCAGAAGGCGAAGGTCTCGGCGAAGGACTGCCCCGGCGAGATGTTGTGCAGGATAATCCGGTTGCCCCACACGTCGATGTTCTCCAGGTGGATTTCTCCCTCCTGCAGAATGCCGAACTCCTCGGTGCGGTCGCCGGTGTGAAAAAGCACCGTCCCTTTGGGGAACAGGGCGGTGCGCACGCATCCCAGGGCGGTCAGTTCGGCGTATTCGTCGGGGGCGATGTTGCGGAAGATGGGCGGGCGTTGTGAATCCATGAAGTTTTCTCCGTTTCGTGGTTATAACCACATACTTTTTCCACCAGTATAGTATACTATACCCAGCAAAGCAAGGAGGCTTGTCTGATGATTCGGAAAATCATTCGTATTGATGAAGATAAATGCAACGGCTGCGGCGCCTGCGCCCAGGCCTGCCACGAAGGCGCCATCGGCATGGTGGACGGCAAGGCCCGTCTGCTGCGGGACGACTACTGCGACGGTCTGGGGGACTGCCTGCCCGCCTGCCCCACCGGGGCCATCTCCTTTGAGGAGCGGGAAGCGGCCCCCTACGACGAAAAGGCGGTGCAGGCCAACCCCAACCGCCCCGCCCACCACGGGGGCTGCCC
>NZ_JACJJP010000070.1 GCF_016900095.1 Gemmiger formicilis
TGGCGTGGAAGCCGAAAGTGTGCCGGTAACCAAGTCTGCGTGGATCAACGACACGACGGTGCCTGTGGATACCGTTGATACTTCGGATGACCGCTATGTGGGCTATAAGTTCGACAGCACGGATCCCGATCCGATTCCCACCGCTGTTTCTGATGGTACCGTCATCAACGTGTACTATATCATTGATGAGAACCAGACGTACAACGTGAACTACGTTGTTGCAGAAGGCAACGAAGACTTCGGCAGTGTGGATCCTGCCTTTCAGAATGACCAGGTGTTGAGCACCGGCAAAATTACTGGGTCTACAGCGACTGCTAATGTCGGGTATGCTTTCGATGGTTGGTACAAGGGTGATACTCTGATTACCAGAGAGGTTACTCTGAGTGCGGCTGATGCGATTAAAAATCTGAATCTAGATACTACCACCGGTCTGTATGCCGACACCACCTTCACCGCCCACTTTGATCTGGACGTAAAGGGTGATGAGGATAACAACAACGGTCCCGACAATATTCCCGACAAGTATCAGATCGTGTTCACCTATGTGAGCGCGGATGAGAACACCGGTTATGTTGAAGGCGCCAAGTATGAAACCTTCACGGATACCACATACACTGGTCTGCCCACCGATGCAATTCCCACCGGACGCACGCCTGTGGCCAATGAAGGCTATGCCTTTGATTATTGGACCGACAGCACCCAGGAGAATGTGAAGGAATTCGATTCCGCTATGGGCAGCTTCAAAGTGGCCTATACGCAGGATGCCACCTTCACCGCTCACTTTGATGTGGACGTTAAGGGCGATGAGGACAACAACAACGGTTCCGACAATATCCCCGACAAGTATCAGGTCGTGTTCACCTATGTGAGCGCGGATGAGAACACCGGCCGTATTGACGGTACTAAGTATGAGACCTTCACGGATACCGCCCGCGCTGGTGTGCCTGCTAATGCAATTCCCACCGGACGCACGCCTGTGGCCAATGAAGGCTATGCCTTTGATTACTGGACCGACAGCACCCAGGAGAATGTGAAGGACTTTGACTCCAACATGGGCCGCTTCAAAGTTGCCTATACGCAGGATGCCACCTTCACTGCCCACTTCGATGTGGACACCAAGACCCCCGATGATCAGAACCCCAACGGTCAGGACAAACCCGATAATACTCCCGATAAGTATCAGGTTGTCGTAACCGTCAAGGACAATTCCGCTGTGTATGATGGCCAGACTCATAGCGGTTTGACCGCCGACAATGCGGAAAACTACACTGTGACCACCCTGACTGGCGAAGGCCTGCCGGAAGGCTACAGTGTGGTTGTCAGCGGGTACGAAGCCGCTACCGGCATCAATGCTGGCACCTATACTGGCAATGTGGAAAAGGCTGCGGTTGAGGTTCAGAATGCAGGAGTCAAGGCCGAAGGCCCCTATCAGGCTCAGGTCTTTGCCGGTAAGCTGACCATCACCCCGCGCAAGGTTACCATCACTGCTGATGATACCTACAAGATCGAAGGCCAGGAAGATCCTGAACTGACCGCCACCGTGACCGGTGCGGTTGCGGGTGAAAAACTGAACTATACCGTTACCCGTGAAGAAGGTAACTCCGTCGGCGACTACGACATGACCGTGTTGCCTGGCGAGAACCCCAACTACAACGTTACCGTGGAAGGCGGCACCTTCACCATCTTCGAGGATAAGAAGGGCGCTACCGATCCCGAAGATCCCACCAAGGAGACCGGCGATGACATCCCCGATGTCTTCCAGACTATCTTCCAGTATGTGGCTTCTGAGAACGGTTCTGTCAGCGGCACCACGTATGAAGTCTACACCGCTGACAACTGGCAGGCCAACTGGCAGACCGCAACCAAGCCGATGGTGCATCCTGCTGCGGATATCACCCTGAACCCGGCCGATGGTTACCTGTTTGCCCAGTTCACCGCCAGCAACGACACCACCTATGCGAATGTGGAGGAAGTCCGTGCTCTGGAAACCAGCGAAGACCTGGTGTTCACCGCGCACTTCACCATCCGCACCGACCTGACCTACACGGTCCGCTATCTGGAGAACTACACCGGCCGTGAAGTGGCTGGTGCCAAGACAGTGGAAGGCCAGACCTTCGGCACCACGGTGACCGAGACGGCTCCGGCAATCGGCGGTTACTCTCTGCTGAGCCCCTCTACCCAGTCCATCGAGATCACCACCGGTGAGAATGTGATCACCTTCTACTATCAG
>NZ_JACJJP010000071.1 GCF_016900095.1 Gemmiger formicilis
GCTGTCGCGGATGACGTCCGCGCCCCAGCGCTTGGCCAGCTCCAGGGTCAGGGCTTCACACCCGGCCTCGCCGGGCAGGGTAAAGCCCCCGGTGGTGTGGTGTTTCATGGTGGATCACCCTTTCGTATTGGATTGGGAAGCAGAAATGTCAGATATGCACCCGGCGGCAGATATCGGCGCCACGGGCCCGGGTAATGGTCTCTTCTGGGTCCAGCTCCGGCGGAATCAGCCCGGCCTGCACCGCCTGGGCAAAGTAACTTTCCCCGTGGGGCAGGGTGCACCGGATGGCATACCCGGGCAGCAGCACCGACAGAAACTCTTTCAGGGTCAGGCTCTGGGCGGGATGTAGGCAGTCGTCGCCCACCCAGTCGGCGGGAATCAGGCTGGCCTGCACCGCGGCCTGTACCGCGGGGGCATAGGGGGCCTGGCCCACCACGTCCGCAAAGGGGCTGGTGTACTCGTTGGTGGGGAACAGTCCCAGCGCCGCTGTCACCAGGCACAACGCGTCCGCCCGGGTCAGGGGGGCGTCGGGATTCGTAGTCTCGTAGTCGATGTAGGGGTCCGGCCGGTCGGCGGCGGGGGCGGTGCGGTCCGCCGGCGGCGCCAGCGGGCGCAGAGGCTCGGCAGGCTGCCAGGGGGCGCGTTCCGGCGGGGTCAGCCCCAGAACGTCGCACAGGGCCCCGGCCAGGAAGGCGGCCCAGCGGCAGGCGCCGTAATCGTTGGTGTGGGTGTAGTCCCCGGGATAGAACCAGCACTTGGAGGCGTCCCGCCCCTGGGTGCGCACCGCTTCCATGGAGGCGGCGTGCAGGTCCAGCACCGGCACATCCTCCGCCCGGCCCAGGGCGTGCACCGCCCGGGCAAAGGCGTCCAGCAGGTCGTTGTACTGCCCGTCCGTGGTCCAGCTGTTGCGGGCCAGGGGGGTAACAAGCACCGGCGTGGCCCCTTTGGCCCGGATGGCCCGGATGTAGGCCCGCAGCCGGTCGGTGTAGCCGCCCTCGGCGGTCAGGTGGGGGCGCTTCTGGTCGTTGTGGCCGAACTGCATCAGGCACAGGTCTCCCGGCCGCAGCCGGGGTTCCACCACCGCCCAGTGGCCGCCGGTCTCGAAGGTTTCGGTGGTCAGGCCGGAATGGGCGTGGTTGGACACGCAGAGCTCGGCAGGAAGATAGTACCCCAGCATCTGGCCCCAGCCCGCATAGCTGGTGCCCGGGGCGTAGGGGAACCCGGCACACTGGTCGGTGACGGTGGAATCCCCCATCAGGAACACCCGGCGGGCGTCGGTGTCGGACAATTCCACCCCCTGCAGCCCGGCTCTTACTGCTACAATGTCGGCGGCAGGGAAAAAGGCGGGGGAGGTCTCGCCGTCCGGCACCAGGGGCGTCACATCGGTGAGGAAAGAGACCTCCCGGCATTCCCCGGGGGCCAGGGTGCCCTGCCAGACCAAACGGCGCCGCCCCGCAAAGAGCAGGGCCGTTCCGCCCTGGCCCACCAGCCGCACACGGGCGGCATAGATGCCTTCCCCGGGCAGGTCGGCCCGGAACCACAGCGGCAGAGCCCGGTCCGCCAGGTCGGCGGCGGGCAGATCGTGGGCGCAGGCCTCCACGCCCTGGGCGATGGCACGGAAATCGGCCTTCCAGCCGTCATGCCACCACATGGGCTGCCAGTTGGCGCCGATCTGGGGCACCGTCAGCCGGGGCATGGCCTGCAGGGACCCGGCGTTCACAAAGCCATGGCCGGTTTCAGGGGTGTAGGCAACGACCTGTTCCGGCTGCTGAAAATCAAAGCAAATCTTCATCTTACAACGCTCCGTCGCTGCGCACATTGTCGTAGTTCAGCACGCCGGCCAGGAAGGCCAGCGCCAGGCCCTGGCCCCAGCCCTGGATCCAGTCCCGGCTGATGCCCCGGTAGCCATCCCGGCCCTTCATGACCGCGGTGCCGCCGGACACGTTCATCACCCGGCCGTCCGGGCTGACGTTGGCCAGAATGCCCGGGATGGCCTTGTTGA
>NZ_JACJJP010000072.1 GCF_016900095.1 Gemmiger formicilis
AACAAGTAATTCAACAGGACGCAAGCGATTGTGTCTGAGAAATTACAGTGATTTAACACTTTGTAAGTGATTAAATACCATTTATAAAGAGTTTGATCCTGGCTCAGGACGAACGCTGGCGGCGCGCCTAACACATGCAAGTCGAACGGAGCTTGAGAGAGCTTGCTTTTTCAAGCTTAGTGGCGAACGGGTGAGTAACGCGTGAGTAACCTGCCCTGGAGTGGGGGACAACAGTTGGAAACGACTGCTAATACCGCATAAGCCCACGGCACCGCATGGTGCTGAGGGAAAAGGATTTATTCGCTTCAGGATGGACTCGCGTCCAATTAGCTAGTTGGTGAGGTAACGGCCCACCAAGGCGACGATTGGTAGCCGGACTGAGAGGTTGAACGGCCACATTGGGACTGAGACACGGCCCAGACTCCTACGGGAGGCAGCAGTGGGGGATATTGCACAATGGGGGAAACCCTGATGCAGCGACGCCGCGTGGAGGAAGAAGGTTTTCGGATTGTAAACTCCTGTCGTACGGGACGATAATGACGGTACCGTACAAGAAAGCCACGGCTAACTACGTGCCAGCAGCCGCGGTAAAACGTAGGTGGCAAGCGTTGTCCGGAATTACTGGGTGTAAAGGGAGCGCAGGCGGACCGGCAAGTTGGAAGTGAAATCTATGGGCTCAACCCATAAATTGCTTTCAAAACTGCTGGCCTTGAGTAGTGCAGAGGTAGGCGGAATTCCCGGTGTAGCGGTGGAATGCGTAGATATCGGGAGGAACACCAGTGGCGAAGGCGGCCTACTGGGCACCAACTGACGCTGAGGCTCGAAAGCATGGGTAGCAAACAGGATTAGATACCCTGGTAGTCCATGCCGTAAACGATGATTACTAGGTGTTGGAGGATTGACCCCTTCAGTGCCGCAGTTAACACAATAAGTAATCCACCTGGGGAGTACGACCGCAAGGTTGAAACTCAAAGGAATTGACGGGGGCCCGCACAAGCAGTGGAGTATGTGGTTTAATTCGAAGCAACGCGAAGAACCTTACCAGGTCTTGACATCCGATGCATAGTACAGAGATGTATGAAGTCCTTCGGGACATCGAGACAGGTGGTGCATGGTTGTCGTCAGCTCGTGTCGTGAGATGTTGGGTTAAGTCCCGCAACGAGCGCAACCCTTATTGCCAGTTACTACGCAAGAGGACTCTGGCGAGACTGCCGTTGACAAAACGGAGGAAGGTGGGGATGACGTCAAATCATCATGCCCTTTATGACCTGGGCTACACACGTACTACAATGGCGTTTAACAAAGAGAAGCAATACCGCGAGGTGGAGCAAAACTCAAAAACAACGTCTCAGTTCAGATTGCAGGCTGCAACTCGCCTGCATGAAGTCGGAATTGCTAGTAATCGCGGATCAGCATGCCGCGGTGAATACGTTCCCGGGCCTTGTACACACCGCCCGTCACACCATGAGAGCCGGGGGGACCCGAAGTCCGTAGTCTAACCGCAAGGAGGACGCGGCCGAAGGTAAAACTGGTGATTGGGGTGAAGTCGTAACAAGGTAGCCGTATCGGAAGGTGCGGCTGGATCACCTCCTTTCTAGGGAGTCAGACGTGAAGATCAGGCTGGTC
>NZ_JACJJP010000073.1 GCF_016900095.1 Gemmiger formicilis
TGAACAGGTCCGTAAAAAGTAGACAATAGACAAAAAACCTCCCCGTGTAGGATAATAGAACTACACGAGGAGGTTTTGCTATGCCCAGAAAATACACGAAAATAAATCAATATGAGAAAGAAATTCTGCAATGGAAAAGCGAGGGTATTGCCAACCGAGAAATCGCCCGGAGACTAGGCATGGAATACTCGCAGGTTCATAATTGGGTATCACGGTATAATGAACGACAGCGCAAACTCAAGGCGGGAATTGTTCCGCGGAAAAAAGGCAGGCCACGCAAAGACTCTGAGCCGAGAGATATTGTAGCAGAACAGACATATATCATCCAGCGACTGAGAATGGAGAATGAGCTGCTGCGGGATTTTATGCGATCCATGGGGAGGAGGTGAAGCCAGGATTTAAATATGCTGTTATCCACCGTCATCGTATGAAGTATCCAATAGTACAGATGTGCAGGATGCTAAAGGTTTCCCGAAGCGGCTATTACAAGTATGTCAAACAGATGCAGCACCCTGCAAAAGATCTGCAACTTGCAGAAAAGATTCGGGCGAAGCAGGAATCCAGCAGAAGAACATATGGGTACCGAAGGATAAAACTCTGGCTGGACAGCGAAGGAATCGTCAAAAATCCCAAGACGATTTTAAGAATCATGCACAAATACGATCTTTTGAGCGAGATACGACGCAGAAGAAAGTGGGTTCAGATGGGCTGGCAGGTCCACAAATACCAAAACCTTCTGAATCGTGAATTTAATGCTGCACATCCAAACCAAAAGTGGGTCACAGACATTTCTTACATTCATACCAAGGAAGGTGTTCTCTATCTGTCCATGATCCGTGATCTGTATGACAGAAGTATTATCGCTTATAAGACCGGTACCAGCCAGACAGTCAATCTTGTATTGGATACCATCCATCTTGCGATGAAGTCTGTAAAAACAGAAAGTCGCCGGGAGTTGCAGCTCCACAGCGACCAAGGGTTCCAATACACCTCGCAAGCATATTTCGACCTGACTAAAGAATACGGCATTACACCGTCTATGTCAAGGCGGGGAAATTGCTATGACAATGCGTTGGCTGAAAATTTCTTTGGCATCCTGAAAACCGAGTGCATCTATAGACACAAGCCGGAGACTTTTGAACAGGCCAATAAAATGATTGACGATTACATCTACTTCTACAACCATGAGCGCATTCAACTGAAAACAGGACTGGCTCCGCTTACGCTTCGCCAGTCCTGTTAAGGTCCCCACTACACGAGGGTCTTTTTATTCATGTCTACTAATTCTGGGGCAGTTCA
>NZ_JACJJP010000074.1 GCF_016900095.1 Gemmiger formicilis
GATCCGGTCATCCCCAGCCCGGTGATCTTCAACACCGAGGTTGCCCCCGCCAGCAGCCCCAAGGCCGCCGAGCCGGAGGAAGAGGATGACGGTGATTACTTCAACGATCTGCTCAGCATCCTGAACAAGCGTTCCTGATGACAGGACCGTGCGATGCCCGGTCTTGCGGATGTTGAAATGCCGGGCTACCCGCCGCCGAAAAAGTGGCGGGATTTGTGCCTGTGATACATGAGGAGGAACGCCATGCCGTCCAAGGAACCGCCCATTCAGGAGAAGGGGTTCCGCACGAGCATGCTGGGCTTTGACAAGAATGATGTGCTGGCATACATGAACGCGCTGGCCAACGAGACCCAGCAGCGGGAACTGGAATACCAGCAGACCATTGATCAGCTGAATGCTCAGCTTGAAAAACTGAAAAAGGACCAGGCAAATGCCCGCCGTTGCGTGGAGAAGCTCCAGGCAGAACTGAACCAGGCCACCCAGCGGGCCGAAACGGCCGAGAAGGCCGGCAGCGACGCCGTGACCAAGCTTCGGGAAGCGGAGGAGCGTGCCACAGGTTACCAGGGCAAGTACAAGGAATGCCAGCAGTCCATTCTGGAACTGCAGTTCCAGAAGCGTGACCTGGAAAAGCAGGTGGAGGAGATGGAAGCCATGATCCCCAAAGGGGGCATGCCCACCATGGCCGCCACCCCGGCTCCCGCTCCGGTGCAAACCCCGGCGGCCCCCGCTCCGGAACCGCCCAAGCCTGCCAAGCCGGAAACACCGGCTCCGGCGTCTGCCAGCGTGACCGAGCAGGCCCGCATTGAAGCCAAGAAAATTCTGGCCGATGCCCGCCTGAACGCCGAAACCGCCGAGCGCCGCCTGCGCCAGCAGGAGGACGACCAGAAAGCCCGCATGACCGACAACGCCCGCGCGCTGGCAGCCGGTGTGGAGCTGCTCCGGGACCGTCTGGCCCGGGTGGATGAGAAGCTGGCTTCCGCCTCCATGGATCTGGAAAACGCCACCGGCGCCATCTATCAGGCGCTGGATGACACCAGCAGCGATCTGGAAAGCCTGGGCGCTGATATGCGCTCCTTCGGCAAGCTGCGTCCGGCGGCTCAGCCCGCCCAGCCCGGCCCTGCGCCTCAGACG
>NZ_JACJJP010000075.1 GCF_016900095.1 Gemmiger formicilis
CACCCCATCCAGCTTGCCCGCCTTCACGTCCGCAAAGCTTAAAAAGCGGGTGTGTACCGGCAGGCCGGACAGGGCTTCGTTGATGTGGATCAGATCGTGCATGTAGGTTTCATGGAAGTGACCGGACAAGGTCCAGGGGCGCAGCCCGCCCCAGCTGTGCAGCACCGCCACCGTCAGGGGCAGGGTGTATACCTCCCCTTCGGTGTGCAGGTCCCGCACCTCCCGGAACTCGTCGGCCAGGTCGGCGATGTACTGCACAAAATCCGGGAAATCCTCCAGCAGGTGCAGGTATCCGCCCAGGCCGATGCGGTCGATCTTGGTGCGCAGCAGCGCCCGGCGCACATGGTTCCAGTATTCCTTGGCGTCCCGGGTGGGATTGCCCCCCGGGGCAAAGGTGGGCGCGCCGCCCAGCCCCACCGGGAACAGGTAGGGGTGCAGCCGTAGCTCATGGACTTTGGCGGGCACCCCGGCGCACATCCGGGCTTCGTAGCCGGAAAAGACACACTTGATGATGCCGTCGAAGCCGATGGAGGGGAAGTAGGGGCCGTAGGGCTCCACCCCCACCCAGCTGTCGTCGTAGAAGACGTAGGCCTTCTTGCCGTAGCTGTGCACCAGGTCCACCAGCTCCTTGCCGAACCCGGCCACATACCGCTGGGTGAAGTCCATGTAATCCCGCTTGTGGGCCGTGGGAGGCATGTGGGTGACCTGGAAGTTGCCCTTGTTGATGAAGTCCTCCGCCGTCAGCTCATAGCCGTAGGCGGCGGCAAAGTCCGCCAGGGCCTGCTCCGACACGGTGAAGTCATAGCTGCCCCAGTCGGTGAACAGGTTGCGGTTGGTTTCCTCCGCACCCCAGATCCAAACAAAATTGTAGAACAGGCTGGTGAACCGCACCACGTTGGTGTGGGGGTGTTCCTCGCACCAGCGGCGCAGCCAGCCGGTGAGATAGGCCCGG
>NZ_JACJJP010000076.1 GCF_016900095.1 Gemmiger formicilis
GGGGTGGGAGTAGGAGTAGGCTCCGGGGTCGGAGTGGGAGTGGGCTCCGGCGTGGGAGTGGGCTCCGGCGTCGGGGTCGGCGTGGGTTCTGCCGTGGGCTCCACACTGGGGGCCGGGCTGGCTGTCTCCTCATTCAGCGGCGCCGGGCTGGCGGTTTCCTCGCTCAGCAGCGCGGGAGAGGAGGCACTTTCCTCAGCCAGGGGCAGGATGGTCGCCGTGCCGCTGGTGCCCAAGGCCCGGATGGACACGCTGCCCGGCTGTACCGACGCGGTGCGGGCACCGCTGTCCCGGATGGCGCCGGTCAGTTCCTTGGTGGTCTCGTCGTAGGTAGGCTTGTACCGGCTGACCGAGCCGTCTTTCATCATCAGGTAACCGTCGCTGCTCAGGGTGGCGGTGTACACCGTCCTGGTGCCCGTCTCCTCGGAAGTGCTTTCCTGGTAGGTCACGGTATCGGTGATTTCCTCCGCAATGGGAGCGCCGCTGCCCTGACCGTAGGCCGAGTCTTCCTGGCTTTCGTTCACCTGGGTGGACTGCACGATCTTATCCTTGACCGCCGCAATATCCGCCTTGTAGACGACCTTTTCGTTCACCGTCACGGTCTGGGCGTCGGGCAGGATATACCCTTCCACCGGGGAAACGGCCACGGTGTAGTCGCCGGGGTCCACATCCTCCGCCAGGGCGGTGCCGGTGGCGGTATCCAGTTCATATGTAGCCTCTTTGCCGTCCTT
The DNA here is from genome assembly GCF_016900095.1 of Gemmiger formicilis. GTDB lineage: Bacteria > Bacillota > Clostridia > Oscillospirales > Ruminococcaceae > Gemmiger > Gemmiger formicilis_A. Next base: position 729 of record NZ_JACJJP010000076.1, read on the forward strand.
GTCGGTGATCAGCACGTTTGCCGCCACGCTGGTCAGGGGGGCGCGCTCTGCCTCCACCGCGTCGTCCCCTTCGGTCTGGGACTGGGTGGTGCCTTCGGGCCAGGTCAGGGCGTACAGCTGCACGCCAATATCCTGCTGCACCACCGTGACTTCCATCTCAATCTGGGGCTGAGGGGTGGGCTCCGGCGTGGGGGTGG
>NZ_JACJJP010000077.1 GCF_016900095.1 Gemmiger formicilis
TGATTGTCTGGACAACTTTCATTTTACAGGAGCCCTAATGGCTTGTCTATTTCTTATTTGCTTTTGCGAACTCGATTATACGCTATCGATGATTTTCATCGTGCCTCTAAAGTTAAATAACAATTATCTCTAAACGCATGACGCAAAATCAGCATCGCATAAGCGATCAGAAAATCCAAACCGCCTGTCCTTATGGCCGGAATAAACGGTCCATTGGGACAGGCGGTTTTCTTTGTCTTGAATGATGGACAGACAAAATATACATATTCCATGACGCTAGTCAGAACGGAAATAAGACTGATGGTGTACCATAACATCGTCTAGAATTCCCGAATCATCAAAGCCAAGCCTCCAAGAAGCCAGGTCAAAAGAGTCATTCGTTTCGTAAGTAAGAACATATGCCTCAAAGCTATCGCTTGGCTGTCCATATAACTCTAACACATCTTCTCTGGTAGACCATCCCAGCATCAACCCACCGGGAAGGCGTAGTTCTGTACCGGAAAAGTCGTAGTTGCCATATATTACATGAATACCTCCCACCGTGCTCTCGGCGACAGGGATCGTGCTTTCGGTGGTGTTGAAGACACAGACGCTGATATCCTGCTCGTGGTCATTGGTCAACGAGACCCATTCCCATTCATAGGACGCATTCGGTCCCTCCGCGCCGGACAGAGAAAGCCCGGCATCCTCCTCGGAAATTACCCACCCATCGTTTAGGAAAGCTGCAAGGGGAACCGGTAATGTATAAACCGTATCGTTGATTTGGATGGAAAAACTTTCCCAATCATTCGGGAGTTCAGGGGATGGCGGGTACAATTCTGCCCCTGACGCGTCGAGTTCTGTCATAAATTCGAGCGTTATCAAGGTGGAGGTGTGCGGCAGGTAGGTAACTTTCGCAAACAGAGCAAAGTCGTT
>NZ_JACJJP010000078.1 GCF_016900095.1 Gemmiger formicilis
CCTTCATGACCGCGGTGCCGCCGGACACGTTCATCACCCGGCCGTCCGGGCTGACGTTGGCCAGAATGCCCGGGATGGCCTTGTTGATGTACTTGATGTGCAGGGGGTTGCCCTTGGTGATCATGGCCGCCGCAATGCCCGCCGAAGCGCTGATCTCCTCATAGGAATCGGGGTCATCCACAATGGTGCGCCACAGGCCGTTTTCGGTCTGGCAGAGCTTGAGGGCCGCCAGCTGGTCGTTCAGGCTGCCCACCACGTCCAGGAACTTGGGGTACAGGTAGCATTCGGGCAGGCGCACCCCCACCTGGGACATGGTGTAGGCCGCCCAGGCGTTGGCCCGGCCCCAGAAAATGCCGGACATGTGGTCCCCGGTGATGTTGTTGTAGCCGTGGTAATACAGGCCGGTGGCCGGGTCCTGCAGATACTTGATGTGCCAGTAATATTGGTTCAGGGCGTCGTCGATCAGGGCCTGGTCCTTGAGCAGTACCCCCATGCGCAGAAGGAAGAAGGCTGCCATGAAGAGGGTGTCGGCCCAGGCCTGTTCGGGGAAGTCGTTGTTCACCGACACGGTATGCTGCAGCACGTGGTCGCCGAAGCGCAGGGCCTCCTTTTCCAGGTAGTCCACCTTGCTCTTGGCGATGTCCAGGTATTTTTCATCCCCGGTGTGCTGGTACAGGGTGATCAGGCAGTGACCCATGGAACAGGTGTTCACCGTCCAGCTGGGCAGCCCCAGTTCGATGTATTCATCCACCCGGTCCTTCACCAGCTGGAGGTAACGCTCCTTGCCGGTGACCTCGTAGGCTTCACAGATGCCGTAATAGGCCACGCCGCAGGGCCAGTCCCAGGTCATGTCCATGCGCATGGTGCGCTCCACAATGGCGTCCAT
>NZ_JACJJP010000079.1 GCF_016900095.1 Gemmiger formicilis
CCTTTGGATTAGGTTTTGCGCTCAGACTCAGGCGTTTTCAGCTTCGTCTTCGTCGGGTTCCTGCTTGTCCTTCATGCTCAGAACCGCGATCACGATCTGGATCACAGCGATGATCACCATCAGCAGGGTCCAGCGGTCAACAAAGACCATCGGGTTGCGCATGTTCTCGGTCAGGATGAAGACGATGATGGAACCGATACCCGGGATCAGGCTGACCAGACGCCAGAAGCCGTGCTTCTTGACCTCATATTCAGTCTTGCTCTCGCCGGTGGTTTCGTCCTCTTCTTCCTTGCGCTTCTTGCCCAGGTAACCGATCACCAGGATCACGCTGCCCAGAGCCGTCAGGATGGTCAGGATCAGGTTCAGCAGAGCCCAGGCTGCGTTGCCGCCAGCCAGCGGGGTCTCTTCTTCACCGATGGTTTCTTCCTCCGCGGGGGCTTGCACCTGCGGGGTTTCCTCTTCCTGAATCTCCTCTTCGGCCGGTGCCTCGGTCACTTCTTCCTCATTGCCAGCCTCGGGCGCCGGAGTGGCAGTGGTGCCGCCGGCAGCAGGCGTGGTCGGAGTGGTGGGACGAGTGGGCGTGGTCGGGGTCGTCGGAGTGGTGGGCGTGGTCGGGGTGGTGGGCTCGGCAGGAGTCTCAGGCTCCTGATCGGGTCCGACTTCCTGATAGTAGAAGGTGATCACATTCTCACCGGTGGTGATCTCGATGGACTGGGTAGAGGGGCTCAGCAGAGAGTAACCGCCGATTGC
>NZ_JACJJP010000007.1 GCF_016900095.1 Gemmiger formicilis
GGGCTTTCCGCGGCGGCGGTGCCGGTCGTTCGGGGGGCGGGTCCTTCCGGGCAGGCGGCGGGTCTTTCCGCGGCGGCGGCGCCGGTCGGCGCTGATACATTGGGTTCAATAAACAACAAAGGAGATGTGTTGTATGGAACATATGGCATGGAAAGGTCGGGTCAAGCCCGGCTGCAAGGAAGAGTACAAGCGGCGCCACGCCGAGATCTGGCCCGAGATGGTGGAGGTGCTGAAAAAGGCAGGTATCTGCAATTACAGCATTTTCTACGTCAACGACGAGCTCTTCGGCTACTATGAGTGCGAGAAGGGCGTTGCCTACGCCGAGAAGGTCCAGGCCGAAAGCCCGGTGGTGGACCGCTGGAACGAGTACATGAAGGATGTGCTGGAACTGGAAATGGACCCTGAAACCGGCGCCCAGCCCAAGCTGGAACAGGTGTTCCGCCTGGATTGATTCCCAAAGGCAAAAAATCCCCCGCCTGTGCTGCAGACGGGGGATTTTTCCACAAAGAAGCTGAAAATCGTTGAAAAAAGGCGGGTGCCCGTTGTGGGTACCCGCCTTGCGGTTTAGTTGTGCACCATCTGGCTGTGTTCCCGCTGGTTGCGCTCCTGCTGGTTCTTCAGCGAAGCGGCAATGAAGCTCTTGAACAGGGGATGGGCGCGGTTGGGACGGCTCTTGAACTCGGGGTGGAACTGCACACCGATGTGGAAGTCCCGATCCGGCAGCTCCACGGCCTCCACCAGGCGGCCGTCGGGGCTGGTACCGGCGATGACCAGGCCCTTTTCCTGCATGGCTTCGCGGTAATCGTTGTTGAACTCGTAGCGATGACGGTGGCGCTCGTCGATCTCATGCTTGCCGTAAGCGGCATACATGTGGGTGCCTTCGGTCACCACGCAGGGATACTTGCCCAGACGCATGGTGCCGCCCTTGGGAATGTTGCCCTGCTGGTCCGGCATCAGCGCAATGACGTTGTGGGCGCCGTCGGGGGTGAACTCGCTGGAGTTGGCGTCGGCGTAGCCCAGCACGTTGCGGGCAAACTCCATGACCATGATCTGCATGCCCAGGCAGATGCCGAAGTAGGGGATATGCTGTTCCCGGGCAAACTGGGCGGCCTGAATCATGCCTTCGATGCCGCGGTCGCCGAAGCCGCCGGGCAGGATGATGCCGTCCACGTCGGCCAGTTCCTCGGCGCAGCGCTCCTGGTCCACCAGCAGTTCGCTGTCCACCCAGCGGATGTCCACCTTGCTTTCGTTCTCAAAGCCCGCATGGTACAGGCTTTCCATCACGCTCAGGTAGGCGTCGTGCAGCTTGACGTACTTGCCCACCAACGCGATGGTGCAGTTGCGGCTGCGGGTGGCAATGCGGGAGATCAGTTCCTTCCACTCGGTCAGATCAGACGGCGGGGTGTCCAGATGCAGCTGGCGGGCCACCACGTTGGTCAGACCGGCCGCTTCCAGCATCAGGGGGCACTCGTACAGGCTGGGCATGGTCAGGTTCTCAATGACGCAGTCGGGGCGCACGTTGCAGAACATGCTGATCTTGCGCTTGATGTCCGAACCAACGCTGCCGTCGGCGCGCAGCACGATGACGTTGGGGATGATGCCCATGCCCTGCAGTTCCTTGCAGGAATGCTGGGCGGGCTTGGACTTGTATTCATTGGAACCGGAAATGTAAGGCACCAGCACCACGTGGATGTAGCAGCAGTTTTCCAGGCCCTGCTCCAGACCCACCTGGCGGATGGCCTCCAGGAACGGCTGGCTCTCGATGTCGCCGGTGGTGCCGCCGATCTCGGTGATGACCACATCCGCCTCGGTGCTCTTGGCCAGATTGTAGATGTAGCTCTTGATCTCGTTGGTGATGTGAGGGATGATCTGCACGGTCTGGCCCAGGTATGCACCCTGGCGTTCCTTGTGCAGCACGTTCCAGTACACCTTGCCGGTGGTCAGGTTGGAATATTTGTTCAGGTTTTCGTCGGTAAACCGCTCATAGTGGCCCAGGTCCAGGTCGGTCTCGGTGCCGTCGTCGGTCACAAAGACCTCGCCGTGCTGCAGCGGGCTCATAGTGCCGGGGTCCACATTGATATACGGGTCCAGCTTCTGGGAAGCTACCTTCAGACCGCGGGTCTTGAGCAGACGCCCGAGGCTGGCCGCCGTGATGCCCTTGCCCAGGCCGGAGACCACGCCGCCGGTGACGAATACGTATTTCGTAGCCATTGTACATCCTCCACATCAAGTAAAAACACACATACGGATATTATACACGGTCTTGACCCGGTTTGGCAAGGTATAGACCCTAAAATGCGCAGAAATCACAAAATTTGGCCCTCGGTTCCAGGTTCGTTTTCCTCCAGAATCTCCCGGGCCACATCGCCGCGGCTGCGGCGGGTGTCCATGGCTCGCTTTTCAATCAGCCGGTGGGCGTCGGCCTCGGTGTATCCCTTGTGTTCGATCAGGAAACACTTGGCCCGGTCCACCAGCCGCAGCTGGGCGATTTTGTCTGCCAGACGGTCGTTTTCCGCCCGCAGAATGTCCAGGCGGCGGTAACAGCTGGCGGCCATCTGCATGGCCTGGCGGAACTGGGCCGCCGAGAAGGGCTTGCCCAGCGCCAGCACGCCCCGCTCCTGCAGCTTGGCGCCGATCTGTTCGGCGTTGCCGCTTTTGACCAGGAACAACACGCCCGCGTGGCTCTTTTCCACGGCGTGCAGGGCCAGTTCGTGGCCGAACTCGTCCGGCAGCGGCGCGTTGATGATGACCACCTCAAAATCTTTATCGGTCAGGCGGCGGCGGGCCTCACCGCCGCTGGCCACAATGACCGGCCTCGTGTACCCCAGTTCGGCGGCATGCCGGGCCAGGTATTCATTGGCGTTAGTACCGGCCGATGCGATCAATGCCAGACCCAATGCCTTTCCCTCCTTTCCTGCGATTGCGTGCGGCGCCGCGTCACAGGATCAGGAAGCAGTGTTCCCGTTCCCAGGCGGCGGGGTCGTGGGCGGTCTCGCTGGCAATGCAAAGCTGGGTCTGGTATTCAAAGTACTTGTTCATCACGGCTAAGGGCAGTTCCTTGGCGATAAACTCGCTCTGGGCTGCCACCGTGATGGCTTCCCGCAGGGTATGGGGCAGGCTTTCCAGCCCGGAAGCCGCCTCCTTGTGGAACAGGTTGCGGTTCACCGGGGCGGGCAGGGGCAGTTTGCGCTCGATGCCGTCCAGGCCGGCGGCCAGGATCAGCCCGATGACCAGATAGGGGTTGCAGGCGGGGTCGGGGCTGCGCAGCTCCAGGCGGCAGAATTCCCCGCTGGCCGAAGGCAGACGCACCAGCTGGCTGCGGTTCTGGCGGCTCCAGCTGATGTACTGGGGTGCTTCGCAGGAGCCGAACCGCTTGTAGCTGTTGGGCACCGGGTTGCAGAAGGCGGTCAGCTCCCGGGCATGGGCCAGCAGCCCGGCAATGAAATGCCCGGCTTCGCTGTCCGGGGCAATGTCCCCGGCAAACAGGTTCTTGCCGTCCCGGATCAGGGAAAGATTCACATGCATGCCGCTGCCGGCCTGGTCGGCCAGGGGCTTGGGCATGAAGGAGGCAAACAGGCCGTTGCTGCCTGCAATGGCCTTGATGGTGCTTTTCAGGGTGTTCACGTTGTCGGCGGTGCGCAGGGGCGCGCTGTACAGAAAGTCGATCTCATTCTGGCCGTGGCCGCTTTCGTGGTGGCTGTGCTGGGGCTGCAGGCCCATATCCTCCATGGCAAAGCAGATTTCCCGGCGGATGTTCTCCCCTTTGTCCAGGGGCGCCATGTCAAAGTAGCCGCCGTGGTCCATGGGGATGCGGGTGGGATTGCCGTGCTCGTCGGTCTCAAAGAGATAGAACTCGCACTCGCAGCCCACGGTGCAGGAAAGTCCCCTTGCCTGGAACCGGTCCACCACCGACTGCAGATACCCCCGGCAGTTGCCCTCAAAGGGTTTGCCGTCGGGCAGGGTGATGTCGCAGTACATGCGCATGACCCTGCCTTCGGCGGGGCGCCAGGGCAGGATGGTCATGGTGTCCGGGTCGGGCCACAGGATCAGGTCGCTCTCCTCGGTGTTCATGAACCCGGCGATGGAACTGCCGTCAAAGCAGATGCCGTATTCAAACACCCGGGGCAGCTCACTGGAATAGACCGAGATGTTTTTCTGATTGCCGAATATATCGCAGAATGCCAGGCGGACAAACTTGACGTCGTTGTCCTCCACATAGTTCAGGATGTCCTGCGCGGTGTGTTTCATACAAAATACCTCCGGGTGGGGCTTGCCCCTAAACTCGAAAGGCCCGCCGAGGGGGCGGGCCTTTCGAGCTGGTGTAAGAAATTAGGAAAGGGAAACGCAAAAATAATTCAGCGGTGGCCCGATTATTCGGTGTAGAACAGCAGGCGGCTGTAGCAAGGCAGCGGCCAGTACTCTTCGTCGCACAGCTCTTCCGCCACATCGGCGGCGGCACGCAGGCGCGCCATGGCAGGCAGAACCTTGTCGTGGAACGCATGGGCCTTGGCAGCTTCGTCGTCCATGGCGCTGACCTCATCGGTCACAGCCTTCAGGGCGTCAGCCGCATCGGACATTTCGTCGGTATACTTGGACAGCTCGGTCAGCAGCTTGGTCTCGGCATGGACGGAGATCGCATCAGACACAGAGGTCTTGGCGGCAGCGGTGCCGGCCACATCGCCCATATAGCTGGTGGCGGCGGGAATCAGCTGCTTGTTGGCAATCTTCAGCATGGTGCGGGCTTCGATGTTGATGACCTTGCTGTAATGCTCCATCTCCACTTCGTAGCGGGAGAGCATTTCGGTCTTGGTCAGAACGCCGAACTCTTCCATCAGTTCGATGTTCTTGGGATCCTTCAGGGCGACCATGGCGTCGGGGGTGCACTTGCGGTTGGGCAGGCCACGGCGCTCGGCCTCTTCTTCCCAGGCGGCGGAATAACCGTTGCCGTTGAAGATGACCCGGCGATGATCGTTCAGCGTCTGCTTGACCCAGGCAGCGGCGGCGCACTCAAAGTCGCCGGCGCCCTCGGTGGCAGCGCAGAAATCCTTCAGAGCCTTGGCCACGGCGGTGTTCAGAATGAAGTTGGCGTCGGACAGGTTCTCGGCGGAACCGGGCATACGGAACTCAAACTTGTTGCCGGTGAAGGCGAAGGGAGAGGTACGGTTGCGGTCGGTGGTGTCCTTGCTGAACTTGGGCAGGACATCCACGCCCAGGTCCATCTTCATCTTGACGGGGCCGGCGTAGGGAGAATCGGAGCAGATGGCGTCGATGACGGCTTCCAGCTCTTCGCCCACGAAGATGGAGATGATGGCCGGCGGGGCCTCGTTGGCGCCCAGACGATGATCGTTGCCGGGGGTCGCCACAGCGGTGCGCAGCAGGTCGGCGTATTCGTCAACCGCCTTGACCACGGCCGCCAGGAAGACCATGAACTGCAGGTTTTCCATGGGGGTGTCGCCGGGATCCAGCAGGTTTTCGTCCTTGGTGCCCAGAGACCAGTTGTTGTGCTTGCCGCTGCCGTTCACGCCTTCGAAGGGCTTTTCGTGCAGCAGGCAGACCAGACCGTGCTTGGAGGCGATCTTCTTCATCATCTCCATGGTCAGCAGGTTGTGGTCGATGGCCACGTTGGTGGTATCGTAGATGGGGGCCAGCTCATGCTGAGCGGGGGCCACCTCGTTGTGCTTGGTCTTGGCGGGAATGCCCAGCTTCCACAGTTCTTCGTCCAGTTCCTTCATGAACTCGGACACCACCGGGCGGATCACGCCGAAGTAATGCTCTTCCAGTTCTTGGCCCTTGGAGGGAGCGGAACCGAACAGGGTGCGGCCGGTCAGCACCAGGTCAAGGCGCTTGTCATAGTCTTCCTTGCGGATCAGGAAGTATTCCTGTTCCGGGCCGACGGTGGTGGCCACGCGGTCCACATCCTTGCCGAACAGCTTCAGCACGCGGCAGGCCTGGTCGGAGATGGCCTGCATGGAGCGCAGCAGCGGGGTCTTCTTGTCCAGAGCCTCGCCGGTGTAAGAGCAGAACGCGGTGGGAATGCACAGCACGTCATCCTTCACGAAAGCGTAGCTGGTGGGATCCCAGGCGGTGTAGCCGCGGGCTTCGGCGGTGGCGCGCAGGCCGCCGGAAGGGAAGGAGGAAGCGTCCGGCTCGCCCTTGATGAGCTCCTTGCCGGAAAATTCCATGATGGCGGTGCCGTCCGGCTGGGGGCTGACAAAGCCGTCGTGCTTCTCACTGGTGATGCCGGTCAGGGGCTGGAACCAGTGGGTGTAATGGGTGGCGCCCTGTTCAATGGCCCAGCGCTTCATCACGCTGGCCACAACATTGGCCACATCCAGGTCCAGCGGCTGGCCCTTTTCAATGGTGGCCTTCAGGCTCTTATAAGTCGAGCTGGGCAGACGCTCACGCATCTCATGTTCGTTGAAGACTTTGCTGCCGTAAATTTCCATAACGGTTGCTGCCATACTTCTCTAACTCCTTTACCATGCAGATTGTTGCCCCACCCCGGGACAAAAGCATGAAAAAAAGCGCTGCGAATGTCCTTCGCAGCGCCCTTGCTGTATGCAATTATTATACGAGTCCACCGGGCAAAATGCAACTGGCGGTTTGAACAAATCGGAAACCGCCCGCACGGTGGAAAACGCACGTTTTGGTCAGAACCTTTGTGAAACAGCACAAAACAAGAAAAATTTTCTTGTATGAAACGCCCGGCAACGTGTCACCTTGCGGCAAGCTGACGGCGGTGGCGGCGCCACAGCACTACGGTGGCCGCAACGCCGGCCAGGCTGACCAGATCAAACACATGCCAGAACCAGAACCCGGTAAAGCGCAGGGTAATGGTGCCGCTGTATCCGGCGGGCAGCAGCACGATCAGGTAGCCGTCCTGACGGCTGAGCCGGGCGGTGCCGGCGGTGTCGGTGAGCTCATAGCCCGGATAGGCGAACAGAGGCACCACCACGGTGGACTGGGCATCGTTGGTGTTGGTGGCGGTGAAGGTCACGCTCAGCTGCCCGCGGGCGTAGGATTCCGCTTCCACCCCCTCCTCAAAATAGAAGTTGGTGTCGTTGAACTGGGCGGAAGACAGTTTGTCCGACAGGTCATAGGGCAGATATTCGCCCCCGGCCAGCTGGGATTCCTTCAGAGGACTGCTCACCCCCATGGAGCCCAGGCTGATGTAATGGACCACGGCGCTCTTGTCGCAGGTGTCGTACATCAGGTATCCGGCGGGAATCAGGGTCAGCAGCACCAGCACCAGGGCGGTCTGTCGGGCCAGATCCCGGCGTTTATGCCACAGCAGGGCCAGGGCGCCGGCGGTGCAGACGGTGAGCAGGAAGCTGGCCGGGCTCAGGAACCGCCAGGAGAACTGCAGCTTGCCCAGCAGGGAGGAGAAGGCCTTGACCAGCGGGTTGTCGCTCAGATACACACCATACCAGGGGAAGAGGTCGCTGGCCATCCAGACGCACAGGGCGCCGAAGCCCAGGGCCCACAGGCTGATGCGGGTGGCCTTGCGGTCGGATTTCCGCACGGCGGGATCCAGCATGGCAGCTATCAGAGCCAGCGCGCCCAGCCCCAGGGTGGTGCCCAGGGCCAGGGGCATTTCGTCCTCCATGCCCAGTTTGATGGATTGGGCGGTGCCGGTACCCTTGCCGAAGAGCATGAACATCTGCCCCAGCATGACGGTGGAGTCCTGCAGGTTGGCGGCGTCGTACCGGCCGGAAATGTGGCAGACGCCCTGGATCATATACTGGGCCAGGGGTACCAGGAACCAGAGGTTCCACACCACCGCCACCAGTGCCGCCTTGCACAGGCTGAGCAGAACGGGCCGGCGGAAGGTGCGCCGGGCATAGACCAGACAGAACACGGCGGTGAGGAACCCGGTCATCACGCTGGTAAGCAGATGGGTCTGAAGCAGCCCGGTAAAGCCCAGGGCCAGGGGCAGCCAGCACCAGGGACGGGGCTTTTCGCCGGGGTCCTGGCGATAGATGAGCCAGAGCCCGTACACCACCAGCGGCAGAAACAACATGGCGGAATATTCCCCCACCGAGGCGCGGACGTACACATTGGTCAGCCGGTAGGGAGCCAGCAGATACAGGGCCGTGCCGGCCAGCGCCACCATCTCATTGTTGAAGATGCGGCGCAGCACATACCGGGTGATCAGGGCGGTGGCCAGGGTGATGCCGGCCAGGTACAGCTTGTACACCGTCTGCAGGCTGAACCCCAGGATGCGCAGAATTGCGGCGGGATAGAGCAGCAGGTCGGCGTACATCAGGCTGAAGGGATACCCCTTGCCGCTGACAATGTCGGGATTCATCCGCACCGGGAACTGTCCGGCCAGCAGACCGGCTTTCAGCCCTTCAATGCGGGTCAGGTGCACCGTCAGATCGTGGCCGTAGATGATGTAATCCAGCCCCAGGGGCAGGCAGGCCACCGCCACCAGCACCACGACGGCCAGGGCGCTGTACCGGGCCTTCACGGTGCGCCAGGGCAGCGCCACCCGGCGGGTCAGCACCAGAATCAACCAGTCGATGGCCGCAAACAGCGCCAATACGGTGAGAAAATGCACATAGGCAAAGGAGTGGGTGGGAATGATCTGGACATCGGTGATGAAGGTGACCTGGTCTTCCCCGCAGTCTGAATAGAATTGCAGCTGCACCACATCACAGGGATGTTCCATCCACAGGGTAAAGGTGGAACTGCTGCGTCCCGGAGGCAGGCTGGCCACGTCATACTGGGCGGTGGGCATGACCTCATCCAGAAAACGCACCGTGCCGGTGTTGCCGTTGTTGGCGTAGGTTACTACCACCTGGTAGCTGCCTGCTTCCAGGTTCAGCCAGCGGGTGGTGGCAAACTGACCCACGTAATTCTCCACCTGGGTGCCGCGGTCGTCGTTGACCGCCTGGTCGGTGTAGGGAATGATCAGGTCGGGGGTCACATCCAACCTTGTCCCGGCGCCGTAATCCGAGGCGAACCGGGCCAGCAGAAAGATCACTTCTGCGGCCACCAACACAAGGAACCACAGATTCTTTCTGGTACAGAAGTGTTTGAGATGCTGCATGAAAAACTCTCTTTTCTTGAATTCGTTTTTGCGGCATGCCGCAGCTTTCTATCATTATACCCGCTTGCCGGGACCGGCGCAAGCGTGGTATACTGTTCCCGGCGGCCGTGCCGCGGAATTTCACAAAAAGGGGAAGGGCACCTATGGAAATTGAACGCAAATGGATGGTAACGGATTGGCCCCGCAGCCTGGAACCGGTGCAGGTGCACCGCATGGACCAGGGCTATATCAGCGTGCGGCCCACCGTGCGCATCCGGCGGGAAGCGCTGCAGGGCGGCCCCACGGCGCTGGTGCTCTGCTTCAAGGGAGCCCCCGACCCCACCGGCATGAGCCGCCAGGAGATCGAAACCGAGATCACCCCCGACCTGTTTGCACAGTTGGAGGCCCTTATCGGCAAGCCCCTCATCGCCAAGGAGCGGCGCACCTACGCCCTGCCCGGCGGGCTGCACCTGGAAGTGAACGATGTGGACCCGGGACAGCCGGGGCACTTCATGTACGCCGAGGTGGAATACCCCGACGAAGCCACCGCCCGCACCTGGACCCCGGCGGATGCCGGGCTGGAAACCTACCTCACCGACGAAGTCACCGGCCAAAAGGGGGCCAGCATGGGGGAATACTGGGAGCAGACCCGGGGCTGACAGCTGAATACAAAAACCGGCGCGGAGAAAGCGGCTTTGCCTTCTCCGCGCCGGTTTATTTTGTGTACAGGGTTACTCGATGCCTTTTTCGGCGGCATATTCCTCAATCAGTTCCCGCTCCAGGAAGGGGGTCTTGACGCCCTCCCGATCCCGGTAGGCCTCGTGGCCCTTGCCGATGACCGCGATCAGGTCGCCTTCCTGGGCGTGGTCGATGGCGTAGTGCAGGGCGTCCAGCCGGTCGGGAATCTCCACATAGGGGGTGTCGGGGTTGCCCTTGGCAATGCCCTCCTTGATGTCGGCGATGATGTCCTCCACCTTCTCAAACCGGTTGTTGTCCTCGGTGAGGATCATGAAGTCGGCCATTTTGGAGCAGACTTCCCCCATGCCGTACCGCCGCAGCTTGCTGCGGTTGCCGCCGCAGCCGAACACCACCACCATCCGGTGGGGCTGGTAGGCTTTCAGGGTCTCCATCAGGCTTTCGGTGGCGGCCTCGTTGTGGGCGTAGTCGATGAGGATGGTGAAATGGTGGCTGATGGGCACCAGCTCCACCCGGCCTTTCACCACCGTGTCCCGCAGCCCCTGGTGGATGGGCTCGTCGGGCAGGCCCAGGGCCTTGCCCACCCCGATGGTGGCCAGGGCGTTGTAGATGCTGAACCGGCCCGGCATGCCCACCTGCACATCCAGGGTGTGGCCGTCCGGCTCGGTGAGGGTGAACTCCACCCCCAGCATGGTCTTGCTGCGCAGCAGGCGGTAGTCCTTGTCCGCGCGGTAATCCGCCGGCTTGTCGATGCCGTAGGTGATCAGCTCGCAGGTGTGGCCTTCCAGCAGGGCTTCGGTGTTCTCGTCGTCGGCGTTCACCACCCCGATGTCGCACCGCTTAAACAGCTGACCCTTCCAGCTGCGGTATTCCTCAAAGCTGGAATGCTCCCCGGGGCCGATGTGGTCGGGGTACAGGTTGGTGAACACCCCCACCCGGTAGTGGATGCCCGCCACCCGGTCCATCATCAGGCCCTGGCTGGACACCTCCATCACACAGGCGTCGCAGCCGGCGTCGGCCAGCTGGCGCAGGATCTTCTGCAGCTCGTAGCTTTCGGGGGTGGTGTTGTTCAGGTCGTAGTGGTGCCCGGGATAGTACACCCCGTTGGTGCCCACCATGCCGGTCTTGTGCCCGGCGGCGGTCAGCACCGCCCGGATCATGTGGGTGGTGGTGGTCTTGCCCTTGGTGCCGGTCACCCCCACCATGGTCATCTCGTCGGCGGGATGGCCGAAGTAGGCGGCGGACAGCATGGCCATGGCGTAGCGGGTGTTTTCAAACTTCAGCACGGTCACGTCGGGCATGCTTTCCAGCACGCCTTCGGCCAGATCATGCTGGATCACCAGCACCGCGGCGCCCTTGGCCGCCACATCGGCGGCATAGTCGTGGCTGTCCCGCTGGGTGCCCACAATGCACACAAACAGGCCGCCGGGCGTCACCTTGCGCGAATCATAAAAGATGTCGGCTACCTCGACATTGAGGGTGCCCTGCACCTGGGTGTAGCGCAGTCCTTTCAGCAGTTGTTTCAGCAGCATCGGTCTTTCACCTCTTCACAAAATATTCGTCGTACCATACCAGGAAGATAAACACACACCACAGCTGGCGCCAGTTGTCCCGCTTGCCGCTGACATGCTGGTCCAGCATGCGGTTCAATTCCTTGGTGTTGAAGAACTTTTCCGCCGCGGGGGTGGCAAAGGCATCCCGCAGAATGGCGGCGTATTTTTCCTCCCGCAGCCAGGCCCGCACCGGCACCGGGAAGCCCAGCTTCTTCTTGTCCGCCGTCTTGGCCGGAATGGTCATCTCGGCGGCGCCCCGCATGGCAATCTTGGTCTGCTGGGCGTTGACCTTGCACTTGGTGGGAATGCGGCAGGCCAGTTCAAAGACCTTCCGGTCCAGGAAAGGCACCCGCAGTTCCAGGGAGTTGGCCATGCTCATCTTGTCGGCCTTGAGCAGAATATCCCCCACCATCCACAGGTTCAGGTCACAGTATTCCATCCGGGTCACCGGGTCCTGGCCCTTGGTCATCTCAAAGAAGGGCCGGGAAATGTCGGTGGGCTTGCAGTTGCCGGTGTAGTGCTTCATCAGTTTGCGCTTGCGGCGCTCGCCCATCAGGTTGGTGTTGCCGATATACCGCTCCTCCAGCGGGCGGCCCCGGCGCACCAGGAAGTTGATGCCCGGCACCGGGGGCAGCAGGTTGGCCACCGCGCCCACGCTGCGGCGCAGCCACAGGGGCAGATGGTCGTACCAGCTCACGGTGAAGGGCTCTTTATAAATGTTGTACCCGCCGAAGAATTCGTCCGCGCCCTCGCCGGACAGGCAGACCTTGACCTGCTTGGCGGCTTCCCGGTTGACAAAGTAGAGGGCCACGCTGGCGGCGTCGGCCAGAGGCTCATCCATGTGGTACTGGATGCGGCCCAGATTGGCCCAGTACTCCTCAGGGGTGATGCGGTAGGCGTAGTTCTTGACCCCGATATGCTTGGAAAACTCGGTGGCATAGTCGGTCTCGTCGTACTGTTTGTTGGCAAACCCCACGGTGAAGGTCTTATCCACCTTGGCCAGAGCGGCCATATAGCTGGAATCCACGCCGGAGGAAAGGAAGCTGCCCACCTCCACATCGGCAATCTTGTGGGCGGTCACGCTCTCCTGCATGGTATCGCTGATGGCCTTCTCCCACTCCTGCAGGCTGGGGGCGTCGTCGGGCTTGAATTCGGGGCGCCAGTACCGCTGTACCGTCGCCTGGCCATCCTTCCATTCCAGCCAGTGGGCGGGCATCAGCTTCTTGACCCCCTTGAAGAAGGTGTTTTCCCCGGGGGAAAACTGGTAGGACAGGTACAGGGAGAGCTGGTCCTCGTTGAGCTCCTTGTGGAAGCCCGGATGCCCCAGAAAGCTCTTGATCTCGCTGCCGAAGAGCAGTTCGCCCTCCTCATTCTGATAGTAATACAGCGGCTTGATGCCGAAATGGTCCCGGGCCAGCAGCAGGGTGTTTTCCCGCCGGTCCCAGATGGCGAAGGTGAACATGCCCCGCAGCCGGTCCAGCATACCCTTGCCCCACTGCTCGTAGCCGTGGAGCAGCACCTCGGTGTCCGACCGGGTGGCAAAGGTGTGGCCGGCGGCGCGCAGCTCCTCGGCCAGGGACTGGAAGTTGTAGATCTCGCCGTTGAAGACCACCACCAGGTTTTCGTCCTCATTGTACATGGGCTGGCGTCCGCCCTCCAGGTCGATGATGGAAAGCCGCCGCTGACCCAGGGCCACCGGTCCTTCCAGAAACTGGCCCTGGCCGTCCGGGCCGCGATGGGCGATCAGGTCCATCATGGCCTGCAAAACTTCGCGCGCGTCATCCCGCGCGCCCACAAATCCAACGATTCCGCACATATACTTTCCCTTTCCTTAGGGTGCCGGTTGATTTTCGATATCCTATATTATACACACATGCCCCCAAAAAGAAAAGCCTGAACACCCCAAAAGAATGTAAAAGTAGTGGGGAAACCAGGGGGGACGGTGATACCTTTGATCGATGCAGCGCATACTGTGAGGGGGACGGCCGGTGTGTTCCGGGCGTGCCGAGCGGTGCAGACGATTGACAAGGGCACCGCTTTGGACGTACAATGATCAGGAATATACCATCTGTATGAACAAAGAGGCTTTTGTATGCTGAAATTTCAACCTGTGCTGTTGGGCAGCGACGCCAACGTCTACGGCATGGCCCGCAGCTTTTATACCCAATACGGGGTCGTCAGCGATGCCGTCTGCAAGGGGGTCCTGGTGGCCTGCCGCAACACCCGGCTGGTGCGCATTGCGGTGGTGGAGCCGGACCTGGAAAACGATGAAGTTTTCGTGCGAACCCTGGTGGACTACGCCAAGGCCCACGACTATAAAAACTGCCCGCTGCTGCTGGTCTCCTGTGCCGACGGCTACACCATCCTCATGGCCCGCCACCGCCAGGAACTGGAACCCTACTTCCATTTTGCCTGCCCGGAACTGCAAACCGTGTTGGATCTGGACATAAAAGACAATTTTTATAAAGCCTGTGCCGCACATGGGCTTTCTTACCCGAAAACCGCCACCTGCACGGCCCGGAACTACAAAAATGCCGAATTTCCCTTCGACTTTCCGGTGATCATCAAGGCCAGCAACTCCCCGGCCTACTGGAACTGCTCCTTCCCCCACAAGAAGAAGGTGTTCCTGGCCCATGACCGGGCGGAGTACGACGCCATCACCACCGCCATCTACGGCAGTTCCTACCAGGACGACCTGATTTTGCAGGAGTACATCCCCGGGGACGACAACTGCATGCGGGTGCTCAACGCCTACTGCGGCCTGGACGGCAAGGTGCACCTGATGGCCCTGGGCCGCCCTCTGCTGGAGGAGCAGACCCCCGAGGGCATCGGCAACTATGCGGCTATCCTGTCTGCGCCGGAAATCAACGACCCCGCCCTGCTGGAGCGGATGCGGGCCTTCCTGGAAGATGTGGGCTGGGTGGGCTACGCCAACTTTGATATGAAGTTCGACGCCCGCACCGGGGAGTATAAGCTCTTTGAGATGAACCCCCGCCAGGGCCGGTCCAGCTATTTTGTCACCGCCGCAGGCTACAACCTGGCCCGCTGGCTGGTGGAGGACGTGCTGGAAGGCAAGGACACCGGCTTCACCATCGCCGACAGCGAAAGCCTGTGGATGATCGCTCCTTACGGCGTCATCCGCAAATACCTGAAAGACCAGACCTTGCTGGCCACCGCCGCCCGGCTGAAAAAGCAGGGCCGCTGTGCCCATCAGCTCTACTGCAAGGAGGACCGCAGCCTGAAACGGGGGCTGTGGTACCTGCGCAGCCAGCTGAACTACTACCGCAAGACCGCCCGCTATTACGGCAACAAGGGTCTGACCGACTGACACAGAGGGGGACAACATCCATGTGTGGTATCACCGGCTTTGCCGAACGCAAACATGATATCGAGACCGCCCGGACCACCGTGAAGGCCATGGCGGACCTGATCACCTACCGCGGCCCCGACGGGGAAGGGTACTATGTGGACGACCAGGTGGCGCTGGGCCACCGCCGCCTGTCCATCATCGACCTGGAGGGCGGCCGCCAGCCCATGTACAATGAGGATGAAAGCCTGGTGGTCATCTTCAACGGCGAAATCTACAACTTCCAGGCCCTGCGCGCCGACCTGGAAGCCGCAGGCCATACCTTCCGCACCCATTCGGACACCGAGGTGCTGCTCCACGGCTATGAGCAGTGGGGCAAGGACCTGCCCGCTAGACTGCGGGGCATGTTCACCTTCGTGATCTGGGACCGCAACCACAAGACCATGTTCGGCGCCCGGGACATCTTCGGCATCAAGCCCTTCTACTACTACAACGTGGATGGGCTGTTCCTCTTCGGCAGCGAGATCAAGAGCTTTTTGGCCCATCCGGGCTTTAAGAAGCAGCTCAACGAAAAGCGTCTGCCCGAGTACCTGAGCATCGAATACATCCCCAACGAGGAAACCATGTTTGTGGATGTGTTCAAGCTGCCCGGGGCCCACATGTTCACCTGGCAGGACGGCAACCTGACCATCGAGCGGTACTACGACATCCGCTACCACATCGACGAATCCAAGAGCCTGGACGACTGGGAAAAGAAGATCACCGACACCTTTGCCGAGAGCGTGGCCGCCCACCAGATCGCCGACGTGGAGGTGGGCTGCTTCCTCTCCTCCGGCGTGGATTCCAGCTTTGTGGTCAACGAGGTGGCCAAAGGCACCCCCCATGTGAAGAGCTTCTCGGTGGGCTATGCGGAGGAAAAATACTCCGAGCTGCCCTACGCCCAGGCCTTCAGCAAGGAAATCGGGGTGCCCAGCATCGCCAACAAGGTGGACGCCGACCAGTTCTTTGAGGCCAACCGGGTGATCCAGTGGTATCTGGACGAGCCCATGCCCAACCCGGCGGAGGTGCCGCTGTACTTCCTGGCCCGGAACGCCCGCAAGTACGTCAAGGTGGTGCTTTCCGGCGAAGGCGCCGACGAGCTCTTCGGCGGCTATCCCATGTACTGCCAGGCCGTCCATTTTGAGGATTACGGCCGCAAGGTGCCGAAGGCGGTGCGCCGCTTCCTCTCCCACACGGCGGAAAAGATGCCCCAGTTCAAGGGCCGGCATTTCCTGGTCCGGGGCGGCCGGGAACCCTGGGAGCGGTATATGCGGGCCAACTATGTGTTTGAATCCCCGGCGGAGAGGGACCGCTATCTGAAAAAGAATTACGGCAACCCCGCCCCCGAAACCTTCTTCAAGCCCTATTTCGACAAGGTGCAGGGCCTGGATGAGCCCACCCAGCTGCAGTGGGTGGATATGCACACCTGGATGCTCTACGATATCCTGCTCAAGGCCGACCGCATGAGCATGGCCAACTCCCTGGAACTGCGGGTGCCCTTCCTGGATCGGGAGATGCTGGAGGTGGCCCTGAGCATTCCCCGCCGGTACCGCTGCGACAAGGAACACACCAAGATTGCCCTGCGGGGCGCGGCGCTCAAGCAGCTGCCCGAAAGCGTGGCCCAGCGTAAGAAGCTGGGCTTCCCGGTGCCGCTGAACGACTGGCTGAAGCAGGACAAATATTACAACATGGTGCACGAAAAGTTCACCGGCCCGGTGGCGGAGCAGTTCTTCAACGTGCAGGAGATCTGCCGTCTTCTGGACGACCACAAGGCCGGCCGCGCCAAGAATATGACCAAAATCTGGAGCATTTACTCCTTTATTCTGTGGTATGAGCTGTATTTTGTGAACAGCCAGCCGCCGGTGGGGGTATATTCCGCAAAAGTTTGATGTTTTTTACAGCAGGGTCTTGACTTTTGGGGTTGCGTATGGTATATTAACAAACGCAGCTTGTTCCCGTACAAGGGGGTCAAGAACCATGCGCGCCCGTAGCTCAGCTGGATAGAGCAACTGCCTTCTAAGCAGTGGGCCGGGGGTTCGAGTCCCTTCGGGCGCATATGTATGGTGCCTATGGCGCAGTTGGTTAGCGCGCCAGATTGTGGCTCTGGAGGCCGAGGGTTCGAATCCCTCTAGGCACCCCACCAAAGACCGCACAGTCCTTAAAAAGCTGCGCGGTCTTTTTTCTTAGGATTTTGGCGGCTCCGGCCGCCTGTTGCTGGGCCGTAGCCAAGTGGTAAGGCAGCGGACTTTGACTCCGCCATTCGTGAGTTCGAACCTCGCCGGCCCAACCAAATCAGCCCCCGCCAGACGGCGGGGGCTGATTTTCTTTTGGGAGGATGTTTATTTGGCAGACAGCGGGGCATACTTACCTTGCAGGGCAGCGCCAAGCCGCCCGCCGAAAGGGAGGTGAATCCGAATGGAAAACCGCGGTGTTTTCTGCGATGTGGACGCCTGCGCCCACAACATCGACTGCCAGAAATGTGATCTGAGCCAGATCAAGATCACCCACCACAGCGACAGCGCATCCGGGGTGGATACCCCGCACTTCTGCCAGAGCTACGAACAGAAGTAACACAGCCCACAGGGCGGTGCAAAACGGCCCCTTTGCGAGGAGAATCTTCGCAGAGGGGCCGTTTTTGTGTGCCCGGCAATCAGCCGGTGTGTACAAACTTGGGATAAATCCGCTCCATCCGGGCGTCGTCAAAGTGTTCGTCCAGATACACCGCCAGTTTGGTGTCGGCGGGTTTGCCCTCGATGCGGGCGGTGTAGCGGGACAGCGCCGCCGAGCTCACCGCCATGTTGGTGCACATGAACACCACCAGGCACCAGGTCAGCACGGTGCCCAACCGGCGGGGAAGCTTCTCGATGCCGGCGGACAGCGGGGGATAGAAGACCTTGAACCAGGCCACCGCCGCAAAGCCCCAGAAAAAGCAGTACAGCAGGTTGATGCGTCCGCCCAGGTTGAAGGGAATCTTGCTGTAATCCCAGAACACGGCACCGAAGACGATCTCAGTAAAGACGCTGCACAGATACTCATAGGCGCCGCCCAGCAGGGTGCCGGCCACAAACAGCCAGCTGGCGCTCTTGTCCTTGTAGCGGTAGAGCAGCAGGGTCACCATGGCGATGGCCAGCCCCCACACGATGGAGAAGGGCCCCCACACCAGGCTGGACCGGCTCATCCATTCCCCGGCGGTGATGCGGCAGAAGATGGTCTCGGCCACATCCCCCAGAAAAGCCCCGATGACAAAGAGCAGGAACAGCTTGTAGAAGCTGCACCCTTCGGCAAAGACGGTGCTTTTTTCCCGCTTGGGGCGCACAAAGTTGGCCTGGGGATAGGCCTTGGTCATGCGGCGCTCGGTGCGGCCCAGCACCCACATGCCCAGCTTCAGGGTCAGACCGGCCAGACGGTTGTGGACTTCCCGGGCCTGGTCGAACCGGTGGCGGATACCCGCCAGGGTCAGAACTGTGCCGACGCCGTCCAGCGCCAGCAGAACCAGCAGCACCCAGATCAGGATCTGGCCTGCCAGAGCGGGGAGCAGGGCAAACAGGTTCAGCAGCAGCGGTGCCACCCACTTGACGGCCACCACGCCCAGAATGCCCCAGAATACCGAGGCGGTCAGGCAGATATAGCCGTCCAGGTTGAATTTGCGGTTGGAATAGTCCCACCAGCGGGCGTCGCTGAACCGTTCCAGAATGTGCCCGCCGACCCATTCCACCGCGGTGGCAATGACCGCGCTGAACAGGAAGAGGAAGAACCAGCTGTCCATAGCCAGTTCCCGCAGACCGACGGTGATGATGCAGCCCGCCACACCGTAGATCAGGCACAACGGCCCGCCCAGCACGCCGCGGTCCTGGTAGCGGCGCTGCCGGATGGCGGTGAAGAGCACTTCGGCCAGCCAGCCGAGGAAGGAATAACAGAAAAAGAGCCAGAGAAGGCCAAAAATTGTCATGAAAAGTACCTCTCGGTTTCAAAAGGGAGGGGCGGAAAGAAGCTCAGGTGTCGGGTTCGCAGCGCAGCCGCTGCCCGGCGGTGTCCTCGCTCACATAGTGGGTCAGGCGGGACATCTGGTTGTCCAGGGGCTCGCCCCGCAGATACCGGCCCAGGTTGTGGGCAAAGATGTCCACGATCAGATCCAGGGTGCGGGGCAGGCTGAACCGCCCGGAAATGTGGGGGGTGATCAGCACATTGGGCAGCTTCCACAGGGGATGGTCGGCGGGCAGGGGTTCCGGGTCGGTCACATCCAGGGCCGCACCGAACAGATGCCCGCTGCGCAGGGCTTCGGTCAGGGCGTCGGTGTCCACCGCCGTGCCCCGGCCCACGTTGATCAGGATGGACCCGGGCTTCATCCGGGCAATGCGGGCGGCGTCAAACAGATGGGCCGTCTCGTCGGTGCCGGGCAGGCTCAGGGCCACCAGGTCGGCTTCGGGCAGTTCGGCGTCCAGATCGGCCTGGCCCACCACCCGTTCGCAGTAGGCGGGCCAGCTGTCCGGAGCGTGGCGGCGTACCCCCACCACCCGGGCCCCCATGGCGTGGGCCCGGCGGGCAAAGCTGGAACCGATGTCCCCCAGCCCCACGCACAGCACCCGGCACCCGTCCACACTGCGCACCGGCCGTTCGATGGCATCCCACTCACAGCGGTTCTGCCGGTCCCGGTACAAGAACAGGTCCTTGCACAGCCCCAGCCACATGCCCAGCATCCACTCGCTGATGGCCAGGCCGTAGGCGCCGGTGGCATTGGTCACAAAACAGCCTTCGGGCAGCACCCCCGGTGCCAGATAGGGGTCCGGCCCCGCAAAGTTGCTCTGGAACCATTCCAGGTGGTCGCTTTTCCGGATGATCTCCACCGGCACATTGCCCATGATCACATCCGCCCACAGGATGTCCTCCTCGGTGGGGTGGGCGGTGATATGCATCTCGGTGCCCGGGGCGGCCCGGTGCAGCCGGTCACATTGTTCCTCGTTCAGGGGCAAAGCCACCAGAATCCGTTTCATTGTTCTGCCTCCTTCCGGCGGGCCGCCGCCTGGCGTTCCCGCTCCTCTTTGCTGAAGATGCACCCGCAGTAATCCTGCCGGTACAATCCATATTCGTCGCTCAGGGTCAGGCTGCGCTTGTAGCCGTCCTTTTTGCGGAACTCGCTTTGCAGGTACCGCACCCCGTATTGCTGCCCCAGCTCGGTGCCGATGGTGTTCAGCCGCACCGGGTCCTTCATGGGGGAGATGGACAGGGTGGTGGTGAACCACTCAAAGTCGTGGGCGGCGGCGTAGCGGGCGGCCTGTTCCAGCCGCAGCCGATAACACACGGTGCATCGCTCGCCCTTTTCCGGCTCGTTCTCCAGCCCGCGCACGGCGGTGTAGAACTCCTGGGGGTCATAAGGCAGGCGCACCACCGTGATGCCTCGCCCGGCGTACCCGGCGTCCTGCACAAAGCGGTCCAGCTCATCCGCCCGGCGGTGATATTCCGCCGGCGGGGCAATGTTGGGGTTGTAATACAGGATGGTCACCTGAAAATCATCGGCCAGGCGCTCCAGAGTGGCGCTGGAACAGGGCGCGCAGCAGGCGTGGAGCAGCAGCCGGGGGCGGCGGCCTTCGGCCTTCAGGGCGCGGATGGTCTTTTCCATTTCCAGCTCATAGTTGATGCGGTTGGGCATAGGCGTTCTCTTTTCTGTATTTGTTCATAGAGTTTTTGAAGTTCTTTCGTAATTTCTTGAAAGAACCATCACTTTTTTGTCACATATTCCGGGTATTCTGTAAGTGTTCCCAAAAGGAACATCCGGGAACAGGGACCCGGATTCACAGTCCGCTGGGAAGCAGACAAACTTTTTCATCCACTCCTCTTTCTCTTTTCTTCTTTTCGGGAACGGCGTGTCGGAACAGGGACCGACACGCCGTTTTTGTTTGTCCCGAAATCAGAACCCTTTATTTCAGGAGGGATCGCCAGTCGTCCTCCCTGTCCAGAAACTGCTCGGACAGGGTTTCCTCACAAAAGACCCGCAGGGTGTTCTGCATCCCTTCTGCCAGAGACAGGCGGGGCAGATCGGCCAGGGGCACCCAGAAGACATCCCCCTCCGGGGAGGAAACCAACTCCCCGCGGAAGGTATGGGTCTTGTACAGCAGCACCAGATAGCGGGAGCCGTCCTCCTGCATCCAGTCCTTGACGCCGCACAGCCGCAGCTGAGAGACGGTGAGGCCCGTCTCCTCCCGCACTTCCCGGATGACCGCATCGGTGAAGGATTCGCCCCGCTCCACATGGCCGCCGGGAAAGGTGATTCCCGGCCAGTCCGGGTCCAGACGGTTCTGCACCAGCACGTTGCCGGCTCCGTCGCAGATCATGCACATGTTGGTAAACACGGCGGGTTCCTGTCGGTTCATGATTTCTCCTTCCGTGTTTGATGAAAAAGCGGGCCCATACGACAAATGCCACCGGCAAAACGCCGATGGCATTTGTTGTTTGGATTCTGGTGCCGGTGGTGGGGGTCGAACCCACACGGTATTGCTACCAACGGATTTTGAGTCCGTCTCGTCTGCCAATTCCAACACACCGGCATGACTCCATCATTATAATATATGCCGCCGGGAAAAGCAAGCAAATTTTTGCCTGGCCCCGTACAAAAAAGGCCGCCGCCGGGCAAAAAGCCCGGTACGGCGGCAAACCGATAGCCAGGCGCGCCGGTCACATCTTGTGGTCGGCAAAGATGGGATCATCTTCCCAAAGCACCACATGCCCGGCCTGGCGGGTGCGGTTCATGTCGATGATGCGCTGGTTTTTGGAACCGCGGAACCGCAGGGTGATGTCCTTCTCGTCAATGAGGAACTCTCCGTCCACCAGCACGTCGATCAGGCCCAGCATCTCGTCGGTGACTTCGCACCGGGCGGCGCTGGGAGCAAGCAGTTCCTTCTCATAGCTGTTGCCGGTGTAGCACCAGATGGTCTTGTGGGGGTACAGCACCCGCACGTCGTGCAAAAAGGGGACCAGGGCCCGCTGGTTTTCCGGCTCAAAGGGTTCGCCGCCCAGCAGGGACAGTCCGTCGATGTATTCCGGCGCCAGGCTGGCCAGGATTTCGTTGCGCACGGCCTTGTCAAAGGGCTTGCCGTAGCAGAAATCCCAGGCCACGGCATTGAAGCATTCCTTGCAGTGGCGGCGGCAGCCGGACACGAACAGGCTGGTGCGCACCCCTTCGCCGTTGGCAATGTCGCAGTATTTGATGTTGGCGTAATTCATGGATGAGCCTCTTTCTCTCAGGGGAAAATGGTGATACAATATCTTGTAGCCGGAATGGATAACCGGCCCCGTATCTGGATAAAATCAGCTTATACAGTATACCAGCCGCCCAACCAAAGCGCAAGGGGAAAATTCCATGACGTGCCAAAAAATA
Organism: Gemmiger formicilis; assembly: GCF_016900095.1. GTDB lineage: Bacteria > Bacillota > Clostridia > Oscillospirales > Ruminococcaceae > Gemmiger > Gemmiger formicilis_A. Next base: position 21,999 of record NZ_JACJJP010000007.1, read on the forward strand.
ACGATGACAAGTCAAAATGAAAAACTAGCCCATTTTTGCCAAAAATCCGGGCCGAAATTCAGCGTTTTTGCAGGCGGGGCGCTTTTTTGCGTCGGAACGTCAAAACCTTGTTATTTTGGGGCTGTCTGTTGCTGTGGACACAATATCTTGTGGTATTTTCCCTTGACTTTCCCTGTAGGATAGGGTAAGATAAACTTGCTCGCACGAGGCGGAATATACAAATTGTAATATTTCGGCTATATATTCACTTACTGCGCCCCCGGCGAGAGGGGTTTGCCATAGAATTATTGAGGGAGAATCACCATGAAGATCATCAAGCGCAACGGCAGCGAGGTCGTGTTCGATATTTCCAAGATCATCGCGGCGGTGACCAAGGCGAACAATGTGGTGCCGGCCAACCAGCGTCTGACCAAGGAGCAGATCATCGCCATTGCGGACGAGGTGCAGGATGTCTGCAGCAAGCGCAACCACGCCATGAACGTGGAGGAAATCCAGGACCTGGTGGAGAACGCCATCATGGAAGCCGGCGCCTATGAGGTGGCCCGCAAGTATATCACCTACCGGTATGTGCAGAGCCTCAAGCGCACCCACAACACCACCGACGACCGCATCCTGGCCCTGATCGAGTGCAACAACGAGGAAGTCAAGCAGGAAAACTCCAACAAGAACCCCACGGTGAACTCGGTCCAGCGTGACTACATGGCCGGCGAGGTTTCCAAGGACCTGACCATGCGTATGCTGCTGCCTCCCGAGGTGGTCAAGGCCCATGACGAGGGCATCATCCACTTCCATGACGCCGACTACTTTGCCCAGCACATGCACAACTGTGATCTGGTCAATCTGGACGACATGCTGCAGAACGGCACCGTCATTTCCGGTACCCTCATCGAAAAGCCCCATTCCTTCTCCACCGCCTGCAACATTGCCACCCAGATCATCGCCCAGGTGGCTTCCAACCAGTATGGCGGCCAGAGCATCAGCCTGACCCACCTGGCTCCCTTCGTGGACATCAGCCGCAAGAAGATCCGCCGGGATGTGGAAGCCGAGATGAAGGAGCTGGGCATCAACCCCGGCGAGGAGAAGCTGTCCGAGATCGTGGAAGCCCGCCTGCGTGAGGAGATCAAGCGCGGCGTGCAGACCATCCAGTATCAGGTGGTCACCCTCATGACCACCAACGGTCAGGCGCCCTTCATCACCGTCTTCATGTATCTGAACGAGGCCGGGGACAACCAGCGCCTGAAGTCCGACCTGGCCATCATCATCGAGGAGATGCTCCGCCAGCGCTACCAGGGCGTCAAGAACGAAGCCGGCGTCTGGATCACCCCCGCCTTCCCCAAGCTGATCTACGTGCTGGAGGAGGACAACATCCGCGAAGGCACCCCCTACTTCTACCTGACCAAGCTGGCCGCCAAGTGCACCGCCAAGCGGATGGTTCCCGACTACATCAGCGAAAAGAAGATGCGGGAATACAAGCTGTCCAAGGGTGAAACCGAAGGCCACGGCGACGTGTACACCTGCATGGGCTGCCGCAGCTTCCTCACCCCGGACCGCTCCGGCAACGGCTGGGACAACGTGGCCAACGCCAAGAACTACGAACCCGGCAAGCCCAAGTACTACGGCCGCTTCAACCAGGGCGTGGTCACCATCAACCTGGTGGACGTGGCCCTGTCCTCCGGCGGCGACTTCGACAAGTTCTGGAAGATCTTTGACGAGCGTCTGGATCTGTGCCACGAAGCCCTCATGTGCCGCCACAACCGCCTGAAGGGCACCCTGTCCGACGCCGCCCCCATCCTGTGGCAGTACGGCGCCCTGGCCCGCCTGGAAAAGGGCGAGCCCATCGACAAGCTGCTGTACGGCGGTTACTCCACCATCAGCCTGGGCTACGCGGGCCTGTATGAGTGCTGCAAGTATATGACCGGCAAGAGCCACACCGACCCGGCTGCCAAGCCCTTTGCCCTGCAGGTCATGCAGCATATGAACGATGCCTGCTCCAAGTGGAAGGCGGAATCCAACATCGACTTCAGCCTGTACGGCACCCCGCTGGAATCCACCACCTACAAGTTTGCCAAGTGCCTGCAGAAGCGCTTCGGCATCGTGCCCGGCATCACCGACCGCAACTATATCACCAATTCCTACCACGTCCATGTGGCCGAGGAGATCGACGCCTTCACCAAGCTGAAGTTTGAAAGCGATTTCCAGCGTCTGTCCCCGGGCGGCGCCATCAGCTATGTGGAAGTGCCCAACATGCAGGACAACCTGGCCGCTGTCATCCGTGTCATGCAGTTCATCTATGAGAACATCATGTACGCCGAGCTGAACACCAAGAGCGACTACTGCCAGGTCTGCGGTTACGACGGCGAAATCAAGATCGTGGAGGACGACGGCAAACTGGTGTGGGAGTGCCCCCACTGCCATAACCGTGACCAGAACAAGCTGAACGTGGCCCGCCGTACCTGCGGCTACATCGGCACCCAGTTCTGGAACCAGGGCCGCACCGCCGAAATCAAGGACCGCGTGCTGCACCTGTGATTCTTCCCTGAAACAAAATGAAAGCCCCACCTTTTGCGCTGTGCGTGCAGAAGGCGGGGCTTTTTTGTGGGCGGTATTTGTGCTATACTTACCGGTAACAGGATGTGCAACACCAAGACAGGGGGAGTTTTTCATGCAGAAGGTTATCATTGACGTGATTGTGGATATGCAGAACGACTTTGTCACCGGGGCCCTGGGCACCGCCGAAGCCCGGGCCATGGCCGGACGGCTGGCGGCGGAAGCCCGGCGGGCAGCGGGGGAGGGGCATGCCCTCTTCTTCACCCTGGATACCCACGAAGCGGACTATCTGTCCACCCGGTAAGGCAAGAAGCTGCCGGTGGAACACTGCCTGCGGGGCACCCAAGGCTGGCAGCTGGTGCCGGAAGTGGACGCCGTGGCCAGGGAGCACGACCCGGCCTGCCCGGCCAAGGTCCTGGTGGAAAAGCCCACCTTCGGCGCCAGTGACCTGCCCGCCGCCATCCAAAAGTTTTTAACAGAAAAGGGCACCACGGTGGAAAAGTTCCGGGTGTACGGCGTCTGCACCGACATCTGCGTTATCTCCAACGCCATGCTGCTGCGGGCTTTCTTCCCCGAAACCCCCATCGAGATCCTTGCCGGCCTGTGCGCCGGGGTTTCGCCCCAGGCCCACGAAACGGCGCTGAAAGCCATGGGCGCCTGCCAGTTTGACCTGCTGGACTGAGCCTTTCTTACAAAGACAAAAGACAAAACAGCCCCGCCGCAAAGGGATATACCTTGCGGCGGGGCTGCTGTATTGCCTATGAATGATTTTACAGGGCGCAGGGGACAAAGCCGTCCTTGCCCAGCACCTGCACATGGTCGTAGCCCAGGGCCTTCAGCTGGGCGGCGGCCTCCTCGTAGCCGAAGGTCAGGGCCTTGGCCTCGTGGGCGTCGGCGGTGATGATCACCTCGCCGCCCATCTCCTTCCAGGCGCGCAGGATTTCTTCCCCGGGGAAGAAATCGTCCCGGTATCCGCGGTACACCGAGGAAGTGTTCACTTCCAGCACGCAGCCGTTGGCGGCCGCCGCCTCCAGGGCTTTGCGGGCCGCGGCCATGTAGCGGGGGCTGGTCTCATCAAAGAACTTGTTGCCCTTGTTGATCTTCTTGATCAGGTCGATGTGGCCCAGAATGGGGGGCTTGTGCTCGGCCACCTGGCGCACGTTGTCGAAGTAGGCTTCCACAACGGCCAGGCCGTCGCCGTCGAAATCGTCCTGAATGCAGGCGGCCAGGTCGGCCTCCCGGAAATCGATCTCATAATAACGCCCGGTCTTGGGACCGCGCACGTAGTGGGCGCTGCCGATGAAGTAATCGTAGGCGGTGGGGTCGTCGTCGCTGAACAAATCCCATTCCAGCCCGCACAGGATATCGAGCTTGCCCGCATAGCGCTCCTTGAGCTTGGCCACCTGCGCTTTGTACAGGGCGGTGCGGCTCTGGGTCATGCAGTATTCGATATCACAGGGGGTGTGGCTGTGGCCGGAAAAACCCAGGGTCTTCAGCCCGGCATGCCAGGCGGTGACCGCCAGTTCATCCAGGGTGTTTTTGCCGTCGCACAGTTTGGAATGGACATGTACCGAACTCAGTTTGTATTCGTCAGCCATCTCACTGCATCCTCTCCTGTTTTACTTTATGATCGACCACGTGGCGTTTTTCCAGCTCACGGGTGATGTCTTCCACCGAGATACCCAGCTCGATCATCAGCACCAGCACATGATAGGCCAGGTCGCTGATCTCGAACACGGTCTCTTCCTTGTCGCGCTTGGAGCCCGCAATGATCACTTCGGTGCTCTCCTCGCCGACCTTTTTCAGGATCTTTTCCAGGCCCTTGTCAAACAGATAGCTGGTGTAGCTGCCTTCCTTGGGGTCGGTCTTGCGGCCCTCGATCAGGTGATACAGCCCCTCCCAGGTGAACTGCTTGAGCTCCTCCGAAACGTAGACCGGGTTGAAGAAGCAGCTTTCGGCGCCGGTATGGCAGGCGGGACCGCTCTTCACCACCTCCACCACCAGGGCATCCTTGTCGCAGTCGGCGGTGATGGACACCACCTTCTGCACATTGCCGGAAGTTTCGCCCTTGCGCCAGATTTCCTGGCGGCTGCGGGACCAGAAGACGGTGCGGCCCTCCGCGATGGTCAGGGCCAGGGTCTCGGCGTTCATGTACGCCAGGGTCAGCACTTCTTTGGTGTAGTGATCCTGCACGATGGCGGGGATCAGCCCATGTTTGTCAAATTTCAGTGTACGGGAAGTTTCGGTATATTCCATGAGAAAAAACTCCTGCTCATTATAGATATGAGATACTTATAGTGTACAGCGGCGGCGAACATTTTGCAAGAGGGGACAGAGGGGAAAGCTGTCAAAGACGCATTTCGATCCCGTTTTCGCGCAGATATTGTTTCAGCTCCCGGATATCCACCTGCTTGGTGTGGAAGATGGAGGCGGCCAACCCGGCGTCCACCGCCGGATGGTTGCGGAAAAGTTCCAGAAAATCTTCCCGGCAGCCTGCCCCGCCGGAAGCGATGATGGGCACGGCGCACCGCTTGGAAACCTCGTCCAGCAGTTCCAGGTCAAAGCCGCTCTTGACCCCGTCGGTGTCAATGGAGTTGACCACCAGTTCCCCGGCGCCGTTTTTCACCCCCTGTTCCAGCCAGTCCAGGGCGTCGATGCCGGTGTTTTCCCGGCCGCCCTTGGCGAACAGACGGAAATGCCCGTCCACCCGCTTGATGTCCGCCGAAAGCACCACGCACTGGTCGCCGTAGCGCTGGGCGGCCGCCGAGATGATGGCGGGATTTTTGATGGCGCCGGAGTTGACGCTGACCTTGTCGGCGCCGCATTTCAGCACCCGGTCAAAGTCTTCCAGGGTGGCAATGCCGCCGCCCACCGTCAGGGGAATGAAGATTTCGGAAGCCACCTTGCGCAGAATGTCGGTGAAGAGGGTGCGGCCCTCCACGCTGGCGGTGATGTCGTAAAACACCAGCTCATCCGCCCCGGCGGCGTTGTAGTACCGGGCCATCTCCACCGGGTCGGCCATGTCCCGCAGCCCTTCGAAGTTGACCCCCTTGACCACCCGGCCGTTCTTGACGTCCAGGCAGGGGATGATGCGTTTTGTAACCATAGTTTCCGCCCCTTTCAGCCTTCAAAGCGGCGCACGGCCTCGGCCAGGTCGATGGCGCCGGTGTAGATGGATTTGCCCAGGATGGCCGCATGGCAGCCCATGTCCTGCAGCCGGGCCAGCTCCTCCATGCGGGCAATGCCGCCGGAAGCGGTGATCTCCACCCCGGGAATGGTTAAAAGATCCCGGTACAGCTGCATGTTGGTGCCCTGCATGGTGCCGTCGCGGGAAATGTCGGTGACGATGAGGGCTTTGACCCCGGCATCGGCACAGCGGCGGCAGAAATCCAGCCCCGGCTCGGGGGTGACTTCCTTCCAGCCGCTCACCGCCACATAGCCGTCTTTCATGTCCACGCCCACAACAATCCGGTCGCCGTAGGTGCGGGCCATGCGGGCGGTGAAGTCAAAGTCCCGCACTGCGATGGTGCCCAGGATGCAGCGGCCCACTCCCAGGGCCAGATAGTCCTCGATGCGCTGCTGGTCCCGGATGCCGCCGCCCACCTCCACAAACAGGTCGCCCGCGGCGGTGATGCTTTGGATGGTGGCAAAGTTCACCGCCTGACCGTCCTTGGCGCCGTCCAGGTCCACCACATGCAGGTACTTGGCCCCGGCGGCCGCAAAGTCCTTGGCCTGGGCCACCGGGTCGGGGTTGTAAACGGTCATCTGGTCGTAGTCGCCCTGGTACAGCCGCACGGCCTGGCCGCCCCGCAGGTCAATGGCAGGATACAGTTTCATACAGCGCCCTCCTCACAGTTCGGCAAAGGCCCGCAGAATCCGCAGGCCGGTATCGCCGGATTTTTCGGGGTGGAACTGGGTACCGTACACCAGCCCTGCCCGCACGGTGCCGGTTACCGGAATGCTGTATTCGCTGGTGGCCAGGGTGTTGTCGGCGCAATTCTTGGCGTAGTAGCTGTGCACATAGTAGACATATTCGCCGTTCCTGACGTACCTGAACAGCGGGTCCTTGGCTCCCGCCGGGGTCAGGTCCAGGGCGTTCCAGCCGATGTGGGGCACTTTCAGGGACGGGTCTTTCAGATCATCGGCCAGCGGACACACCTGCCCGGGCACCAGGCCCAGACCTTCGTGCTCGCCGTACTCATAACTTTTCTCAAACAGCAGCTGCATGCCCAGGCAGATGCCCAGCAGCGGGGTGTGCTTGGTTTCCTCCCGCAATACCGGTATAAGACCGGTGGCCTGCAGCTTGGCGGCGGCGTCCGCAAAGGCGCCCACCCCGGGCAGCAGGATATGGGTGGCGCTGCGCAGGTCCTCGGCTTCGTGGGTCACCCGCACTTCGGCGCCCAGGCTCTTGACGCTGGAAGCCAGGCTGAACAGGTTGCCTACCCCGTAATCCACAATGGCAATCATCTGAAATCCCCCTCTTTATGTACATTTCAGCGCAGAATATCGTCCAGCTCGGTGAAAAACCGCGCCATCTGTTCCGGCGTGCCGATGGTGATGCGCAGCCAGCTGTCGATGCGCGGGGCCGAGAAGTACCGGATCAGCACCCCCCGTTCCCGCAGCGCTTCAAAGATTTCCTTCGCCGGTTTTCCGGCGGGCTTGACAAACAGAAAATTGGTGGCCGAATCCAGCACTGTGAAGCCTCGCCGGCGCAGTTCTTCGGCGGTATTTTGCCGGGTGCGGCAGATCTTTTCCACCGTGGCCCGGAAATAGGCGTCATCCCGCATGGCGGCGGCCCCGGCGGCCTGGTTCAGCGAACTGATGTTGTAGGGGCTGTAACTGAACTTGATGCGGTTCATGTCCGCGATCAGGGCGGGCTGTGCGGCACAGAAGCCCAGCCGGGCCCCCGCCAGGCTGCGGGACTTGGAGAAGGTGCGCACCACAACCAGGTTATCGTACTTGGGCACCAGCGGCAGGCAGGAAGCGCCCTCCCCCGCAAAATCCACGTAGGCCTCGTCCACGATCACAATGTGGTCGGGATTGCGGCGGATGACCTCCTCGATGGCCGCCACCGGGGCCAGCAGGCTGGTGGGGGCGTTGGGGTTGGCAATGACGATGGTCTGCCCCAACCCGTAATAGGCGGTCAGGTCCAGGGTAAAGTCCTCCCGCACCGGCAGGATGTGGGCCGGCACTCCCATCAGCTGGCACAGCACCGGGTAAAAGCTGTAGGTAATGTCCGCAAAGGCCAGGGGGGTGTTCTCATCACAGAAAGCCCGGATGGCCAGCAGCAGGTTCTCGTCGCTGCCGTTGCCGCACAGGATGTGATCGGCGGGCAGGCCCACCTGCTGGGCGATGGCCGCACACAGGTCAGCTTCGGTCAGGTCGCAGTACAGGCGCAGCCCGGCCACCGCCCCCGCCACCGCGTCGGCCACGGCAGGGGAGGGGGGATAAGGGTTCTCGTTGGCGTTGAGCTTGACAAGATCGGGCATTTTGCGCTGTTCGCCGGGTGTATAGGGTTCCAGCGCCGCCAGCGTGGGGGTGAAATAACGGCTCATATTTGGCCTCCGTCCTTGTGCGGCGCCGGACGGCGGGCACAGTAGATCAGGTGCGGCATATCCACACCGTAGTAATGTTTGGTAAACTGCCCCACTACCTGCATGCCGTTGCGCTCCGCCACCGCCCGGGAAGGGGCATTGTTGTCCCGGATGATGGAATAGACGGCGTCGGCATCCAGCGCCCAGTATCCGTAGTGCATGCAGGCCCGGGCGCACTGGGTGGCATAGCCTTGGTGCCAGCAATCCCGGCGGAAGAGGTATCCCACCTCCATCACATCCCCCAAGGGGGTGGGCTGCATGCTCAGCCCGCACTGGCCGATCATCTCCCCGGTATCGGGGCGGACGGCGGCCCACAGGCCGAATCCGTCCTTTTGATAGCGGTTCAGCTGCCGGTCCAGCCAGTCCTGGACCTCGGCGTCGGAGAAGGCGTGTTCGTAGGCGTACATGACTTCCGGGTCCTGCAGGATGGCACACAGGGCGCGGTAGTCGGACTGCACCATGGGGCGCAGATGCAACCGGCCCGCACTCAGGGCAAAGGGGGCGGTCATTGACCGTCCTCGTAGCGGATGGTCACGCTCTTGGCGTGGGCGTGCAGGCCTTCCCGCTCCGCAAAGTCGGCGATGCGGTCCTTCACATCGGCCAGGGCGTCCCGGGTGTAGTAGAGGAAGCTGGACTTCTTGACAAAATCGTCCACGCTCAGCGGGCTGGAGAACCGGGCGGTGCCGGAGGTGGGCAGGGTGTGGTTGGGCCCGGCAAAGTAGTCGCCCAGGGCCTCGGGCACGTTGCGGCCCATAAAGATGCTGCCCGCGTTGCGGATCTGGCCCAGCAGGGCAAAGGGGTCCTCCACGCACAGTTCCAGGTGTTCGGGGGCGATGAGGTTGGCGGCCTCCACCGCCTTGGTCAGGTCGTCGGTGACGATGATCTTGCCGTTGGTGTCGATGCTCTCCCGGGCAATGGCCGCGCGGGGCAGCTGGGAAATCTGCACTTCCAGTTCCGACTGCACCGCCTTGGCCAGGTCCATGCTGTCGGTGACCAGCACCGCGGTGGCCAGCTTGTCGTGCTCGGCCTGGCTCAGCAGGTCCGCCGCCACCCAGGTGGGATTGCAGCCGCCGTCGGCCAGCACCAGAATTTCCGAAGGTCCGGCGATCATGTCAATGCCCACCTTGCCGAAGACCTTGCGCTTGGCGGTGGCCACATAGATGTTGCCGGGGCCCACGATCTTGTCCACGGCGGGCACGGTCTCGGTGCCGTAGGCCAGGGCGGCCACCGCCTGGGCGCCGCCGGACTTGACGATCTTGTCAATGCCCGCCACCGCCGCCGCGGCCAGAATGTTGGGGTTCACCTTGCCGTCCTTGCCGGCGGGGGTGGTCATGACGATCTCCTTGACCCCGGCCACCTTGGCGGGAATCACGTCCATCAATACGGTGGACGGGTAGGCTGCCGTGCCCCCCGGCACGTAGACACCGGCTTTTTCGATGGGGGTGTATTTCTGCCCCAGCACCACGCCGGGGGTGTCGTTGATCACAAAATCCTTGTGCACCTGGTGTTCGTGGAAGGCCCGGATGTTGGCGGCGGCCATGCGCAGGGTGGTCAGGAAATCCTCCCCCACGGCGGCAAAGGCTTCGTCGATCTCCTCCTTGGTCACCAGCAGGCTGTCCAGATCGGCGCCGTCAAACTTTTTGGCGTAATCCCGCAGGGCTTCGTCCCCCCGGGCACGCACGTCGGCAATGATGCCGTCCACCACGGCTTCCACATCGGCTTCGGCCCGGATATCCCGGTTCAGAATCTCCTCCGGCCGCACGGTGTCAAAAGAAAGAATACGGATCATACTTTCAGTGCCTCCTTCATTTTGGCCAGCAGCTCGGTCAGCTGGCGATACTTGAACTGGTAGCTGGCGCGGTTGGCGATGAACCGCGCACTGATGGGCATGAACTCTTCCAGCACGGCCAGGTTGTTTTCCCGCAGGGTGGTGCCGGTTTCCACAATGTCCACGATCACATCGGACAGCCCCAGGATGGGGGCCAGTTCGATGGAACCGTTGAGCTTGATGATGTCGATGTCCCGGCCCAGGGCTTCGTAGTGCTCCCGGGCGATGGAAACAAACTTGGTGGCCACCCGCAGGGCCCGGCTCTCGTCGTCCACAAAATCCTTGGGCCCGGCCACACACATCCGACACTTGCCCATGCCGGTGTCCATGAGCTCATATACGTCGGCGCCGGATTCGGCCAGGATGTCCTTGCCCACAATGCCGATGTCCGCGGCCCCGTGCTCCACATAGATGGCCACATCGCTGGGTTTGACCAGGAAGTACCGCACCCTGGCTTCGGGGTTCTCCACCACCAGCTTGCGGGTCTCGTTGTAGTCCTCGTCGCAGCCGTACCCGGCCTTGGCCAGCAGGCCGTAGGCCTTGTCGCCCAGACGTCCCTTGGGCAGGGCGATGTTCAGCCAGGTGTCCGGCTCCGCTTCGGCGCTGGGGGCCAGCCGTTCCAGCTCGTCCAGGTAAAGGGCAAAGCCCAGGGCACAGGCGTCAGGGGTGAACCGGCGGGCCAGCAGATCGTACCGGCCGCCCTTCAGCACCGCCCGGGGTGCCCCGGCGGCGTACCCGGTGAACACCAGGCCGTTGTAATATTCCATGTCCCCGGCCAGGCTCAGGTCCAGCCGCACGGTGGCGGCGTCTTTGCCCAGGCCCGCGTACAGGGCTTGCAGTTCATCCAGGGCTTCGGTCTGGGCCTGGCAGCGGCAGCGGGCGCGGGCTTCGGCCAGGGCGGCCTCAAAGGGGCCGTGCAGGCTCAGCAGGGCGCACAGGGCGTCGGAGCCATCCGCGTCCAGCCCGGCGGAAAGGGCTGCCTGGCGCAGTTCGTGGGCGTTTTTGTCCCGCAGCAGTTCCAGCAGCCGGGGCCGGGCAGCGGCGTCCACCTGCAGGGTGTCCAGCAGGCCGGTGAGATACCCCATGTGGCTCACTTCCAAAAAGGTCCGGGTGCCCAGGGTGGCCAGGCTGTCCACGGCCAGCCGGACCACCTCGGCCTGGCGGGCGGCGTCCACCGCGCCGATGCACTCCAGCCCCATCTGGCTGATCTCCGCAAAGGTGTGGCTTTCCCGGCTGGGACGGCAGACCTGTTCGGTGTAATAGTAGCGCTTGCACTCGCCGGGGGCGGGCTGGGCGTTCTTGGCAATGGAGAGGGTCACATCCGGGCGGATGGCCCGCAGCTTGCCGTCCAGGTCGGTGAAGGTGATGACCTGGGCGTCGGGCAGAAATTTCTGGTTCTGCTGGTACAGGGAATACTCCTCAAACCGGGCACAGCGGAATTTGCGGTACCCGGCCTGTTCGTACAGGGCCCGCAGCTGCAGGGTGCAGCGCTCGGCGGGGGAAAAACGAGTCAAATCCAGTTCCATACAACGATACCTCACACATCCATGCAAAACATGGTCTTATTATACTTTAGCGGACTAAAGATGTAAAGAGCGGCAACCGGCCGCCGGAAAAACAAAAACAGCAGGCGCAGCTTTCCCGTCTTTCGGATAAACGGAAAAATGCGCCTGCTGGAAGGTTTGCAGCTGTTGATTCAGCCCTGGCAGCCCATCTCGTCCCAGTCGGCAAAATCCTCGGCCTTGGCAATGGCGGTGGGGTCGAGTTTGCCGTCCACGGTGGGAACGGGGTCGGTGTGGTCCTGCACGGGGTTGGGGTTGGGCGAGCTGTTGTCCGGCACCGGGATATACACCTCGGCGCTTGCGCTGGCCGGGGATTCCGCGGTTTCAGGCGCGTCGGTCTCGGGCTCGGCGGCATCCTCATCAAATGCCTCCGGGCCCAAAATATGCTCGTGCTCGCTGTTTTCGGAATAACGCTGGGCCAGCAGGGTAGCGGCGCAGCCCAGGGCCGCACCGGCCAGAACCGGCAGCAGATGACGGAATAATGCCATAGGATGTCCCTCTCTTCCCTGCACCGGCTCCCGCGGAACCGGCGAATTTGTGGATAGTATACCACCATTTTAACCGGAATACAAGCTTTTTTATGCTGCAAAAAGCCTGTTTATCCCTGCCGGGGCGGCAAAAGCAGACTCCTCGGCAGCCGGATTTCGGCGCAGCCCCCGCCCTGGGGCAGGTTGTACAGCGCCAGGGTGCCGCCGTGGGAGGCGGCCACCTGCCGGGCCATGTACAGCCCCAGGCCCTGGTGGGCGTCGTGGCGGGCGGTGTCCCCGGTGTACAGCAGTCGTCCGGCCTTGCGCAGGGCTTCGGGGGAAAAACCGCGCCCTGTATCCTGCACCGCCAGCATCAGGGTCCCACCGGTCAGGCGGACTTCCAGGGTGACGGTGCCTCCCGGCGGTGCGAATCGAACGGCATTGTCCAGCAGGTTGTCCACCGCCCGGGCCATCCGATGGGGCTGGATATCCAGGGCGGACCCGTCGGGCAGGGCGTTCAGCAGCCGGAAAGTCCGGCCCGCCGCCGTGCACAACGCCCGGCCGGTCTCCTTCCGCCGGGCCAGAAAATCCGCCGCCGCCACCCGTTGCCGGGCTTCGTCTGTGCCGGTCCCGGGGGCAGCCACCGCCCGCAGATCCGCCAGATACCGGGCGGCGGTCTCGCAGCTCCGGCGCACCGCCGCCACACTTCCGGCGGCCTGGGGCGGCAGGGCCTCCTCGGCCAGCAGGTCGGCGTGGCCGGCAATGACGGTCAACGGCGTTTTCAGGTCGTGGCTGAGGGCGGCAATCTGCTCCGCGCGCTGCTGTTCCGCCTCCCACTGTTCCCGCAGACTTTGGGCCAGGTGTTCCCGCAAGGTCTGCATGGTGTCCAGGGCTTCGTCCAGTTCCCGGATGCGGGTTCGGCCGAAGGTGTCTCCCGAAAGATCCCCCGCCGTGATGCGGGTGCAGGCATCCTGCAGCCGGACTGCCGCCGCCGAGAGGCGCCGGGCGGTGCGGCGGGTGTTGCACCAGATGAGCAGTCCCATCAGTACGGCCAGCAACCCCAGATAGGTCAGCTGAAAATCCGGCAGCCGCTGCCGCAGATGTTCGTTGGCGTAAGGCACCGAGTAATCGTATTGCAGAAAGCACACCGACCCGTCCGCCAACGTCACCGGCAGGTGATACTGGGTGTAGCCCAGATTGCCCGACCCGCCGAACCAGGCATTCAGCGCCGTGTCCAGCTGGCGGTCGGTCATGTTGGTGGCCAGCACGGCGGGGGAGCCGGGGGCGGGGAAGAGGGCGTACCGGCATAAGGGGTCCAGGCGGGAAGCATCAAAGGTGTCGGCGGTCATGGCGGGCAGCACCTCGGCGGCCCGGTTACAGGCTTCGGCGGCAGCGGAGGCGGGCAGGATGAATCCCATATTGAACAGAATCCCAAAGACCAGCCACCACACCAGCACCAGAGCGGCGCCCAGGGCGGCGGTGGACAGCAGATAGCGCAGCAGCAGTCCCCGCAGGCTGACGGCCGGGTGTTTCATGGCGTGGCTCCTTTCCACCGGTAGCCGATGCCCCACACCGTCTCGATGGGGTCCGCCCCGGGCAGGGCGGCACGCATCTTGGCCCGGATATTCTTGATGTGTTCGGTGACGGCCCGCTCGTCGGCGCTACCGTCGTAGCCGAACACCGCCTCGTACAGCTGTTCCTTGGAGAAGGTCCGCCCCGGGTGCAGGGCCAGATATTCGCACAGGGCGTACTCCGCCCGGGTCAGGTGCAGGGGCGTCTGCCCCGCATACAGCACCTTGGCGGCCATGTCCAGGGCAAACTCCCCCCGCAGCAGCCGGTCGGTGGGCTGTACGCCCCGCTGCTGCCGCCGCAGATGGGCGTTCACCCGGGCCCGCAGCTCGGCAACCCGGAAGGGCTTGCGCAGATAATCGTCCCCGCCGGCGGCCAGCCCCTGCAGGATATCCGCCTCCCCGTCCTTGGCGGTGAGAAACAGAATGGGTGCCCCGGTCAGGTCCCGGATGCGGCGGCAGAGGGCCACGCCATCCTCCCCGGGCATCATCACATCCAGCAGGATGCAGTCCGCCCAGCGGCAGAGTTCCCCGGTCACCTGGGCGCCCGCCGTACAGACCCGCACCCGGTGCCCGTCCCGCTCCAGGGCGGTCTGCAGCAGGGAACCAATCTCCCGGTCGTCGTCCACAGCCAGTATGTTTGCCATTATGCCGCCCCCGTCAATACGCACACCGCCCAGGACGCCGCATACAGCAGGTACACATGGGTGGGATAGAACCAGTAAAACAGCGCCTTGTGCCCGGCACCCCGGCGGCCGTTGTACAGCGCCATAGGGATGACCGCTGCCACGCCGTACCATTCATAGTAGGCGGTGAACATCTGGGAGAAGGCAAACCCGTCCTGCCCCCGCACCGCCAGCCAGACCGCAAAGAAGTCCATGCCGATGGTCCACACCGCCCAGGCGGTGAGCTGCAGGGGGCGCTTGTCCCGGAACAGGTACAGGATCACCCCGCCGATGAGGTACATCGGCCCGCCGTCGGTGATGCACACCCAGGCGGGCAGCACCGTGCTGCCCAGCAGCACCACCGTCGTGGCCATCCCCGGCAGGGCGGCCAGCAGCACCACCGCAAAGCCCCAGACCACCGGTCCCAGGGCGGCCAGCAGGCCCCGGACAATCCGCCCCTGCCGCAGCCAGTCGATGCCCTGCCATACCACACACAGGATCACAAAGTTCAGAAAGATGCCGTTGAGGGGATAGAACCCGTCGGGACGGCGGAACAGCCCCACATACATCATCAGGAAGGTGAGGGCCCCCATCCCGGCACCAATGCCCCACATGCGCAGAAAATAGCGCTTGCGGTCATGGGTGTGGGCAAAGCCCTCCACGGCGCAGAAGAGGAACAGCGGGGCGGAAAGCCGTCCCAGCATGGAGAACCATTCCGGTACAAGGCCGGTGAACTCGAAAAAGTAGTGGATGTGGTCCATGACCATCAGCACCAGGGCAATGGTCTTGAGGACGGTGCCGTCCAGACCCCGTTTTTGCGTTGTCAGCATGGGAAAGAAACCTCTCTTTTCTTTAAGATACCAATATGCTAACAGCCGATTGTGTAGAAAGTATCAGGAAAATGCTATAAAAACAGCCCCCGGGGGTTCCGGGGGCCGGGGAAAAGGCTCAGCGCACCTGCTGCACGGTGTAGGTGAAGCCGTACGCTTCCTGCAGGGCCTTGACGGCGGGTTCGCAGTCCTCAATGAAGGTGGGGGCGTACACGCTCTGGCCGTTGTGGGCCTTCTTGTAGTCTTCCACGATCTGGGTCAGCTTGGCCCAGCCCTCATCGGCCTTGGCCTGGTCCATATCCTTCGGGAAGTCGATGATGAATTCGCGATGGGTGGGAATACGAGCTTTCATAGTGATACACTCCTGTTGATATTTTATGATAATATACAATTTGTATATTACGGACGGGGTCATTCCACGCCGAAAATCCGGCGTGCGTTGGCGGCGCAGGTATCCAGCACCGCCTGGGGTTCTGTCTCCCACAGGCCGGCAATATACCCGGCCACATGCAGGATGTTGCGGCTGTCGTTGCGGCGGCCGCGCACCGGTTCCGGCGCCATGTAGGGGCAGTCGGTCTCCAGCACGGCATGGTCGTGGGGGATAGCGGCCAGCACCTTGGCGGCCCGCTTGGCGCCCTTGTAGGTCACCGCGCCCCCAAAGCCCAGGCAAAGGCCCTGGGCGGTGAGCCAGGCGGCGTCCTCGGCGCTGCCGCTGTAGCAGTGCAGCACCCCACGGGGCTTGTACCGGCGCAGCAGTTCGTACATCTCGCCGTGGGCCTCCCGGTCATGGATGGACACCGGCAGGTCCAGCTCGGCGGCCAGCTGCAGCTGGGCTTCAAAGAGGTCGTACTGTTCCCGGGCGGGCAAAGGCCAGTGATGGTCCAGGCCGATCTCGCCCACCGCCACCACCGCCTTGTCCTCAAACAGGGGGCGCAGGGCCTTCAGCTCCGCTCGCCAGTCCCCGCCGTAGACGGCCACGGTGGGGGCGTCCTCCTCTCCCAGACTTTCGGGGTGGATGCCCAGCGCCGCGTGGATGTAGGGGTAGGTGTGGGCCAGTTCCAGCACCCGGGGAGCATCCCCGGAATGGGTGGCACATTCCAGCACCCCTACCACCCCACCTTCCGGCAGGGCCTTGCCCAGCAGTTCCGCCCGGTCGGCGTCGAACTGCCGGGAGGAATAGTGGGCGTGGGTGTCAAAGATGTTGGTCATGGGGTCACCTCAACCTTTTGGGGCGTTTTGCGGGGCTTGTTGACCAGGAAAATGCCCACACATACCAGCACCAACGCCCCAATGTATTGCCACTCAAACAGGGGCTCGCCGTTGAGCACCGCCGAAAGCAGGGTGGTGACCACCGGAATCAGCAATCCGGAAACGGCAATGCGGCTGACGGGGTTGTTTTTCATGAGCAGGGCCCACAGCACATACCCGGCGCCGGACACAAAGGCCAGATACAGCAGCACCGGCACGGCGGCGGGGCTCTGGGGCGAAAGCCGTCCGCCCATGGCGAAGCCGATGACAGCCAGGGCCAGACCGCCCACGCCCAGGTTCAGGCAGCAGACGCTGAAGCTGTCGGCCTTGCGGGTCACGGATTTGTTCCAGGGCCCCGACATGGAGAACACCGCCGAGGCGATGAGCATGGCGGCGATGCCCCAGGCACTGCCGCCGCCGTGGTTGCCCAGGGTGGCCACCAGCACGCCGCCGAATCCCAGCACACAGCCCAGGGCCTTGCGCGGGGTCATACGGTCGGCGGCACCGTACAGAAAGTGGGCCAGAATTACACCCATAAAGCTTTGGGTGCTGTTGAGGATGCTGCCGAAAGAGCCGGTGAGCTGGGCCACTGCCGAGTAGTAAAAGAAATACTGGGTGGCCGTTTGCCACAGACCCATGGCACAGCATTCAGCCAGCACCTTGCCCCGGGGCATGGGCAGGGGACGGCGTTCCAGGGCGGACCCCACCAGCCAGACCAACAGGCTGCCCAGCATGAACCGGATGCCGGCAAAACAGAGGATGGTGGGGGTGTCGGAGGAATCGATCACAAACAGGCGATAGCCCAGCTTGATGAAGGGGAAAGCCGACCCCCACAGGATGTTGCAGACCACGGCCAGGACCACCGCCGCGGCGGGGATGGAAAAAATCGTGTCCAGGCGCGATTTTTGAACGGACTTGGTTTCCAAGAAAATGCCTACCTTTTCTGAAAAATTCGGCCGCAGGGCCGCATACAAAACCGGCGGCGCCAAACCGCAGGGCAGCGCCGCCGGCTCAATCAAAATCAGTGGATACGGGTACCGACGGGCACATCGTCGCCGTAGAAGGCGATGGAGCAGCCGCCGTCGGCGGTGTCAGCGGCCATGATCATGCCTTCGCTGACATACTTGCCCTTCATCATGGGGCGGGGGGCCAGGTTGGCCACGATGGGCACACGCTTGCCCACCAGGTCTTCCGGCTTGTACCACTTGGCAATGCCGGACAGGATGCAGCGCTCCCGCTCGCCGTCGAACACGGTCAGGTGCAGCAGCTTCTTGCTCTCCTTCATGGCCTCGCAGGCGCGGACTTCACCCACCCGCATTTCCACCTTGCAGAAGGTGTCGAAGTCGATCTCTTCTTCGTGGTCGGTGATCTCGGCCACCGCTTCCGCCTTGGGGGCTTCGGCCTTGGCGGCCTCGGCGGCTGCCTTGGCTTCGGCTGCGGCCTTGCGCTTGGCGTCCTCCGCTTCCAGATAGGCAATCTCCGCCTTCACGTCGATGCGGGGGAACAGGGCCTCGCCCTTGTGCACGGTGTAGGCGCTGCGCAGGGTGCCCATGGTCTCGTCCCGCAGCAGAGCGTTCAGCTCGTCGGCACTCACGCCCAGCTGTTCGGCCATCTTGGGGGCGGTGTTGGGCAGGTAGGGCTGCAGCAGGGCGGCAATCAGTTCCAGGGCGCTGCACAGGTTGAACAGCACCACGTTCAGGCGGGGCTTGTCCTCCTCGTTCTTGGCCAGCACCCAGGGCGCGGTCTCGTCGATGTACTTGTTGGCCCGCTGCACCAGCTCAAAGATGTGCATCAGGGAGGTGGGCACGTCCAGGGCTTCCATGGAAGCATCCACCTTGCCGGGCAGTTCCCGCATGATGGAAGCCAGGGCCTCGTCCAGCGGCGCGTTGGTCACGGTGCCGCCGAAGTACTTCTCACACATGGCCACGGTGCGGGACAGCAGGTTGCCCAGGTCGTTGGCCAGGTCAGTGTTGATGCGGTTGATCAGGGCTTCGTTGGTGAAGGAGCCGTCATTGCCGAAGGGCACTTCCCGCAGCAGGAAGTAGCGCACGGCGTCCACGCCGTAGCGGTCGCAGAGCTTCACCGGGTCAACGACATTGCCCTTGCTCTTGCTCATCTTGCCGCCGCCCAGCAGCAGCCAGCCGTGGCCGAAGACCTTCTTGGGCAGGGGCAGATCCAGAGCCATGAGCATGGCCGGCCAGATGATGGTGTGGAAACGCAGGATTTCCTTGCCCACCATGTGCACGTCCGCGGGCCAGTACTTGTCGTAGTCGTGGTAGGTGTCGTTGCCGTAGCCCAGGGCGGTGATATAGTTGGAGAGGGCGTCGATCCAGACGTAGATGGTGTGCTTGGGGTCAAAGGGAACGGGGATGCCCCAGGACACGCTGGTGCGGGATACGCAGGTATCCTGCAGGCCCTGCTTGATGAAGGCGATCATCTCGTTGCGGCGGGTGGCGGGCTGGATGAAGTCGGGGTGATCCTCATACCACTGCAGGATGCGGTCGGCATACTTGCTAGTCTTGAAGAAGTAAGCTTCCTCTTCGGCCTCATACACGGGGCCGCCGCAGTCGGGGCAGCAGCCGTCCTTCAGTTGGGCTTCGGTCCAGAAGCTCTCGCAGGGCTTGCAGTACATGCCCTTGTAGGTGCTCTTGTAGATGTCGCCCTTGTCATGCAGGGCGGTGAAAATCTTCTGCACGCTCTTGACATGGTAGTCGTCGGTGGTGCGGATGAACCGGTCGTAGCTTACGTCCATGGTCTTCCACAGGTCCTTGACGGTGGCCACGATCTCGTCCACATATTCCTTGGGAGTCACGCCCTTGGCGGCGGCCTTGTCCTGAATCTTCTGGCCGTGCTCGTCGGTGCCGGTCAGGAACATGACATCATAGCCCTTGGCGCGCTTGTAGCGGGCCAGGGCGTCGCAGGCCACGGTGGTGTAGCTGTGACCGATGTGCAGCTTATCGCTGGGATAATAGATGGGGGTGGTGATATAAAACTTTTTGTTTTCCATGGGGGAAAAACATCCCTTTCCTTCAAAAATTCATTGTATAGCGATGATTTATAAACAGCTGCGACCCGGCGGTCACATTCGGAACCCGGGTTGGCGGCATCTGGGGCCTGTTTTCATGGCTGGCCTCCCGTCTTGTCAAACCCGATGGGCTGCACGCCGCAGGCAAGCAATGCGTGACGGCACAGCACCTCGGTGCTGTCGATGAAAAACTCTCCCAGGCCTTCGTCCCGCTTGACCAGGCTCAGCTCGGTGCAGCCCAGCACGGCGCGGTCGCACCCCTGGGCTTTCAGGTCCTCCACCGCGGCGTTGAACACCGCCATGTCGGCCCGGTGGCCCTTCTTGATCTGGTCATAGATCACCGACATCACCCCGGCCTGGTGGGCGGGGGAGGGCGCTGCCCAGGGCAGACCCGCTTCCCGGCACATGATCTGGTAGGTTTCGGCCTGCAGGGTACCGTCGGTGGCCAGGATGCCCAGCTTTTGGCAGCCGTCGGCTTTTGCTTCGGCCACGGTCAGCCGGGGCATGTTCAGCACCGGCACCGGCAGAGCGGCGGCCAGACGGTCGTAGAAGTAGTGTGCGGTGTTGCAGGGAATGGCCAGCACGGTGGCGCCGTAGGCCACCAGGCTTTCCCCGTCCTGCTCCATCACGGTGAAGGGGTCCTCGTCGCTTTTGCCCAGGATGAAGGCAGTGCGGTCCGGGGTGGATGCCCGGGAGGACAGCACCAGATCGATGTGGTCCTGGTCCCGCACGGCGGGGGTGTGGTCGATGAGCATCTGGTACAGGTAGCAGCTGGCAGCGGGACCAAGCCCGCCCAGAATGCCCAGCACCGGACGCTTGGGTTTGTTTTGTTCCATACACACCCCTCCCATTTTAAGCAGTACATTTCTATTATATCGTCCGGCACGCCATTATGCAACCGTGCCGGGGAAAAAGCCAAGAAAAAAGCTCGTCTGATGGGCGAAGGGGCCCTTATCCCGGACGCCCGACGGGCGGGACCGGGGAGAAGGCACAGACACAAACAAAAAGCCCCGGCGCACCTTGGTGCGCCGGGGCGGTACTACTTGATTGGAGTCATAGCCTCATACCCTGTATTCGTTGTATGCGGATCATGGTTTTCAGAACTTTTTGGATTTGATCCGCTCCGTTGCGAAGGTGATTTCAGTGATCCGATCGATCGGATTTTTCAGGGTCTGCCATTGGATCTTGGGATTTGCGCTTAAAAGAGGTTGGAGTGTTATCCCGGGATCTGCGTAAGCAGGTTCATCAATCTTGCCTTCCGTATCTCAGGTTGGCCGGCCATTCAAGTTTGTTTCGGTTTCCATCTGACGATGTTATCTCCGGATTCCCTCGGAAAGGAACCTTCTACAACATCTTATGGGTTACGATTCAATTTTGTCTGGTTTGATTTTCTGCGGTCTGTACGCAAAACCTTTTGCGAGGGGATTTCCTTTTCGAAGCGTTTGTTACCAAAGAACGATTTGAACAGATTTTGCTGATCACTGAGTTTGCGGGTAAGGGTTTACTGCCAGAGGATGCATCCCTCTTTATCAACTGTACATTGGCGTTATCTCCCACTGGTTAGATGAACGTAGATCGAACTTTTAAGGCTGAACCTTTCGGTTCAAACCATTCGCATCTAAGATACTTCCGGCCGTTATCTTGTTCCCATCTTATTCCTGAACTTACTTTCTTAGTGCTTCTCTTTCTTTTTAAGGAAAGATTTATTCGGAAAGTTTTTGTCGGAATTTTTTTACTTGCTCAAAACCTTTAAGCTTACGGGCCTAACGATTTATTTTGCCGTTTCGGTTTCCTTTCGGAATCCTTTTACCTTCGGGAATCACCGGCCATGAGGTCAGACTTTACGTTCCTTTCATCTAATCTATTCGAAACGCTGGGGTCCTAACTTTGACGGGCCCTGGGACTGCTGATCTCTATTATACGAACCGATCATCGGTTGATTACTTCTTTTACAGGTAATGACCTGCGGCTGTCAATGTGGTTCGTTTTTCTTCAGCAGGCCCAGGCCCGCCGGTGATGAATGGGATCTTTGAAGTTTGCCATCGGGCTGAGCCTCCTTCCTTACGAATCCTGCCGGCCTAGCCTTTGCACGTCTTTCAAGTTCTCCGATGGCTCTTCGGCTTCCTCTTTACGGAGTCCCTACAGTGTTCTCTTTGAAGCTGCTTTCCCATTTTCGGAACCATCTGGTTCTGAACCGGGTGTTCATACTTTAGAGAAATCGTCTGTAAGCTGTCGAAAGAGTATCCGCGCCTTTTTCGGTTCCTTTTGAAAGTGGCTGTCTTGGAACTTTCTGTGGTTCCTTATCTCCGGCTGTTTTCTTTCTGTGATTATACTATAGCACGGGGGTCCGGTCCCGTCCATTCGCAGAAACGCCAAAGCTGAAATGAAATATTTGTTCATGTTATGGATGGATAATGCATTGACGGATGTGGTATAATAAATATGTCCGGTGTACCTAAAAACGGGATGCAGCCCTTGAACCAAGGGTCTGCATCCCGTTTTTTTGATTATAGACCGCAGAAATTGCGGGCAACACCCCAGATCAGCAGTGCGGCAATGTACACGACCGCCGTGATCTGCCAGGTTTTGCCGGGGCGGGTGTCTTCCCACCAAAAACGCCACAGGATCGCCGCCAGCAGCGGTGATGTGGCCAGCAGAAAGGGATTGGCGGCAAAAGCGCCTGCCCAGTCGCCCCGCAGAAGGTGCAGCAGCAGGGTTGTCACTCCGCACCCCGGACATTTCAGCCCGGTCACCAGCCGGATGGGGCAGGGAATCCCGCCGAAGCGGGCGGCAAACGCCGCGTATACGGCCCCGATACCGCATACCAGCGCCAGGGTGCGCAGTTTGCGGCGCTTAGCCGGCGTAATGGTTGACAGCATCCTGGAACAGGGCCAGGTTGATGATCTGGAACCCGAACAGGGCAATGATCAGGTTGATGATGCCGCTGTCCGCCGTGCGGTTGAGGTAAGCCACCTTGCGGCCCATCACATAGGCCCAGTAGATACCGTAAATACCGCAGGTGACCAAACTCAGCAGGAACACCACAATGCCGCTGGGGGCGCTGGCGTCGCCGGTCAGAGCGTTGATCTCATCGTTGAGCACCACAAACCAGTAGATGCCGTAGATGCCGCAGGTGATGATGCTCAGCACGATGGCCAGGGCCACGCTGCGGGTGGGGCGCTGGTAGCCGGGCTGGTAGGCGTTGTACGGCGGGGGCGGGGCCTGTTCATAGCGGGGACCCTGGTCGTTGTTGGGGGCCGTGTCTTCGGGGATGGGCTGGCCGCAGGTGGGGCAGAAACGGTCATTGTCGGCACAGGAAGTGCCGCAGCGGGGACAGGTTTTCATAGGGAATCCTCCTTCGCTTTTTTATACATCCACCGGCGGCAGGGCCCGCCGGAAAGATTCACATGCTCTCGGGGGCGCTGATCTTGAACATGGTCAGCACGTTGCGGATCACCCCGCGCACGGCCAGGCACAGGGCAATGCGGCCCTGAAGGACGGCGTCCTCGGCGCCCAGGATGCGGCAGGAGTTGTAAAACCGGTGGAAGGCGCTGGCCAGGTCGATGACAAAGCGGGTGATGCGGGCCGGGTCATACTTTTCGGCCGCGGCGGCAATCTCGGCGGGGAAGGCGGCCAGCAGCCGGATCAGGGCCAGCTCGCTGGGGTCGGTGAGGACGGCGGCGTCCACGGCCTCCATGCCCCGGAAGGTGATGCCCTCGCTCTCCAGCTTCTTCAGGATGGAGCAGATGCGGGCGTGGGCGTACTGCACATAGTACACCGGGTTTTCGCTGTCGTTGCGCACGGCCAGGTCCAGGTCAAAGTCCAGGGTGGAGGTGCTTTCCCGCTGGTTGAAGAAGAAGCGGGCGGAATCGATGGGCACCTCATCCAGCAGGTCGGTCAGGGTGATGGCCTTGCCGGTCCGCTTGGACATCCGCACCGGTTTGCCGTCCCGCATCAGGTTGACCATCTGCATGAGCACCACGTCCAGACGGCTGCCGTCCAGTCCCACGGCGTCCATGGCGCCCTTCATGCGGGCCACGTGGCCGTGGTGGTCGGCGCCCCACACGTCGATGGCCTTGTCAAAGCCGCGCACGGCCAGCTTGTTGTAGTGGTAGGCGATGTCGGCGGCAAAGTAGGTGGGAATGCCGTTGGCGCGCACCAGCACTTCATCCTTGGCTTCCTCCTCGGTGCCGTCGGTGGTCTTGCGCTTGTTGGCCACGCCGTACTTGGCGGCAAACTGGGCGCTCTTGTACATGATGGCGCCGTCCTCGGCCTTGTAGCAGGCACCGGACTCCAGCAGCTTGTCCACCACGGCCTTCACCGCGCCGGATTCATGCAGGGTGCTCTCATGGAACCACACGTCGTAGGTGATGCGGTACTTGCCCAGGTCACGCTGCAGCCCTTCGATGTTCTTGGGCAGGGCGTAGTCGGTGATGGCCTTCTTCAGCTCCTCGAAGTCGGCGTTCACATAGGCGTCGCCGTGCTCGGCGGCAAAGTTCTTGGCATGCTCGATGATGTCGTGGCCCTGGTAGCATTCCTGGGGCAGGGGGCAGGCCTCCTCGCCCTTGAACAGCTGCAGGTACCGGATGGCCAGGCTCTTGCCGAACTTCTGGATCTGGTTGCCCGCGTCGTTGATGTAGAATTCCCGGGTCACGTCGTACCCGGCCCAGTCCAGGCAGGCGGCCAGGCAGTCGCCCAGGGCGCCGCCCCGGGCGTTGCCCATGTGCATGGGGCCGGTGGGGTTGGCGGAAACAAACTCCACGTTGTACTTCTTGCCGGCGCCCGCCTCGGTGCGGCCGTATTCCGGCTCGGAGCAGGCGGCGCGGACCACGTCGGTGAACCAGCCGGTGCCCAGATACAGGTTGATGAAGCCGGGACCGGCAATCTCCGCCCGGTCAAAGGCGCTGCCGGTCAGGTCCAGGCAGCCCACAATGGCCTCGGCGATCTGCCGGGGTGCCTTGCGGAACACACGGGCGCCGGCCATGGCCAGGTTGCTGGCCACATCGCCGTTCTTCACGTCCGCCGGAATCTCCACGATAAAGGCGGGCAGCTCGGCGCGGGGCAGCGCGCCGGACTCCATGGCGGCTTCAGCGGCGCCCTGCAGCAGACCCCGGGCCGCATCCAGGGCGGCCTGGCGGGGGTTGTAGTGTTCGTACTTCATGTTTGAAACCTCCGTTTAACTCAAAAATCCCCAAAAGGGAGGATGCTTATTCTTCCACTTCGGTGGGCAGCTGCTCCACCGTGATGTCCACCAGGTTGCGGCTGATGAAGTTCTCGCCGCCCGAATCCAGGGTGTAGCTGAACTTCAGCCGGCCGCCGTTCTCGCCCAGAAACAGCTCGATCACGTCGGCGGCCACCCCCAGGGAGATGGACCCGTACCCGGTCTCGTAATGGCAGATGTGGCGGATGCCCTTTTCGATCACCAGCTGGCTGGGCACCTTGCCGAACCGTGTCATCACCACCTGCTGGCCGTCCAGAGTGGCCTTGACGGTGGTGGTGCACCCCGCATAACCGGTGGCCTCGGTCTCCTCGTACACAATGTAGTAGGCCGAACCCCGCTGGGTGAACTTGCCCCGGGTCATCAGCTCCACACTGTCCTCTTCGCCGTTCTGCTGCATGGTGCCGCGGATGGTGATCAGGTAATTGTCCTGCATGTTCTTTCTATCCTTATATAGTATTGTACCTTGTCAGTAGGTCTCGATGGCAATCTGCTCCACCGGGCCGCCGGCGTACTCGCCCAGGAACAGGGTCTCCAGTTCCTGGAAGGCCTCGGGGGTGTCGCTCACGTAGTAGCGCACCCGCCCGCCTTCGGTGCGGCCGTTGGTCAGTTCCAGGTCGGCCAGGGCGGCGGCGGTCTCGATGGCCGTGACCTTGCCCGGGTCGATGAGGGCCACGTCCGCCCCCATGAAATCCCCGATCATCTTTTTCAGCAGGGGATAGTGGGTGCAGCCCAAAATCAGGGTGTCCACCCCGGCGTCCCGCAGCTCGGTCAGATACTGCTCAATGACCAGGGTGGTCACCGGGTCGCCGTCCTGCACGTGGCCGCTCTCCACCAGGGGCACAAACAGCGGGCAGGCCTTGGCGGTGATCTGGATGTCCGGCATCAGGTCCTTCAGCAGCGCCGCATAGGACCCGCTGCGGATGGTGGCCGCCGTGCCGATGACCCCCACCCGATGGTTGCGGGTCAGGGTGACGGCCTTGCGGGCGGCGGCCCCCACCACCCCGGTGTAGGGCACCGGCAGGCGGGAGGCCTCCTCCGACGGGTAGGTGGAAGAGACGGTGCCGCAGGCGGCCATGAGGAACTTGACGTTCTGGCTCAGCAAAAACCGGATGTCCTGCCGGGCGTACTGGAGGATGGTCTGCCGGCCTCGGCTGCCGTAAGGCACCCGGCCGGTATCGCCGAAATAGATGATGTCCTCACCGGGCAGAACCCGGCGCAGCTGGCGCACGGCGGTCAGACCGCCCAGGCCGCTGTCAAACACTCCGATGGGCCTTGTATCCATCAATAGGCTCCCTTCCGCTTGGTCAGCGCCAGGTGAATCAGACGGTCCGCCAGCGCCGAAAAGCTCAGCCCCTCCTTTTCCATCAGCTTGGGGTACATGCTGATGGCCGTGAACCCGGGGAAGGTGTTCAACTCATTGCACAAAACCCGGCCGGTGCCCTTCTGCACAAAGAAGTCGCAGCGGGACAGCCCGGCGCAGCCCAGGGCCAGATAGGCCCGGCGGGCCAGCGCCTGCACCTCATCCAGCTTGGCCTGGCTCAGCCGGGCGGGGATCAGCACCTGGGACACCCCGTTTTTGTACTTGTCGTCGTAGGTGTAGAACTCCGCCCCGGCCAGGATCTCGCCGGGATGGGTGGTGAAGACGGTGTCGGGGGCGTCGGGGTTGCCGATGGCGGCACACTCCACCTCCTGGCCGTCGATGAACTCCTCAAAGACAACCTTGTCGTCCTCGGCCAGGGCCACATCCACCGCCTTGCGCAGCTCGGCCCGGTCCCGGGCCTTGGAGATGCCCACGCTGGACCCGGCGTTGGCCGGCTTGACGAAGATGGGGTAGGGCAGCTTGGCTTCGACCGTGTCCAGCACCTTGTCGGCGTCGGCTTCCAGGTCGGCGCGGACGGCGAAGCACCAGGCGCAGTGGGGTACGCCGGAAGCGTCCATCACGGTGTTGGCCACCACTTTGTCCATGCACACGGCGCTGGCCAGCACGCCGCAGCCCACATAGGGCAGGCCCGCCAGCTCAAACAGTCCCTGGATGGTGCCGTCCTCGCCGTTTTTGCCGTGCAGCACCGGCACCGCCACGTCCACCGGCTGTTCCCGCCAGCCGTCGCTTTCCTTCACCAGCAGGGCGCGCAGGGTGCGGTCGGGGCTCAGGGCGCAGGGGGCGCTGTGGGCGGCGTCGGTTTCCCAGCTGCCATCCTCCACCCGGTCGGCGGGGCCGGTGTAGCGCAGCCAACGGCCTTGCTTGGTAATGCCCACCGCCGTGACGGCATAGCGCCCGGCACAGGGCGGCTGGCCCAAAGCCCGCAGCCAGGCCGCCGCGGATACGCAGCTGACCTCGTGTTCACTGGATACACCGCCGAAGAACAATGCCAGGCGGATCTGTTTATCTTCAACCATACAGATTACATCCCCTCATGTATTGAAACGCATAACATTTCAGCTTATAATAATAGCATATTTGCCCACGGGTTAAAAGATGTTTGCCCAAAAAAGAAAAAATATTGGAAAAAACTTTTCCGGCGGCCGGCGGGGCCGAAAAAGTGCTTGACAACGCCCTGTTCCCGTGGTAAGATAACGGTTGTAAAAAAAGCAGCGTCCGGCTAGAATGCCGTCGTTCACCTTGCGGGCCGCAAAGGCTCCGGGTCATAGATACCGAAGACTGCGGCCCACGGGTCTGCTTCGGCATGGTATGGTCTGTTCGGCGGCTGCTTTTTACGGCAGCCGCTTTTGTTATTCACTTTACGTTTTGTATGGGAGGTGTATTCCAATCGCCAGCACTAACACTACCAAGGAACTGGAGATCAACGAGCGCATTCGCGACAAAGAGATTCGCCTGATCGGGGCCGACGGCTCCCAGATGGGCATCATGTCTCCCCGCGACGCACTGCGCATGGCCATGGATCAGGACCTGGATCTGGTCAAGGTCGCCCCGCAGGCCAAGCCCCCGGTGTGCAAGATCCTTGATTACGGCAAGTACCGCTTTGAAATGCAGAAGCGCGAAAAGGAAGCCAAAAAGAACCAGAAAGTCGTGGAAGTCAAGGAGATCCGTCTTTCTTTGAACATCGACACCAACGACTTCAACACCAAGGTCAATCAGGCGGCCAAGTTCCTGGCACAGGGCCACAAGCTCAAGGTTTCCATCCGGTTCCGCGGCCGTGAGATGGCGCACACCAACCTGGGCCTGGACGTGCATCGTCGTTTTGCCGAACAGCTGGAAGGCAAGGGTGTTGTTGACAAACAGCCCAAGCTGGAAGGCCGCAGCATGATGATGTTCATGTCGCCCGCGCCCACCAAGTAACCCAATATTAGGAGGAAAAACAAAATGGCAAAGCTCAAACTGAAGACCTGCTCCGGCGCCAAAAAGCGCTTCAAGATGACCGGCACCGGCAAGATCAAGCGCAATGCGTCCAAGCGCCGTCATATCCTGACCAAGAAGACCACCAAGCTGACCCGCGGTCTGCGCATGAACCACTATGTGGACAAGACCAACGAGGCCACCGTGCGCCGCATGATGCCCTACGGCGGCTGATTGCCCACCCCGCACGAAACCACCGGTTTGAATATGACTGTATAAAAGGAGATAGAATACAATGGCTCGTATCAAAGGCGCTACCATGACGCACAAGCGTCGCACCAAGACCCTGAAACTGGCGAAGGGCTACTACGGCTCCAAGTCCAAGCATTTCCGCATGGCCAAGCAGGCCGTGATGAAGTCCGGCAACTACGCTTTCGTCGGCCGCAAGCTGAAGAAGCGCCAGTTCCGCAACCTGTGGATCACCCGCATCAACAACGCGGCCCGTGCCCAGGGCATGAACTACTCCACCTTCATGAACGGTCTGAAGAAGGCCGGCGTGGAGCTGAACCGCAAGATGCTGTCCGAAATGGCCATCCACGATCCCGCCAGCTTCACCGCTCTGGTGGAGACCGCCAAGAAGGCTCTGTAATCGAAAACGAACCACCCAAAGACGCCCGCGCACATGCGCGTGCGTCTTTTTTGGAATTGTGAGCATTTTTATGGACATCTTACCTGTGATCACCAGCCGGGACAACGCCCGCATCAAGCGGGTGTGCGCTTTGCGTGACAGCGAAAAACAGCGCGCCGAAGCGGGGCTTTTCTTTGCCGAGGGTCCCAAGCTCTGCCTGGAGCTGGCCAAGGACTGTACCCTCACCGAGCTGTACGCCACCCAGGCGGCCCTGGACCGCACCCCGGCCCTGGCCGCCTTCCGGGACTGCACCACCGTGATTGCCCCCCATGTGGCCGAAAAGCTGGCCGGGACCCGCTCTTCCCAGAATGTTTTCGGGCTGTTCCGGGAACCTTCCACCGACCCGGCCCCGCTGCTGGCAGTTGCCCGCCGCATCCTGGCCCTGGAAGGGGTGCAGGACCCCGGCAACGTGGGCACTTTGCTGCGCAGCGCCGCGGCCTTCGGGTTTGATGCGGTTCTGCTGGGCCCCGGATGTGCCGCGCCCTTCTCCCCCAAGGTGCTCCGCGCCTCCATGGGGGCGGCGGGGCGGCTGCCTGTGGGCGTCTGTGCCGACCTGCCCGCTGCTCTGGGCACCCTGCGGGCCCGGGGCGTCACCTGCCTGGCGGCGGCCCTGTACAAGGCCCGGCCTTTGCAGGAGGTGGGCACCGACCTGCCCGGCGGGGTGTGCGTGGTCATCGGCAGCGAGGGCCAGGGCCTGACCGACGAAGCCGTGGCCGCCTGCGACGCCGCTGTGCGCATCCCCATGACCGACCGGGTGGAAAGCCTGAACGCCGGGGTGGCTGGCAGCGTTTTGCTGTGGCATTTCAGAGGAGTTTGATGTACAATGGATACCGCGTTGTACTGGATGTGGCTGGCAGACGGACTGGGTTCCGGCTGCCGCAGCGCCCGGGAACTGCTGCGGCAGTGCCCGGACCCTCAGACCCTGTATGAACGGCTGCAGGGCAACGGCCCGCTGCCCACGGCCCTGCACAAAACCGCCCGGGCCCGGCTGATGACCACCGACCCTGCCGCCCTGCAATCCCGGCTGGAAGCCTGTGCCCGCCTGGGGGTGGAGATCCTCACCCCCCAGGACATCGATTACCCCGACCGTCTGCGCACCCTGCCGGACATGCCGGTGGTGCTGTATGTCACCGGAAACATCGCCTGCCTCAGCGGCGGGCGGTATGTGGCCATGGTGGGCACCCGGCGCCCCAGCCGGTACGGCCAGCAGGCCTGCCATGACCTGGCGCTGAACCTGGCCCGGGCGGGGGCGGTGGTGGTCAGCGGTCTGGCCGACGGCCTGGACGCCGAGGCCCACCGGGCCGCCGTGGAGGCAGGCACCCCCACCGTGGCCTTTCTGGGCACCGCCATCGACAAGACCTTTCCCGCCGCCAACGCCCCTCTGCGGTCTGCCATCGAGGCCGGGGGCGGGGCGGTGGTGAGCGAATACCCGCCCGACTACCAGGGCAAGACCACCGGCACCTTTCTGGCCCGCAACCGGCTGATTGCCGGCCTGTCCGAGGCGGTCTGCGTCACCGAGGCCCGCCGCCGCAGCGGCACCTTGAATACGGTCTCCCATGCGGTGCGGTACGGCCGCCCGGTGTTCAGCGTGCCGGGCAGCATTTACAGCCCCACCAGCGAAGGCACCAACGATCTGCTGCGGGAGGGCAGGGCCCGCCCGCTGTGCGAAGCCCGGGACGTGCTGCATGCGCTGGAGATGCAGGCGGAGGACCCGCCGCCGACGGCTGAATCCGGGGCGGAGGAGATTCCTCTCACCGAGGAAGCCCGCCTGGTGCTGCAGGCCCTGGGCCCGGTGCCCCGCACCCCGGCCCAGGTGGTGACGGACACCGGCCTGCCCATCCAGCAGGTGCAGGCGGCGCTGATGGAACTGGAATTTGCCGGTGCCGCCGCCTCTCACCCGGGGCAATTGTATACCGCCCAACGGTAAAATTTTTTCAGGAGCGAAGCTATGCCAAAATTAGTCATTGTGGAATCCCCGGCCAAGGCCAAGACCATTGGCAAGTACCTGGGCCGCGGGTACAAAGTCACAGCCAGCATGGGCCACGTGCGCGACCTGCCGGCCAGCCAGCTGGGCATTGACATTGAACACGGCTATACCCCCAAATATATCACCATCAAGGGCAAGCAGAAGCTGGTCAAGGAGCTGAAAACCGAAGCCAAGAAGTGCGACGGCGTGCTGCTGGCCACCGACCCGGACCGGGAAGGG
Source organism: Gemmiger formicilis (assembly GCF_016900095.1). Classification (GTDB taxonomy): domain Bacteria; phylum Bacillota; class Clostridia; order Oscillospirales; family Ruminococcaceae; genus Gemmiger; species Gemmiger formicilis_A. The sequence continues at coordinate 52,743 of NZ_JACJJP010000007.1, forward strand.
GAAGCCATCAGCTGGCATCTGGCCAACCTGCTGGGCCTGGACCCGGCGGCGCCCAACCGCGTCACCTTTGACGAGATCACCAAGAAGGGCGTCAAGGAAGGCATGGCCCATCCCCGGGCCATCGATATGGACCTGTTCAACGCCCAGCAGGCCCGGCGGGAACTGGACCGCCTGGTGGGCTACAAGCTCAGCCCGTTTTTGTGGCGCAAGGTGCGCCGGGGGCTGTCCGCCGGCCGTGTGCAGAGCGTCACTGTGCGCCTGATCCGGGACCGGGAACTGGAGATCGAGCGCTTTGTGCCCGAGGAATACTGGAACATCGACGCCAACCTGAAACCCGCCGGGGGCGGCGCCTCCTTCACCGCCCGGCTGTCCGCTTCCGCCGACGGCAAAAAGGTCACCGTGCGCACCAAGGAGGAGGCGGACAAAATTCTGGCCTCCCTGGAAGGCAAGCCCTACAGCGTGGCCAAGGTGGACAAGGGCAAGCGCCGCCGCGCTCCCGCCCCGCCTTTCATCACCTCCACCCTGCAGCAGGACGCCAGCCGTGCCTTCGGCTTTTCCGCCACCCGCACCATGCGGGCGGCCCAGACCCTGTACGAAGGCATGGACATCGAGGGCCACGGCACCGTGGGTCTGATCACCTATATGCGTACCGACTCGCTGCGTATCTCCGACGAGGCGGTGGCCGCCGCCAAGAGCTTCATCGGCGGCCGCTGGGGCGAAAAGTATGTCTGCCCCACCCAACGCCACTGGAAGTCCCGTTCCGCCACCGCGGCCCAGGACGCCCACGAAGCCATCCGGCCTTCCATGCCCGAGCTGACCCCCGACGAGGTGGAAAAGAGCATCTCCGGGGACACCGCCCGGCTGTACCGGCTGATCTGGTCCCGTTTCATGGCCAGCCAGATGGCCGACTGCCTCATGGACACCATGTCGGTGACCGTGGGGGCGGGGGACTGGCTCTTCCGCGCCTCCGGCTACACCGTCACCTTCGACGGCTTCACCGCCCTGTACGAGGAAGCCACCGACGACACCAAGAAGAAAGAAACCGCCCTGCCCCCGCTGGAAGCCGGGCAGGCGCTGAATCTGCATAAACTGACGGCGGACCAGAAGTTCACCCAGCCGCCGCCGCTGTACACCGAAGCCGCCCTCATCCACGCCCTGGAAGAGAACGGCATCGGCCGTCCTTCCACCTACGCCCCCACCATCAGCACCATCATCGACCGGGGCTATGTGGAAAAGGAAAACAAGAAGCTGAAAACCACCCCCCTGGGCCAGGCGGTGAACCAGGTTATGCTGGAGGAATTCCCCGACATCGTGGACCCCACCTTCAGCGCCGAGATGGAAAAGAAGCTGGACGTGGTGGAAAACGGCCAGGCCGACTGGGTGCAGACGGTGGACGAGTTCTACCAGGGCTTTGCCCAGAGCCTGGAAAAAGCCGAAAAGGACATGGAGGGCAAGAAGGTCAAGGTGGCGGACATCCCCACCGACGAGATCTGCGACAAGTGCGGCCGTCCCATGGTCATCAAGTCGGGGCGGTACGGCAAGTTCGTGGCCTGCTCCGGCTTCCCGGAATGCCGCAACGCCCACCCGCTGGTCAAGGACACCGGCGGCCTGTGCCCGGTGTGCGGCGGCCACATGCTGCTGCGCAAGAGCGCCAAGGGCCGTGTGTATTACGGCTGCGGCAACTACCCCACCTGCAACTTCATGACCTGGGACGAGCCGGTCACCGAGCGCTGCCCCCAGTGCAACAGCACCCTGTTCAAGCGCAAGGGGCAGCTCATCTGCCTGAAAGAGGGCTGCGGCTTTACCAAGGATGCCGCCCCCAAGAAGGAGTAACATGCACAAGATTACGATATACGGCGCCGGCCTGGCCGGGTGCGAAGCCGCCCTCTGGCTGGCGGAACACGGGGTGCAGGTGGACCTGTACGAGCAGAAACCGGTGCATTTTTCCCCCGCCCACAAAAGCGAGGGCTTTGCGGAGCTCATCTGCTCCAACTCCCTGAAAGCCGAGCGCCCGGACTCTGCTTCCGGCCTGCTCAAGCTGGAGATGCGCGCCATGGGCAGCCATCTGCTCCGGGCCGCCGAGACGGCCCGGGTGGCCGCCGGCGGCGCCCTGGCCGTGGACCGGGACCGGTTCAGCGCCGAGGTCACCCGCATGGTGGAAAACTGCCCGGGTATCACGGTGCACCGGCAGGAAGTCACCGAAATCCCGGAGGACGCCCCCATCCTGGTGGCCACCGGCCCCTTGACCGAAGGCGCCCTGGCCCAGGCCGTGGCGGCTCTCTCCGGCGGGGAAGAACTGAATTTCTACGACGCGGTGGCCCCCATCGTCACCGCCGAAAGTCTCGACTACAACAAGGTGTTTGCCGCCTCCCGGTACGGCCGGGGAGAGGCGGACTACCTGAACTGTCCCTTCAATAAGGCGGAGTACGAGGCCTTCCACACCGCCCTCATCGGCGCCGAGCGGGCTCCCCTCCACGACGCCGACAAGGACCTGACCGTGTATGAGGGCTGTATGCCCATCGAGGTCATGGCCGCCCGGGGCGCGGACACCATCCGGTTCGGTCCTCTGCGCCCGGTGGGCCTCAAGGACCCCAACACCGGGCACCGCCCCTGGGCCAACGTCCAGCTGCGGGCGGAAAACACCGCCCGGACCCTGTACAACCTGGTGGGCTTCCAGACCAACCTGAAATGGGGCGAGCAGAAGCGGGTGTTCCGGATGATTCCGGGCCTGGAAAACGCCGAGTTCATGCGCTACGGCGTCATGCACCGCAACACCTTCCTGAATGCCCCCAAGGTGCTGGCCCCCGACCAGAGCCTGAAACAGCATCCCAACGTCTTCTTTGCCGGGCAGATCACCGGCTTTGAAGGCTACATGGAAAGCGCCGCCAGCGGCCTGCTGGCCGCGCGGTCGATCTACGCCCGGCTGCAGGGCAAGCACTACACCCCGCCCCCGGCGGCCACCATGTGCGGCGCGCTGATCGACTATCTCATGACCCCCAACAAGGATTTCCAGCCCATGGGCGCCAACATGGGTATCTTGCCCCGCACCGAGGAGATCAACGCCATCCGGGACAAGCGGGAACGCTACATGGCGCTTTCCAACGCCGCCCAGACCGACATGGCCGGCTGGGTGGCCCAACAGGAGGACGTGGAATGAAGATTCTTTTGGATGTGATGGGCGGCGACAACGCCCCCAACGCCGTATTGCAGGGCGCGGCCGATGCCGTGAAGGAGTTCGGCCAGGGCATGACCATCGCCCTGCTGGGCCAGGAGGAGGTTATCCGCCAGGCGGCCGCCGAACTGAACATCGACCTGACACCTTTTGAGATCGTGAACTGCACCGAAGTGGTCACCATGGAGGACGACCCGGTCAAGGCTGCCCGCCACAAGCCGGATTCCAGCCTGGTGAAGGGCCTGACCATGCTCAAAAAGGGTGAGGGCGACGCCTTCGTCTCCGCCGGCTCCACCGGCGCGCTGCATGTGGCCACCAGCCTGATTGTGCGCACCGTCAAGGGGGTCAAGCGCCCGGCCCTGGCCACCCCCATGCCCGGCATCCAGCAGCACTACCTGCTGCTGGACTGCGGCGCCAACGCCGAGTGCCGCGCCGACATGCTTAACGCCTTCGGCACCATGGGCAGCGTCTATGCCGAGAAGGTCATGGGCCGCCCCAATCCCAGCGTGGCCCTGGTCAACAACGGCGCCGAGGACCACAAGGGCACCCCCATGTACCGGGAAGCCCACCAGAAGCTGAAAGCCAACCCCTCCATCCGGTTCGTGGGCAACATCGAGCCCCGCTACATCCCGGAAGGCAAGGTGGACGTGGTGGTCTGCGACGGGTTTGTGGGCAACGTGGTGCTCAAGCTCACCGAGGGCGTGGCCACCAGCCTGCTGGGGATGCTCAAGCCCATTTTCCTCAAGAATCTGTTCACAAAACTGGCCTATCTGACCATCAAGGACGGCCTGCGGGGCCTGAAAAAGATGATGGACTCGGAGGAAGTGGGCGGTGCGCCTCTGCTGGGCGCCGCCAGGCCGGTCATCAAGGCCCACGGGTCCAGCAAGGCCCGGGGCATCAAGAATGCCATCCGCCAGGCCAAGACCTGCGTGGAAAACGATCTGTGCGGCACCATGGAGAAGGCTCTGGCCGAGACCATGGCCGCCGTGCAGGAATGAGTCAACCGAAAGGACGAATCCTGTATGCCGAACCGCTCTTTTGAAAAGCTGGAACAGGTGCTGCATTATCAGTTCAAGAACCCGGCCCTGCTGCGCATTGCCATGACCCACACCAGCTTTGCCAACGAATCCAAGGTGCCCACCCACCACAACGAGCGCCTGGAATTCCTGGGCGACAGTGTGCTGTCGGTGGTGGTGGCGGACTACCTGTTCCATCACTCCTCCCGCCCCGAAGGTGAGCTGACCCGCATGCGGGCCGCCCTGGTTTCGGAGGAAGCCCTCTTCCGCTTTGCCGCCGAGATCGACCTGGGCAGCTATCTGCGCCTGGGCCACGGCGAGGAGCTGGGCGGCGGGCGCACCCGCCCCAGCGTGGTGTCCGACGCCTTCGAGGCTCTCATCGCCGCTTTGTATCTGGACGGCGGCATGGAGGTGGCCCGCAACTTCATCCTGCCCTTCATCACCGAGGGCAAGACCGCGGACCCCGACTACAAGACCAAACTGCAGGAACTGGTGCAGGAAAAACCTGGCGCCGAACTGCGGTATGCGGTGGTGGGCCAGTCCGGCCCCGACCACGACAAGACCTTTGAGGTGCAAGTCACCCTCAACGGCAAGGCCCTGGCCACCGGCAAAGGCCGGAGCAAGAAGGCCGCGGAACAGCAGGCCGCCAAGCAGGCCCTTGCCGAACTGAATCCCTGATGAAAGGAACCCGCCTGCATGCGCTTAAAAGAACTTGAGATCCAGGGCTTCAAGTCCTTCCCGGACCGCACCAAGGTGGCCATCGGCGCCGGCATCACCGGCGTGGTGGGCCCCAACGGTTCGGGCAAAAGCAATATCTCCGACGCCATCCGCTGGGTCATGGGCGAAACCAGCTCCAAGCAGCTGCGCGGCGCGGGCAAGATGGAGGATGTTATTTTCGGCGGCACCCAGACCCGCGGGGCCATGGGCTACGCCGCCGTCAGCCTGACCATCGACAACGCCGACCACGGCCTGGCCATGGACGCGGAGGAGGTCACCATCGGCCGCCGGTACTACCGCAGCGGCGAAAGTGAATACACCATCAACGGGCAGAACGTCCGTTTGAAAGATATCTACGAACTGTTGCTGGATACCGGCCTCGGCCGGGACGGCTATGCCATCATCGGCCAGGGCCGCGTGGCCGAGATCGTGGGCGCCAAGAGCGCCGAGCGCCGGGAAATCTTTGAGGAAGCCTCCGGCATTGCCCGGTTCCGCTACCGCAAGAATGAGGCCGAGCGCCGTCTGGCCGCCGCCGAAGGCAATCTGGAACGCCTGCGGGACATCCTGGGCGAACTGGAAAGCCGGGTGGGCCCGCTGAAGCGGGACAGCGAGAAGGCCCAGAAGTTCCTGGAATACTCCGAGACCCGCAAATCTCTGGAGGTCACCCTGTGGGTGGACTCCATCCGCCGTGCCCAGGACGCCGCCCGGGACCAGCAGCGCCGGTATGAGGCTGCCGAGGCCGATTACGCCCGCCTGTCCCGCCAGCTGGATGAATTCGACCAGAAGACCGAAGCCCTGCGGGAGGAAGCCCAGCAGCTCATGCTCCAGGTGGAGCAGGCCAACGCCGACATCCGCACCCTGACCGAAGCCGGGGCGGGCAGCGACAGCCAGATCGCCGTGCTGAACAACGAGAACGAGCACGCCCAGGCCCAGATCCGGGACGCCGAGGCCGAACTGGCCCGGGCCGGGGAGGGCGCCAAGGGCATTGAGGCCGAAACCAGGGAGCACCAGGACGCCATCGAGACCCTGCGCGCCCAGCTGGCCCAGGCGGACAAGACCATCTCCGACCTGCGGGCGCAGATGAACGCCCTGGAACAGGAGGCCTTGCAGAGCGGCGAGCGCCGGGACGTGGTGGAAGCCGCCATCGCCCGGCTGCAGGACGCCGCCACCACCATGAAGGTGCGGGCCGCATCCCTGACTTCCGCCGCCGAAGCCGCCCGTGCCCAGCTGGAGGGCCTGCGCAACCAGGCCGCCGCCGCTTCCGGCGCCGCCGACCGGCTGAACGCCGAGCGGAAACTGGCCGCCCAGGCCCTGAAAGAGGCGGAGGACAACGTCACCCGGTGCGACAACATCAAGGCCGGGCTCAAACTCAAGCTGGAAAGCCGCCGCCGTCAGCAGGCCGAAGCCGCCGACGCCCTGCAGAAGGCCGACCGGGACCGCTCCAACACCGCCCAGCGCATCCGCATTCTGGAAGACCTGGAACGCAACCTGGACGGCTACCAGCAGAGCGTCAAGACGGTCATGCGGGCCGCCGCGGCCAACCGGCTGCGGGGCATCATCGGCCCGGTGGCCGGTATCCTCACGGTGCGCAAAGGCTACGAGACCGCCATCGAGACGGCCCTGGGCTTTGCGCTGCAGAACATCGTGGTGGAGGACGAGCGCTGCGCCCGGTCCGCCATCGCCTTCCTGAAAGAAGAGCGGGCCGGCCGCGCCACCTTCCTGCCTCTGGACACCGTCCAAGGCAACCGGTTCAACGGCCGCCTTACCGGCACCGCCGAGGTGGCCGCCGACCTGGTGGACACCGACGACCGTTACCGCCATATCATCGATAACCTGCTGGGCCGCATCATCGTGGTGGAGGACCTGGCAGAAGCTTCCGCCGTGGCCAAGAACCTGGGCTACCGCAACCGCATCGTGACTCTGGACGGCCAGGTCATCAACGCCGGCGGTTCCTTCACCGGTGGTTCCACCGCCCGCAGCGCGGGGGTGTTCAGCCGCAAGCAGGAGCTGGAAGAACTGCGCGTCAAGCTGAAGAAGCTGGAACAGCGCCGGGCGGACGCCGAGCGGGAAGCCAAAGCCCGCCAGGCAGAAGCCGATACCCTGGCTGCCGAGCTGGCCGGGGCGGAGAGCGAGAGCGTCAACGCCGCCTCCGCCCGGCTGAAAGCCAGCCTGGACCTGGAACGGCTGGACGCCGCCGTGCAGGAGGGCACCGCTGCGGCCCAGCGCCGGGGCGCCGAGATCCAGCAGCTGGAAACCCAGCTGAAGGAGAACGACACCGCCCGGGCCCAGGCCGAAAACGGCGCCGCCGCCGCCCAGACCGAACTGGACAAGTACAACGCCGAGCTGTCCCAGCTGGGCGAGAGCACCGGCGAGCTCAGCCGCCGCCGGGAAGCCCTGACCGCCTCTCTCTCCGAAGCCCAGATGAACCGCCTCACCGGGGAGAAGGACATCGGCCTGCATGAGGCCGCCCTGGAGACCCTGCGGGGCCGCACCGGGGAAGCCGAAGCCCGGGCCCGGGAACTGCAGGCTGCCATGGAGGCCGCCCGCCAGAAGATCGCGGCCAACGAGCTGCGTGTGGCCGAGATCGAGCGGGCCCGCGCCGAAACCAAGGAGAAGATCGCCGCCGCCGAACAGACCATCCGCACGGCCAACGCCGCCCGGATGGAGAAGGAAGCCGCCGTCACCCGTCTGGGCCAGGAAAACCGGGCCCTGACCGACGAGCGGGAACGGATGAGCGGCGAGATGGCCCGCCTGGCCGAGCGCCGCACCGCCGCCGAAACCGAGCTGAACACCACCGCCGCCAAGCTGTGGGACGAGTACCAGCTCACCGAGGCGGAGGCCAAGGGCCTGTGCGTGGAATTTTCCAACGTCACCGACCTGCGCCGTCAGGTGGCCGAAGTCCGGGGCAAGATCCGGGCTCTGGGCAACGTGAACGTGGGCGCCATCGACGAATATAAAGAGGTCAAGGAACGGTACGATTTCCTCAAAGCCCAGGTGAGCGACGTGGAGCGCTCCAAGTCCGAGCTGACCCGGATGATCGGGGAACTGCGGGGCGAGATGGAGGAGATGTTCTCCAAGAGCTTCAAGGAGATCAACCGCAACTTCGGCCATATCTTCCGGGAACTGTTCGGCGGCGGTTCCGCCCGGCTGTATCTGTCGGACGAATCCAACGTCCTGGAATCCGGCATCGAGATCGAAGTGTCCCCCCCGGGCAAGGTCATCCGCAACCTGTCCGCCCTTTCGGGCGGCGAGCAGGCGCTGGTGGCCATCTCCATCTACTTTGCCATCCTGGAAGTCAACCCCTCGCCCTTCTGCATTCTGGACGAGATCGAAGCCGCCCTGGACGATGTCAATGTCACCCGGTATGCCAACTATCTGCGCCGCATGACCGACAAGACCCAGTTCATCGTCATCACCCACCGCCGCGGCACCATGGAAGCCGCCGATGTCCTGTACGGTGTGACCATGCAGGAGGACGGCGTCTCCAAGCTGCTGCGCCTGGACCTGAACAACGTCAGTGCCGACCTGGTCAACTGACCGCGCCGGATTTTCCTATACATATCCCACGGAGGTGTGCCCTATGGGCCTGTTTGACAGTTTTAGAAAAAAGAAGCTGCAGGACGGCCTGGAAAAGACCCGCACCGGCTTTTTCCAGTCCATCGTCAACACCCTGACCAATTCCCAGATCGACGATGATCTGTACAACGACCTGGAAGAACAGCTGATTCTGGCCGATGTGGGCCCGTCCACCGCCGTGCGGCTGGTGGATGAGCTGCGGGACGTGGTGGAACGCGACCACCTCAAGACCGGCGAGCAGGCCCTCAAGGCGCTGCGGGAGATCATCCGGCTGGAAATCTCCCCCCACGACGAGATGGACCTGACCGGTCACCCGGCGGTGGTCCTGGTCATCGGGGTCAACGGGGTGGGCAAAACCACCACCATTGCCAAGCTGGCCTACCTGTACAAGGACCTGGGCAAGCGGGTCATGCTGGCGGCGGGGGATACCTTCCGTGCCGCGGCCAGCGAACAGCTGGAAACCTGGGCCGACCGGGCCGGAGTGCCCCTGGTCAAGGCCGGGGAGGGCGCCGATCCCGCCGCCGTCATCTTCGACGCGGTGCAGAGCGCCAACGCCCGGGGCTATGACATGGTCATCGCCGATACCGCTGGCCGTCTGCACAACAAGAAGGGCCTGATGGACGAGCTGTCCAAGATCGCCCGCAGCGTCAAAAAGGCCAGCCCCGAAGCCAGTCTGGAAGTGCTGCTGGTTCTGGATGCCATCACCGGCCAGAACGCCATCAGCCAGGCTCAGGAATTCTGCCGGGCGGCGGGGGCCACCGGCGTGGTGCTCACCAAGCTGGACGGCACCCCCAAGGGCGGCTGCATCCTGGGCGTGCACGAAAAGCTGGGCCTGCCCATCCGTTTTGTGGGGGTGGGGGAAAAGATCGACGATTTGATTTTCTTCTCCGCCACCGACTTTTCCGAGGCCCTGCTGCCCGAACTGCCCAAGAAAGAGGAGGAACAGGCATGATCTTCTGCGCTGCCACCAACAACCAGGGCAAGCTCAAGGAGCTGCGCCGCATTCTGGAGCGGGCCGGCCATGAGGTGAAGAGCCTGCGGGAACTGGGCGTGACCCTGGACCCGGAGGAAACCGGCACCACCTTTGCCGAAAACGCCCGCATCAAGGCGGAAGCTTTCTGCAAAGCCACCGGCCTTGCCACCGTGGCCGACGACTCCGGCCTGTGCGTGGACGCCCTGAACGGCGCCCCCGGCGTGTACAGCGCCCGCTATGCGGGGGTACACGGGGACGACGACGCCAACAACCGGAAGCTGCTGGACGCCATGAAGGATGTCCCCGCCGGCAAGCGGGCCGCCCGGTTTGTCTCCGCCGTCTGCCTCATGCTGCCCGACGGCCGGGAACTGACGGTGGAAGGGGAGTGCCCCGGCACCGTGGCCTTCGGCCTGACCGGGGAAAACGGCTTCGGGTATGACCCGCTCTTTGTGCCCGACTGTGTGGGCCTGCCCGACGGCACCACAACCCCCAACACCGCCCGACGGTCCTACGCCGAGCTGGCGGACGGGGAAAAGGACGCCATCAGCCACCGCGGCCGGGCCATGGAACGCCTGGAACAGGCCCTGCCCGCATTTCTCGGCGAATAAAACAACATCACCGAAAGGATTTAGATTTATGAAGACTCTGACCAGCAAACAGCGCGCGGCCCTGCGCGGCGCCGCCAACACCCTGGACCCCGTGTTCCAGGTGGGCAAAGGGGAAATCGGCCCCGCCATGATCGAAGCGGTGTCCAAGTGCCTGGCTGCCCGGGAACTCATCAAGATCAAGGTGCTGGAAAACAGCGAGTATTCCGCCAAGGAAGCCGCCCAGATCCTGGCCGAAGCCACCGGCGCCCAGTGTGTGCAGGTCATCGGCCGCAAGTTTGTCCTGTTCCTGCAGAAGGACAAGGACTCCGACTTTACCGCGCTGCTGGCCGCGGCCCGCTGAACCCATGGCGGCGGTGGGCAAGCTGCTTGTGTACGGCGGAACCTTTGACCCGCCGCACATGGGGCACATGAACAATCTGCGTGCGGTCATGGCGGCGGTGCACCCGGACAAGGTCCTGGTCATGCCCGCCGGCATCCCGCCTCACAAGGCGGCCAGCGCCACCCCTGCCGAACTGCGCCTGGCCATGTGCGGCTGTTTCACCGCCGTGGATCCCTGTGTGGAGGTCAGCCGGTGGGAGATCGACCAGCAGGGCCGCAGCTACACGGTGCACACCCTGCAGATGCTGCGGGATGCCTACCCCGGCACCGCCCTGTATCTGGCCCTGGGCAGTGACATGCTGCTCAGCTTTACAAACTGGCACCGGTGGAAGGCCATCCTGGCCCTGGCCACCCTGGTGGTCCAGAGCCGCGCAGGGGGTGACAGTGCCGACCTGCATGCCGCCGCCGATGCCCTGAAACCCTACGGCGGCCGGGTGCTCTTTGCCCATGCGGTGCCGGTGCCCTGCGCCTCCAGCCAGATTCGTTCCGGTTCGCTGGACGCCGACACCCTGCGCCGTGTTCTGCCCGAATCCGTGCGTGCCGTCATCCGGCAAAACGGACTGTACGGTCTGGTCGACAAGGTGTAAAGGGGTGGAACCTGCCTGCCGCCCATCGATTTTTTCTGACAAAGTAGGGGGAAAAAGCATGACCTGTGAACAAGCCCAGGAATTGGTAAAAGGCCGTTTGTCCCACAAGCGGTACAAACACACCGTAAATGTAAAAAATATGGCTGTGGAACTGGCCCGGCGCTACGGCGCGGACGAAGAAAAAGCCGCTCTGGCGGCACTTTTGCATGACGCTGCGAAAGAACTGCCCCCGCAGGAAATGTTGCAGATTTTTTCCGACAATGCTATAATGGCTAAAAATGCCGCGTCACGTCCTTCTCCGGTGTGGCACGGCATTGCCGCCGCCATCCTGTGCGCCACCCAATGGGGGGTCACCGACCCGCAGATTCTTTCCGCCATTGAGTGCCATACCACCGGCAAGGCCGATATGACCCTGCTGGAAAAGATCATCTACATGGCCGACGCCACCAGCGCCGAGCGGAACTATCCCGGGGTGGAACAGCTGCGGCAGGAAGAAATGCAGGACCTGGACATGGCTTTGCTGCACAGCTTGCAGCAGAGCATCGCCTTTGTGAAAAAGAAGGGCGGCAAACTGGACCCGCAGACCGTAGCGGCCTGCGAGGACCTGCAGGCACGCATTGCACAAAAAGGATAAACATACCATATTCCCAGAAGGGATGCCCCGGCCCCGGCCGCCGCACCCCACCATCAAAAAGGGAGGACGCCCATGAGCGAACCACGCAAACTGAACACCGGTGACGCCCAGCGCACGGTGTATCATGCCGGCGACGCGCAGCGCAGCATTCGTACATCCGGCGCTGCCGGGTCCACTTCCAGCCAGCAGCTGGAGGAAGCCCGCCGCCGTGCCCGGATGGCCGCTGCCGACAGCAGCCGCCGCAGCCGCCAGTTTACGCCGGTGCAGCCGGCCGATGTGCAGCGCTACCAGGCCGCACGCCAGGCCCAGGCCGGGCAAAGCGCCCCGCGCACCATTCACCAGCCGGTACAGCACACCGCCCGCTATCCCCAGCAGCCTGCCGAATCCCGGCAGCCGGCACAACAGCAGGGCCGCACCATCCATCGTGCCCAGCAGCCGGCGACCCGTTCGGCCCAGCCCACGGCAGCCCAGCTGCCCGGCCAGGAGGAAGCCGAGCTGACCATGGCCCAGCGCCAGGCAATGGCCCTGCGCCGCCAGGCGGCGGCCAAGCAGGCTGCGGCCGGCACCCGCGCCCGGGTGCAGCATCTGGATCTGCGCTCCGCTCAGGGGGAACGCCCCGCCTACAATATTGACGGCGACACCGAATACGAAACCCGCCAGGCAGCCCGTGCCGCCAAGGCGGCCGCTGCGCCCCAACAGCCGGCGGACCAGGTATCCCGTGCCGCTTCCGGCACTTCCCGCAGCGGGGGTGCCGCTTCCGCTTCCTCCGCCCGCCGCAGCGGCGCTTCCGCCGGCGGTGTGCCCCCCAAAGGCCCCGGCAAGGGCCGCAAGGGCAGCGGCAATGACGGCGGCGAAAAAAAGAAGGGCGGCAAGAAAAAGAAGAAGGCCTGGTGGAAGGTCCTGCTGGTCACCCTGCTGGTGCTGGTGCTGATCTTCGGCGGCACCCTGGCCCTGATCGTGAACGCCCTGCGCCCCGAAACCGGCGGCAACATCACCTTCAACCAGCTGCTGAACACCCCCAAGGAATTTGCCGGCAAGGAAATCAACATCCTGCTGGTGGGCATCGACCGTTCCACCGAGGACGGCATGGGGGAAGACTCCCAGAGCAACGACGGCATGACCGACATGATCATGTGGATGCACTTCAACAACGAAACCGGGGAAGTGAAGATGCTGCAGATTCCCCGCAACATCTTCGTCACCACCGACAGAAGCTATTCCGGCAACTACCAGATCAACGCCATCGCCAAGACCCAGGGGTCCGATGGCTACAACAACCTCAACGCCCTGTGCGAGGAGGTCAGCAAGGAATTCCAGATTCCCATCGACGGCTATGTGAGCATCCGTCTGGAAAAACTGGTGGAACTGGTGGATATTCTGGGCGGCGTGTACTGCTATATTCCCCAGGATATGTCCTACGGCGGCAGCGCCCTGGAACAGGGCTACCGCAACCTGGACGGCGCCGCGGCGGAGTTCCTGCTGCGCAACCGTCACAGCTACGCCAACAGCGACCTGGGCCGCCTGAACACCCAGCGCTATTTCTACGCCGCCATGTTCGCCAAGCTGCGCTCCATGACTGCGTGGGACATCGCCAAGAACCTGCCCTTCTACCTGAGCATGGTGGATACCAGCCTGAGCATCTCCGACCTGATCAGCGTGGCGGTCAGCCTGCTGAACGTCTCCAGCAACAAGATCATGCTGGCCCAGATTCCGGTGTATATGGGGCAGATCTACTATCCCATCGGCACCACGGATAACGACGTGGTGGTGGTGGCCCGTCAGGAGGCCGCCGACCTGCTCAACACCTACTACCGCGAGAACACCGGTCCCGTGGACGCCAGCGAACTCCAGGTGGTGGATAACGTCCTGGATATCAGCGGACGCAGCCCCTCCGACCCCAACGTGCAGTTTATGGCCGACATCAACGAGCAGGTCAACGACGCCGCCGATGAGTCCGGTGTGGATACCAGCAGCGAGTACGTCTACGACACCCCGACCCCGGCCCCCGAAGGGGATGCCTCCTCCACCGAGGAAGGCACCGACGGCGCCGATTCCGCCAGTGAGGACAACGCTGCGTAAGTGCAATATTTCGAAGGAGATACAAACTATGGATAGCAAGACCCTGGCCATTGAACTGGCGCGTGCCCTGGACGCCAAAAAGGCGCTGAACATCCGCGTTCTCAAGGTCGAGGACCTGACCACCGTCACCGATTACTTCGTCATTGCCACCGGCACTTCCACCACCCATGTGGGCGCCCTGGCGGACGAAGCGGACTTTGTGCTGTCGCAGCAGGGGGTCAATCCTCTGCGCACCGAAGGCCACGACGGCAAGCGCTGGGTGCTGCTGGATTACGGCAGCGTGATCGTGCATGTGTTCACCAAGGAAGCCCATGATTATTACGACCTGGAACACCTTTGGGCCGACGCGGCCGAAATGCCCGCCGCCGAATGGATGAAACCGGCCGAATAAATACGATTATTGTAAAATAGTGGGGAGAGATCAACCGTGAAGTACGACTTCAAAGCTGTGGAAGCCAAATGGCAGAAGGTGTGGCAGGATGAGCACACCTTCCACGCCGAGATCGATCATTCCAAGCCGAAATTCTACGCTCTGGTGGAATTTCCGTATCCGTCCGCCGCGGGCCTGCATGTGGGTCACCCCCGCAGCTACACCGCCCTGGACATTGTGGCGCGTAAAAAGCGCCAGTGCGGCTACAACGTGCTGTATCCCATGGGCTGGGATGCCTTCGGCCTGCCTACCGAGAACTACGCTCTGAAGAACCACATCAACCCCGAGATTGTCACCGCCAAGAACGTGGCTCGCTTCAAGAGCCAGCTTCAGGCGCTGGGCCTGTCCTTTGACTGGGACCGGGAGATCAACACCACCGACCCCGAATACTACAAGTGGACCCAGTGGATCTTCCTGCAGCTGTACAAGAAGGGTCTGGCCTACAAGAAGGAGACCAACGTCAACTACTGCACCGGCTGCAAGGTGGTGCTGGCCAACGAAGAGGTGGTCAACGGCGTGTGCGAGCGCTGTGGCAGCCCCGTGGTCCACAAGGTCAAGAGCCAGTGGATGCTGAAGATCACCGCCTATGCCGACCGCCTCATCGATGATCTGGACGGCCTGGACTTCATCGAGCGCGTCTCCACCCAGCAGAAGAACTGGATCGGCCGCAGCCACGGCGCCGAAATCAACTTCGACACCACCGCCGGCGATGTGCTCACCGTCTACACCACCCGCGCCGACACCCTGTTCGGCTGCACCTATATGGTCGTCTCCCCCGAGCATGCCTACCTGAAGAAGTGGATGGACGCCGGGCTCATCAAGAACCCCGACGAGATCACCGCCTACCAGCAGGAAGCCGCCCGCAAGTCCGAATTTGAGCGCACCGAGCTGAACAAGGAAAAGACCGGTGTGCGCATCCAGGGCGTGGAGGCCGTCAACCCGGTGAACGGCCAGAGTGTGCCCATCTTCATTTCCGACTACGTCCTGGCCACCTACGGCACCGGCGCTATCATGGCCGTGCCCGCCCACGATACCCGCGACTGGGAGTTCGCCAAGAAGTTCGGCCTGCCCATCGTGGAGGTTGTCCGCGGCACCACCCCCGCCAACCTGGACGAAGGTGCCTTCACCGACGTGGCCACCGGCACCCTGGTCAACTCCGGCTTCCTCACCGGCCTGTCGGTGGAGGACGCCAAGAACAAGATGTACGCCTGGCTGGAAGAGAACGGCAAGGGCCACAAGAAGGTCAACTTCAAGCTCCGCGACTGGGTGTTCAGCCGTCAGCGGTACTGGGGCGAACCCATCCCCATGGTCTACTGCGAAAAGTGCGGCTGGCAGCCCCTGCCCGAGAGCGAGCTGCCCCTGCGCCTGCCCGAAATCAAGGACTTTGAGCCCGGCGAGAACGGCGAAAGCCCCCTGGCCCGCCACACCGAATGGGTGAACACCACCTGCCCGTGCTGCGGCGGCCCCGCCAAGCGGGAAACCGATACCATGCCCCAGTGGGCCGGTTCCAGCTGGTACTTCCTGCGCTATATGGACCCCCACAACAAGGATGTCATTGCCAGCAAGGAAGCCCTGGAATACTGGAGCCCGGTGGACTGGTACAACGGCGGCATGGAGCACACCACCCTGCACCTGCTGTACAGCCGTTTCTGGCACAAGTTCCTGTATGACATCGGCGTGGTGCCCACCAAGGAGCCCTACGCCAAGCGCACCTCCCACGGCATGATTCTGGGCCTGAATCCCCACAGCTTCGTGAATCTGCCCGCCGACGAGCAGCGCAAGCTGGTGGCGGAGTTCGGTTCCGAGAAGGCTGCCAAGGAACACCTGGTGGAAAAGTACGGCGAGATGGCCGAACACCCGGTGGTCAAGATGTCCAAGAGCCTGGGCAACGTAGTCAACCCCGACGATGTGGTCAACGAGTACGGCGCCGACACCCTGCGCCTGTACGAGATGTTCATCGGCGACTTTGAGAAGGCCGCGCCCTGGAACACCTCCTCCATCAAGGGCTGCAAGCGCTTCCTGGACCGCATCTGGGCCATGGGGGACAAGCTGGTGGAAGGCGGCGTGCGCCCCGAGCTGGAATCCCTGATGCACCGCACCATCAAGAAGGTGGGCGAGGACATCGACAGCCTGAAGGCCAACACCGCCATCGCCCAGCTGATGATCTATGTGAACGCCCTGGCCGATGCCGGCGGCGCCACCCGCCCCGAATACGAGGTGCTGCTGCAGCTGCTGAACCCCTTCGCCCCGCACATGACCGAGGAACTGTGGGAGCAGATGGGCCACGAGGACCGTCTGGCCTACTATCCCTGGCCGAAGTACGACGAAGCCAAGTGCACCGAGCAGACCATCGAGATCGCCGTACAGGTGAACGGCAAGATCAAGGCCCGCATCAAGGTTCCCGCCGACGTGGAAGCCGCCGATGCCATCGCCGCCGCCAAGGCGGAGCCTGCCGTGACCGAAGCCCTGACCGGCAAGACGCTGGTCAAGGAGATCTACGTCAAGGGCAAGCTGGTCAACCTGGCCGCAAAATAAACCTCAGAGCCCCCGCATCCGACGGGGGCTCTTTTCGCATATCACGACCACCCCAAAACCGAAGAGGAGAGAAACAGTTATGCGCCAAAACCTGCGTGCAGTCCTGCAAAAGCCCCGCCATTGGCTGGTCCTGGCGGTGCTGGTGCTGGAACTGGTATTTCTGGCGGCGGGCTTTGTGCAGGACCGCGCCGTGCGCGGCACCACCACCCTGCTCAGCGACAGCATGGGAGACATGGTGGAGGAAGGCATCACCCACACCACCCAGGGCACCGAAGTGGCGGAAGGTCTTTCCGGCGAGGTGCTGGCCACCCGCTGGCTCAAACTGGAACCCGGCATGTACAACGTCACCGTGGCCTATCTGGGCGGCGGGGACGATGTGACCTGCTACTTCTACAAATCCACCGCCTTGGCCGATACCGTCACCCTGCGCAAGGATATGCGGGCGGTGACCTTCCAGGTCCTGGTGCCCAGCGACCAGGAGGAAGCCACCCTGCGCATCTCCACCGGCGGCAGCGGCTTTACCCTGGAAAGTATCGTCATTTCTTACAGCCAGGCCTATTCCTGGTACAACCTGCTCTGCCGTCTGGTCTTCTTTGCGGCGGCGGACCTGATCTGGCTGCTGTGGTCCGGTCGGCTGGTGCTGCCCGGCGGTCCCAAAGGGGCCGTCACCGCCCTGGGGCTGGGGGGCGCGGTGCTCATCGCCTCGCTGCCGCTGCTCACCGGCGGGCTCATCCAAGGCCACGACCTGCAGTTCCACCTCAACCGCATCGAGGGCCTGGCCCAGGGCATCGCCGCCGGCCAGTTCCCGGTGCGCATCCAGCCCTTCTGGTTGGACGGCCGGGGCTATGCCGTGTCGGTGTTTTACGGGGAGCTGCTGCTCTATTTCCCGGCCCTGCTGCGCTTCTTTGGCGTGACGGTGCAGGGGGCCTACAAGGTGTATGCGGTGGTCATCAACCTGGGCACCGCCCTGGTGGCCTGGTACTGCCTGCGCCGCATGCTCAAAAACCAGTGGGCGGCGCTGTTCGGCAGCGTGCTGTACACCCTGTCCATCTACCGCATCCTGAACATCTATCTGCGGGGCGCCGTGGGGGAATACACCGCCATGATGTTTTTGCCCCTGGTGTTCTACGGGCTGTGGCGGATCTTCACCCAGCCCGACGGGGAGCGGGCCCGGCCGCTGGTCTGGCTGCCGGCGGTCATCGGCTTCACCGGCCTGATCCAGACCCACCTGCTCAGCGGCGAGATCGTGGGCATCCTCACCCTGGGCAGCTGCGTGGTGCTGCTGCGCCGCACCCTGCGCAAAAACACCTTCTTCCCGCTGTGCAAGGTGGTGGGCATCACGGCGCTGCTCAACCTGTGGTTCCTGCTGCCCCTGTTCGATTATATGCGGGATGACCTGGTCATCACCACCCAGGAAACCTCCGGCCCTCACAACGGCGCCGCGTTCTTCGGGCAGATGCTGAACCTTGCTTACAGCGGGGTGGTCAACCGGTACAACCTGGGCCTGGACCAGGGAACTTATAAGGAAATGGCCATCGGCCTGGGCCTGGCCTTGCTGCTGGCGGCGGGGCTCTTCCTGCTGGTTACGGCCATGGGCCGCTGCGACCGCAAAGACCCGGTATGGAAGCTGGGCAGCTTCGGTTTCTGGGCCGGGCTGGTCTGCCTGGTGCTGGCCAGCGATGTCTTCCCCTGGGACAACCTGTACAACCTGAACCCGGTTCTGGGAAAACTGCTGGCCATGGTACAGTATGTGTGGCGGTTCCTCAGCCCGGCCACCTGGTTCTGGGTGCTGGCGGGTGCCTGCGCCATCTGCCTGCTGCGCACCCGCCCGGACCTGCGCAACCTGTCCGCGGGGGTGCTGCTGGTGCTCACCCTGGTCAGCTGGGGCGGTTTTGTGCAGAGCGCCCTCACCGACAACGAAACCATGTTCCGGTACAGCGCCGCCGCCCTGGATTCCTGTGACGCCGGGGCAGGGGAGTACCTGCCCGCCGGCACCGAGAAAACCGATTTTGCCGGTCCTCGCGCCATAGAATCCGACGGGGTGGAGCTGACCGAGACCAGCCTTGACGGTCTGAGGGCCACTGTCACCTGCCAGAGTATCGACGGCGGCACCGTCACCGTGCCCATGCTGTACTATCCCTACTACACCGCCGACGACGGGTCGGGCATGACTTTTGCCGTGACCCGCGACCCCGCCAGCAAGATGGTCCAGGTGCAGATTCCCGCCGGGTACAGCGGTACCATCCGGGTCTATTACGCCGAACCCTGGTTCTGGCGGGCCGCCGAGGCCGTCAGCCTGCTGACCCTGGCCGGGCTGGTGGCACTGGGACTGCGCCGCCGCAAAATCAACCGGCCGGAAGCAGTTCCGGCCAAAGGATAAGACAATGAAACAAGACACAAACAATTCGGTACGGCCCGCCCTGGTCAGCCTGGCCCGCCGCCCGCTGTTGTGGGTGGCGCTGGCGGCGCTGGCCGCCCTGGGCTACGGCTACGCCATGGCCGTGCCCGCCGTGGATATGGACGACCTGGCCATTGCCACCTACCAGCAGGGAGGGGAATTCCTGCGCCAGGGCCGGTTCACCGTCTGGCTGCTCCAGGCGCTTACCGGCATCATGACCTATCAGCCTTTCTGGCCGGAATTCTTCTTTGCTCTTTGCCTGGTTCTGGCGGGGGTGCTGCTGGCCGCTTTGCTGTATACCGCCGCCGGGCGCACGCCCTCTTTGCCGGGGGCGCTGCTGCTGGCGGGGGGACTGCTGCTCTGGCCTTATCACGCCGAAATCCTCATGTATTCCAACCAGTGCGGCGTGGGGCTGGGGTATCTGCTCTGCGTCGGGGCGGCCTGCCTGGTCTGGCCGGCCATGGCAGGGGACTGGCGACGCCATCTGCCCGGGCTGGGCGGGGCGGCCCTGTGCCTGATGTTCGCTCTGGGGTTGTATGAATCCTTCGCCCCTGTCTGGCTGACCCTGCTTTTTGCCCTGCTGCTGGCCGGGCCGGTGCGCCGTTTGGGCCGGGGCTTCGGCGCCCTGGTGATCGGGCTGTGCCCGCTGGCAGCGGGGCTGGTGCTGCGCAGCGGTGCGGCCGCTCTGCTGCGGGCCGCCAACGGCGTGACCGGGGAGAACGGCAGCGCCGCCAAGACCATCTTCTGGTTCCGGCGGGACAGCGTGCGGGACGCCATCCTCATCCCCCTGCGGGAATTTTTGACCAAATACGGCGCCGAAGCCCTGGCCGTGCCGGCTTTGGCTTTGCTTCTGCTGGCCTGCCTGGCCTTGGTGGTGTGGACGGCACCCCGCCGCGGCCGTCGCCTGTGGGCGCTGGGGTTGCTTCTCTCCCAGTTTTCCCTGGGACTTTTGCAGGGCACCGGTTCCCAGATGGCCCGGGCCTGCCAGTGCTTTGCGGTGTTTGTGCCTTTTGTGGCCTGGCTCTGGCTGGGCAAGGCCCTGGACGCCCGGCGCAAACCCCTGCTGACCGCCCTGTGCGGGGTGCTGGCGGTGGCGCTGCTGGGCACCGAAGCCTGGGCCCTCAGGGATGATTTCCGCTTTGGCCGGGACCGCTGGCAGTACGAAAAGTCCATCCTGGAACAGACGGCTGCCGACCTCCTTGCCCTGGACCCCTCCGGCACCCTGCCGGTGGTGTTTACCGGGGTGATCGAGCTTTCCCCCGAGCTGGAAGCCCGGGCGGCCATTCCGGCGGGCAACCCGGCCTACACCGCTGCCTGGGTCATCGCCACGGCGCTGGACGGCCCCCAGGGGACCCTTTACCGGTACGAAAACCCCCAGACCCTGGTGATCAACTGGGCCCAGACGGCCTTCGGCACCCACGAACAGATGTATCTGCTCATGGAAGAGCTGGGTCACACCTACGCCCGGCCCACCCAGGAGCAGCAGACGGCGGGCGACGCCCTGGCCGAGACCCTGCCTGCGGGGGTAAGTCGGCAGGAAGGATATTTGCTGGTCTGTTTCTGACCGTTGCACCCATGCGCGGACTGCTGTATAATAAGAGAAAGTTTCTGCCCGAAAGGTGGTTCCCTTTATGCTGATCTCCCTCGTTGTGCCCAGTTACAATGAAGAGGAAGCCATGCCGCTGTTTTATCAGGAAGCGTCCCGTGTGGCCGCCGAGATGAAGAAAAGCCACGGTACGGATTTTGAGTTTATTTTTGTGGACGACGGATCCAGGGACGGCACCCTGCGCGTGGCGCGGGAACTGCATGACCGGGATCCCCGTGTCCGGTACGTTTCCTTCAGCCGCAACTTCGGCAAGGAATCCGCCATCTATGCGGGGCTGAAAGCCGCCAAGGGCGATTATGTGGCCACGCTGGACGCCGACCTGCAGGATCCCCCGGCCCTGCTGCCCCAGATGCTGGATGTCCTGCTCACCGGCGACTACGACTGCGCCGCCACCCGCCGCACCACCCGCAAGGGGGAACCCCCGGTGCGCAGCTGGTTTGCCCGCAAGTTCTACCAGATCATCAACCGCCTCAGCGACACCGAGATTGTGGACGGTGCCCGG
The DNA here is from genome assembly GCF_016900095.1 of Gemmiger formicilis. GTDB lineage: Bacteria > Bacillota > Clostridia > Oscillospirales > Ruminococcaceae > Gemmiger > Gemmiger formicilis_A. Next base: position 73,954 of record NZ_JACJJP010000007.1, read on the forward strand.
GATTACCGGCTGATGAGCCGCAAGATGGTGGATGCGGTGCTCTCCATGGCGGAGTACAACCGCTTCAGCAAGGGCATTTTCAGCTGGGTGGGCTTCAAGACCAAGTGGTTTGATTACGAGAACATCGAACGGGTGGCCGGCCAGACCAAGTGGAATTTCTGGGGTCTGTTCAAGTATTCCATCGAGGGTATCGTGGGCTTTTCCACCGCCCCGCTGATCATTGCGGCGGGTGCCGGCGTGATTTTCTGCCTGGCGGCCTTTGTGGGCATTCTGTTTGTGGTGGTGCGGGCCCTGGCCTTCGGGGACCCCACCTCCGGCTGGCCCAGCATGGTCTGCATCATGCTGCTGTGCAGCGGCGTGCAGCTGTTCTGCCTGGGCATTGTGGGCGAATACCTGGCCAAGACCTATCTGGAAGTCAAGCATCGGCCCATTTACATTGAGCGCGAAACCGAAGCGGACCGGGACGCCCGCCGTTCCCGATAAAACGCGGCAGGGGGCCTGTTCATGAATGATATGACCCAGGGCAGTGCCTACCGTCACCTTTGGCGGTATGCACTGCCCTTGATGCTGGGCAACTGGTTTCAGCTGGCTTACAACGCCGCCGATTCGGTGATTGTGGGCCGCTTTATCGGCAAGGACGCCCTGGCGGCGGAGGGAGCCGCCGGTCCGGTGATGAACCTGGTCATCCTGGCTATCTCCGGCGTCACCATCGGCGCCGGGGTGCTGATGAGCGAATTTTTCGGCGCCCACGACCGGCCCCGGCTGCGCCGGGAACTGGCCACCACCCTTATTGCCGGGGCCTGGTTTTCCCTGGCGGTGGCGGCGCTGGGATTTGTCTTCACCCCCCAGATCCTGCGCTGGCAGGAGGTGCCTGCGGACATCTTCGACATCACGGTGGTGTATCTGCGCATCACCTTCCTGGGGGCGCCCTTCACCTGCTTTTACAACGCCCTGGCCGCCGGGCTGAAAAGCGTGGGCGATGCCAAGACACCCCTGCGCTTCCTCATGTTTTCCTCCATCCTGAACGTGGTGCTGGACCTGGTGTTCATCGGTCTGCTGGATTTCGGCATTGCCTGTTCGGCGGCCACCACCGTCTTTGCCCAGGGGGTCAGCGCGGTGCTGGCGGCGGTGTATCTGGCGCGCAGCCTGCCGGACCTGTGCCCCTTGCGGGAGGAATGGCACATCGACCGTCCGCTGCTGGGCAAGACCCTGCGCTACGGCAGTGTGACCGCCCTGCAGCAGGCCTGCCAGCCCATCGGCAAGGTGCTCATCCAGGGGCAGGTGAATCTGCTGGGGGTGGATGTGATGGCCGCCTACAACGCCGTCACCCGCATGGACGATTTCGCCTGTATCCCCGAACAGAGCGTGGCCCAGGGCATCACCACCTTCATCGCCCAGAACCGGGGCGCCAAGCGGTATGACCGCATCCGGGCAGGGTTCCTGGCGGGTCTGCTCATGGAGTTCTGCTACTGGATTCTCATCGGCAGCATCACGGCGGTGTTGCGCACCCCCATCGTCTCGCTGTTCGTTTCGGGTGAGGGCGCCGAGCGGGTCACGGCCCTGGGCAGCCAGTATCTGGCGGCCATGGCGGTGTTCTATATCCTGCCCGCCTTCACCAACGGGTTCCAGGGCTACTACCGGGGCATGGGCCGCATGGGCATCACCCTGGCCGGTACCTTTATCCAGACATCCCTGCGGGTGGTATTCACGGTTCTGCTGGCTCCCCGGGTGGGCATCTTCGGCATCGCCTTTGCCTGTGCGGGCGGCTGGATCGTCATGCTGCTGTTTGAAATTCCGCTGTACTTTTTGCGCATGCGCGGGCATGAGGCGGAGCAGGGAGCCTGAGCGCTTATGGACAAAGCCGGAAGGACAGAACCCTTCCGGCTTTTTGCAGCAAAAAAAGAGGGCCTGCCCTGGGGGCAGGTCCTCTTTCGGTTGTGGGGGAACAATCAGGCCTTGTTGGCAGAGCCAAACAGCTCGATCTTCTCGCGCACGGTGGCCTTGATGGCCTCGGCGCCGGGAGCCAGCAGCTTGCGGGGGTCAAAGCCCTTGCCCTGCAGATCCTTGCCCGCTTCGATGTACTTGCGGGTGGCGTCGGCAAAGCTCAGCTGGCATTCGGTGTTGACGTTGATCTTGGAAACACCCAGGGTGATGGCCTTGCGGATCATGTCGGCCGGGATGCCCGTGCCGCCGTGCAGGACCAGGGGGATGTTGTCGGTGGCCTGATGGATCTTGTCCAGAGCCTCAAAGTCCAGGCCCTTCCAGTTGGCGGGGTACTTGCCGTGGATGTTGCCGATGCCGGCAGCCAGGAAATCGATGCCCAGGGCAGCGATCTTGGCGCACTCGGCGGGGTCGGCCACTTCGCCGGCACCGATGACGCCGTCTTCCTCGCCGCCGATGGAGCCGACTTCGGCCTCGATGGACAGGCCGTGGTCATGGGCCAGAGCCACCAGCTCGGTGGTCTTGGCAACGTTCTCGTCGATGGGATAATGGCTGCCGTCGAACATGATGGAGGTGAAGCCGGCGGCCACGCAGGCCTTGGCACCCTCATAGGTGCCGTGGTCCAGGTGCAGGGCCACGGGAACGGTGATGCCCAGGCTTTCGTCCATGGCGCGGACCATGGCGGCCACGGTCTTGAAACCGGTCATATACTTGCCGGCACCCTCAGAAACACCGAGGATGACGGGGCTGTTCATCTCCTGCGCAGTCAGCAGGATGCTCTTGGTCCATTCCAGGTTGTTGATGTTGAACTGACCGACGGCGTAATGACCGTCGCGCGCTTTCAGCAGCATATTCGTTGCGTTTACCAGCATAGTGAAGATACCTCCCAATGTTCTTCTGTTTCCGTTGCAGGAAAAATCCGCGTGGAGCCGTGCGCCCCGCGCGTCACTAGGGTATAGTCCCATTATAGCCTGACATTGACAAAAAAGCAACAAAAATATTTTATGCGCCGCACTTGTGGCAAAATTCGCGCAGATAAGACAAAAATGGTTGATATGAACACCGCTGAAGGGCAGGTGTTTCACCCCGGAAAACGGCCCTTGCCAGGGGAAAACCGGGTGGGTCCGGCGAGGTTGTGCGGGCATGAAAAGCCCGGGATGAACTTTTCGTCCCGGGTGCCCGCACAAGAAAAGCGCGCTGGAAATCCTTGGACATTTTGTGGGAAAAATCCGTTCTTTTGGCAGGAAAATCGGAATTTTGCCAACTTGACAGAAGGGTTTATCCGGAACGTTATGTGGAAAAATTTTCAACAGCCTGTGGAAAACATCCCCTCCTTTGGTGGAAAAATCCCATGGTGGGCGGGTTTTCCACACTTTCAACAGAGTTTTCAACAATGAACAGCGCCTCTTGTGGAATTACGCTTTGTATAAAGCGCGGCGCAGCGCAAAAACACCCCCGCGAAAAAGCAAAAAATCTGCACTTTTGACGCGGGTTGGCAGGTGACAAAGCCCCCGCCTTTGTGGTATACTATAATCCGTATAGCTGCCGCAACCGGGCCGCAAGGCCCGCATACAATACATTTGCGGGTGCGGCCCTGCCCGCCCGCCGGAGGAACCATGATGAACAAACCGGAACGCCCGGACAACCGGACCCAATCCAGTGAAAGCCCCGACACCCTTGTGTGGGGCAAAAATCCCGTCACCGAACTGCTGCGTGCCGGCACCGGGGTGGACACCTTGCTGCTGGCGGACAGCCTGGACCCGCGCACCGTATCCTACTTCACCGCGCTGGGCAAACAAGCCGGGGCGGTGATCAAGCGGGTGCCTTCCGGCAAGCTGCAAAAACTGTGCGGCACCGCCGACCACCAGGGCATCGCGGCCTGGGCCGCCCGCATCCAATACGCCGATCTGGAAGATCTGCTGGACGCCGCAGCCGCCAAAGGGGAACCCCCCTTCCTGGTGCTGTGTGATGGCATCGAGGACCCCCACAACCTGGGCGCCATTCTGCGCTCGGCGCTGCTGTGCGGAGCCCACGGGGTGGTCATTCCCCGCCGCGGCGGGGTCAGCGTCACCGGCACGGTGATGAAAGCCAGCGCCGGGGCAGCCGCCCGCATCCCGGTGGCCCGGGTCCCCAATCTGGCCCAGGCCATCCGCACCCTGAAAGAGCGAGGCGTCTTTGTCTACTGTGCCGACCTGGGGGGACAGTCCCCCGACCGCACCGACCTGACCGGGTCGGTGGCGCTGGTTCTGGGCAGTGAGGGCAGCGGCCCTTCGGCTCTGACCAAAAAACTGTGCGACGGCGCCGTCACGCTGGATATGGCCGCGGGGGACTGCGGCGTGGACAGCTACAATGTGTCGGTGGCCGCCGGAATCCTTTTGTATCATATTATGCAGTGCCGCCGCGGGCACTGATCGCCGGACTCCGGCGCCGCCGCCCGCACAGCGGGCAGGGAAGGGGAGAAGGATATGCCAAGCAAACGCACCAACGATTCGGTGGAACGCATCCTGGAAGAGCTGAGCCATCAGCAGGCCCGGGATGGTGTGCGTGACAGTGTAAATGAACGGAAAGTGGACGAGATCCTCAAGAGCGTGGGCATCGACACCGCTACCCCCGGTGCGTCCCACGATTCCCTGGGGCCCATCGGCAAGGAAGACCTGCCCCAGGTGGAGGTCAGCGGCGGCGTGGCCGAAGACCGCTTCTCCACCGCCGTGCTGGACGACCTGCTGGGGGATCTGCCCAGCATGAAACTGCTGAAGAAAAAGTCGCCCCGCCGTGCACAGGAACCGTCCCGGCAGACCCAGTCTGCCCCGGTGGCCGCTTTCCGCCGCCCGGAACGCACCGATGCCCAGCCTTCCGCCCAGACCCGCACCGCCCCGGTGCGGCAGACCCAGCCGGTCCAGACCGCCCCGGTCCGTCAGCAGACCCGCCCGGTGCAGAATGCAACCCAGCCCGCCGCCACCCAGACGGCGCCGGTGCAGGCCGCGCCCGCCCGGCAGACCCAGTCTGTTCCGGCCCCGCAGCCCGAAACCCGGCCGCAGACCCGGCCCGTGCAGGCTTCCCGGCAGGAAACGCCGCAGCCCAGGCAGGCGACTCCCGCCCGGGAGGACACCCTGGGGGACACCACCCGCACCAGCATTATCAAGAATTTCCTGCTCAAGATGGCTCCCGGCGCCGACCACGCCGACACCCATGCCCTGAACGAGGGCAAGGAGCAGTTCCAGCAGTTCTTCGGCAAGACCGCCGCGGTCCTGCCCGACTCGGACGGCAAGCTGCGGGACCCTTCCCGCCGCAAGCGGGGCTTCTTCGGCCTGGGCAAGGCCGAGGACACCGGCGAGTTTGTGCCCATCAATGTATCCCTGGGCGGCCGGCGGGAAGAGCCCGCCCCCCAGCCGGAACCCGAACCGGAGGAGGAACCTTACACCGAACCGGCGCCCCAGCCGGAGGAAGCTTACTATGATGCGGATGAGGTGGACGACGGCGAAGCCGCCGCCCCCGCTTACCAGGCCCCGGCGCCTCAGCCCGAACCGGAAGAACCCACGGTGGAAAAGACGGTCTACCACTCCCACCATGCCGGGGCCGCCCTGCCCAACCACACGGCCACCACCGGCGGCATCACCCTCAGCGGCATCCGGGCGGCCTTGCGGGGCAGCTCTTCCGGCGCCACCGGTACGGTGTACCGCAAAAAACGCAACACCATTGAATTTACCCCGGGCCAGAAGCTGGCCCGTACCCCCGAACCGGCCCCTGAAACCCAGGAATCCCACGGCGAACCGGTGGGCGAGCCGGTCATGACCCCCACCGCCGAGGTTACATCCACCACCGCCTTCAACATCCCCCTGGAACAGGAGGACACCGACCAGAAGGAGGATACCCGGGACTTTCTGCGGGATCTGGGGGTGGTGCAGGACTCCGCGGTCAAGACCGCGGCCCGCGCCGCCCAGGCCGCGCCCCGGGCCCAGAGCGTGCGTCCCGCCCTGGCGCCCCAGCCGGAACAGACCGCCCCGGCGGAAGAAGAACCGCCCGTGCAACGGCAGCCGGTGGAACAGCCGCCCGTATCCACCGCCCGGGAAGATACCTTTGAGGAGATCTCCCGGGATGAGGCAGCCACCCTGACGGGGGAGGTGCGCCTGGCCGATATTGCCGCCGGCCGTACCGAGGAAGATACCGCCGCCTTTGCGTCGGACCTGGCCCATGCCGGCACCCACGAAGTCAGCCCGGACACGGCGGATTTCATGGCCCAGCTGGAAGCCCAGCCCCGCCCCCGCCCGGACACCGGCGCCTTTGTGCGGGAGATTGAACAGTCCATCAACGAGGAGGAGCCCGCCGAATCGGAAGACCGGTTTGCCAAGGCGGCCAGCATCCTCACCGATACTTCGGAGATCGAGGAACCCACCGCCCCGCGCCCCAAGGCCAAGGGCGGCATCCGCCTGACCGGTGCGCCGGAGGATGAGACCAAGGACGAAAAGACCGAGCCCCCCTTTGAGGAGGAGGACACCGCTCCGGCGTCCCGCCATAAGGAATACGAGCGGCTGGACGATGCCCCCGCGGTGCGCCGGGACCTGGCCAACCGGATCCTGCTGCTCACCGTGGCCGCCATTGTGTCGGGGGCTTCGGCGGCGCTCATGTTGTATCTGGGCATTGCGGCGGGGGGCACCCTGCCCATGCCCGCCCCCCTGGACACCACCGCCGGCGCCACGCCCTTGCTGGCCACCATGCTGGTGCTGCTGGTGTTCTGCTGCGCCCTGAACTGGCGTACCATGCTGGATGGACTGGTGGGCCTGGTCAAGAGTCCCACCGCCGACACCCTGGCGGCCCTGGCCGCCCTGGGCGGTGTGGTGCAGCTGGGGGCCTTCCTGCTCCAGCCGGACTGGTATGCCCCGGACAAGCTCTGCCTGCTGGCGGGGCCCGCCGCCCTGGTGCTCTGCTTCAACGCCCTGGGCAAGCGGCTGGATGCCATCACCACCCGGGAGAACTTTGCCCTGGTCAGCGCCAAGGTGGACCACGCTGTGGCCTACCGGCTGAAGGACGCCGGCATCCTGCGGGCGGTCACCCGCGGTCTGGAACAGCCCCATCCCAACGTGCTGGTCAGCCGTCCCACCCAGCTGATGAAAGACTTCCTGGCTTCCAGCAGCTCCCACCGCACCTCGGACAAGAACCAGCAGCAGCTGGGCCGTCTGGTGGGCGGTGTGGCGCTGGCGGCCCTGGTATTTACTCTTCTCTACCGCAAGGACGCGGGCCTGGCCTTCACCGCCATGGCCGCGGTGCTCTGCCTGGGGGCGCCCCTGGCAGGCACTCTGCTCAGCGCCCTGCCGGCCCGCCTGATGCAGCGCAGCGCCGCCCAGGTGGGCGCGGTGATTCCCGGTTGGCGGGACATCCGTCAGCTGGGCCGGGTGAACGTGATCCAGGTGACCACCCAGGACCTGTTCCCCAAAGGCTGCGTCAAGCTCTGCGGCATCAAGCCGGTGAACAAGGAGCGCATCGACCTGGCCATCATCTACGCCGCGTCCATGATGGCCGGCGGTGCCCCCACCCTGCGGGAAGTGTTCCTGGGGATGATCGGGGACAACCGCAAGCTGCTGAACAAGGTGGACGATTTCGAGACGGTGTACGGTATGGGCTATGTGGGCTGGATCAACGGCGAGCGGGTGCTGGCCGGCAACCGCCACCTGATGGAAAAGTTCGACATCCAGGTGCCCAGTCTGGAATATGAACAGCGGCACACCGTCAACCAGCGCCGGGTCATCTACCTGGCTGTGTCGGGCAAGCTGTTCAGCATGTTCCAGGTGGCCTACCAGGCCGATCCCGACACCGCCGCGGTGCTGGACGGGCTGCGCCGCACCGGCATGTCCCTGATTGTGGACTGCGACGACTTCAACTGTGACGAAGCCTTGCTGGAAGCCGCCTACACTCTGCCCACCGGCACGGTGCGGGTGCTGGACGCCACCGCCCGCAAGGCGCTGGAACCGGCCACTGCCTGGCTGCCCGAAAGCGAAGGAAACATGCTGCATCTGGGCAGCTTTGTGAGTTATGTGGGCGGCCTGGAAGCCGCCGCCGGCGCCGCCGAAGGCGAGCGCAAAGCCGCCATGATTCTGTCGGTGTCGGTGCTGCTGTCCTGCGTGCTGGCCGTCATCATGGTGCTGGCCGGGGGCATTGCGGCCCTGCCGCTGCCCGCCCTGGTGCTGTACCAGGCGGCCTGGGCCGTGCTGGCCTTGATCTTCCCGATGCTGCAACGTTATTGATAAAAAGGGGGCGTGGTCTTTGTACCGCACAAGCGAACAGCAGATGAGCATTTATGATTATCTGCCGCCCTACCACGGCGAACTGGCCGAGCAAAACCGTTGGGTGCGCCTGGCCGCCGCCATCGACTGGGATGCGTTTGAAAAAGAATACAGCGGTCACTTTGGCCATGTGGGCAAGGTGGCAGTGCCCGCCCGGGTGGCCTTCGGCTGCCTGATCGTGCGGGCGGCCTGCGGCGTGTCCGACCGGGAAACCGTGGCCCTGATCCGGGAAAGCCCCTATCTGCAATACTTCCTGGGGTTTGAATCCTTCACCGACACGGTGCCCTTCTCCTCCCGCAGCATGGAGCGGTTTCGCACCCGCATCCCGGCAGAAAAAGTCCGCTGGGCCGTGCGGTTGCTGCGCCGGTTTGAAAACGAAAGCTGAATCCCATCCTGTCCAGGGACGCCTGCCACGCCCCTGGCTTTTTGTGCCCGGGGTGCCGGGCTTTGTATCCTGCCGTCACGGCGGCGCCGTTCACCGCCGTTTTCCACTCTTTCCACACTTTCTCTTCCAACCAAAAAGGAACACACATGGAACACATCATTCTGCACACCATCGAACATGCCCTGGAGGACAGCCTCAAGATGCTGCCCTTCCTGTTCCTGGCGTATCTGCTCATCGAATGGCTGGAACGCCACCACGGCGAACGTATCGAAAACGCCCTGGCGGGCGGCGGGCGCTGGGGCTTTGTGCCCGGCGCGGTGCTGGGCATCGTGCCCCAGTGCGGGTTCTCTGCCCTGGCCGCCAACCTGTACGCCAGCCGGGTCATCACCCCCGGCGCGCTGCTGGCCGTCTTTGTGGCCACCAGCGACGAAGCCGTGCCCCTGCTGGCCGCCGAACCCAGCCTGTGGGGCACCCTGCCCCTGCTGCTCATCGGCAAGGTGGTGGCCGGTGTGGCGGGCGGCTTCCTGCTGGACGTCCCCCTGCGCCGGGTCCTGCCCGCCAGGCTGTACGGCGGCTACGCCGGTCACGCCGACGACATCGACTGCCATGAGGAGCATGAGGAGCACAGCGGCGTTCTGCTGGCAGCCCTGCGCCACACGGTGGAGATTTTCCTTTTCATCCTTCTGTTCAGCTTCCTCATCGGTTTTGCCTTCGAGCTCATCGGCGAGGACACCATCACCGCCTTCCTCACCGGTATGGGCATCTTCCAGCCCATGGCCGCCGCTCTGGTGGGCCTGGTGCCCAACTGCGCCGCCAGCGTACTGCTGGCCCAGCTGTACGCCCAGGGGGCCATCAGCTTCGGCAGCCTGTTCGCCGGCCTCTGCGCCGGGGCGGGCATCGGCCTGGCCGTGCTCTGGCGTGTCAACCCCAGCTGGAAACAGAACCTCTTCATGACCGGCATCCTGTGGGCCGGCGGGTCGGTCTGCGGCATTGTGCTGCAATTCCTGCCCCTGTAATTTCCCCTTCCCATAACAACAATACCCCGCCCGTCGCAAAAACCTTGCAGTTTTGCGGCGGGCGGGGTATGATATTCTCAACGTGCGGCTTTCAGGCCGACCTTCTTTGGCTCTGTCTTACAGGGTTTCGCCGTCCTTCACCAGCACTACCGCCCGGCTACCCAGCTGGCGGTACACCCGCATGAACCGTTCCCGGGGCACCCGGCGGTTGAAGTCCAGGGGGTCCGCCACCGTGAAGTGGGTGTCGTCGGCGCCGCACAGCACCATGCAGTGCAGGGTGTGGAACACCCGGTGCAGGCTGCCGTCGGTCAGGGGATAGGGCGTTACGTCGGCGTAGCCGATGTCCGCAAAATGCAGCGATGCCCAGAAAACCACCGGCCGTCCCTTCTCCAGCTGGGCCACCAGGTCGGCTTCCTCCGCCCCGGTCAGGTCATGGGCGGTGTATCCGCCGCCGTGGCGGGCCAGATAGGCGTTTGCCGCCTGCACGATGGGGCCTGCAAAGCAGTAGTACCCCTCCTCGGGGGTGCCGTCGTCCTTGTGGGGGTTGCCCATGTACACCCGGTTGGGGTCGGCGCCGTACCACTTCTCGCTGCGGGGCAGGTACTGGTCGGCCAGCTCACACTTGTCGGCATCAAAGCCCAGATACCGCAGCACCTCGCAGCAGCTGGTGATCTCGCAGCCGTTGGGCAGCTCCGGATTCTGCAGAATCTGGGGCACGTTCAGCAAAATTTCGGTCATGATTCCTCCCCGCCCGGCGGGGCCGGGACTTGTGATTTTTCTTTATTCTACCATATCCTACTTTTGAAAGGAAGTGCACCCATGCCCACCATCCGCGATTACGGCCTGGTGCCCGGCCATCTGCCTGCCGGACCCCGCAACGCCATCACCGATGTGCCCGGCGTGCGGGTGGGGCATACCACCGTCCACACCGCCACCCACCACACCGGGGTCACCGTCATCCTGCCCCGGCCGGATGTGTATACTCACCGCTGCACCGCCGCCGCCCACGTGATCAACGGTTTCGGCAAGACCGCGGGCCTGGTGCAGATCCAGGAGCTGGGCCAGCTGGAAAGTCCCATCGCCCTCACCAACACCCTGAACGTGGGGCAGGTGTGGGACGCCCTGGTGCAGTACACCGCCGATGCCTGTGAGGCCCGGGGGGACAGGCTGCGCAGCTTCAACCCGGTGGTGGGAGAGTGCAACGACGGCACCCTCAGCGATATCACCCACCGGGTCATCGGCCGCCGGGAGGTTTATCACGCCATCGAGACCGCCTCCGCCGACTTTGAACAGGGCTGTGTGGGCGCCGGTGCCGGCATGATCTGCCACGAACTCAAGGGCGGCATTGGATCTGCCAGCCGGATGATCACGGTGGGCGGCCGGGACTTCTGCATCGGGGTGCTGGCTTTGTGCAACCACGGCCAGCTTTCGGAGCTGAACATCCTGGGCCGCTGTGTGGGGGCGGAAATCCGCCGCCGCATCCAGGGCGAACCCCGGCCGGAGGACAAGGGCAGCTGCATCCTGGTGCTGGCCACCGACCTGCCCCTGTCCAGCCGCCAGCTGGGCCGGGTCTGCCGCCGGTGCGCCGCCGGCCTGGCCCGGGTGGGCAGTTACTGGGGCCACGGCAGCGGGGATATCACCATCGGGTTCACCACCGCCCACGACATCCACCGGGGCGAAAACGCCGAAATCGCCACCCGGGCGGTCTTCAATGAAGACAAGATGGACCCCCTGTTCCTGGCGGCCGCCGAAGCCGCCGAGGAATCGGTGCTCAACGCCCTGGCGGCGGCCACCACCACCGTGGGGTATGACGGCACCGTCTGCCACGCCCTTTCCGAATTCGCCGATCTGTTGGGCTGATTTTGGCCCGTCATCTTATCATAAAAGCAGGTGCATCCTATGAAAATCACCAAGATTACCACCACCGAATGTCAGATCCCCCTGCGCACCCCCTTCAAGACGGCGCTGCGCACGGTGGACAGCGTCCATGATCTTCTGGTCCGGGTCGAAACCAATACTGGCGATGTGGGCTACGGCGAAGCGCCGCCTACCGCGGTCATCACCGGCGAAACCCTGGGTTCGCTGCACACCGCCGTGGAGGAGTTCATCGCCCCGGCGCTGACCGGCATGGACGTGGAGGACCTGGACACGGTTATGACCAGATTGGAGCGCTGCATGGTGCACAACACCAGCGCCAAGGCGGCCGTGGACATGGCTGTCTATGACCTTTTTGCCAAAAGCTGCGGCAAACCTTTGTATAAGGTGCTGGGCGGCGCCCGCAACACCCTGGAAACCGACCTGACCATCTCGGTGAATCCGGTGCCGGAAATGGTGGCGGATGCCCGGTCCGCCGTGGCCGAGGGCTTCCGCGTGCTCAAGGTCAAGGTGGGCAAGGAAGGTCTGGCCGACATCCCCCGGCTGAAAGCCATCCGGGAAGCCGTGGGCCCCGACGTGGCCCTGCGGGTGGATGCCAACCAGGGCTGGACCGCCAAGCAGGCGGTGCGCATCATCACCGCCCTGGAGGATGCCGGCGTGGACCCGGAACTGGTGGAACAGCCGGTGCCCGCCCATGACATTGACGGCCTGGCCTACATCACCCAGCGGGTGGCCACCCCCATCCTGGCGGACGAATGCGTTTTCTCCCCGGCGGATGCCCTGACCGTGCTGCAGCGCCATGCGGCCGATATGATCAACATCAAGCTGATGAAGACCGGCGGCATCTGGCAGGCCCAGAAGATCTGCGCCGCGGCGGAAGTTTACGGCGTGCAGTGCATGATGGGCTGCATGCTGGAAAGCAAGCTGGCGGTGTCGGCGGCGGCCCACCTGGCGGCGGCCCGGTCTGTGATCACCTGCGTGGACCTGGACGGCCCCAGCCTGTGCAGCGTGGACCCCTACACCGGCGGCCCGGTGTACGAGGGCGCCCGCATCCTCATGAACGAGACCCCGGGCATCGGCATCACCGCCGTGCCCGGCTTTGAGGGGGTGTAAGCGGTGAAAGTCTGGGATCTGCACTGCGATACTCTGTCCGAACTGCGCCACGCCCAGCTCAGCGGTACCCCCAAGAGCTTTGAACACAATGACCTGATGATCGACCTGCACCGGCTGAAGCAGTCCGGTTACGGCCTGCAGTGCTTTGCCTGCTTTGTGGACCTGGGCGCGCCGGAGGACCCCATGCGCACCGCACTGCAGGAGATGGACATCTTCCACAACCTGCTGGCCCGCTACCCCGACGACCTGGTCTGGGTGCGCACCGGCGAGGACGTGAAGCGCCTGGCCGGGCAAACGCGCATCGGCGCCATGCTCACGGTGGAGGAGGGCGGCACCTGCCGCGGGGATCTGGCCATCCTGCGGGATTTCTACCGTCTGGGCGTGCGGATGATGACCCTGACCTGGAACCACAAGAATGAGCTGGCCGAGCCCAACGTGGGCCCCGATTACAACGAGGACACCTGGCCGGTGGCCCCCAACACCACCGGTGGCCTGACCGACCGGGGTGTGGCGTTTGTGGAGGAGATGGAACGCCTGCACATGCTGGTGGACGTGGCCCATCTGTCCGACGCGGGCATCCGGGATGTGCTGCGCCACAGCACCCGTCCCTTTGTGGCCAGCCACTCCAACGCCCGGGCCTGCTGCCCCCATGTGCGCAACCTGCCCGACGACCTGCTGCGGGCCATGGGGGAGAAGGGCTGCCTCATCGGGCTGAACTTCTGCCCGGCCTTCCTGGACGACGGCCCCGACCGTCACCACCTGACCAGCCGGGTGGAGGACATGGCCCGCCATGCCAAGTACATCCTGAACCTGGCCGGGGAGGACTGCCTGGCCCTGGGCAGCGATTTCGACGGCATCGGCGGCAAGCTGGAGATTGCCGGTGCCCAGGATATGCCCCGCCTGGCCGAAGGCCTGTGCAGGGCAGGGCTCACCGAAACCCAGGTGGAAAAGATCTTCTGGGACAACGCCGCCCGCTTCTTTGCCGAAAACCTCTGATTCCATATAAAGGAGAACTCCCATGCCTCATCCTTCTCTTACGCTGGAAAAGCGCATCGATGCCGAACTCTGCGGCCTGGACGCCACCATGTGCGTCTACGCCGACGACCTGCGCGGCCATGTGGTGGAGCGCGGCGCCGATGAACCTTTTGAATCCGCCTCCACCATCAAGATCTTTGTGCTGGGCTGCCTGTACGACCAGGCGGAACAGGGCAAGGCCCGTCTGGACGAAGTGCTCACCTATGAGGAAAAGCATTTTGTGGACGGCTCCGGCATGATCCGCTCCCTGGGCCCCGGTGCCCGGCTCCGCGCCGCCGACGTGGCCACCCTCATGATCATCTGCAGCGACAACATTGCCACCAACATGCTCATCGATTATCTGGGGCTGGACACCATCAACGCCTTCATCCGGTCCATCGGATGCAGCGCCACCACCCTGCACCGCCGCCTGGCTTCGGACAACTGGAGCCAGCCGCTGGGCACCATCACCCCCCGGGATATGGGGCATTTCTTTGCCCTGCTGGCCCGGGGAGAACTGGTCAGCCCCGCCGCCAGCCAGGCCATGCGCACCATCCTGCGCCAGCAGCACTACAACACCATGCTGGCCGGCAACCTGCCCCCCTACTATACCGACGCCGAGGAATCCGGCGCCGATCCGGACCTGATCTACACCGCCAGCAAGAGCGGCAGCATGGACGCCTGCCGCAACGACGGCGGCCTGGTGCACACCCCCTACGGCGACTATGTGGTGGTGCTCATGTGCAAGAACTTTGCCAACAAGCTGGAAGTCAACGACCACCCCGCCTTTTTGTACGGCGGGCGTGTGAGCCGTCTGCTGTTCGACCAGTATCTGGCGCTGGAAGGCAGCTTTTCCCTGACCTGACCCGGAGGTGCCTTCTATGACCGTTCTGAATTTCATCTACTGCGTGCTGGGCGCGGTGTTCATTGTGCTGGGCGCCGCCTGCCTGTGGGAAAAATACCGCATTGTCCGCGGGGGCATGTGCCTGCCCGCCCGGGTGCTGGAATGTCGGCGGCAGGGCTCTTCCCGCCGCAAGCGGAGCGGGGGATACTGCTATGTGGTGGAGTTCACCTCCCCCGACGGCATCCGCCACGTGGCCCCCACCAACGATTCCTTCTGGGCCGAACGCCCCAACAGCATCGGTACGGTGGTGGAGATCTGGTACAACCCCGCCAACCCCGAGGTGGTGGAGCGCCGCAGCCTGGAAGCCGAACTGCTGGGCGCCCTGTTCATCGCCATGGGCTTCGGGGTGATCTTCTGGCTGGGACTGCGCTGAACTTCCGGATGAACAAACAACAAATGGTTGTAAACGGCGGGGCCCTGTGGTATACTGAACCCATCAAATAAGAGGAGAAACAAACACATATGGAACCGCTGATTTATCTGCTGCTGGTTTTGTCCCTGGTGGCCAACGGCATGCTGGCGGCAGTGCTGGTACTGCTGCTGCGCCGCAACCGGGAGGAAGGGGACGACGGCCAGCTGGCCCGCACCCTGCAAAAGGTCATCGAATCCGAAACCGACCTGCTGGCCGACCAGCTGCGCACCACCCAGGCAGAAACCGCCCGGGCCACCCAGGCGTCGGTGCGGGACCTGGGCGCCCTGCTGGCCGAAAACCAGCGCCAGAGCAGTGCGGCCGCCACCGCCCGGCTGGAAGCCATCGACCGGGCGGGTGCCGCCCGCCAGAAAGCCGCCGGCGACGCCACCGCCGCCCAGCTGGCATTGCTGGAAAAGCGGCTGAAAGGGCTGGAGGATTCCAACGCCGCCCGGCTGGACGGCATGCGGGGAGCCCTGGTCCAGGGGCTGAACACCATCCGCAACGACAACAACCGCAAACTGGACGAAATCCGGGGCACGGTGGACGAAAAACTCCAGGATACCCTGCAAAAGCGCATCTCCGATTCCTTCCGCACCGTCAGCGCCCAGCTGGAACAGGTGTACAAGGGCCTGGGCGAGATGCAGACCCTGGCCGCCGACGTGGGCGGACTCAAGCGGGTGCTTTCCGGCGTCAAGACCCGGGGTATGCTGGGTGAGGTGCAGCTGGGGGCCATCCTGCAGGAGATCCTGGCCCCCGGCCAGTACGCCGAGAACGTGGCCACCGTGCCGGGCAGTGCCAACCGGGTGGAATTTGCGGTGAAACTGCCGGGGCAGGGGGGCACCGTCTGGATGCCCATTGACGCCAAATTCCCCGGCGACAGCTATGCCAAACTGGTGGACGCCCGGGAATCCGGGGACGCTGCCGCCGTGGCCGCCGCCCGCAAGCAGCTGGACACGGTGCTGCGCCAGGAAGCCAAGGACATCCACGACAAGTATATCGAAGTGCCCTACACCACCGCCTTCGGTGTGCTCTTCCTGCCCTTTGAGGGGCTGTACGCCGAGGTGGTCTCCTCCGGCATGACCGAAGTGTTGCAGCGGGATTTCCAGATCAGTGTGGCGGGCCCGTCCACCATGGCGGCGCTGCTCAACGCTTTGCAGATGGGCTTCCGCACCCTGGCCATCCAGAAACGCTCCGGCGAAGTATGGCAGGTGCTGGCAGCGGTCAAGACTGAATTTGAAAAGTTCGGCGCCGGGCTGCAGGCCATGCAGCGGCACCTCAACCAGACCGGCAGCGATCTGGAAGAACTCATCGGCACCCGCAGCCGGGCCATCACCCGCAAGCTGGAATCGGTCCAGCAGCTGGAACCCGGCCAGGCCGCCGACCTGCTGGGTCTGGAACTGGACCCCACCCCCGGCACCGCGCCCCGTCTGCGCCGCCGGGAGGACAGCGCCCCGGCCGGAGCGCCGAAAACGGAATAAGTTCCCCGGTAACCCCGGCGGAACATATAAGGAGGCAATCTGCCATGAAACATCTGCAATGGGACCGTCTGATCATGCCGGTGGCCGGCATTGTGCTGGGCCTTTTCCTGGTGGCCCGGCCCTGGAACGCCACCGCCGCCCTGTGCAGCCTCATCGGCTGGCTGATTCTGCTGGCCGGCGGCTGCGGGGTGGCCAACGCCCTGGCCTTCCAGCGGGCCACCTTCATTTCCAGCCCGCTGCTGCCCATCAGCGTGGGCGGGGTGGTCATCGGCCTGCTGTTCATCGCCAGCCCCGGTATGCTGGTGGCGTTGGTGGGCACCATCGTCTGCGTGTTCCTGCTGGTCACCGGCATGAGCAACATCCAGGCCGCCATGGCCCGCCGCGCCTGGGGGGACCGGGCCTGGTGGATTCCGCTGGTGGTGGGCATCCTCTGCCTGCTGCTGGGGGTCTACGCCCTGTTTGCCCCCGGTGCCTCCGCCGCCATGATCATGCGGCTGGTGGGCATCATGATCCTGTGTTCCAGCGTGGTGAACCTGGTGGCGGTGCTCACCTGGCGGGACTGACCCGGCCCTTGTACAGCCGTCCGATTTTTGACATCCCGGAAAAGTATGGTACAATAGGAAAAAACACACGGTCGACCTTTTGCTGCCCGCACGGTTGCGCCGAGAAATGAGGCTTGCTGTATGATTCGCATCCTGACCGACTCTGCCGCTGACCTGACCCCCGCCGATGCCACCCGTCCCGGGGTGACCGTCGTACCTTTGCATGTGCTGTTTGCCGACGGGGAAACCATCCTGGACGGGGTGGACATGACCGGCGACGAATACTACGCCCGCCTGACCACCGAGAGCAAACTGCCCCGCACCAGCCAGCCTTCTCCCGATACCTTCATCCAGTTCTTTGAGGAAGCCGCCGCCGCGGGGGATGAAGTCCTGGCGGTGCTCATCTCCTCCAACCTATCGGGCACCTTCCAGTGCGCCCGTCTGGCCGCCGAAACCTGTGAGTTCGAGAACGTCCGGTTTGTGGATTCCCGCACCGCCTCCCAGGGCGAAGCCATCCTCATCCGGGAAGCCTTGCGCCTGCGGGAGGAGGGCAAGTCCCTGGACGAGATTGCCGACGCCCTGGAAGAGCTCAAGGGCCGCATCCGCATTCTGGGCATTGTGGACAGCCTGAAACACCTGCACAAGGGCGGGCGCCTGCCGGCCGCCGTGGCTCTGGTGGGCGGTGCGCTGGGCATCAAACCGGTGCTGTCGGTCATTGACGGCGAGATCAAGCTGGCCGACACCGCCCGGGGCCGTCCCGGCGCCATGGTGGCCCTGTTCAAGCAGATTGACAAGCTGGGCGGGGTGGACGAGCGCTACGGCTATGTGTTGCTCTACTCTGACCAGAAGACCATCACCGCCCCCATCCACCGCTACATGCATGAAAACCTGCACCTGTCCGGCGGCCGTGTGGCCCGCCTGGGCGCCGCCATCGGCACCCACATCGGACCGGGCTGCGCCGCGCTGGTCTTTGTGGCCAAGGAAGCGGAATAAAACCGTATAATCCAAAAACGCCGCCCCGGCATGCCGGGACGGCGTTTTTCTGTGTGGTCAAACCTTTTCTCAGCCCAGGAACCCGCTCTGTTCCTCCGCAATTTTGTGGTGCAGCAGCGTCTCATAGACCCCGTCATCCGCCGGCAGGCGTACCTTGCGCCCCTGCCAGGCCGAAACATAGGCCGCGTTGGTCAGCTCCACCGCCCGCAGGCCGTCCTCCCCGTCGGCAATCATGGGGGAACCGAAGCGCAGATGGTCGCAGAACTGCCGCAACACCGTCTGGTACATTTCCGGGTTGGGCGCTACCAGAATTTCCCGGCAGCGGTGGGGCAATTCGGCGTAGGGTTCTTGGTTCACCGCCGCAAACTCGGCGGTGGACATCTCGTTTTCGTCCAGGATCAGGCGGGCGGTATCCTCCACGCACAGCCGCCCCTTGTCGCCCCAGATTTCCAGCCGGTTCACGCCGGGGGCCTCCCCGGTGGAGCTGATAAAGGTGCCGTGCAGGCCGTTGTCATAGTACAGCTGCATGTCCACCCCGTCGTCCACCGTGATGGGCGCATACCGCCCGAAGGAAAGGTCGGCGTAGACGGCATCCGGCGCCCCCAGCAGCCACTGCCACAGGTCCAGATAGTGTTGGCTCTGGTTGATGAGCAGCCCGCCGCATTCCCCGGCCCAGCTGCTGCGCCAGGGGGCGGATTTGTGGTAGGCCGGGGTGCGGAACCAGGTGTTGCACACCCACACCGCCCGCACCGGCGTGCCCACGGTCCCGGCGCGCAGCAGTTCCCGGGCCTTGGCAAAAGCCGGGTTGGCCCGGTTGTTGAAGATCATCCCGAAGCTGACCCCCGCCGCTCTGGCCGCGGCCACCAGTTCCCGCACCTGCCGGGCATACACCCCGGCGGGCTTGTCCAGCAGGATGTGCTTGCCCGCCCGCACCATCCGGGCGGCAATCTCCACATGGCTGGTGTGGGGCGTCACGATGAGGGCGGCGTCAAAGTCGCCGGCGTGGGCAGCGGTGTCCTCCACGTCCCGGTAGATGGCCACACCCGGGTATTCCCGGCGCAAAGTGTCCTGCCCTTTGGCGTTGCGGCAGCACACCCCCGCCAACACCATGCCGTCGATCTGCCCGTCCCGGATCATGGCCGCATATTGGCTGCCCATGCCGCCGAATCCGATCAGGGCCACCCGTACCTGCTGCATTTGTATTCCTCCTTGTTGCGGGTTCCGGACCCGTGTTTTTCTCCAGTATACCACGAAGGAAGGCGGAAGGCAAAATTGAGATGAAACAAACAAATATTGCGCAGTTTTGCCAAAAACAGTCAAAAAACGGGGCGTTCTGTAACATCTTCGATACATGGCTCGTTATATAGTATAAGCGGGAAGTAAATTGCGGCAGATGCGGCCCGTGATGAACAGAAGAGGAAGCCCTGCGGGGATATTGCGGAATTTTTGAATGTAAAGAGGCTGTTGAAGTATGGCAATGATCCTGATCGCTGAAAATGAACGCGCCATCGCACAGCGTATGGCAGTCAATCTGCGCCTGGTAGGTCACCGCTGTGACCAGGCCGCCAATGCGCAGCAGGCCCTGGAAAGCCTGCGCCGGAACGTGTATGATCTGGTCCTGCTGGACCTTGCGCTGCCCGGGGTGGGCGGCTTTGCGGGGGTGAGCCGTTTTCAGGCCCAGCCCGTGCTGCTCCTGGTGACCGAATCCCAGATGGAGGTATGCCCGGCCGCATTGCACCGCAGCTGCCTGGTCAAGCCCTTTGAGGTTATGGAGCTCATGGGGGCGGTACAGCAGGCCCTGGGCCAGAACGATGCAGGCCGGGAATTCCGCTTCCATGACATCGAGGTGGACATGGCCGGCCGGCAGGTGCTGCGGGGCGGGCACACCGTTGCCCTGACCCCCCAGGAATATTCTTTGCTGGAAACCCTGGTCATCAACCGCAACCTGGCCCTGAGCCGCACCAAGCTGCTGGAGATCGCCTGGGGCTACGGCTACCAGGGGGCCACCCGCACGGTGGACGTACATATCCAGCGCCTGCGCCGAAAGCTGGGCCTGGAAAAGGAGATCCAGACGGTGTATAAAATCGGATATCGCCTGAATACCCGGGAGGATGCCGGACCGGTTTGACGATTCTGCGAACAAAATCATCCTTCGCCCCTTTCCCGCCTTCCACGCGGGGAACGGGGCGTTTTTTCGTGCCAAAACTGCCCAAAAAGCCACCGGGGCGGCCGAAGGCTTTTGCACGAACTGCCGAAAATGGTTACATGTAATATTTATTCATTGACAATGAATAAATACAAACTTATACTAAAGGGTATCCCGGCGGCATACCACCGCCGGAACATGAGGGAAAAGAACAGAACACTGTACAAAAAGAGGGTAAATCACATGAAAAAGCTTCTTTCCGTCCTGCTGGCCGCCGGCATGGTGTTCAGCGTGACCGCTTGCGGTGCTTCCTCCGAGAGCACCTCTTCTTCCAGCGAGGCTGCGTCCGCCGAGACCAGCACCCAGTCCGAAGCCGCCACCTCCGAAGCGGCTGCTTCCGGCGACTTCACCACCGTCACCGACGGCGTGCTGACCATGTCCACCAACGCCGCCTTCCCTCCCTACGAAATGACCACCGATACCGGTGACTTCGAGGGCATCGACGTGGAGATTGCCGGCGCCCTGGCCGACAAGCTGGGCCTGGAACTGCAGATCGACGATATGGACTTTGACGCCGCGCTGCTGGCTGTGCAGCAGGGCAAGAGCGACATCGTCATGGCCGGTGTCACCGTCACCGAGGACCGTGAAGCCGTCATGAAGTTCACCGATTCTTACGCCAAGGGCATCCAGTCGGTCATCGTCCCCGAAGATTCCGATATTGCCTCCATCGATGACATGCAGGGCAAGCTCATCGGCACCCAGGCTGCCACCACCGGTTACATTTACTGCTCCGACACCCCGGAAAACGGCGGTTTCGGTGAGGAAAACGTGGTCGCTTACGACAACGGCATCACCGCTGTGCAGGCTCTGATGAACGGTCAGGTGGACTGCGTGGTCATCGACAACGCCCCCGCTCAGGAATTCGTCAAGGCCAACCCGGGTCTGAAGATTCTGGACACCGAGTACGCCAATGAGGATTACGCCATCGGCGTCAACAAGGACAACACCGCTCTGCTGGATGCCCTGAACGGCGCTCTGGCCGAACTGAAGGCGGACGGCACCATCGACAGCATCGTTGCCAAGTACATCAGCTCCGACGACGCTGCCAGCTCCTCTGCCGAATAACAACACAACGGCGTGAACAGCGCCGCGGGGCGGCCCCGGAAGGGCCGCCTCTTTTGTGGTTTTACACATTCCGACGAAAGGTGGCTCTTTCATGGCATACCTGACCCAACAATTTGAAATGCTGTCGGCCCTGGCCAGTGACGGCGAGAAGCTGACTGCCTGGCAGGACGGTTTCCTCAAGTTCTACCGGGCTTTCCTGGCCAACGACCGCTGGCTGCAGTACATCGAAGGCGTGGGCACCACCCTGGTGGTCACGGCCGTGGCCCTGGCCATCGGCGTGATCCTGGGCGGCACCGTGGCCATGGTGCGTGTGGCCCACGACCAGCAGCGCCCCCACCACCGCAACGCCCTGCTGGGCTTTGTGAACGCTCTTCTCAAGATCTACGTCACGGTCATCCGCGGCACCCCCATGATGGTGCAGCTGCTGATTATGGGCATGGTCATCTTTGCGTCCAGCCGCAACTTCACCATGGTGGGCGCGCTCACCCTGGGCATCAACTCCGGCGCCTATGTGTCCGAGATCATCCGCGGCGGCCTGATGGCCGTGGACCCCGGCCAGATGGAAGCCGGCCGCAGCCTGGGCCTCAATTACATGACCACCATGCTCAAGATCGTCATTCCCCAGGCCATCCGCTCCATCCTGCCGGCGCTGGGCAATGAGTTCATCGTCCTGCTCAAGGATACTTCCCTGATCACCGTCATCGGCGGCAAGGAGCTGCTGTATGCCGCCCAGGGCATCTACAGCCGCACCTACGAGTGCATGTATCCCTTGCTGGGCACCGCCGTCATCTACCTGGTGCTGGTCATGATCTTCACCTGGCTGTTGGGCAAGTTTGAAAGGAGGCTGGCGCAGAGTGATCGTCGTTAAAGGTCTGAAAAAAAGCTATGACGGGCTGCAGGTCCTCAAGGGTGTGGACCTGACCATCAACAAGGGCGATGTGGTCGTCCTGGTCGGGCCTTCCGGCTGCGGCAAGTCCACCTTCCTGCGCTGCCTGAACCGGCTGGAAGAGCCGGACGAGGGCACTGTCCTGCTGGACGGCCAGGAAGTGACCGAGAAGGGCATCGACGCCATGCGCGCCAAGATGGGCATGGTGTTCCAGCACTTCAACCTCTTCCCCCACCTGACGGTGAAGAAGAACATCACCCTGGCGCCGGTGCATCTGGGTCTGATGGACCAGAAAACCGCCGATGCCAAGGCCATGGAACTGCTGGAACGCATCGGTCTGGCAGGCAAGGCTGATACCTACCCCAACATGCTTTCCGGCGGCCAGAAACAGCGCATCGCCATTGTGCGGGCCCTGGCCATGAACCCGGAGGTGCTGCTCTTTGACGAGCCTACCAGCGCCCTGGACCCCGAGATGGTGGGCGAGGTTCTGGAACTGATGAAGGAGCTGGCCCGGGGCGGCATGACCATGGTGGTGGTCACCCACGAGATGGGCTTTGCCCGGGAGGTGGCCAACCGCGTCATCTTCATCGACGAGGGCGTGATCAAGGTGGACAAGCCCCCGCAGGAATTTTTCAGCAACATCGAAAACGAGCGCCTCAAGACCTTCCTGTCCAAGGTTCTGTGAGCGCTGTGGGCGGCCCTGCTCCGGCGGGGCCGTTTTTGTTTGGGATAGCGTCCGGCACAGGCCCCTTTACACGGCGCGGCCGGGTATTGTATCATAGAGGACGGCAAAGGGAGGGAACAGTATGCCCAGAATTGAGTATGACGGGCACGCCCCGCAGGTGCGGGACGCGGCCTTTGTGGCGCCCACGGCGGTGCTGGCTGGTCAGGTCACCCTGGAACCCGGCAGCAGCGTGTGGTACGGGGCGGTCCTGCGGGCCGACACCGGCCGCATCCTGGTGGGGGAAGATTCCAACGTGCAGGACAATGCGGTGCTGCACACCGGGCCGGACCTGGATGTGGTCATCGGCAAGCGGGTAAGCATCGGGCACAGCGCCGTGGTACACGGCTGCACCGTGGGGGACGACTGCCTCATCGGCATGCACGCCACCGTGCTCAACGGGGCGGTTCTGGGGGAAGGCTGCCTCATTGCGGCCGGCGCCCTGGTCACCGAGAATACCGTCATTCCGCCCCACAGCCTGGTCATGGGGGTGCCCGGCAAGGTGCGGGGCACCGTCACACCGGAGCAGGCGGCGGAACTGGCCCACAATGTGGCGGAATACTGTGACCTGGCCGGGCGGCATGCCCGCGCCTGCGGGAAGGCATAATAGGGAAGAGGAGTGGAAAGTATGGCAGTGAAGATGATCTGCAGCGACCTGGACGGTACGCTGCTGCAGTACGGCCGCAGCGAGATCAGCGGCGAAATTTTTGAGGAAATCGGAGAACTGGCCAGACATGGCATCCTGTTCTGCCCGGCCAGCGGCCGGCAGTACACCAGCCTGCGCAAGCTGTTTGCCCCGGTGGCGGACCGGTGCGTCTTCCTGTGTGAGAACGGCGCAGTGGTTTACCGGGACGGCAAGGTCATTGCCAAGACCCCTATGCCCCGTCAGCTGGCCGAGGACATCGCCTGGGATATGTGGAACAATTCCGACGGGCGGGGAGAGGTCATGCTCTCCGGCGAAAACACCAGCTACCTGATGGAGCGGGGCCTGGGCATGCACCACCGCATCCATGAGATCGGCAACAACCACACCGTCATCACCGACCCTGCCCAGATCCCCGAGGACATCGTCAAGGTCAGTGTCTATCTGCCCGACGGGGTGGAGGGCTTTGTGGACCGGTTTGTGCCCAAATGGGCCGGGGCCAACGCCGCGGTGGCGGGCCCGTACTGGATCGATACCACCCTGGCCAACAAGGGGGTGGGGGTGCGCAGCCTGTGCGACGTTCTGGGCTTTGACCCCGCCGACGTGATGGCTTTCGGGGACAACTACAACGATGTGGCCATGCTGGACCTGGTGGGACATCCCTACATCATGCAGACCGCCGCCGAGGCACTGCGCAACCGGTATGCCCACCACACCCCCCGGCCGGAGGACACCATTCGAGCTTTTTTGAACAGCCTCTGATCAATTTGCCCAAATCAAAGACGGTAAATTTGTTCAAAAGGGTTATGGACAAATTTTGAATAAATCTGTGTCATAAATACAGAAACAAGATTGTTACTCACCTCCGAGGCATTACTTGTACACAGCGACCCATACCAGAATGTGTCGGCTGGCGTATATGCCTTCGAGGTTATTTTTTTGTCAAGAAAGCTTGCAGCCAAACATTCCGACCAGGTGGGATCGCATGGAAATCATCAAAAAGATCAACAACATTGCCCTGGCCCGGGACGCCAAAGGCCGTGAAATGGTGGTATTCGGCAAAGGACTGGGGTTTCCCGCCACGCCCTACACCCTGCAGGACCTGAGCAAGGTACAGCGCACCTTCTATGATGTGAGCGACAAATACTTTGCCCTTCTGCAGGAGGTCCCGGAAGAAATCTTCCTGGCCGCCGACGATATTGCGGAGGACGCTAACGAAGAGCTGGACTGTCCGCTCAACCCCAATCTGCCCTTTATCCTGGCCGATCATCTGAACTTTGCCATCCAGCGCACCCGCGCAGGTATGACCCTGCGCACGCCGCTTGCCTACGATATCCGCCACCTGTATCCCAACGAGTACAAGCTGGGCCGCAGCGCGCTGTACATGCTGCGCGACCGTCTGCAGGTGGACCTTCCCGAACAGGAAGCCGTCAGCATCACCCTGCATATCATCAACGCCGAAGCCGAAAACAGCGACATGCACGCCACCATGCAGAGCGCGCAGGTCATCACCGAACTCACCGAAATCGTGGAGAAGGCTTTCGGCATCACCCTGGACCGGGACAGCTTCAACTACTCCCGATTCGCCATGTATCTGCGCTACCTGGTGCAGCGGATGATGCAGGGCAAACCTCTTCCTGCCGACGCCGGCAGCCGGGACCTGTTTCTGGCCGTGCGGCGCCAGTAGCCCGAAATTTACACCTGCACCCGTCAGATCACCACCTACCTCCAGGACCGCTACGGCTGGACCTGCACCGAGGAGGAGGAACTGTATCTGACCATGCACATCCATCGCGTCAAATCCGAACAAACATCCGGTGAGGACGCGGAATAAAAACACAAGACAGGATCGTTACCCGTACATGGTTTGCGGGGCGTTACCCAAAACACTCCCCGCAGAAGTGCGGCCTTCCTTCGGCTGTGCCACAGGTGTCGGGAAGGCGTTTTGGGTTCTTTTTTTGCCGGATTTTGTCTTGTTCTGACGTTGGTATGTCTACGCCCGGCGCGCGAGGGCGGTGCATATACATTTTCCGCGGTATTGCGGCAATCCCCGACATAAGGAAAGGTGAGGTGACCACCATGGAGCCGGAACACACCCCGGGCAATCTGCCCGCGGCATTCCTGCCGCCGCTGGGCGGCGCGGCCAATATTGTGAGCGCCTCACGCCGGGGCAGCCGCCTTTCGGTTTCTGTCAAGGACCAGAGCCTGGCAGACCCCGACGCACTGGCAGAACTGCCGGGCGTTGCGGGCTGTACCATGCAAAACGGCCGTGTCAGGATCGAACTGACCGAACAGACCCATCAAACAGTAAAGGAGAATCGTCTTATGCCCAGCAAATACGATGGCCTTGCCCGCATTATTATCCAGAACGTGGGCGGCAAATCCAACATCAACAGTGTGGCCCACTGCATCACCCGCCTGCGCTTCAAGCTCAAGGATGAATCCAAGGCCAACAAGGAAGTCCTGGAAGCCACCGACGGCGTGATCAAGGTCATGCAGTCCGGCGGCCAGTATCAGGTCGTCATCGGCAACAACGTCACCGACGTGTACGACGCAGTGCTGGAAGTGGGCCACTTCCAGGGCGCCGGCTCGGTGGATGAGGACGGCAACGCCACCGGCGACGACACTTCCTCCGGCGAGAAGAAGAGCCCCGTGAGCATCCTCATCGATATGATCTCCGGCGTCATCCAGCCCACCCTGGGCGTGTTGGCCGCCACCGGCATCATCAAGGGCCTGCTGGCTCTGTTCTCCTTCCTGGAGATCCTGCCCGAATCCAGCGGCACCTACCAGGTGCTGTACGCCGTGGGCGACGGCTTCTTCTACTTCCTGCCCATCATCCTGGGCTACACCGCCGCCAAGAAGTTCAAGATGAACGAATTCATCGGCATGGCCCTCGGTATTGCCCTGTGCTATCCCGCCATGGTCAACATCACCGGCGGCGAGGTGCTGGGCACCGTGTTGGGCGGCACCCCCTTTGAGATGAGCTACTACACCACCTTCCTGGGCATCCCCGTCATCATGCCCGCTTCCGGCTACACCAGCTTGGTGGTGCCCATCATCATCGCCTGCGCGGTGGGTGCCATGCTGGAAAAATGGCTGCGTAAGGTCATTCCCGACGTCATCAAGCTCTTCGTGGTTCCCTTCATCACCCTGGTCGTCATGGTCCCCCTGACCTACCTGGTCATCGGCCCCATCGCCACCATCCTGTGCAACCTGCTCACCGCCATCTTCAGCTTCATCTACGGCATCTTCGTGGTGGGCGGCCTCATCGCCGGCATCCTCATCGGCGCCTTCTGGCAGGTTCTGGTCATCTTCGGCCTGCACTGGGGCATCGTTCCTCTGGCCCTCATCAACTACTCCAACCTGGGCTATGACTTCATCCTCAGCCCCTACTTCTGCGTCTCCTTCGCCCAGACCTTCGTCGTGCTGGCCATGCTGCTCAAGACCCGTGACGACAAGATGAAGAAGGTGGCTCTGCCCGCCTTCATCTCCGGCATCTTCGGCGTGACCGAGCCCGCCATCTACGGCGTGACCCTGCCCAAGAAGAAGCCCTTTATCTACTCCTGCATCGGCGGTGCCGTGGGCGGCGCCTTCATCGGCTTCATGGGCACCCGCAGCTTCACCATGGGCGGCCTGGGCCTGTTCGGTCTGCCCAGCTACATCGACACCATCGGCGACACCGGCATCCAGAACATGATCTACGTGCTCATCGGCACCGTGATCGCTTCTGTTATCGGCTTTGTGCTCACCTGGGTCCTGTACAAGGATGAACCCGCCAAGAAGTAATCGGATCATCTGAACCTGTTCTGACCGCGGTGCCGCCCGAAAGCGGCGGCACCCTCTGCGGTCCTGAAAATATTCCACCGAAATCGGGAGGTATTCTTTTATGGCTTCGGTTTTTCGCAAAGATTTCCTGTGGGGCGGTGCCTGTGCCGCCAACCAGTTCGAAGGCGCCTGGGATGTGGACGGCAAGGGCCCCAGCATTCCCGATATGTGCACCAACGGCACCCACACCACCCCCAAACTGCTGACCCCCACCATTGAACCGGACAAGTTCTACCCCAGCCATGAGGCCATCGACTTCTATCATCACTATGAAGAAGACATTGCCCTCTTTGCCGAGATGGGATTCAAGACCTTCCGTACTTCCATCAACTGGACCCGCATCTTCCCCACCGGGGAGGAGACCGAGCCCAACGAGGCCGGCCTGGCCTTCTACGACCGCGTCTTCGACTGCTGCAAGAAGCACGGCATCGAACCCCTGGTCACCATCAGCCACTATGAGCTGCCCTACGCCCTGGTGGAGAAGTACAACGGCTGGGCGGACCGCAAGCTGGTGGACTTCTACATGAACTACTGCAAGGCCATCTTTGCCCGGTACCAGGGCAAGGTCAAGTATTGGCTGACCTTCAACGAAATCAACGCCGGCATGATGCCCTTCGGCGGTGTGCTCTCTCTGGGCACCTGCCAGGGTTACCGCGGCCCCGCCGTGGCCATGCCCGACGATCCCCAGACCCGCCTGCAGGCTTTGCATCATCAGTTCATCGCCAGCGCTCTGGCCGTGAAGTACGCCCATGACAACTACCCCGAATACAAGATGGGCAACATGGACTGCTTCATCACCTCCTACCCCTACACCTGCGACCCGGCCGACATCCTGGCCAACCAGCAGGCCATGCGCAAGACCAACTGGTACTGCTCCGACGTGCAGGTCCGGGGTGAGTATCCGGCCTTTGCCAAGCGGCTGTGGGAGGACCTGGGCGTGACCATCCACATGGAACCCGGCGATGCCGAGATTCTGAAGGAAGGCACCGTGGACTTCTACACCTTCAGCTACTACATGTCCAACTGTGTCACCACCCACAAGGATGCCGCCCAGACCGACGGCAACGTGGCCCAGGGCTACAAGAACCCTTATCTGAAGGCCTCCGAGTGGGGCTGGCAGATCGACCCTCAGGGCCTGCGCTACAGCCTGAACGAAATCTACGACCGCTACCGCATTCCGCTGATGGTGGTGGAGAACGGCCTGGGCGCCCGGGATACCCTGGAAGCCGACGGCACCGTGCACGACAGCTACCGCATCGACTACCTGCGTCAGCGCATCGAGCAGATGGCCGAAGCCGTCAAGGACGGCGTGGACCTGATGGGCTACACCCCCTGGGGCTGCATCGACCTGGTTTCCGCTTCCACCGGCGAGATGGCCAAGCGTTACGGTTTCATCTACGTGAACAAGTATGACGACGGCACCGGCGACTACAGCCGCCTGCGCAAGGATTCGTTCTACTGGTACAAGAAGGTCATTGCCACCAACGGCGAGGACCTGACCTGATTCCGACATTCCCCACTTCATCATAAAAGCACGGGGCACACCGGGCCGTGGCCCGGTGTGCCCCGCTGTTATGTACAAGAAAGGAACCCTGCTCATGTCCAAGATCATTTTTCTGGATGTAGACGGCACCCTGGTGGACTATCAGAACCGCCTGCCGGAATCCGCCGCCCTGGCCGTGCGCAAGGCGCGGGCCAACGGGCACCGGGTCTATCTGTGCACCGGCCGCAGCCGGGCTGAGATCAACCCCGCTCTGTGGGAGCTGGGCATCAACGGCCTGCTGGGGGGCAACGGCAGTTATGTGGAGGACGACGGCAAGGTGGTCATGCACCAGCTGCTGACCCTGGACCAGTGCCGCCGGGTGGTGGACTGGCTCCACGCCCGGGGCCTGGAATTCTACCTGGAAAGCAACAACGGCCTGTTTGCCAGCGAACGGTTTGAGGAGGTGGCCCTGCCCACCCTGCTGGAATACATCCGCCGCAAGGGCAAGGATGTGGAAGGCCTGACCGTGCGGGAAATCTTTCCGGACCTGCAGTTCGGCCTGCAGGGGGCGCAGTTCTACCGGGACGACGTGAACAAGATCAGCTTCATTCTTCATACCTACCAGGACCATCTGGACTCGGCGCGGGAATTTCCCGACCTGCAGCCCGGCACCTGGGGCGGCAGGGGAGAGACCGCCCTCTTCGGTGACCTGGGGGTGAAGAACATCACCAAGGCCCACGCGGTTCAGGTGCTGCTGGACCATCTGGGGGCCGACCGGGCCGACACCATCGGCTTCGGCGACGCCAAGGTGGACGTGCCCCTGCTGCAGGCCTGCGCCGTGGGGGTGGCCATGGGCAACGGCGGGCCGGAGATCCGTGCCGCCGCCGACTTTGTCACTGACGATGTGGAGGAAAACGGCCTGTATAACGCCTTTGTCCGCCTGGGTCTGATCGAAGGATGAGCCCGGCGGGCAAATGGAAGACCGTCTATACGGACCCCGGCATCGGGGACACGGCGCTTTTTCGGGAAAAAATTTTGTCAAAAATTTCACCAATATACAAAAAGAACGAAAAAGCGATAGACTTTGTGTCCGCTTTTGGTTGACGTTGCGGCCCGAACATGCTACTATAGTAATAACACATTGGCACCGGAAATACCGGTGCGTATGGGAGGAAATGACTATGAAAGAATTCACTTATACGATTCAGGAAGCCGTTGGCATTCACGCTCGTCCGGCGGGCCTGCTGGTCAAGGAAGTTAAGAAATATCAGAGCGCTGTCACCATCACCAAGGGTGATAAGTCGGTCAACGCCCTCAAGCTGATGGCCCTGATGGGCATGGGCGTCAAGTGCGGCGATACCGTCACCGTCAAGGTGGAAGGCGCCGACGAGGACACTGCCGCTCCGGCTCTGGAAGCTTTCTTCAAGGCCAACCTGTAAGTTCTCTGTCCGACTTCGTCCGCGGCCAGCCACCTGGCTGGCCGCTTTTTCTATCGCTATGCATTGAGTGAGGTGTAAGCCAATGATCAGTATCCAGGGCAAGGGCGTGTCGTCCGGTGTGGGCATCGGCCCGCTGTATTTCTATCACCGCGCCAAAACCGCGATTCCGCGGTATACCGTGGAGGACACCGACGCCGAATGGCATCGGTTCAAGGGTGCCCAGACCGGCGCCATCGAGCAGCTGGGCGAACTGGCCGAGAAGGCCCGGGCCGAAGCAGGCGACGAAGCCGCCATGCTGTTTGAAACCCACCAGATGATGGTGGAGGACCTGGACTATGAGGAAGCCATCGAAGACCGCATCACCAACCAGAAGATGAATGCCGAGGCCGCCATCGCCGACACGTCGCTGCAGTTTGCCGAGATGTTCGAGGCCATGGACGACAGCTATATGCAGGCCCGCGCCGCCGACGTGAAGGACGTTTCCCGCCGGCTGCTGGCCATTCTGGGCGGCGCTGTGCAGGGCGGCATTGCCTCCGACGTGCCGGTGCTGCTGGCCGCCGACGATTTGGCTCCCTCCGAGACCGTCCAGCTGGACAAGTCCAAGATTCTGGGCTTCATCACTGCCGGCGGTTCCGGTTCCAGCCACACCGCCATTCTGGCCCGCACCATGGGCATTCCCGCTATCGTGGGCGTGGGCGACGCCCTGAAACCGGAGTATGAAGGCCGCCAGGTCATCATCGACGGCGCCACCGGCAGCGTGGTCATCGACCCCGACGACATGACCCGGGACAAGATGCTGAAGAAGCGGGAAGAACAGCTGCGCCTGCAGCGCCTGCTGGAAACCCTGAAGGGCCAGCCCAACGTGACCAAGGACGGCAAGAGCATCCGGGTTTACTGCAACATCGGCAGCCCCGAGGATGTGCACGCCGTGCAGGTCAACGACGGCGGCGGCATCGGACTGTTCCGCAGCGAATTCCTGTACCTGAACTGCGAGGATTATCCCACCGAGGACCAGCAGTTTGAAGCCTACAAGCAGGTTCTGGCCGATATGGACGGCAAGGAAGTCATCATCCGCACCCTGGACATCGGCGCGGACAAGCAGATCGGCTACTTCAACCTGCCCCACGAGGAAAACCCCGCCATGGGCATGCGCGCCCTGCGCATCTGCCTGACCCGGCCGGAAGTCTTCCACACCCAGCTGCGCGCGCTGTACCGTGCCTCTGCGTTCGGCAAGCTGCGCATCATGTTCCCCATGGTCACCAACGTGTGGGAAGTGCGGGAAGCCAAGCGCCAGTGTGAGGATGTGAAGCGGGAACTGAAGGCCGAGGGCATCCCCTACAGCGAGGACGTGGAGATCGGTATCATGATCGAAACCCCCGCCGCCGTCATGCTCAGCGACCGCCTGGCCAAGGAAGTGGACTTCTTCAGCGTCGGCACCAACGACCTGACCCAGTACACTCTGGCCTGCGACCGTCAGAACAACGACCTGGGCCGCTTCTATGACCCCCATCACCCGGCGGTGCTGCGCATGCTGAAGATGGTGGCCGACAACGCCCACAAGAACGGCATCTGGACCGGCATCTGCGGTGAGCTGGGCGCCGACCTGACCCTGACCGAGACCTTCCTGGCCATCGGCATCGATGAGCTGTCCGTCTCTCCCCGTGCGGTGCTGCCCCTGCGCAACGCCATCCGCATGACCGATACCCGGGAGACCAGCCCCCGCATTCTGGCGGCCCTGGCGGACGAATACACCAACAACTGAGAAAACGGGTCCCGATTCCCGTAAAACAGGCCGTTCCCCGGCAAGGGGAACGGCCTGTTTCATGTCATGTCTTTGGCCGGGCGCACCCGCAGCTGCAGTTCGGTCACGTGGTCGGCGTCATCCCCCGAAATGTGGATGTCCGCCAACAGAAATTCCAGCAGCGGCCCCTGGGGCTCGTATCCCCGGCGGGCGGCTTCGGCCAGCAGACGGGGCACCAGCTCGGCATTCCGGCTGTTGGGGCCCCGGTAGGCCAGGCAGAGATACAACCCCCGGGGCAGGGAACTTTCGCCCCTAGGATGCAGGATGAACACCCCGGTGTACCGCTGACAGTCCCCCTGCCCGGCGGCGTCCAGGTCCAGATAGGACCCGATGCCGTCGTTGCCCCACACATACAGGTGGTCGGGGTCAAAGCTGCGCAGCTGCTGGATCAGAGGGTCCATCTCGGCGTCGGTGTGGTAGGGCTGGTGCAGGGCATGGCACCGCCTGGCGGGAAATTTCTGGGCAAAGCACTCCCCCAGGGGCAGACTGTACGCCCGTTCACAGCTGTCCATCCGCTGGCGTACCGTGCGGCGCAGGGCCTGGAGCCGGGCAATCCGGCTGTCCAGCAGGTCCAGTTCGTCCTCCAGCAGCTGGCGGGTGGTGGCGGCGCTGTGGTCCTGCAGATAGGCCCGGATGGTGGGAACCGGCACGTCCAGGGTGCGCAGGTCCCGGATCACGTTCAGCCGCCACACGTCCTCAATGCTGTAGGCGCGATAGCCGTTTTCGCTGCGCTTGGGGCACAGCAGCTGCTGCTCCTCGTAATAGCGCAGCAGGTCCGGGCTCACGCCGTACAGGCGCGCCAGTTCGCTGATGCGGTAAAACCGTGGCATGGGTGCCCCCTCCTTTCGGCTTTTTCCTTATTATACCAGTCCCGCCCTGTTCAGGATAGACCCTTCGCCGGTTGCGAACCCCGGCGGCCTTTGTTATAATGGGACAGGAACCGTACATAGGTGCGGCCTTTTATAAAAATATACAAAAATGGTGTCGGGGGAAGATCATGGCCTTTGATCTGCAGCAATTGTCTCGCGGCGCGCGGGACGCTATGGATTTTTTGGGAGAAAGCTCCCACGAATACTATTTTTACTATGAATTTGCAAACCGGTCCGCTGTTTTTTCCCAAAACATGTGGGACCGGTTTGCCCTGCCGCGGGGGGAGGACAACACCGTCACTCCGCGGCAGTTGTACGAGATTGTGCACCCCCAGGACCGCCCCATTGTGGATATGCAGTTCCGCCGCCTGTGCCGGGGCGAGGCTGTGCGCTATGAGGGCCGGTACCGTCTGCGCACCCATACGGGGGATTACATCTGGGTCACCAGCTGCGGCAAGGCCCAGCTGGAGGAGGACGGCCGGCCCGTGTGGATGATCGGCCGCATTGCCGCCTGCGAAACCGAGGAGGTTTCCCGTCCGGACGTGTTCGACCTGGACCGCCTGAAGCAGGACGCCGAAATCTATCTGGCGGAAAAGACCCCGGCGAGCCTGCTGGTCATTGGGGTGGACAACCTGCGTTCCATCAACCTGAAGCATGGGCGCCGCTACGGCGATACCCTTCTGGTGCGCCTTCACGCCGCCTTTGAGGAGGCCGTCTACGGCCGCCAGCGGGTCTACCACACGGTGGGCGATTGCTATGCGGCCGTTTTGCCAGACACCGACCAGGAGCGGGCCACCCAGGTATTCCGGTATGTGCAGAAGCGCATGGCCGACTATTGTACCCTTTCGGCGGGGTGTGTGCCCCTGCTGACCTATAAGATCCCCGATGCCGAAACCCTGTACCAGTATGCCGAGGTGGCGCTGGCAGCGGCCAAGCGGCAGGGCCGGGACAAGATCGTCTTCTTCTCCGCCGAGGACTACGAGAAGGAACTCAGCGTGCTGGAGCTCAAGGATGAGCTCACCCACAGCGTGGAGGACAACTTCCGCGGATTCTCTCTGGTTTACCAGCCCCAGGTGCTCACCAACAGCTTCCGTCTGTACGGCGCCGAGGCTTTGCTGCGCTATCAGTCCCGGCAGCGGGGGGCGGTTTCCCCCACGGATTTCATCCCTCTGCTGGAGCAGACCGGGCTGATCGGCAAGGTGGGGCTGTGGACCCTGCGCAAGGCGCTGGCCCAGTGCCGGATCTGGCGGCAGCGGGTGCCGGATTTCCGCATGAGCGTCAACCTCTCCTTCGCCCAGCTTTATCAGGAAAACATTGCCCGGGACGTGCTGAATGCCCTGGAGGAAAGCGGCCTGCCCGGCAATGCCCTGACCCTGGAAGTGACCGAGAGCCTGGAACTGGTGGAGTACGCCCGCATCAACGAGATTTTCCGCCGCTGGAAACTCAGCGGCATCGAAATTTCGGTGGATGATTTCGGCACCGGCTATTCCGGGCTGAGCCGGCTGAAAGACCTGGAAGTGGACGAAATCAAGATTGACGGCATGTTCGTCAACAACATCCATCGCAGCGCCTACAACTATCGTCTGCTGAGCAACATGATCCAGCTGGCGGACAGCAGCCGCATCCGGGTCTGCTGCGAAGGGGTGGAGAGCGAGGAGGAACTGCAGGTATTGCAGGAACTGCGTCCCATGCTGCTGCAGGGGTATCTGATCGCCCGTCCCTGCGAACCGGCGGAGCTGGAAGCCCGATTCCTGGACCAGGACAGCCCGCTCTACCGGGAATGGAAGGACCGGGCCGCGGCCCTGAATGCCCGCCGCGCCGCGGTCCATCCGCCGGAACCGCCCTGTGCCGAAAGCGATCTGGCGCTGAAAATCCTCAATTCCGAAAGCAACATCTATTACATCAGCGACCCCGAAACCTGCGAGCTGTATTACCTGAACCCGGCGGGGCAAAGCCTGTTCGGGGTGCGGGATTACCAGGGCCGCAAATGCTACCGGGTGTTGCAGGGGCGGGATACCCCCTGTCCCAACTGCACCAACAGCCAGCTGCGGCAGGACGGATTTTATGTCTGGGACCACTACAACGAATATTGCGGCCGCCATTTCCTTCTGCGGGACAAGCTGATCCAGTACCGGGGCCGTCCGGTGCGCCTGGAGGTGGCCTCGGACATCACCAAGCACGAAAATGTCAGCCGGGACACCGGCGAACGCCTGGCCTTTGCCCAGAAGATTGTGGAAAACACCGCCATTCTTTCGGGGGAGAGCCGGTACGACGAAGCCGTGGACAAGGTACTGGCCTCGGTGGGGCAGTACTACCAGGCCGACCGCGCCTATCTGTTTGAACCCACCCACGGCCAGACCGGATTCTGGGACAATACCTTTGAATGGTGTGCTGACGGGGTGGAAGCCCAGCACGGCAACTTGCAGCAGGTGCCGCCGGTGGCTTTGGACCGCTGGATGCAGCAGTTTGACCGCGACCGCACCATCTATATCCTGAACATGGATGTGGTGCGCGACCAGAACCCCGAGGAATGGGAGGTGCTCAACGCCCAGAAGATCACCCGCCTCATCGCCGTACCCCTGCGGGATGGCGGCAGGACCATCGGGTTCATCGGGGTGGACAACCCCCGGAACTCCATCCGGGACGACTCCCAGATCCGGGTTCTGGCCCATTTCCTGATCACCCGCCTGCACCAGGAGCGCAGCGAGTGCCGGTACAAGCAGCTTTTGCAGTATGATGGCCAGGAAATCATCGACCGCCTGGGCCTGGGGCTGTGGACCATCTACCAGGACCCCCACTCCGCCCGGCGGAGTATGCTGGGGGACGACACCATGAACACGGCCATGGGCGTGGACCACACCATGGACGAAACCGAGTATTACCAGTTCTGGTATTCCCGCATCAACCCCGGCTACTACGAGTATGTGGACCGGGCGATGCAGAGCATGATCGATTCCGGCAAGGTGGTCCAGATGGAATATACCTGGAAACATCCTCTGCGGGGAGACGTGATGGTGCGCTGCACCGGGGTACGCACCGCCGATGAGGGTGGCCGCATCTGCCTGAAAGGGTACCACCGCCTGGTGGACGACGTGGAGATGCAGCCCTACATTCCGGCAGCCTGCGACCGGGATATCTTTGAGTACAACGAACTCAACGGGTCCGTCTACTTCCACACCCGGCGGTTCCTGCTGCAGGGAGAGGACCAGCAGGAGCAGAACTTCCCCGAAAGCTGGATTGAAAGCGGGCTGGTGCACCCGGCCTTTGCCGCGGCCTTCCGGGAAGCCTTCTCCCGCCTGCGCATGCGGGATGAGCTGGGCCAGCTGCAGTTGCAGCTGCGGTCCAAAAACGGGGAATATGAGTGGTTCCGCCTGACCCTGCAGCATCTGAGCCAGAAACTGCAGGACCTGGACACCATCCTGGTATTGGTGGAGCCCATGGGCGCCCAGCATACCCAGGATGTGGAGTCCATGCGTATGCGGCGGTTTTATCAGGTGCTGCTGTCCGAGGCCATCGCCTATGCCGAGGTGGACATGGACCGGGACGAACTGCAGACGGCGGGCGGCGTCTGGCATTGCTATGAGAAGGACTACCGCAACACCGGCCGCCATTTCTTCCGGGCGCTGACCGAAGCGCTGGAACAGTGCCTGACCGGCGAGGAAGTGAAGGTGCTGCAAAGCTACACCGATGCCGCCGCCCGGGAACAGATGTTTGCCGAGGGCAATCTCAGCCACCGGTTCTACTACCGGCGCAACATCGGCAACGAGCGGCACTGGGTGGAGCTGACCGTCTACCTGTTCCGGGAACAGCTTTCCGGCAGCGTGTACGCCCTTCTGTACCTCAAGGATGTGAACGCCGAGAAGGAGCGGGAGCTGGCCCAGCTGGATGCGGCCAACCGGGATCCCCTCACCGATATCTACAACCGCACCGCTTTTGAACGGGAGATGACCCGCAGCATCATCGAGTCCACCGCCAGCCCCTGTGGGTATCTGTTGCTTCTGGACGTGGACAACTTCAAGCAGATCAACGACCTGCACGGCCATATCGAGGGGGACGCCATGCTCAAGACCGTCTCCCAGCAGCTGCTGCAGACCTTCCGCAAGGGGGACGTGATCGGCCGTATGGGCGGGGACGAATTCCTGGTCTACATCCGGGGCAGCATCCCCCGGGAAAGCCTGGAACAGCGCCTGACCCAGTTCCTGGAACAGCTGCGCATCCATTCCGGCAACGTGCTGACCTGCAGCATGGGGCTGACCTGCGTCACCAGCGAACACTTTGACTATGCCCGATCCCTGAACCGGGCGGACACCGCCATGTACCACAGCAAGCGAAACGGCAAAAACGGGTTCAGCTTCTATGAGGACATCAAAAACTGAGATGCGGCAGGATTTTCCGGCGTCGCAGCCCTTGACATTTGTCCCGGCACGGGGTATTATAATAAACCGTTAAACCGTCCCCCAACGGGACGGCTGTGGACTTTAGGTAAATACGCGTTACTTTTCGCCACACGAACCGGCCCTGAAAAGGGCGGTGCGTGTGGCTTTTTTGTGTGTGACGCCCGAGCAAAAGAAAGAGGAACCCATCCCTTATGGAACAAACATTCATGAAGCAAAAACCCGTCCTGCCCCTGGTGTTGTCCATGTCTCTGCCTATGGTGCTGTCCATGCTGGTGTCGTCGCTGTACAACATCGTGGACAGCTATTTTGTGGCCCGCATCAGTGAGCAGGCCATGACGGCTCTGTCCCTGGTCTTCCCGGTACAGAACCTCATCAGCGCCGTGGCCATCGGATTTGCCATCGGCATCAACGCGGTCATCTCCTACTACCTGGGCGCGGGGGAAAACTGCCGCGCCAACCAGGCCGCCACACAAGGCGTGGTCTGCAACGCCCTGCACGGCCTGGTGCTCACGGTGGGGTGCATCGCCCTGATGCCGGCGTTTCTGCGGTGCTTTACCACCGACGCCGCGGTGATCGATATGGGGGTGCGGTATGCCCGCATCGCCTTCCTTTTCTCGGTGATCAACGCCCTTGGCATGGCCTTTGAAAAAATCTACCAGGCGGCGGGGCAGATGGTATTGTCCATGGTCAGCATGCTCTGCGGCTGTGTGACCAACATCCTGCTGGACCCCGTTCTGATCTTCGGTCTGGGCCCTTTCCCTCGCATGGGCATTGAGGGGGCCGCCCTGGCCACCGGCATTGGTCAGGCGGTGAATCTGCTGCTGTACCTGATCTTCTACACCCTGCGCCCGCTGAACATCCGCATCGGCCGAGGGTATCTGCGCCCCAACCGACGCATTCTGGGCCGGCTGTACGCCGTGGGTGTGCCCGCTTCCCTGAACCTGGCCCTGCCCTCCCTGCTGATCTCCGCCCTCAATGTGATTCTGGCCACCTACTCCCAGATCTACGTGCTGGTGCTGGGGGTGTACTACAAGCTGCAGACCTTCCTGTATCTGCCCGCCAACGGCATTGTGCAGGGCATGCGGCCCATCATCGGCTACAATTACGGCGCCGGGGAACACGCCCGTGTGCAGAAAATCTACCGGGTGGCACTGGGGCTGGCGGCCGCCATCATGGCGGTGGGCACCGTGCTCTGCCAGGCCGTTCCGGGGCAGCTCATCGGCCTGTTTTCCCAGAATCCCGAAACCGTGGCCGCCGGGGCCGCCGCCCTGCGCATCATCAGCGTGGGATTTCTCATCTCCTCGGTGTCGGTCATCTCCTCCGGTGCCCTGGAAGGCCTGGGTATGGGCGGGGCCTCCCTCATCATCTCGCTGCTGCGGTATGCGGTGTTCATTATCCCCACCGCCTTTGTGCTCAGCCTGTTCTGGCAGGCCAACGGCGTGTGGCACGCCTTCTGGGTCACCGAGGTGGTTACCGCCGCGGTGGGCTATTGGGTTTACCGCAAGCGCACCGCCCACACATAAAAAAATCCCGGAGCCTGCACGGCTCCGGGGTTTTGCTTTACTTTGCTTTGTAGGGCGGGCACTGGTACCGGGTTTTGCCCTTGCTGGTGCGGCCGTACTCGATGGCGCGCACCGGGCACCCGCAGATGCAGGCCATGCAGTGGGTGCAGCAATCGCCCCATTCCGGCAGGCCGTCCCGCAGCAGGATGTTGCCCAGGGGACAGGCTTCCTCGCATCGGCCACAGGACACGCAGGCATCCGACACTGTAAAGGGCTTGGCCTTGACGTAGAACCGGTAGAATCCGGCGTTGACGGGGCCGGATTTCAGCTTGTCCAGCATGTGTACCGGCAGGGGGGGCAGGTCCTTGCCGCCGCGTAAGGTCTCGGCAATTTTTTCCAGGGTGAGGGAGGCCGCCTCCACGATGCGCCGGGCTTCCTCCGGCCCGGGAGCGCTGAACATGGCAATGTAGTTTTCCGGCATGACCACCGGCGCCGTGCCCCGGTATTCCAGCCCTGCCGTACCGCACACCGCCCGATTGTTGGGTTCCGGGTTGCCCACCTCACTGCCGCAGGTCATGACAAAATAGGCGTCGGGATTGCCGGTGAATTTTCCGCTGCGGATAAACTGGGCGAACACCCGGGGAATCTGCCAGGAGTAGGTGGGGCACACAAAGACCCACGGTTTTTGGGAATGCAGGTCGGCGGCGATGCCGTCGCGGATATAGCCGAAAGCGTCGGTGCACACGTCATCCAGACGGTCGGCCAGAAATTCGGCACAATACCGGCTGTTGCCGGTGCCGGTGAAATAGACGATCATAGGTTTCCCTCCCTTGAACCCGGATACAAACAACGGGAATGGGTTCATTGTAGCGCGGCGGGTGGGGACCGTCAAGGGGAAAAATCAGTCCAGATCGTCGCCGTTGGAGGCGATGACTTTTTTGTACCAGTAGAAGGAATCCTTGCGGCTGCGGGCCAGGGTGCCGGTGCCGTCGTCCTGCTTGTCCACATAGATCATGCCGTAGCGCTTGGCCATCTCGCCGGTGGAAGCGCTGACCAGATCGATGCAGCCCCAGGCCAGATACCCCATCAGGGGCACGCCGTCCAGGGCCACTGCGTCGGCCATGGCCCGGATGTGGGCCCGCATGTAGTCGATGCGGTAGGGGTCGTGAATGGACCCGTCCGCTTCCACCGTGTCCTTGGCGCCCAGGCCGTTCTCCACAATGAACAGGGGCTTCTGGTAGCGGTCATACAGGGCGTTCAGGGTGATGCGCAGCCCCAGGGGATCAATCTGCCAGCCCCACTCGCTGGCTTTCAGGTAGGGGTTCTTCACGCTGGCAAACACGTTGCCGGCGGTCTGCTTGCCGGTCACCTCGGGGTCGGTGCTGGCGCAGCGGCTGGAATAGTAGCTGAAGGTGATGTAATCCACCGTGTTTTCCCGCAGGATCTCGGCGTCGCCCGGCTCCATCACCGGCATCACGCCCTCCCGCTCCATCCGGCGCAGGGCATATTCCGGGTAGGCGCCCCGGCTCTGCACGTCGATGAAGAAGTAGTTGTCCCGGTCCCGGCGCATACTCTCCCACACGTCCTCCGGCGCGCAGGTGTAGGGGTAGTAGTTGCCCCCGGCCAGCATGCAGCCGATCATGGCCCCGGGCATCATCTCGTGGCCCAGCTTCACCGCCAGGGCGCTGGCCACCAGCTCGTGGTGGGCGGCCTGGTACTTGACCTTCTGTTCATCCTCCCCGGGCTCAAACCGGATGCCCGCCGCCGTGAAGGGCATGGCCAGCAGCATGTTGATCTCGTTGATGGTCAGCCAGTATTTCACCTTCTTGCCGTACCGGGCAAACAGAACCTTGCAGTACCGCAGGAAATAGTCGATCATC
This sequence comes from Gemmiger formicilis, assembly GCF_016900095.1. Classification (GTDB taxonomy): domain Bacteria; phylum Bacillota; class Clostridia; order Oscillospirales; family Ruminococcaceae; genus Gemmiger; species Gemmiger formicilis_A. Next base: position 114,622 of record NZ_JACJJP010000007.1, read on the forward strand.
CTGCGGCTCTTCCAGCTGCCGATGGTCTGGATCAGATGCACCGGGGCGTCGAAATGGACGATGGACACCAGCGGTTCGATGCCGTAGCGGGCGCACTCGTCGAACACCGCGTCATAGAAGGCCAGACCTTCCTCGTTGGGCTGCTCGTCGTCTCCGTTGGGAAAGATGCGGGTCCAGGAGATGGACATGCGGAAGCACTTGAATCCCATCTCGGCCATCAGGGCGATGTCTTCCTTGTAATGGTGGTAGAAGTCGATAGCCTCATGGGCGGGGTAGACGTGATCGGCGTCGGGGGCCAGCATGGTCATGTGGCCGGTGGCCACCGGGAACCGGTCCTTGCCGGCGGGGATGACATCGTTGGTGCCAAGCCCTTTGCCGCCCTCCTGCCAGGCGCCCTCGCACTGGTTGGCGGCGGTGGCGCCGCCCCAAAGGAAGTTCTGCGGAAATGCGTTTTTCATGGGAGTGTGCTCCTTTCCGGAAATGAGAGTGTTACGGTTGGGCCAGTTCCAGCACGGCCCCGCCGGTGATGCCCAGTGGCTCCATGGGCAGGAACTGGGTCAGGAAGTCGTTCATCCGCCGTCCCAGGGTGGTGTTGACCTCCAGCTGGATCTCGTTTTCCCCGGGGTGCAGGGCACCGGTCACCGGGTATACATAGGGGGCGCCGATGCGGGTGCCGCAGTCCTGGCCGTTCACCGTGACGGCGGCGCCTTCCTGCACGCCGGTAAGCACCAGGCGGGCGGGGACGGCGGCCTGGGCCTCGTCCAGGGTGACGGTCAGACGGTAACGAATCCGTCCCGCAAAGGCGGCCATGCCGGGCAGGGTGTCCACAGGCTGCCAGCCGTCCAGGGCCACCGGCGCGCCATACTGGGTGCTGCCGGTCTCAGCGTCCGCAAACCGCACCTCGGCGGGGAAAAGCGCCAGCTGCCGGGCACCGATAAAGGAGAGCGCAGCGGGAGCGTCCACGGGAAGGTCGGGCACCAGCACGCACTTGACCCCGAAGGCGGGCAGGTCCAGGGTGAAGGGGCGTTCCTCCGCCGCCAGGGTATTGGTGAAGGCGTCGTACACCACGGCCTGGCCGGGGCGGGCCCCCTCCACGGCAGTGTGCATCGGGGTGGTGCCCTCATTCACAAAGAAGTAGACGTCGCCGTCCGCCTGACGGGCATGGTAGTACCGCAGATAGGGGGCGGGGGCGGTGAGGCGCAGTTCGGGGATGCCTGCCTCCGCCAGGGCATCGGCCAGGTCGGCCAGCGCCACCACGTTGGCGCCGGACAGGTCAGGCAAAGGCGTGCCCTCGCAGGTGCGCACCGGCAGGCCGTCCAAAAACCACACCGGCAGACCGGCGGCGGTCCAGGCAGCAATCTTGTGCAGCAGGGCGGCGGGCAGGGCCTGGGCGTAAGGGATGACCAGGGTGCGGAAGTCCTCGCCGTTCACCCGCAGCTGTCCCTCGACCAGGTCGGCCCCGGTCAGGTAGTCGGCGGGCACAATGTCGTAGTCGATGCAGTGCCGGGCCAGCTGGGCCGCGGGTTTCTGGGTGAACATATAGTCGCCGCTCCACTCGGCTTCGGCGTGGTAGAGCACCGCCGCGGGGGCCACATGTTTGCCGGCCAGCAGGGCGGCCATCCGATTCATATAGCCCATGAGCAGGCCGAACTCCGGATACTGGGGATTGTGGCCGTGGGCGTAGAAGTGGGGCGGGCAGTCGGCGTCAGGGAAGGGCGCCGGGTCAAAAGCGTGGGGCACAAAGTAGTTGACCCCCCGCACCAGCATGTAGTCGGCCAGCCACTTGCCCAGCCGGTTGCCCTCGGCCCAGCTGTAGGCGCCGAACAGCTCGCACATGCACCGGCCCTTGGCGGCGGGGTTCAGGTGGGCCAGACTGCCGCCCAGCTTGCCCAGCACGTAGGTGAAGAACTCGCCGTCCCATCCGGGGCTGTGCATCCCCTTGAACAGGCCCTTGTCCTGGCCGGGGGTCAGCTGCTGGATGACCACGTCGATGCCTGCCATGTCCTGGTGGGCCATGGCCCGGAAGAAGTGCCCGGCGCCGTAGCCCAGGCGGGCGTGGGCGTTGTTGTCCTCGATGGTGTGGCCGATGTGTTCACATCCGTGGTCGTGGCACCAGCGGGCCAGCACACCGTCAAAGTTTTCGCTGTACAGCCGGCTGACCAGGTCCATGTAGGCACAGCGCAGCACATGGGCGGCGGTGTCGCCCTCGCCCTCGGTGCCGTTCACAAAGAGCAGGGGCAACAGGGGGCGCAGTTCCCGGCCTTCCAGCACGGTGCCCTTCAGCTGTTCGGCCAGCAGGGCGTCCAGATCGTCCCGCCAGGGCAGGACCATGTCGCTGTTGCGGCCGATGGAGGCCCCTTCCGCCCCGTGAATGTTGCCGAAGCGGGGCTCGTCGGAGAAAAATCCCCGCAAGGTCTTGCCGAACTCCGCCCCGAAATGCTCGTAGATGGGCTGGTACACCGTGTCCAGCAGAATCTGGGTGGCTTTGGGGTCCAGGGGGTTGAGGTAGCCTTCGGTCTGCTTTTCGCCGCCCTTGTAGCTGACGGTAAGGATGTTCAGGCTCCAGTCTCCCTCGGGCAGATCGAACCGCACGATGGGGCGGGGACCCTGGGCGGGCGCGCCGGGAATGGGTTTGCCGGTCCAGTCGCAGGTGGGTTTGCCGGTGTTGTAGTCGTCCACCCACTCCACCCGGTCGGTCAGGTCCCGCACGTCGGTGGGGTCCAGCACCTCAAAGGCGGTTTTGCGGCAGAGATACACCCCCAGGATGGTGTCGGCGGGGCTGCGCAGGGCGTATTTCAGCACCGCTGTGGGGCTGGGGGCCCACAAAATCCAGGGTTTTGCAGCACAGGAATTTCTTGCACAGCTCGGGATGGTTCTTCTTCACCGCGCCGTCGGCGTATCCGGTGGGGAAATGGCTGTCGTCCAGCACCCACAGTTCCATGCCCCGGCGCTTGCACTCGTCCAGCAGAATGCCCAGGTCCCGGAACCAGCCGGGACCGTTGAAATCCTTGTGGGGGCGGGTTTCGGCGCAGATGGCCCCGATGCCGCAGGCGGCGATGCGTTCCACCTCGGCGCGCAGGGTGGATTCATCCTCCCCGTGCAGCCACAAAAACGGAGCCAGCGCGTTGGGAGCGCCGCCGTTCATCACTTGCTGCAGTGTCTGCATTCTGTTCAGACTCCTCTCTAACAGGAACTGCCCGGCACCGGCGGATGTCCGGGTGCCGGGCAGTATCAATGGCGCCGAATAGGCATGATAAAATCCCCCAGTTCAACTGGGGGTGGATAAAAAATACTTTAGTGAAGAGAAAGAACCTCCTGTGC
>NZ_JACJJP010000080.1 GCF_016900095.1 Gemmiger formicilis
TTGTAGAACAGGCTGGTGAACCGCACCACGTTGGTGTGGGGGTGTTCCTCGCACCAGCGGCGCAGCCAGCCGGTGAGATAGGCCCGGGCTTCGGGGCGGCGGGGGTCCACCGGCATCAGGTGTTCCTTGTTCCAGTTGTTGGTCACGTGGTTGTACATGGAAATTTCTTCCCAGATACGGTAAGCCAGAAAACTGACGGTGTACTGATGGAACGGAACCGGGCGTTCGATGGTGACGCAGCCGGTCTCGGGCTGCCAGCACCAGGCGTCGGCGGGCAGAAGGGCATCGGCCGTGCGGTCCCACACCTGCCAGTAGCGGCGGGCCGTTTCCCCGTCGTTGACCCGGAACTGCTCGGCAAAGAAATCTTCCATCAGGGGAACCGACAGCGGGCCCTCCCCGGCCAGCTGCGGCCGGGTGGACAGAAAGGTCTGCTGCAGGCATTCGGGATGCTGCCGGGCCCAGTCGTTGTGGTCCCGGATGATGCAGATGGTGGAGTAGATGTCGTACCCCGCCTCCAGAATTTCCGGCGAAAGCTCGGTGCCGTCGCTGTCGCGGATGACGTCCGCGCCCCAGCGCTTGGCCAGCTCCAGGGTCAGGGCTTCACACCCGGCCTCGCCGGGCAGGGTAAAGCC
>NZ_JACJJP010000081.1 GCF_016900095.1 Gemmiger formicilis
TATCCCATTTTGTGGGTGGATGCTCTGTACGAAAAAGTTCGTATAGACGGCAGAATTGTAAGTATGGCGATACTGGTGGTCTGTGGTGTGGATGAGCATGGCCAGCGAGACATTCTGGCGATAGAGCCCATGTTGGAAGAGTCGGAAGAAGTGTATCTTCAGCTTTTTCGAGGATTGCAGGAACGAGGACTTTGTACGCCCCGACTGGTTGTTTCAGATGCACACGCCGGACTTGTTGCCGCTATCCGTAAAGGCTTCCCAGGAGCAAGCTGGCAACGGTGCAAGGTTCATTTCATGCGTAATATTCTGGCGCATATTCCTCACAAGGACAAAGATGCCTTTGCTCAGAATCTCAAGACTATCTGGCTGGCTCCCACCAGAGAACAAGCTCGCAAACTGGCTGAAGAAATCTGCAGGCAGTACGAGCACCGTTTTCCCAAAGCCATTTGCTGCCTGGAAGACGGTTTGGAGGACTCTTTGTCGTTCTATGCTTTTCCACAGTTGGATGCAAGAAAGATTTCTTCTACCAACGTGTTGGAACGGCTGAATCGGGAGATCCGTCGCCGTTCCAGTGTGGTAGGAATATTTCCCAGTGCAGATGCCTACACCAGACTGGT
>NZ_JACJJP010000082.1 GCF_016900095.1 Gemmiger formicilis
CAAAATGGGATAACTGCTTTGGGAAAGAGAGCGGCTGCGGAAAGCATTTACCTGCTCGTTCAAGCCTTTTGTCATCTCACTGACCTGGCTGCGGGACAGGCTTTCAATTCCCAGGCTCTTGGCCAGTTTTTCCATCTTACGAGTGGATACGCCCTGTACAAAGGTCTCCTGCACCACTTGGATCAGTGCCGCTTCACTGCGTTTTCGCTCCGTAACAAAGAACGGTATGTAACCGCCCTGACGTACCTTCGGCACCATGAGATACATGGTGCCCATTCGGGTATCCAGTCTGCGAGGCCGGTAGCCACAGCGATACCCGCTGCGGCTTTCGGCGCGTTCGTTTTTCTCCGCTCCCAGCTGCCGGCTTACTTCGGCCTCCATGAGCTGGGCACACAACCATTCCAGCATACTCAGCATGGGATCCGGTTGTGCTACACATTGCAGTAGCAATTCGGTTAGATTTGTGGTATGATTCTTTTGAGCCATTAGGGTTTTCTCCTTTGTATCGTGATTGTCTGGACAACTTTCATTTTACAGGAGCCCT
>NZ_JACJJP010000083.1 GCF_016900095.1 Gemmiger formicilis
CACCCCATCCAGCTTGCCCGCCTTCACGTCCGCAAAGCTTAAAAAGCGGGTGTGTACCGGCAGGCCGGACAGGGCTTCGTTGATGTGAATCAGATCGTGCATGTAGGTTTCATGGAAGTGACCGGACAAGGTCCAGGGGCGCAGGCTGCCCCAACTGTGCAGCACCGCCACCGTCAGGGGCAGGGTGTATACCTCCCCTTCGGTGTGCAGGTCCCGCACCTCCCGGAACTCGTCGGCCAGATCGGCGATGTACTGCACAAAATCCGGGAAATCCTCCAGCAGGTGCAGGTATCCGCCCAGGCCGATGCGGTCGATCTTGGCCCGCAGCAGCGCCCGGCGCACATGGTTCCAGTATTCCTTGGCGTCCCGGGTGGGATTGCCCCCCGGGGCAAAGGTGGGCGCGCCACCCAGCCCCACCGGGAACAGGTAGGGGTGCAGCCGCAGCTCATGGACTTTGGCGGGCACCCCGGCGCACATCCGGGCTTCGTAGCCGGAAAAGACACACTTGATGATGCCGTCGAAGCCGATG
>NZ_JACJJP010000084.1 GCF_016900095.1 Gemmiger formicilis
CAAAATGGGATAACTGCTTTGGGAAAGAGAGCGGCTGCGGAAAGCATTTACCTGCTCGTTCAAGCCTTTTGTCATCTCACTGACCTGACTGCGGGACAGGCTTTCAATTCCCAGGCTCTTGGCCAGTTTTTCCATCTTACGAGTGGATACGCCCTGTACAAAGGCCTCCTGCACCACTTGGATCAGTGCCGCTTCACTGCGTTTGCGCTCCGTAACAAAGAACGGTATGTAACCGCCCTGACGTACCTTCGGCACCATGAGATACATGGTGCCCATTCGGGTATCTAGTCTGCGAGGCCGGTAGCCACAGCGATACCCGCTGCGGCTTTCGGCGCGTTCGCTTTTCTCCGCTCCCAGCTGCTGGCTTACTTCGGCCTCCATGAGCTGGGCACACAGCCATTCCAGCATACTCAGCATGGGATCCGGTTGTGCTACACATTGCAGTAGCAATTCGGTCAGATTTGTGGTATGATTCTTTTGAGCCATTAGGGTTTTCTCCTTTGTATCGTGATTGTCTGGACAA
>NZ_JACJJP010000085.1 GCF_016900095.1 Gemmiger formicilis
GCCCCGAAAAGTCTGGCAACCACACTTTTACCACGGGCCGCCCCCTACTCGGGGGCATTTTTTATGCCTTCTTTGCGTTCTCCCCTGTGAAGGGATCTACAAATTCTTTCAGGCTCAACTGGTCATTTGCTATATCATCTTGCAACTGATTTCGGATATAGTCCCTTATCGCCCCTTCATACTTGCCTACTGTATCTACGTAATACCCCCTGCACCAGAAGTGCCGATTTCCGTATTTATACTTTAGGTTCGCATGTTTATCGAAGATCATTAAGCTACTTTTACTTTTCAAGTATCCCATGAAACTTGCTACACTCAGATGTGGTGGTATCTCCACAAGCATGTGTATGTGATCCGGGCAGCATTCCGCTTCTATGATCCTTACGCCTTTCCGTTCACTTAATTCCCTCAGTATTTTTCCTACATCCGCTTTGATCTTTTTGTAAATGATTTGGCGACGGTACTTCGGCGCAAATACGATATGATATTTGCATCTGTACTTGCTATGTGATAA
>NZ_JACJJP010000086.1 GCF_016900095.1 Gemmiger formicilis
ATCCGCATTGCCCGAAAACGGGCGGCGGCGGGAACTTTCCAACCCCTCAGTCGCCTTCGGCGACAGCTCCCCTTACACAGGGGAGCCCTGGGAGGTGACGGCCTCTTTTACCAGAAGGTCTATATATTCACAGACCCCGGTAAAGTTGCCGGTCACCGCATTGTTGGGGATGCGCACCACCCGCAGTCCGTATTGCTCCAGGTATTCGGTGCGCTGCCGGTCCTTGTCCGGGCCGGCGTCTATATAGTGCTGCGAACCGTCCAGTTCAATCACCAGTTTGGCCCGGGCACAATAAAAATCTGCAATATACCGCCCCAGCACCTTCTGGCGGGCAAACCGGACAGGATATTGCCGGAGAAACTCATACCAGAGCTTCCGCTCCTCCTTGGTCATGTCGCGGCGCAGCTCACGGGCCCGGGCGGTGTTGGCCGGGTTGTGCTTGCGATCCATGACATCACCTTCTTTGTCCGC
>NZ_JACJJP010000087.1 GCF_016900095.1 Gemmiger formicilis
GGGTTTATGCAAGCCGTCATTGTCTATGGCGGCTTGGGGCTGGTGGCGGTGATCATCGCCCTTGTCTTATTCATACTGCTGATTCAGCCGGACACAACGTTCCTGCAAAAGGTTGGCAGAACCGCAGGCATTCTGCTTTGCCTCGCCGCCGCATTCTTCCTTGTCCGGCCGCTCGTTTTGGACATCCCCTACCTCAAGCGCCCGGAAGCCGCCTATTTGGAGCGGCTGGAGTTTGAATATTCGAGAGGAATCGGGGACTATGGTTCGGACGACTATTATCTGCGCGGCGTAGATATGACCGGCGAACGGCATTCCTTTGAAATCAGTGAAAAGAGGTACGAGGAAGGGCGCGCGCTGTGGGGCGGGAACGACTTTGCTCTGTTTGCGAAAGTTACCTACCTGCCGCACACCTCCACCTTGATAACGCTCGAATTTATGACAGAACTCGACGCG
>NZ_JACJJP010000088.1 GCF_016900095.1 Gemmiger formicilis
CAGCCGTCCTTTTCCGCCAGGACCCGGGTGTCCTTGTCGGTCAGGTAGAGGTGGTCCCGGGTGCAGAGGGTGGCGCCCTCGGGGATCAGACCGTCCACCGGGTCAGCCTGCACCGGCCAGCGGCCGTGGCAGACCCGGGCGCCGGTGTCCTCGTCCACGCCCAGGGCCCGGGCCATGCGGAAGAAATCTCCCCGGCCGGGCAGGGCAGTGGGTTCGTTGACCCCGATGAGCACCCCGCCTTTGGCCACCCAGGCGTTCAGGGCGGCGACCAGGTCGGTGTCGGCCCAGGCGTCCCCGCCGCTCCAGGCGGTGCCCGCCCGGCCGGCGTTGATGACCACATCCACCCCATCCAGCTTGCCCGCCTTCACGTCCGCAAAGCTTAAAAAGCGGGTGTGTACCGGCAGGCCGGACAGGGCTTCGTTGATGTG
>NZ_JACJJP010000089.1 GCF_016900095.1 Gemmiger formicilis
TCAACAAGGCCATCCCGGGCATTCTGGCCAACGTCAGCCCGGACGGCCGGGTGATGAACGTGTCCGGCGGCACCGCGGTCATGAAGGACCGGGATGGCTACCGGGGCATCAGCCGGGACTGGATCCAGGGCTGGGGCCAGGGGCTGGCGCTGGCCTTCCTGGCCGGCGTGCTGAACTACGACAATGTGCGCAGCGACGGAGCTCTGTAAACGAAAGCTTTTGTTCCCGATGCAGGGCCCGGAACTCCGGAGGGTTCCGGGCTCGTTTTATTCGGGAGCTGATCTGAATAGAAGATATAGGGGATGAAACTATGTTGAAAGAAACCCGTAAAGGCGGCTTTACCCTGCCCGGCGAGGCCGGGTGTGAAGCCCTGACCCTGGAGCTGGCCAAGCGCTGGGGCGCGGACGTCATCCGCGACAGC
>NZ_JACJJP010000008.1 GCF_016900095.1 Gemmiger formicilis
GGCTCCGCTTACGCTTCGCCAGTCCTGTTAAGGTCCCCACTACACGAGGGTCTTTTTATTCATGTCTACTAATTCTGGGGCAGTTCAAAAATCCGGCAGCGGGGTGGTTCGTTTATGGGTTACGATACACAGGCGCGCATGGATGTTTCCGGTGCGGTGTTCCGCACACAGGACACAGCGGGTTCGGGCAGAAATTCCTGCCGCAATTCCGCCACCGAGGGGAAAATGTAGTCCGGTTTTTCCTCACTGTCATACACATCGGCCCGGGTAGCTTCGCCGCTGAGCACCAGGGCGGTTTCCACCCCGGCGCGCCGTCCGCAGGCAATGTCGGTATACAGGCGGTCCCCCACCACCAGAGCTTTTTCCGGGGCGCAGCCGGCGTTTTGCAGGGCATACTGTACCATGGCGGGTTCCGGCTTGCCCAAGAATCTGGGGCGGCGATGGGTGGCGGTTTCGATCATGTTGCAGATGGCACCGCAGTCCGGCAGATACCCGAAGTCCACCGGGCAGACCAGGTCGGGATTGGTGGCGATGTAATCCACCTGCCGGGTGGTCAGCAGCAGGCAAACGTCCTTGATCTTGTCATAATTCAGGGCGTTATCATAGGAGACCAGCACGCAGGTGATGGCCGGGTCGGCGGCGTCGGTGGTCACCAGCAGGCCGTTCTGGCGGCATTCCGCGGTGAAGGAGTCGGTGGCCAGAATGTAGATGTGCTGCCCGGCGTAACGCTCCTGCATATACCGGATGGTGGCGTAAGCGGCGGTCAGATAGTTTTCCGGGCCGCTTTCCACCCCCAGGGTGCGGAAAAATCGGATGTAATCCGCCGTGCTGCGGGTAGCGTTGTTGGTGATGAAGACAAACTGCCCCCCGCTGCGCCGCACCGCCTGCAGGAACTCTCCCGCCCCGGGAATCAGGGCATTGCCCCGGCAGATGGTGCCGTCAATGTCCAGCAAAAACAGGCGTTTTTTCATGGGCATCACTCCGCCAGGCCGTCCCGCACCGTCAGCGCCAGTTTGGGGTCGTTGGTGATGACATCGGCGCCCTCTTCCATCAGCCAGCGCAGGTCCTCCGCCCCGTTGACCGTCCAGACCCGCACAGCCAGGCCGCTGTCCAGATAGGTTTTGAGCAGATTTCCCATCTTGACGCAGTACAGGCCGGGATGCAGCCCGCCCACGCCCCGTTGCGCGGCGTATTGCTCGATATCGCAGGGAATGTCCCCGAACAGATAGGCGGTCTGGGCTTCCGGGGCCAGGCGGCGCACTTCGGCGATGCTGTAATGGTTGAAGGAAGAATAGATAATGCGATCCTGCATGCCCAGTTCGGCCACCAGGTCCAGGGTCTTTTTCTCGATGCCCTCATACCAGAGAATGCCGGTCTTGAGCTCGATGTTCACCAACATCCTGCCGGGCCTGACCTGTTCCAGCACCTCCCGCAGGGTGGGGATGCGAACGTCGGCGTAGCCGGGCATACCGTTGTCGGCACAGAACTGCTTCAGTTCGGCCAGGGTATAGTCCCGTACCAGGCCGATGCCGTTGGTGGTGCGGTCCAGTTTTTCGTCGTGGATGACCACCAGTTCCCCGTCCTTGGTCAGATGCACGTCCAGCTCAATGCCGTCGGCGCCCTGCTCTTCGGCCAGTTGGAACGCGGGCAGGGTGTTTTCGGGGGCGTAGGCGCTGGCGCCGCGGTGGGCGTATACCTTTACATTTTTCATATACCAAATCATCCTTTCCTGCACAAAAACCGGGAAAAGCCCGCGCCTTTCCCGGTCAGTGCCTGTTTACAGATTATCCGTTGATAAGGTTGTAGGTTTCGATGGACTCGTTGACCTGCTCGGTGATGGACTGGACGGCTTCCTCGGGGGTCTGGCTGCCGTTGAGCATCTCCTCGATCTCGGTTTCCACGATCTGGCGGGATTCGGGGAAGACGCTGAGCAGCGCGCCCGCGTACTGCGGGGCGGAAGAATGCAGCTGGTCAATGGCCGTCTGGAACTGGGGATACTGTTCCATGTTCTGCTTGTACACGTCCTCCTCCGCGGCGGCGGTGGTCACCGGGAAGTAGCCGGTCTGGGCGTTCCAGTAAGCCTGGGATTCGGGCGAGATCAGGAATTCGATGAAGCGCCAGGTGGCCGCCAGCTTGACGGGGTCGTTGTTGTTCAGCGCCCACAGAGAACCGCCGCCGATGGACACGCCGCCTTCATCGGAGGAAGAAACCGCCGGGAAGTAGGCGGTGCCCACCTCAAAGGAATCGCCGGTGTCCTGCAGGACCTGCTTCAGGGAGGCGGTGGACCCCAGCATCATGGCCGCCTTGCCGGAGGTAAAGTCGGTGGTGGCGGTGTCGCTGCCGCTGCGGCCCACGTTGGGGGCATAGCCTTCGTCGTACAGTTTCTTCCAGGCATTCAGGATGTTCAGCGCGCCGCCGTTCTGGTCAAAGACCACGCTGGTGGCGGGGGCGGTACGGCCGTTGCCGTTGTCCACCATCTCCAGGCCCTGCTTGCACAGGAACTGCTCAAACCACCAGCCGTACACACTCATGGCCAGCACTTCCTGGGTACCGGCCTTCTCCTTCAGCTGGTCGCCCACCTCGGCGATTTCCTCCAGGCTGGTGGGCACTTCGGTGATGCCGGCGGCATCAAACATATCCTTGTTGTAGTACAGCAGCGGGGTGGAAGAGTTGAACGGCATGGAGTACAGCCCCGCGTCGGTGGTGTAGTAGGCCGCGATGTTGGGCTCGATCTGGGACAGATCATACCCGGCGGCATCGATGAGCTGCTGCATGGGGACAACCCAGCCGGAGTCGATCATGAAGCGGGTGCCGATGTCGTAAATCTGGACCAGGTCGGCGCCCATGTTGCCGATCTGGGCGCTCTTGAGCTTGTTGATGGCGTCATCGTAGCTGCCCTGGTAGACCGCTTCCACCGTGATGCCGTACTGGTTTTCCTGGTTGAACTTGTCCACCAGGGCGGTCATGGCCTCGCCGTTGACGCCGCCCATGGAATGCCAGAAGGTGATGGTGGTGCCGGTGGTGTCCAGGGTGTTGAAATCGGCGCCGATCAGCTGGGAGGCAGCTTCCGCCTCGCTGGCGGCGGCATCGGCGGCGGTGTCGCCGGTATTCACGGCGGCAGCGGTCTGGGTGGAGCCGCAGCCCGCCAGGGGCACGGCGACAAGGGCGGCGGCCATCAGGCCGGCCAGAATCTTTTTGGCTTTCATCTACTTACACACTCCTACAATATCACATTTGTCAACCAAAATCTATGTCAGGCGGGATGTCCCGCCGCAACAGCAAAACTCAGCCTTTCACCGCGCCGGAGAACATGCCCCGGATGAGCTGTTTCTGGCCGGCGATGAAGATGACCATGCTGGGGATGATCACCGAAACCACACCGGCCATCATCAGGGTGACCGACTGGGCGTCGGTATTGTCCAGCATGCTGATGCCGATCTGGACGGTACGCATTTCCTGGGAGCCGGTGACCAGCAGCGGCCACATGTACATGTTCCAGGCGTTGATGAAGGTGTACACCGACATGGCGCCGATGGCCGACTTGGTCAGGGGCAGCAGGATGCTGACGATGAACCGCAGGTTGCCGCAGCCGTCCAGTTTGGCAGATTCATACAGGGACATGGGGAAGGTCATATAGAACTGCCGGAACAGGAAGATACCCATGGCGGAGGTCAGGGAGGGCAGAATCAGCACCAGGTAGGTGTCCAGAATGCCCAGGGAACTGACGGTGAGGTAGTTGGAAATGATGGTGGCCTCGCCGGGAACCATCATGGTGGCCATGACCAGCATGAACAGCAGGTTCTTGCCCTTGAAGTTCAGGAAGGAGAAGGCAAAGGCCGCCAGGGAGCAGGTCAGGATCTGGCCCAGGGTGATGCAGCCCGCCACGATAAAGGAGTTGAGCACGAAGCGCAGCAGCGGCACCTGGGTCCAGGCGCGGATGTAGTTGCCGAAATCCGGATGTTTGGGCAGCAGGTTCATCTCCATGGTGAAGAGCTCATCCCCGGGCATCAGGGAGACGCTGACCGCGTACAGCAGCGGAAAGAGGATGAACAGGGCCATGATCACGTTGAGCACAATCAGTACCCCGGTGCGGATGCGCCGGCGGCGCAGGGCCGCCAGACCCATGCGGCGGTGCAGGGCGGCCAGCTCCTCCTGGGTGTAATTTTCGCGATGGAGGGTTGTGCCCGTGGGCGTTTTGAGGACAGCGGTATTTTCCATCAGTATTTGACTCCCTTCTTTTCAACCTTGAACATGACCAGTGTCAGCGCCATGATGATGAGGAACAGAATCACCGACTGCGCCGCCGCGCTGCCGAACTTGTAGTTGAAGAAGGCGTCGCGGTAGATGGAATAGACGATCAGGTTGGTGGATTCGCCGGGGCCGCCCTGGGTCAGGATCTTGACCTGGCCGAAGGACTGGAATGCCTGGATGATGTTGACCACCAGAGTGTAGAACATGATGGGGCTGAGACCCGGCAAAGTCAGGCGGAAGAACTTCTGCACGCCGCTGGCGCCGTCCACCGAGGCGCGCTCGTAGATGGACTCGTCAATGTTGCCCAGGCCGGCGGAGAAGTACAGGAAGTTGATGCCGCTGTTCAGCCAGGCGGTGAGCACGGCCACGCAGATCAGGGCGTAGCGGGGATCACTGATCCAGTTGATGTCCAGACCGGTGACCTTGTTGAACAGACCGATGGTGGGGTTGAGGATCACCTTGAAGATCATGGCCGCGCCGCTGGAGGCGATGGCCATGGGCAGTGCGTAGGAGGTGCTGAACGCCCGGATGCCCGGGAAGGTCTTGCTGCACAGCACCGCTGCCACCAGGCCCAGCAACATACTGCCGAACACCACGATGACCACAAAGATCAGGGTGACGAGGATGCTGTTGTAAAAGCTTTCGGAGGTGAGCAGGTCGATGTAGTTCTGCGCCCCCACAAAGATTTTGGCCCGGCCCAGCTTGTCGGTGAGGAACATGCTGAGGTAGATGGTCTTGACGAAGGGGTAAAACAGGAACATGGCAAAGATGGCAAAGCAGGGGATCAGATAGGCATAGGGGCTGCAACCCTTCAGTTTTTCCACAAAGGCTTTCATGCTTCGTTCCTCCACTGGTAGAAAAGATTCTGTTCGGTTTCGCCGTCAAAGAAGTGGGCGTTGGCCATGTCCAGATACAGAGCCGCTTCCTTGCCGGGCTGAGCACCGTGGTCCGGCGCCACCCGGGCGGCAAACTCGCCGTCCTCATTCTCAATGTGCACGATGGCTTCGGAGCCCAGGGCCTCGCAGGCGGTGACGTTGCCTTTCATCTCACCGTACACCTTGCCCGCATGGACAGGCGCGGTGTACAGGTCCTCCGGCCGGATGCCCAGCACCAGGGCCCGGTTGTCGTGCTGGGGCCACAGCACATGGGCCTGGTCCTCGGTCAAAGGGAAGATCTGGCCGCCCTCGGTGAGGAAGGCCGCCCCCTTCCCTGCCCGCTTGACCTTGCCCCGCAGGAAGTTCATGGCCGGGGAACCGATAAAGCCCGCCACAAACATGTTGGTAGGGTGGTTGTACAGGTCGATGGGGGTGGCCACCTGCTGGATATACCCGGCTTTCATAACCACAATGCGGTCAGCCAGGGTCATGGCCTCGGTCTGGTCGTGGGTGACGTAGATGGTGGTGATGCCCAGCTTGTGGTGCAGGTCTGCCAGTTCCACCCGCATATGGGTGCGCAGCTTGGCGTCCAGATTGGACAGGGGTTCGTCCATCAGGAAGGCTTTGGGCTTGCGCATGATGGCGCTGCCGATGGCCACACGCTGTTTCTGGCCGCCGGAAAGGGCCGCCGGACGGCGGTTCAGCAGGTTGGAGATGCCCAGCATTTCGGCGGTTTCCTCCACCCGGCGGCGGATTTCCTTTTTGGGGACCTTGCGCACCGACAGGGAGAAAGCCATGTTGTCATACACCGACATCTGGGGATACAGGGCGTAGTTCTGGAACACCATGGACAGGTCCCGTTCCCCGGGTTCTGCGTAGTTGCACAGCTCGTCCCCGATCCACAGTTCGCCCTTGGAGATATCCTCCAGGCCGGCGATCATCCGCAGGGTGGTGGACTTGCCGCAGCCCGAAGGCCCCACAAAAACCACAAATTCGCCGTCACGGATGCGCAGCGAAAAATCGCTCACCGCATATTGATCCTTCTCAAATACCTTGCATACATCTTTCAATACGATTTCAGCCATAGAAGATCCCGTTTCCTCCTCCGGTAACAATCACTGATGACGGGCACTCTCTGGCGCCCGTCGGATATAATACCGCAAAGGGTGGGATGCTGTCGTTCATGCTGGGGTAAAATATCCGAAAACATTTGAAAAGGCTGATTTTTTCGATGTCCGGTTATTTTTTCTTTTTGCAGCCTTCCCTTACCTGCCATTTTTTACCTCGGCTTTACGCCACGGACACCACGGCTTCCCGGTTTTTGACAAAACTTTTTCTTTGCCGGCCAAAACCCTCCGTTTTGTAAAAAGAGAAAAAGCCCACCGCAGAGCAAGTGCTCCGCAGCAGGCTATTGAAAGGAAAAAACAAAAACGCCCCGGTCAACGACCGGGGCGCAACGTTGGTGGAGGATGGGGGACTCGAACCCTCGACCTCTGCGATGTGAACGCAGCGCTCTAACCAGCTGAGCTAATCATCCGTAACGACATGTGTTATTATAGCGCATGGGCGGATGTTTGTCAAGCAGGTTTTTGGATTTTTTTCGCATCTGATTCAAAACAAAAGGTCCCGCCGGCGCAAGCAGGCGCGGGCGGGACAAAGACCGGCAAAACCGGTGGAAATTATTCCGGCAGGTAGATGTGATGGGGCAGGCCCTCCACGTAGATGGGGGTCAGCTCCGCCTGGATCAGCGGCATGGCGTAGGAGATGAATTCCGGCATCATGTCGGTATGGTCGGCGTTGATCCATTCCAGCGGAACCTTCTTTTCCAGGTTGGCCACCTCGCTGATGGGATGCAGTTCGGTGGTGGCCTGGTAGGGTGCGTTGGAGATGCGCTTGATGGCCACCATCTCCCCGGTATGGCCCTCAAAGGCAGCCTTGACGGCGGCACCGCCCACCTGGTAGGCTTCGGTGATGTCGGTGCGGCTGGTCAGGTGACCGGCGCAGCGCTGCAGGGTGGACAGCTCGATGCAGCGGGTCTTGGTGTCCAGGCGGCGGGCCACCGTATTGGCCAGGAAACGGGCGGTACCAGTCAGGGCCTTGTGACCGAAGGCATCCACCGCGTGAACGTCGTCGGCCAGCTCGCAGACATAGCGGCCATCCTCCAACTTGACGCCTTCGGACACGGCAATGACGATGCTGGGCTTTTTGGCCTGCATACGCTCCACCTTTTCCACAAAGCGGTCCACGTTGAAGGGAATTTCGGGCAGGCAGATCATGTCCACGCCCTCGCAGTCCTCGGCCCGGGCCAGGGCAGCGGCGGCGGTCAGCCAGCCGGCGTTGCGGCCCATGATCTCCACGATGGTGACGTACTTGGTGCCGTAGACAGTGGCATCCCGGATGATCTCCTTCATCACCACGCCGATGTACTTGGCGGCGCTGCCGTAACCGGGGGTATGATCGGTGACCATCAGGTCGTTGTCGATGGTC
This sequence comes from Gemmiger formicilis, assembly GCF_016900095.1. Classification (GTDB taxonomy): domain Bacteria; phylum Bacillota; class Clostridia; order Oscillospirales; family Ruminococcaceae; genus Gemmiger; species Gemmiger formicilis_A. The sequence continues at coordinate 7,614 of NZ_JACJJP010000008.1, forward strand.
TTGGGCACACCCATGAACCGGATTTCGCTGCCGATGTGGGAGCCGTAGTCCGCCAGCTTGCCGATGGTGTCCATGCTGTCGTTGCCGCCGATATAGAAGAAGTAGCCGATGTCCAGCTCCTTCAGAATCTCAAACAGCTGCTTGTACACGGCCTCCCCTTCCGGGTCATGCCAGTCGGGCAGTTTGTAGCGGCAGCTGCCCAGATAGCTGGACGGGGTGCGCTTGAGCAGTTCGATGTCCATGGCGCAGGTCAGCTTGTCGTCCAGCACGCAGACCCGGCGTTCCAGCAGACCGGCCACACCGTGCATCATGCCGTAAACCTTCTCCGCTCCACGGCGTTTGCAGCTTTCAAACACACCCGCCAGGCTTGCGTTGATCACAGAAGTAGGACCGCCAGACTGGCCCACAATCGCATTTTTTGCCATATTGAACCTCCCGAAATGTTCCGGCGCCACATTGCTGCCGCGCTTGTTTTGTCTATATCAGTGTAGCATTTCTGCATGTGGTTGACCATTGTCGCAGTTGACAACCCACATTTCCGGGTTGTGCGCCTCCCTGGTTCCATTGAGCGGAACTGTGTTCCGCATGTTGAATTTTGGCTTTTCCTTGCGTTCCGCTCAGCGGAATGCCCCTGCTTTTCCGGGCTTTTTCTGCGCCCTCAAAAACATTGCAAAAATTGCGTTCTTGCCGTTTTTTGCTTCCCTTTCCCGATTTTCAATGTCATCCAATGCAAAGGGCCCGCCTCAACGCAAACAGCGCAGAGACGGGCTTTTTTCGCCTCACCCGGCCATATCCTGCCGAGCAAGACCTTCGATCAATTTTTGCGTATAAAGGGCGGCGCCCTCGGTGTTCAGATGGTTGTTGCTGTCATAAAACAGCGCGCCGTCCATGATGGCGTCGGGATAATCCACCAGCACCGGTAATCCCAGTTCCTGCCGCACCGCCCGGGCATACGCTTCATTCTCGGCGGCATCGCTGGTCACGCACAGGGCGTTGAGGGGCGCATGGCTGAACAGCACCGTCACCCCCCGCCGCTCCATCTTGTCTGTAAAGGTGCGGATGGCATTCACGGTGTCTTTGTCCAGAATGTCGGCACTGAGTGACACCATATCCTGGGTGTTGTATTTGTGTTCCAGAATGTTGGTGCGCGGGGTGATCACGTTGCCCGACGGCCCGAAATCCTCGCTGTGGGGCGTCTGGCCCGGGGGATAGTCGTAGCTTGTCCAGTGCAGCCCCTGCAGCGGGGTCCAGTCGGTGGGCCAGCGCTGGGCCAGATACCGCCCCGCACTGGCCGCCGCCCCCAGCCACAGGTCAGGCGGCACGCAGGCCCAGGCGTCCGGGTCGGTGCCGCAGGCCTGCCACAGCACCAGATAATCCACCCCGGTGTTGCGCAGCATCAGATGCTCCAGCATCAGGATCACCGTGTCCCCCGGCTGGGCGTAGCGGTCCAGCATGTTCAGGTACATCTGCATGCCCAGGTAGGCGGTGACCCCCACGCAGTAGGTGGGTCGGCCGGTGGCATCGGCGATGGCCTGACAGTCAGCGCCGTATTCGGTGGCAGAGCCCCCGGCAATCAGAATACGATCACCACCGGGGGTGTCCCGCAGCAGGTCCAGCTTGTAGTGCAGGGTGTAGAGCAGGCTTTGCTGGGTGGTTTCGGGCACAAACCCGATGCACCCGATGAGCAGAACAAAGGGCAGGCAAAGGGCCAGAAGAAAAGCCAGGACCTTGCCCAGATAACGCAGAATTTCTTTTCTTGTCATAAGGGCCCCCTGTCAGAACTGGAAGTAGATGAAATCGGCGGTAGCGCCGAAGGGGCGGGAGCACAGGGCCACCAGCACCCCAAAACAAAGCAGATAATAGAACCCATACCGCTGCCAGGGCCGGGCACGGCGGATGGCCTGCAGCGGGTCGGCACGGTAGGCGGCGTACCAGTCATACACCAGCAGCGCCGCAATCAGGGCAAAGGCCAGCCCCAGCAGGGCCGGGGTAAGCCCCGCCGCCTGGGCATACGCCACCAGGTGCACCGGGCTGAGTCCCTGCCCCAGATGAGTCAGCACATACAAAAGGTCGGACAGATCGTTGGCCCGGAAGAAGATCCAGCCAAAGCCCACAATGCAGCAGGTGACCACAGTGCGAAGAGTTGCAAAGGCGGCGCCCCGGCCCCCTTTCAGGCGGTTTTGCAGGGCTTCGATTTGGGGAAGGTAGAAGGTTTCGGCGCACAGCCACAGGCCGTGGTACAACCCCCACAGCACAAAGGTCCAGCTGGCACCATGCCACAATCCGCTGAGCAGGAAGGTCACCGCCAGGTTGCGCAGATGCCGCCACCGGCTGCACCGGCTGCCTCCCAGCGGGATATACACATAGTCGGTGAACCACCGGGTCAGGCTGATGTGCCAGCGCCGCCAGAAATCCTTGACGCTGCGGGCCATGTAGGGGCTGCGGAAGTTTTCCATCAGGTCGATGCCCAGCAGCCGGGCACTGCCCACGGCGATGTCGGAATAACCGGAGAAATCGCAGTAAATCTGCACGCTGAACAACAGGGTGGCCAGAATCAGGGTCAGGCCGCCCTTCCCCGCCAGGTCGTTGTACACATTGTTCACGTAGGTGGCCACAAAATCCGCAATAGCCACCTTCTTGAACATGCCCACGCAGATTTTGCGCAGACCGGCGCTGAAGGCCGCCCGGTCGGGGTCATGTTTCTGATGCAGCTGGGGCAGCAGGTTGCCGGCACGCTCGATGGGACCGGCCACCAGCTGGGGGAAAAAGCTGACGTACAGCGCATAATAGCCGAAATGGGGTTCAGCTTTCAGATCACCGCGGTAGACATCCACCACATAGCTGAGGGTCTGGAAGGTGTAAAAGCTGATGCCCACAGGAAGGACCAGTTCCAGGGTGGTGGGCTGCAGAGGCAGTCCCACCGCCTGCAGCAGCGCCGTCACATTCTGGGAAAAGAAGTTGAAATATTTGAAAAAGAACAGGCAGGCCAGGCACAGACCCACGCCGCTCCACAGGGCGGCTTTGCGCAGCACCGGACGTTGCAGCCGTTGCACCCCCAGCGCCGCGGCCCAGCTGACCACAGTGGTGAAGAGGATCAGCACGATCAGTTCCGGGTTCCAGCTCATATAAAAGTAATAGCTGAATCCCAGCAGCGCCACCCAGCGCAAGCGCTGGGGGAGCAGGAAATATACCAGGACGGCCAGCGGCAGAAAGACCGCGTAGGCCAGCGAGTTAAACAGCATGAAGGTCTCCCTGTCTCAATCACAAAAAGGTGTCCCCGCCGGGAAAACCGGCGAGGACAGCAAGGTAAAACAACGGACGTTCAGATTTTGGCGGGTGCTGACCGGCGGTAAAGCTGCCGGACCAGCAGCGCCACCAGGACCACCAGAACCAGGGTGGCAAACTCGGTGGGCCAGACGGTAAGCACACCGGTCTGGTACAGCATGGCGGGCAGGTTGGACACCGCATGGAGCACAATGGCCAGAGGATAGCCCCAGGCGGGCAGACGGCGGGTGACCACCATCCAGATCAGCATGGACAAGGCCAGATGCAGCCCGATGGCGCACAGGCGTTCAAACCCGGCGGCCAGCCACTGGGTGGCGGGCACGGCGGCCAGCTGGGCCAGCTGCTGCTGGGCCGCGGTCACCTGATCCCCTTCCAGGCCGGTGAGCAGGCTTTCGGTGTTGCCGCTGTTGATGGCGTACATGACCATCAGGTTGTTGAGCATGGTAAGTCCCGCCAGCAAAATGGCTTCGATGCCGCCATGGCCCACACCGTAGGCAAAGCCGATGGCCGGGCTCTTGTCCTTTTTGCACAGAGCCCGGAGGCCCAGATACCGGGCGGTCTCCTCGAACAGACCGGCGGCCAGGCCGCCGTACAGGCAGTAGACCGGAATGTTCTGCCGGATGTCCGGGTAGAGGGTGAACACCAGGCTGTGCAGGATCTGCTCCAGCACATAGGCGCCCACAATATAGCAGAACGCACCGATCATGATGGCGTATCCGCTGCCCTTGTGCTTGCGTGTGACCGCAATGCCAAGGCCGACCGGCACACCCACAATCACCAGCAGGCTGAGCATGGCGCTGGCCACCGAGAGGAACGGAACCGATGTAGGCATAAAAGCACCTCTTTTTTGTGCGAAAAAGCCCCGCGGGATGCACCCGCAGAGGATTTTTCCAATGTATGCCCCATTATACCCCACCAAAGGTCGGACTGTCAATTTGAGCCAAAAACAGTTTTGTAAAATTTATGATTGACTTATTTGCACATTTGGGGTATAATACAGTAGCTTAATGACAGCACAGCCATGTGCCCGTAGCTCAGTTGGTAGAGCATCTGACTTTTAATCAGAGGGTCCAGGATTCGAGTTCCTGCGGGCGCACCAAAAAGCCTTACGCTTTTGCGTAAGGCTTTTTTGTACGCTTTAGTGGATACCTCCGCCAGTTCCGAAGATAGCAGGATATCAATGCCCGTTTATAACCCGCTGTTCAAGCAGAATGGTGAATTTCTCAGTACTTCTTCTCTGTTCACTGTGGCTTTTATAGTCTCGCGACACCGTTCAAGCCCGGATGCCCCCCTTTGGAACTTCTTCGGTCATTTTCTATCCTTCCAGATTCGAGTCGGGATACGGTGCAAAAATTCCAGCGTATAGACCAAATATTTCCTTGTTTCTCAAAAGTTTTTTCACAATTGCATGAAAAAAAGTCTCCATCTATGTATTTTTATTGCATTTTCAGGTGAGAGGTATTATCATAAGCATATCCCGTTTTATTGATTTTCAAATATACAAGGGGTGCATTATGAAAACCACACTAATTATCATGGCGGCCGGCATTGGTTCCCGTTTTGGCGCTGGCATCAAGCAACTGGCAAAGATGGGTCCTAATGGCGAAATCATTATGGATTATTCAATTCACGACGCCAAAGAAGCCGGCTTTAATAAAGTAGTCATTATTATCCGCAAAGATATCGAAGAAGAATTCAAGCAAATTATAGGCAATCGTATCAGCAGTCAGATGGATGTGGAGTATGTATTTCAGTCCATCGATGACCTGCCCGCCGGCTTCTCCGTGCCGGAAGGCCGTTCCAAACCCTGGGGTACCGGCCAGGCCGTTCTTTGCTGCAAGAATATCGTGAAGGAGCCCTTTGCCATCATCAACGCCGACGACTACTATGGCAAAGAAGCCTTCAAATTGCTGCATGACTTTCTGATCCAACCTTATGAAAGCAACGGCATCTTCCGTATGGGCATGGCCGGCTTCATTTTGAAGAATACGCTCAGCGAGAACGGTACAGTAACCCGCGGTATCTGTATTACCGATGAAAACGGTATGCTGACCGATGTGCTGGAGACTACCGGCATCGGCTACAATGCCGAAGGTAAACTGGTCTGTGATCGGGAAGATTCCCAGGCTATTTTGAGCGAAGATGTGCCTGTTTCCATGAACATGTGGGCAGCTTATCCCGATTTTCTGGATTATCTGGAAGAAGGCTTCGCAGAATTTCTCAGCAAATTGGGCGACAATCCTACCAAAGCAGAATATTTGCTTCCCATCATCGTGGATGACCTGCTGAAAAAGGGAAAAGCCACCGTCAAAGTTATGAAAACGCCGGACAAGTGGATCGGAATCACCTACAAAGAAGACACTGAACTGGCGCAAAAGGGCTTCCGTGATATGGTCGCTTCCGGCTTGTATGCGGCAGATTTGTGGAGTAAATAAACTTTTGATGACTTCCCTGATGCTTGCCCTGGTCTGATTGTAAACGACTTTTCTTCCCTACTTCCGTGTAACTACTGTATGACGGTTGTGTACCTACTTTGTGTATGCTGAACTATTTGTGATAAAGCAACACTGCGTATGCTGTTTTATAGTGGCCTGAGAACTCATTACTATAGTAGCTCAGACGTTGCTTCTTGTGCCTGATCCCAGCGGCATAGCCATCAACTTTTGAAGCTATACCGGAAGCCCCTGATTCCTCTTTGCTAAAGCAAAAACAAAAGTGTCCCTTATGGAGAATAATTCCATAAGGGACATTTTTTGTTGACTATAGTTGTAAGCGACACATCCTTACTGACGCCATTTCCACCAGAGGTAACTCAAGTTGGTGGTGAAGTACCGCTTGAACAACCGCTTTGGGTCCTGCATCAAACGATAAAACCATTCCAGATTGCGCCGCTGCATCCACATAGGTGCTCGTTTGATATTCCCTGCCTCATAGTCAAAAGCCGCCCCCACGCCAATCATCAAGGCGTGGACCTCGTCTTCATGCGCTGCCATCCAGAGTTCTTGCTTGGGTGCACCCAGACCGACCCAAACGAAATCCGGGTGTGTCGCGTTGATTTGCTCTACACAAGCAGCGTCTTCCTGCGGCGTCAGAGCACGGAAAGGCGGGCTGTACATGCCGGCAATGATCGTACCGGGATAGCGCTCATGAATTTTCTGCTCCAGGGTCTTCAAGGTTTCCGGCGTTGATCCATAAAAATAATGCCGCCATTTTTTCTGAGGAGAGAGCTTCAGAATTTCCTGCATAAGATCAGGACCGGTAACACGTTGCGCTTCGGTATAGCCCTGTTCTCTGCTGTACTGTGACAACGGACCGCCATCCGGCAGGGCCATTGCCGCCCCTTGCTGGACCGCCTGGTACTTTTTGTCCTTGTGAGCAGTTACCGTTGTGTGCACATTGGCCACACAAATGTACTTTCCTCTCCAGTCCTCCAGCTTTTCCTCAATGGTCTGTATCGTCTTGTTCATATCCGTGACAACAATATCCACACCCATTATATTACAGGTGTCCATCATTTTCACGTCGATCAGGCGAAAGCCGTTTTCGATATAAAGCTGTGACCGTCCCCCCACAAAATCGTTGTACACCGGGATGACCGCCACCTCGATCTTATAGGTATCCGCAATTGCAATAATTGTCCGTAGCTGAAGGGCGCTCTGGGTATCCTGCGCAATAATAATCTTGTCCACCGCAACAGACTGCAAGACTTTTCGTAAATCTGCCACATCTCCTAGGTATTGCGGCATATGCTGCGAAGGTTGTGCATCCAGATACCCTATATAGTGCATCTCGAAATTTTTTTTCTGTACAACATCCTTATAATAGCGCTGAGCTGTCTCCGCACTGCCGATTATCAGTACATTGGTGTGCAGGTTTTTGCTTCGCTCGTGAGCGGTAGCAAGCTTATCCACAATCAGTCGCTTAGCAAGAATGGTAGCCGTTGTCAAAATATAGAAATACAGAAGCAACAACCGAGAAAACTGGGACAGTTGGAACACAAACAAAATTGTCGCCACCAATGCCAAACCCAGTACATTGATTACTGCAATCTTGAACCCCTCTTTCAAGAGGCCTGAACAGTGCAGACTGCGGTAGCAATTGGTTCCCGCATAACAAAGTACCATCACGATGGCATAAATCAATGCAATAGGGAAAAAACGTGACAAATCAATCGGGAAGAACTTGCTGCCCAAAGGCACTACCATACGAAGAAAGCCTGCAAGGAAGAAAGACAACAGCAGCAAAGCAAAATCTACTATTACATTCAGAAATGCAATAGCGACAGGTGTTCTATGATGCATATACAGTAACCCTCGTATTTAAACACAGTATTTGGATGCGTACATACCAAGACTAGCATATGTGTGTCTGAAAATACCTCGAACAGGCTCGAGAATACACAGAAAATAATCTCATTTTTTATCCTGACCTGTCAAATGTTCGCGGTACAGATGCATTCAAGACTTTCTATCAGTCGTAGCCATGATAAGATACGTGGTTTTACCGAATGAAGGATTTATTTGTTCAATCCTTATGTATGATAGCATACATGATTGTAAATAGCAAGAAACCCAAATCCAATCAGATAAAGCGCCATATATTTCGTAGAAATAAAAAGGCATGGTATGCAGATTTCTGGCAGAATGAAGTTGCGACACACCATTCTGGAAGGAGTCAGCAAACCATGCCTAAAAAGATTGTGCAGCTAAATAAGAAAGCTAGCAAGAAGCGGTTCGGGGAGCTTGTGTGAGGCAGCCTGGTACAAGTCCTCCATAAACAACCGGAAGCAAAGGCCGCAAGATTGATTCCGGCTGTACGGTACAAATGCAATGAACAATGCCAGGTCTGCCACAAAATTTAAGGTACATTCAACAGTATGAAAGAATACCGAAGCATTCGCCCCTGAAGGCAGCCATTGCGATCCAATTTGCACAAACCGCCCGACATTACACAATGTAAATAGCCTTTTATTTGGCTCCTTTTCCCGCAAAAACAACAGCAACAGTTTTGATCAGGATCTGAATATCCAAACCCAAAGACCAGTTGTCAATATACTGTGTGTCTAAGGAAACCACATCTTCAAAATTCTCTATGCTGGACCGCCCACTGACCTGCCACATGCCCGTAATGCCGGGCTTCATGCTCAGGCGACGCTTATGGTGACTCTCGTAATGCTTGTACTCGTCCACTGTAGGCGGCCGGGTTCCAACCAGACTCATATCTCCCCGAAGCACGTTCCAAAACTGCGGAAGTTCATCAATAGAGGTTTTCCTGATAAATTTACCGACTTTCGTGATGCGCGGGTCATCCGTCATCTTAAACATAAACCCGTTCATCTCATTTTTGGCCATGAGTTCTTTCTTGCGTTCTTCCGCATCCATATACATACTGCGCAGTTTATAGATGTAGAAGTAGCGGCCATTCAATCCCACACGTTTCTGTTTGAAAAACAGCGGCCCAGGACTCTCGATTTTGAGCGGGATTGCCACAATTGCGATAAAGGGAATACTGATCACCAAACCGACCAAAGCGCCACAAATATCTATAATCCGTTTAAGCAGAATATCACGGATATTGTGATGGACCGTGCTAATACCAATCAGATATGTGTTTCCTCGCCTTTCCAGGCTGGCAGCTGCCTGGCTGCGCCAGCCTTCGCCAGAGTGGCCACGGTACAGCTTTTCAAGAAGAGGCACGCTAAAATGCACGTCCAGCCCCATGCTTTCCAATTCTACCAGGTAATTTTCCAGCGAGGCACCACTGTCATAGGGAACATCCAGATACACTTCATCTAAAGCGTCACGGCGCACCCAGGTCATAAAATCTTCAAAACCGGCTTTAATGGGCAGACCATAAATCGTCTGTCCTATTTCCTCTTTCGTAGCATCCATCAGGGCAACGCCACAGATTTCCTTGCTCCAGTCCTTTTTCAAATCTTCCAGCAAAGGCTGCGCCCGGTCTGCAACGGTAAGGACCCCTACAAGCTTTTTCATAGGGCTTGCTTTGCCTGACTCACGCAAGTAACTTTTGACTGAAGTATGAAATACAGGCTGTAAAATAAAATTGAAGGCAAGAATTCCCACGAAGAAATATCGTGAATCCCCCAAAGGCATTTTTCCTAAGATCAGAAGCAACGCCAGCACCGCACCGATTGCGAATGTCATCACAGCCGCCCTGAGTATTTCTTTCTTCAGGCTCCGGTGGGTGATATCCTCTTCCTGATCAAAAAGTATAAAACCAATAGCAAAGGCTACGGCCAGCATCAAGTAAAATTGCAGATATTCCTGACTATTGTGTTCTTCCGGTATCATTTGAAGCCATGCATCAAAGATAAATCTGGATAAAACAACCGCACAAATCAGAGATGCCATATCTGCCAAAAAGGTCAAAATATATTCATATCTGGCTCTATACGACATACATATTCCACTCTTCCATCCCAATAAATTTGATAATCCTCTTGGTGTCACGCTCTCGACCAGGACAAGTATCATATCCTGCTGAAAAGCCTTCATACCGGCGTCTTGGAAACCAAAACTTTGCACCGGCAGAGCCCACCAGACCTTTATCATCAAGACACACAATAAAAAGCCGGTGGCCTTGCAGGCCATCCGGCTTGGGCATTGCTTACTTCTTGCCTGCGGTAACAGTCTTCTTCTTACGGGTCACCACAACAGCACCAGCGATAACTACCACAACGATAACTACCACGATGTAAATCCAGACATTGCTGCCTGTGGAAGTTTCCTCGACGCTTTCCTGGGGAGCTTCCTGGGGAGCGGGCGTCGCTGCAACAGAGCTATCTGCGGTGGTTGCCTGTTCGGCCGGTTGCTCTACAGTTACTTCCGTCTGCGCACGAGTCAAAATCATAACAGGCGAGAAAGAACTCATGGTCAAAGTAACCATGCCATCACCAGGCGTGCAGGGAATGACCTCAACATTCATCCCATCAACGGTGATGCTCTCATCTGCCTGCAACTTTTCCGCAACAGCCTTGGCATCCGTGAGATCGCCAACGAAATGCAGCGCAAGCACATCGCTTTCCGGCGTGATACCGTCCACCTTTACCGGGATCTCTACGCTGCCGCCTGCGGCCAGCATCTGTTCCATATCGCCACTCACAGACACGTCAAAGAGTGCTGCCGCTTCGTAGTTGTCCATATTATCATAGTCTGCAGCTTCCGTGGCGGCAATCTCAGCTTCCACTTGTGCCAGTTCCTGTTCTGCTGCAGCAATATCATCTTCACTGGCACCGTCCGCCTTCAACTGCTCCACCTTGGCCGACAACTCATCACGCTGTGCATTCAGTCGCTCAACGGTCACTGCCTTGTTGGCTGCAATCTGTGCCTCAATAGCCGAAGTAACTTCATTTGTATTGCCAAACCTGCTCACCAAATCACTGGTGGAATTGGTAGCCAGCGCAGCATAATAAACCACATTGGTCTTATCGCTGGTAGGCACATCCAATTTTCCAGAATAATCCAGCGTATTGGCAACATTGGTTACGAGAATACCGCCGTCGGACACATCGACTGTAGATTTCACGCCAGAAGCATCCGTAACCGTAAGCTGGTTGCCCGCCAACTCGGGACCAGTCTGGTAAGAGCTGTCAAACCACCCAGCAGCCGAAACGCCAGTCGCCAAAGTTGCTGCCATAGCAGTTGCCAAAAATGCAGATACAAGCTTTTTCATACATTTTCCCTCCATTGCTTTTGCTTATTTGTTTTTTACTGAATGCTGCCCATAACCATACGTTTTACCGTATTCCTTGTTATAGTAATAGCCAGATCGATAATAGCGATGGTAATACACATTTGATTTACTATTCATATCCGCTCGGTTGAGTACAATTCCAAGAAGAGGAGTCTCTGTCCGTTTGAGAAGCTGTACAGAGTTATCAACCATTTTACGCGGTGTTGAGCCGCTTCGTACAACCAGAACGGTTCCATCACAGTGGGTAGCAATATTCAAAGCATCCGCCACACTGCCGATGGGCGGGGTATCGATTAGAACATACTCAAACATTCTCTCGCAGGTTTCGATCATCTGGGAAAAGCGAGGGCCTTCCAGCAGGATGGTCGGGTTGGCAATGGCCGAGGCCACCGGCAAAATATAACCGTTGGGAATGCTTGTCTGATACAGCACATCATCAAGTTCCGATATACCTGCCAGATAATGGGCACCGCCCGTGAGTTTTCCTGTACTGCTTAGACCATACTTACTGCGCAGCTCCGAATTTCGGAAGTCACAGTCAATCAGCAGCGTAGGCGTGCCCACTTCCGCCATCTGTTTCCACAGCTGCATGGCCACAAAACTTTTTCCTTCATTGGGAACACTGCTGGTCAACATCACGGTTTTTACCTGATCACCGCAGAAGCCAAGGTTTACACGAAGCTGGTTCAGCGCCTCCGACATATCAAAGGGGAGTTCCGGCATATTGCGAATCTGCAATTCTTTCATTTTGTATCCCCTTTCTTGTGCTTGTTTTTCTTCTTTTTCCGTTTACGCCCGGCACTGTTGAAACTACCCAAATCTCCTTCCGGAATCGTAGCCAACGGCTGCACACCAAAATACTTGGCAATGTCATCCGGGGTAACGAAGGTATCGTTCATCAAGAACCGTACCAAAAGGACCGCGCAGCACAGAACTGCACCAGCCAACCCGCCAAGCATCGTATTCTTTGAATAGCTTGGGCTGGACTTTCCGGAAGGCGCAATGGCATCTTCCACAAGGTTCGGCGGATCTGTTTCCATGATATTCGGCAAGTAAATTCCCGCCTGGCGCACCAGCTCATTGGCAATATCAGCCGATTGCTGCGGATCCGAACTGGTCACCAGGATTTTCAGAATCCGTGTATCCTGCGTGTTGCTAATGCTGATCATGCTCTCCAATGTTTTATAGTCCATATTCAGGGAGAGGTTATTGATCACATCCTGCAAAAGAGGTCGGCTCAGAAGCAGCTCCTGATAGTCCGCTGTCAGCGAAGCACCAATCTGCAAGTCCGACAAATTCACCACTGAGTCATTGGAAGCCGATACAATGTAAATTTTAGCAGTTGCCTGATATAATGGCGTTACCAGAAAATAAGTATAGGAAAAAGCCACAGCCGCGCCAAGAATCAGGCAGAGAACAATCTGCCAAAGGTGGCCCCAGAAAAGGTAAAATACCTCTACCAGGTCTATGGTATCCTCCGCTTCTTGCCGCATTGCAATCACCTGCGGTTCAATTGGATATTCACTTAGTGTCTGTCGCTGCATATTTGCTTCTCCCATCAGCTATTACTTTTCTCGTAGAACAATGTCAGCATCGTCTGCTGGAGGCTGTCTTCATCCAGATAATAGGCAATGTGGTTATCCTCCACTTTGGACTCGCCATCGATGGTCAACAGATCCAGCTCGGTGTACTCTTTCATATACTGTCCCAGCTCTGTAACAGTTTTGCTGCCCATGTTGGTAACCATATAATCGAAGACTGCATCGTAGGCACGTACTGCAAAATCGGCATCCTGCTTTTCCATCTGTTTTTCAAGAGCCGCAAGATACTGCCGCTGACGTGCCATGCGGGAAAGATTGGACTGATCATCCACGTCCCTGCGGGCTCGCACGAAGGTCAACGCCTGATCTCCCTGCAAAGTCACAACCGTTCCCTCCTGGAGAGACGGATCCACTGCAGAAAAATCAGAGGAAACCTCTACCGGCACACCACCGACCATATCATTCAGAATGGCCACAGCATCCATGTTGAGTGCCATATAACCATCAATTTTTTGTCCATTGAAAAGGTTGGAGACGGTGTTTACCGTGTTTTCACAACTTTTCTTCTTTCCATCTCCATAGGAGTGGGCCAGCGTAAGTTGTTCAAACTCCGTTCCTATAACTTTTCCCGTCACCCCAAGGACAGGAACATCAACCATACTGTCTCGGTTCAGCTGCAGGATCTGCCATGTCTTGTTAATATGATCCACCACAAGAAGCATCTGCACATCAGCCTGTCCACCGCCAATATAGCTTTCCGTTCCGACGGCTTCTCCACTTTCGTCAATTCCCATCAGGAGCCAGGTCTGAAGGCCTTCCCGCTGAATATAATCGACGCCATTGTACGTAATATGTTTTCGTTCCTGAACGGCCGCTTCAGAAGTGAGTTCTGCATTAGCCGGCACATCATATTGATTATGCTCCCAGCTTGTGATTACCTTGAACACAAGCAAAGCAATCACAACCAAAAGAACCACAGCCACCGTTGCCCGGATGGCATCTTTACGCCGGATATGGCGATGTGAATAATTTGTATGACTCATACAGATACGAAATGTGATAGCAACATCATCTGGGCATTTTCATCCATATCAAGGAGGAATTGTTTGCCCAGTTTGCGTTCCACCACTTTTCTTCCCTCCCAGAGATTCGGCGCTCGACTCTTCATATTATGGCAGTCACTGCCCAACAATGGTTTGGCGGTATTTTCCAGAATCTCTAGTGCAGATTTTCGAGTTCTCCAATGTTGAAGAGCGCCCGCATTCACCTGCATAGGCAATGAGTATAGCCGGTCAAGCCATCTTTTGTTAGATCCAACTGTCAGCCGTTCCGGGTGAACAAGAACCACGTCAAAACCCGAATCCCAGGCCAAGGACATAACCTCATCAATCTGGAATGAATTCCAGTCGCTATATGGCATCTCCAACAAAAGCGTATTGGTTCCTTCCACGCAAAGACTATGCAGTTCCTTTTCTTCACTGATTCCGGAGTAATAAGCAACCTCTGCGCCAAGAAGGATGGAGATCGAAAAGGACTCCATCGCCGGTTGCAACTTTTGCCAAGCGGCAGCACGACGTGCCAGAAATGTTTCTACATTCATCCTTTCACGGTAGAAATGCGGTGTAGCGCATACAACATCTACATTGTGCTGTGCCATTGTTTGAAGGATCTTCAGAGAAGTGTCAACTCCATCGCTTCCATCATCGATTTGGGGCAAAATATGTGTATGTAAATCAATGATCGTTTTTATCGCCCCCAATCGGATTTTCGTAAAAAGCAATACGGTGCGAATGCTTCACCGGAAATCTGCACAAATTCCATTTTTAACTTCTAATTGTACTTTTACATCTTATCATGACAGGCACAAAAAATCAACGCGAAACAATCTTTTTCGCCCCTCATTCTATATATTAGACAAAAAGTGCCAAAACAATTGAAAACTGTTCGTCAAGACAAACGTATTGTCCTTATCAAATCCGGACAATATTTCCACAAATTATTATTTTTCCATTTATTTACGTTCTTTTTCTTTTAATTTTATAAAAAAATATACCACCTACCAAGGTCTGTTCGCCGTTGCAATGCACTCAGGAAAATCTGGTTCGAGTCCCCCTTATTGATCATAGACCGCTCTTATCCATCGTTTTGTCTATTGGATCATTTTCATTATCTGCCCGGTTATGGTTTATCTGGCAACGTTCGAGGAAAATTGCACGGATTCATTTATATAACATTTACATTTCTTCCTTTAATGTTCTATAAACATTGCTTTCGTGAATCCCAAAGTTTTTTGTCCCCTATGGTGCAAAAGACCGCTTGCCGGAATGGACCAACTCCTTTATAATACAACCACAGCAACTTATTTTTGTAAGGAGAACACAGAATGGAACAGCGCAAATTCGGAAAAACCGGTCGCATGGTGAGTGAGATCGGCCTGGGCACCTGGCAGTTGGGCACCAAGTGGGGCGAGCCGTTCAACGAGGAAGAAGCCCAGAAGATTCTGGAAGCCAGCTACGAAAACGGCATCCCCCTGATCGACACCGCCGACATCTACAACGGCGGAAACAGCGAGCGGCCATCGGCCGGTTTCTGAAACAGCATCCCGATCACTTTTTTGTGGTCACCAAATGCGGGCGGGGGCTCAAGCCCCATGCGGCGGAGGGTTACACGCCGGAAAACATCGAACATTTTGTAGACGGCAGCTTGCAGCGGCTGGGTACCAAGAGACTGGACCTGGTGCTGCTGCATTGCCCGCCCACATCGGTATACCAAAAGGACGAACTTTTCACCGGTCTGGACAAGCTGGTGGAAAAGGGAAAGATTGCCGCTTACGGTGTGAGCATCGAGAAGGTGACCGAGGGGTTGCAGGCGCTGGAATACCCCATCTCGGCCATTGAAGTCGTCTTCAACATGTTCCGGCCGAAACCGGTAGAAGAGTTGTTCCCCAAAGCCCAGGCACAGAATGTGGGGATTCTGGCCCGTGTGCCCCTGGCCAGCGGTCTGCTGACCGGCCGCTACACCAAGGATACGGTTTTTGGCCCCAAAGACCACCGCAGCTTCAACCGCCACGGGGAATCCTTTGATAAGGGCGAGACTTTCTCCGGGGTGGATTACGAACTGGGCTTGCAGGCCGTCGCGGAGCTGAAACAACTTTTCGGTACGGATCATCTGATTCCCTATGCCCTGCGCTGGATTCTGATGCATGACGCTGTCAGCGCAGTCATTCCCGGTGCCAGCAAGGCCGAACAGGTTTTGGCCAATGTGAAAGCCGCCGAACAGCCGCCCCTGACTCCGGAACAGATGCAGGGTGTGGCCCGCATCTATGACCGGTATCTTCGTGCTTCCATTCATCCTAACTGGTAATTCGGTACAGAAAACAGGCCCTGCCGGAGCAATCCCCCGGCAGGGCTTGTTGTTTGTTTCAAAACGTGGGCGCATTGCGCCGGGCGGCAGTTTCCGCCGCGGCAATCTCCATCAGGCGGGGTTCCGCATGGGCAAAGAACCGCCGGAAGGCCGCGCAGTAATAGTTTCCGGTCTTCCCTGCCCCGTCGGTGACCCAGTCCCGCGGACAGCCGCCAAAACACAACCGCTGCCATCGGCAATCCCCGCATTCCGCCGGGCGCTGCAATCCCCGCCGCAAAAAGTCCACGGCGCGTTCGCTCTTGCTGAGTTCGGCCAGAGATGTCTGCCGCAGGTTTCCCAGCTTCCAGTCATCCAGGGCAAAAAAGTCGCAGGGATACACGCTGCCGTCCCCTTCCACCACCGAGTAGGCCCCGCATCGCCCGCTGGTGGCACAGGTGGAAGGCGGCAGCCCCATAGCCAGGTGCACATAGTCCTCAAACAGGCGGAGGCTGGTATACCGTCCCTCTTTCCAGTCCCGGTACCAGGCGTCGAAAAGCACGCAGAGAAAGTGACCGTAGTCGTCCGGTGTGAGGGACCAGGGACGCCCACCCCGCACTTCCCCTATTGGGTCCAGGCAGGGAATGAATTGCAGGTACCGCACCCCCGTTTTCTGCAAGGCATGGTAGATGCGCCCGGCGCTTTTGGCACAGCGCTTGGTGACCACGCACAGCAGGTTGCAGTCCGCCCCTGCCCTTTGCAGCATGGCCAGATTCCGCTGTATCCGGGTCCAGGTACCCTTGCCGGAAGCATCCACCCGGAATTCGTCGTGGAGGGTCTTGTCCCCGTCCAGAGAAACGCCCACCAGGAAATGGTTTCGGGCCAAGAAGACTGCCCAGTCCTCATCCAAAGCCAGCGCATTGGTCTGGATGGCATAGGACACCGGCAGGCGGTTCGTGTTCTGCCGCCGGGTCTCGGCCACAAAATCCCGGAAAAACGGCAGTCCGGCCAGGGTGGGTTCCCCGCCCTGAAAAGCCACCTGCAGGCTGCCGTCCGGGCCGGCTGCCTCCAATGCCTGGCCAATCATCCGCCTTGCGGTGTCCCGGGTCATAACTCCCATGCTGGCCTGGGTGCGGTTGGCGGCCTCGTCCTCATAAAAGCAGTACCGACATCGCATGTTGCACAGACTGGAGGCCGGTTTGACCAACAGATTGACGATCGGCATTGTGTTCTCCTTACTCCACTTTCCTGCGGCAAAGTTCCAGAAACCGCTGCATGGAAGCGGTCAGATATTTTTCCTTGTGCCAGGCAGCCACCCGGGTCCGCTGCAGAGCGTGCCCCGCAATGGGACGCAGGCAGACCGTTCCCACCGCGGCGTCTTCCCGGACCCGTGATTCGGGCAGAACCGCCACACCCAGACCTTCGGCGGCGGCGCGCAGCAGCGCTTCGGTGCTGATGCTCTCCCACGCAATGGACATGGGCAGCCCTTGTTGGACCATGGCGTTTTGCAGCACCGCCCGGGCGGTGCTGCCCCACTCCCGCACCAGCAGCGGCACCCCGGAAAGCTGTTCCAGGGTAACGGCCGTTCCGGCAGCCAGCGGGTCATCCGGCGCCATGATAGCGCACAGAGAATCCGAGCCGATCTTCTCGGTGCGCAGATCGGGATTGGCAGGCACACTTTCCATCAGGGCCAGGTCCAGACGGTTTTCGCACAGGGCGGCGGTCAAGGTGTCGCCGTTGGCCACAGTGACCCGCAGTTCCATGCCCGGATTCTGTGCCGCAAACTGCCGGACCAGGGACGGCAGGACCGTGCCCCCCAGGGTAACGGTGGCCCCCACCCGGATCACGCCCAGGGCATCCCAGTCCCGCAGGCCGATTTCAATACGGTCAAAGTTATCCAGAAGCGGCAGCGCCTGGGAATACAGGCGCCGCCCTGCTTCGGTGGGCGACAGATGCCGGTACATCCGCTCAAACAGACGCACACCGTAATACTGTTCCAGTTCCCGCACAGCCCGGGTAACCGCCGGCTGGGTCATGTGAAGCTCTTCCGCCGCGTGGGTCACGTTTTCCTGGCGGTACACTTCCACAAAAATGCGCAGATGGCGTATGGTCACGGCAAACCTCTCTTTCCGACAAAAAACATATGAATATCATAAAAAATCGGCATTTTACGGCGACGGTCCTTTGGAGTATGATAGTAGCAAAGTCAAACGGGAGGAAGAGTATGGACCAACAGCATCAGCCGACAAGCCGGGCCGCCCGGCTGCGGGCACTTTTTTTCAGCACGCTGTACATCAGCGCCTTTACCTTCGGCGGCGGATTTGTGATTGTCACCTTTATGAAACGGAAATTCGTGGACGAACTGCACTGGATCGATGACCAGGAAATGCTGGATATGGCCGCCCTGGCCCAATCCTCCCCCGGAGCCATCGCCGTCAATGCGGCCATTCTGGTGGGCTGGCACGTGGAAGGTCTGGCCGGCATGGTCGTGGCAGTGCTGGGCACCATCATCCCGCCCATGGTCGTTTTGTCGGTGATTTCCTTTTTCTATGCCGCCTTTGCCTCTAACCTGTATGTGTCGCTGGTGCTCAAGGGCATGCAGGCCGGTGTGGCCGCCGTCATTCTGGATGTGGTCTGCAGCCTGGGCGGCGATGTGCTCAAAACAAAGTCCCCTGTGTACATCGGGCTGATGGTGGCGGCGTTTGTGGCCAATTTTGTGTTTGATGTGAACGTCATCCTGATCATCCTGGCCGCCGCTGCCTTCGGTGTGGTGCGTGCGGTGTTTCAGCAGGGAAAGGGGGCCAGATCGTGATCTATCTGCAGCTTTTTCTCAGCTTTTTGCAGGTGGGCCTGTTCAGCATTGGCGGCGGCTATGCAACCATGCCTTTGATCCAGAACCAGGTGGTGGAACTGCACCCCTGGCTGACCCTGCAGGAATTCACCGACCTGATCACCATTTCCCAGATGACCCCCGGGCCCATTGCCGTGAACTCGGCCACCTTTGTGGGCATCCGCATCGCCGGTATTCCCGGTGCCATCGTCGCCACCCTGGGATGTATCACCCCGGCCCTGATTCTGGTTTCGCTGCTGGCGTTTGTATACAATAAGTATAAAGATATATCTGTATTGCAGAATGTATTGTCCTGTCTGCGCCCGGTGGTGGTATCCCTCATTCTGGGAGCCGGGTTGTCCATCCTGGCCTTGGTACTTTTCAACGGCCAGACCCCCGATGTACAGGTGGTGGACTGGATTGGAACAGGCAGCTTTGTGGTGGCCTTTGTGCTGCTGCGGAAGTTCAAGTGGAATCCCATCCTGACCATGTGCCTGTGCGGTGCAGCGGAACTTGTGCTGCATCTTTTGCCGGTGTAAGGGGGGCTCTTTCCACCCATTATACGGAACCGGAAGGAAAACTGCAACCGCAGCTTTGCAGCCTGCCCTTTGTGCGGGCAATTTCTCCGTATAAGAAGCCCTCCGGCGCGGGAACCGTCCTGCGCCGGAGGGCTTTTTCGTACAATCAATCCAACGGGCTTCACTGATACTGTGCATTGAGGAACAGTGCCTTGACGGCCACCACCTCATCGTATTCTTCCTGGTCCACCTGCACATCGGCGTTCAGGGATTTCAAATCCTGCTTGACCACGTCCAGGGCCTGGGCGGGGGTATCGGCCCGGCCATCCCGCACGGCGCGCTGCATCCGCTGCAGCACCACCGGATGGGCATACCGGACGGGCACCGGGAAGTTGGGGCGATCGGACAGGTAGCGCTGCATCTCCTCCTGGGCTTTCTGTTCCTGTTTGAGGATGCTGTGGCGGTTGTTGCGGGCAGTGGGCAGCACGCTGAACCCGGCAAAGGTAAAGACAGCTGCCAGACCGAACAGGGCAAAATACACCCCAAATCCGCCCTTGCCCATCACGAGGCACCATAATCCGTATACGATGCCGAGAATACCCAGGGCGGTGATGGCCATGGCCACCCACCGGTAACTGGGGCTGGAGCGCTCATAGGCGCGTTTTCGCTGGGCCGCACGACTCAGATTCTTGCTCAGTTCCGGCTTTTCTTCCAGGTAGTCGATGGCCTGCTGCAGCTCCTGTATCACCTTTTTGCCATGGGGTGTCAGCGGGGGACGCCTGCGTTCGGCTTCCTCTTTTTCCGCCTGCCGCCTGGCCAGGCGTTCCTCGGCGGCGGCGCTGACCAGCTTGATCTGGGGCTGTTCCTTGGCCAGTTTGGCCAGAAAATCATCCACCTGTTCTTCGTGTTTGAAGTTGCACTGTTTCTGTTGGTCGTTGTCGAATTCCACCACCAGGTAGGGCATACTGGCAAACACGCCCCGGCCGGTGTAGCCGCCGCGGCTCATGGCCACCCGCTTGAACACCCGCCGCACCGCCGAGATGGGCACATAATACCGGCGGTCGATGAAAAAGCTGTTCAGATACAACGCCTTTTTGCCCAACCCGCAGGGACCGATCTTGCGGCAGTTCTTTTTGTCGGTTTCCAGCTCCCGGGGGTCCAGGCGGGCGGTGCTGAGGGGATAGGGTTTGAAGATCATGGCGTAAAACCTCGCTTGTTTGGAAGATACGCCAACACAAAAGCCGGCCGCTTTTGAACAGCGGCCGGCTCCTTGTTGTACGTTTGCCGGCTCAGCCGCGCAAGGCTCAGGCCTGCGCTTTTGCCGAATGTCTCTTGGTGGCCATCAGGAAGATGACGAGCAGGGCAATGGCAAAGATGATACCGATGGGATACGCAACCGCGGTGTTGTACACGGTGGCGCCGTCGGCCGTCTTGCCGTTGACCAGGCCGCCCAGGCATTCCGGAGCCAGGATGAAGTAGGTGCTGGAGACCGCGCTCATGAAGGTAGCGGGCACAGCGGTGATCCAGAAGTTCTTCTTTTCCACATACAGGAACATGGAAGCGGCCCACAGAACGATCATGGCCAGGGTCTGGTTGGTCCAGCTGAAGTAACGCCAGATGACGGTGTAATCAATGTAACCCAGGGCATTGCCGATACCCAGAACGGCACCGACACCCAGAACGGGGATGCAGAGCTTCAGACGGTTGGCATAAGAGCCCTGATCGATCTTGAACCAGTCGGCCAGAGTCAGGCGAGCGGAACGGAAGGCGGTATCGCCGGAGGTGATGGGGCAGACAACCACGCCGATCATGGCCAGCGCGGTGCCCACACCGCCCATGGTGCGGGAGCAGACGTCGTAGATGGCCGCAGACTGGCCTTCTGCCAGAGCAGCCGCCAGGCCGGTGTTCAGACCGCCGGTGACTTCATACAGAGCGCAGCCGGCAGCGGCCCAGATCAGGGCGATGATGCCCTCGGCGACCATAGCGCCGTAGAAGACGAAGTGGCCCTGCTTCTCGCTCTTCATGCAGCGCGCCATCAGGGGCGACTGGGTGGAGTGGAAGCCGGAAATGGCACCGCAGGCCACCGTGATGAACATGAAGCTCCAGACGGGGGTGGCAGAGGGGTGCATATTGTACAGATGGGTCCAGATTTCGGGGATGGTGAATTCGGGGTTGGTGTAGATGCCCACGATGACACCAATGGCCATGATGACCAGGCAGATACCGAACAGCGGATAAATCTTGCCGATGATCTTATCAATGGAAACGAAGGTAGCGATGAAGTAATAGATGAGAATCAGCACCAGCCAGAACAGGGTGGTGGCCAGGAAGCCGGTAGCACCGAAGTTCTTGCACAGGGTGACGATCAGGCCGGCAGGGCCCACCGCAAAGACGGTGCCCACCATGATCAGCAACACCACCGAGAACACACGCATGACGTTCTGCATGGCGTGGCCCAGATATTTGCCGGTCACTTCGGCGATGGAGCCGCCCTCGTTGCGTTCGCTGATCATACCGGAGAAGTAGTCATGAACGCCGCCGGCAAAGATGGTGCCGAAGGTGATCCACAGGAACACGATGGGTCCCCACAGAGCACCCTGCATGGCGCCGAAGATCGGTCCCAGGCCAGCAATGTTCAGCAACTGGACCAGGAACAGCTTCCACTGGGGCATCACGACATAGTCAACACCGTCATTGATGCGCACGGCGGGAGTTTCGCGATCGTCCGGGCCAAAGGTGTTGTCCACCACTTTACCGTAGGTAAAGTAGCCGATCACCAAAATGGCGAGGCAGATAACAAAACTTACCATAAAGATTCCTCCCTTTATCATTTCAGCACCGTTTCGCGCAGTGCTGTTTTTACAATGTTTCACAGGGTTTCTCTACTATGGATTTTCCTGATTTCCCCGTCTGTTATTATAGCACTCTGTCACAATAATTCAATATTTTTTTAATTTTTTTGTCCCATTTCGCCAATTTTCTGGAATTTTGACCCCACAGCGTGGTTTGTGCCGCGGATGGTTTTGGGACCTTTTGACGGGCGCATTTTTCCAAAAAGAAAAACCTCACGAAAGAACGTGAGGTTTTGAAACCGGATTTCTTTTTTCGGGCTTGCCGGGTGCAACCGGCACCGTTCCCGGCAAATCCGGGTTGTATTTTACAAAGTGCAGCAGCGCATGGGGTAGAAGAATTCAGGCATCCTCCTCGCGCCGGTCCCGGGCCCCGCCGGGAATGGTCTTGACCCCGAACAGGAAGTACAGCACATGGAACACCCACACGCAGCCCAGCACGATCCGCCCCACCGGCACCGCGTGCATCATGACAAAGCCGATACTCATGAGCACGGTCACCGTCGCCATGATGCGCACCTTGGTTGCGGTGGTCATTCCCCGCCCTGCCACATAGCTTTCCAGGTTTTCTTTGTACAGTCTGGTGGAGCGGAACCAGCGGTCCAGCTTCTCGGAACTTTTGCCGAAGCAGACCGCCGCCATCAGCAAAAACGGGAAGGCCGGCAACAGGGGCAGCACCGCCCCCACCCCGCCCAGAATCAGGCCCAGGAAGCCAAGCATCAGGTACAGCATTCGTTTCAGATTCATTGTTGGGTCTCCTTTTGCAGTTTCTGCCGCAGCGTTTCGGCCATATGGCGCAGGGCCAGGCCCGGGTGTACCAGCAGCATGCGCGGGCCGGAAAACCGCATCACCTGCCGGATTTTCTCCCGCATCTCCGGTTTGTAGCAGTGTACCGGGCACTGGGAACAGAAGGTCTTGTGCTCCATAAACGGGCAGCGGGCGCTGCGAGCCCGGGCATATTCCAGCAGAGCGGCGCAGTCGGGGCAAAGTTCTCCTTTGGTGTGGTGCTGCTTGCGGCAATACAGTTCGATCATACAGGCCACCACCTGCTGTTCCCGCTCCCGCTTGTGTTGCACCTCCATCAGCTGCACCTCCCGGCGTCCACCGTCACCACCCGGTCAGCAACGCGCATGGTGGACTGCCGGTGGGATACCAGCACCACCGTGCGGCCTTCCCGTTCCCGGCGCAGGGATTGCAGAATGACCGCCTCGTTCAGGCTGTCCAGGTTGCTGGTGGGTTCGTCCAGCAGCAGGAAGGGTGCATCGTGCAGGAAGGCACGGGCCAGGCCAAGACGCTGGCGTTCACCGCCGGACAGGGTGTCCCCCAGTTCCCCCACCGGGGTATCATACCCCTGGGGCAGAGAGAGGATGAACTCATGCACCGATGCCTTGCGGCAGGCTTCCTCGATCTGGGCGTCGGTGGCGTCCAGACGGGCAATGCGCAGATTGTTGCGGATGGTATCCTGGAACAGATGGGTCTGTTGGGTGACATAGCCCTCCATCCGACGGAGGTCGACGGTGTTCACCTGCCCCACCGGCCGATCGGACAGGCGGATTTCTCCCTTGTCCACCTCCCAGAAGCGCATGAACAGCTTGAGCAGGGTGGACTTGCCGCTGCCGCTGCGCCCCACAATGCCAAGAATCTGATTCCGGGGCACCTGCACCGACAAGTCCCGCAGGATGGGCTGGTCATTGTAGGCAAAACTGACCCGCTGGGCGTCGGCACCGGTAAACTCGGTGGGTGCCTGACCGGTGACATCCCGCACCAGCGGGGTTTCCTGCAGAATATCCAGCACCCGGTTGCCTGCGGCAAAGGTGTTCTGCAGGGTGCCGCCCAGGTTGGCCAGGGCCACCGTGGGACCGAAGGAGCTCATCAGCGCCACGGTGGGCACCAGAACTCCGTCAAATCCCACCTGCCCAGAGCGGTAGAGAACCGCCGCAGCCAGCAGCATGGCCAGGTCAAAGAGCAGAATCAGGGCGCTGGTCAGGGACATGCCCCAGCCTGCCGTCCATTTCAGGCGGGCTTCCTCCTCCACCAGAGCCCGGGTGCGGGCATCCAGTTCCTGCCGCCGCCGGGCCCCCTGGGCGTACTGGAGGGTTTCGGACAGACCGCGCAGGCTGTCCAGCACAAAGCTGCTCAGTTCTCCCGACCGGGTGCGGAACCGCAGCCCGTGGGCTCCGCTGGCCCGGGAAATCAGCACCGGCACCACCAATCCGATGCAGAGGTAGGCGCCCAAAGCCAGCAGCCCCAGCAGCGGATGATACTGCCCGATAAAGAGGGTGAGCACACCGCTGAACAGCACCGCAATGAGCACCGGGGAGATGGTGTGGGCGTAAAAGACCTCCAGCAGTTCGATGTCCGAGGTGATCACGCTGATCAGGTCGCCCCTATCCCGCACTTCCAGCTTGGCCGGAGCCAGTGCCCGCAGCGCCCGGAACACCTTGTCCCGCAGCAGGGCCAGCAGCTTGAAGGCGATGAAATGGTTGCAGGCCTGTTCCCCGTACCGCAGGGCTGCCCGCATCACCGCCATGACCGCCATGGCGATAAACAGGCCCGTCATGCCCAGCGGTGCCGCCAAGCCTACCACCGTGCACAGAGCGTACACCCCGAACACGGTGAGGAAGGCGGCGCACAGATGCCCGGCCAGCCCCATGGTGACCGCCAGGGCCATGTATCCGGACAGGGGGCGGACCAGACCGATCAGCTGCCCCATCACCGCAAAACCGCTCCGTCGTTTCATTGGGTTTCCTCCTCACACAGATTTTCCAGTTTTTGCTGGGCGTTCCACAGCCGGGCATACACACCCCGCCGTTCCAGCAGCTCCCCATGGGTACCGGCCTCCACCACCTGGCCGTTCTGCATCACATAGATGCGGTCAGCAGGTTCCAGGTTGGCCAGCCGGTGAGAAATCAGAATCACCGTTTTGCGACCAGCCATGGCGCGGATGCGGTCCATGATCACGTTTTCACTCTCCACATCAATGTTGGAGGTGGCCTCGTCAAAGATGTACACCGGGCTGTCGTGCAGGATGGCCCGGGCCAGGGCCAGGCGCTGGCACTGCCCGCCGGACAGGTTGGCGCCGCGCTCGGCCACCGGCGTATCCAGACCCTGCTCGCTGCGCAGGAAGTCCGCCAGGCGGACCTCCTCCAGCACCCGCCACAGCGCGGCGTCGTCGGCTTTCGGGTTGCCCATGCGCAGGTTGTCGCCCACCGTGCCCTTGAACAGGGTACTCTGGTGGCCCACATAGGTCACATTGGCCAGCAGGCTTTCCTCGGCGATTTTATCCAGAGGTACACCGCCCACGGTGACCCGGCCGGACCAGCCGCGGTTGCGTCCGGTGAGCACCCCGGCCACGGTGGATTTGCCGCAGCCGCTTTCCCCCGCGATGGCCACAAAGGCGCCCTGCCCGATGGGCAGGTCCACGCCGCGCAGCACCGGACGGTCCGGCTCATACCCGAAGGTCAGGTCCTCACACCGGATGGAAACATCCCGGCCGATGGTACGGGTGCCCGGCTTGGGTTCGGGGGTGTCCAGCAGGCGGAAGATTTTTTCCGATGCAGCCATGCCGTTCATGGCAATGTGGAAGTAGCTGCCCAGCAACCGCATAGGCAGAAAGAAATCCGCCGCCAGCAGCATGATGAACAAAGCCCCTTCCAGCCCCACGTGGCCGTTTCGGAAAGCCACGGCCGCCAGTACCATGCCCGCCGCCGCGCCGCCGTAGGCCACCAGGTCCATGATGGTGATGGAGTTGAGCTGCATGGTCAGCACTTTCATGGTGATGCGGCGGAATTTTTCCGATTCCCGGTTCATCTCCTCGTTCTTGAATCCGTCCGCCTGATAGATTTTCAGGGTGGTCAGCCCCTGCAGGTTTTCCAGAAAGGTATCCCCCAGGGCGGTGTACTGGCCCCAGTATCTGCTCAGCAGCTTTTTGGCCCAGGTCTGCACCGCCGCGATGGCGGCGGGAATCAGGGGCACGCAGACCAGCAGCACCGCGGCCGCCGGCAGGTTGACGCCAAAAAGCACCGCGAAGAGGGTCAGGGGGGCCAGCATAGCATAAAAGAACTGGGGCAGGTAGGCGCCGAAATAGGTTTCCAGCTGTTCCACCCCTTCCACTGCCACCTGCACCACCTCGCCGGTGCTGACCCGCTCCCGGTAGGAGGCGCCCAGCCGCAGCAGCTTGTCGTAAATCAGTCCCCGCAGCCGCAGCTTGACCGCCCGGCCGGACAGATAGGCCATGCGGGAAGCCCCCACGCCGCAGGCGATGCGCACCGCCACCGCCCCCAGTACCAGGGCAGCCGCCCGGGCCAGGGAAAGGGGCGCGCCGGTCCACAATCCGGCCAGCGCCCGGCAGAAGATGCCCATGATCAGGATGTTGGTCGCCAGGGATACCCACTGCAGGGCCACGTTGGCGGCAATGTACTTTTTGCTTTCCCCGACCGTGGCGATCAGGCGCTTGTTGATCATCATGAAGAACGTTTCCTTTCCGAAGATTTGAGGGCGCGGCGGCGGGCAAAGCCGTGGGCCGCCATGGCGCACAGGCACAGGATGCCCAGCACCCCGTGCACCGCCCCGGCCAGACCGCCCTGCATCAGGGCCGGCACACCGGTGGCAAAGGCAGCCAGCAGCAGAACCAGCAGCCCTACCCCCGCACCGGTGAGCTTTTTGCGGCAGGCAATCATATGCCCCACGCACAGCACCAGAAAGATGCTGGCAGCCATCTTATGCACCACAGACCCTGTCAGCGGCTGCAGCACCGTGAGCAATCCGCTGAGAATCAGGGCTCCGTACAACAGTTTTTTTCTCATGACTTGTCCTTTTCCCTCGCCGTAAGTTTGCTATGACTAACTTTTATTTCAAAGTAAAGCGCGCCCATGGTTAGAGCGCGCTAACTTAAGTATATTACCATGCCGGTCACAGTTTGTCAATCATTCCGAAAAAAAGTTTTTTTGATGACAGAATGGTGCTTTCCCCTTGCTTTTCCCGGCCAATCCGGGCATACTGTTGATAAGAGCCAACAAGGAGGACCTTTCCCATGTGTACAAGCATCACCGTATCTTCGCCCTTATGCCTGCACGGGCGCAACCTGGACCTGGAATATTCCTTTGGGGAACAGGTGGTCATCACACCGCGGGGGTACGAATTCCGGTTTCATTGCCGCCCTTCCCTGCCCAAGCATCTTGCTATGATCGGCATGGCCAATGTGGCCAACGAATATCCATTGTATGCCGAGGCGGTGAACGAAGCGGGGTTGTATATGGCCGGGCTGAATTTTCCCGGCAACGCCTTTTACCCGCCCCGGGAGGAAGTGACCGGCGAGGCCGTGACCCCCTATGAGCTGATTCCGCTGGTGCTGGGGCAATGCGAAACCCTGGCCCAGGCCCGGGAACTGCTTGCCTCGGTGCAGCTGGTGGGCATTCCCTTTGCCCCGGGCTATCCTTTGGCACCGCTGCACTGGCATATTGCCGACGCCATCGGGGCCCTGGTGGCGGAGCCCAGGAAAGACGGGCTGCATCTGTATGAGGACCCTGTCGGGGTGCTGACCAACAATCCGCCCTTCCCGTACCAGCTGGCAGCGCTGAACAATTTTCAACATTTGTCCCCCAAACCGGCGGAAAACCGGTTTGCCCCTGCTCTTCCCCTATCCGTCTACGGGCAGGGCATGGGCGCCATCGGGCTGCCGGGGGATTTTTCGCCCCAGTCCCGGTATGTGAAAGCCTGCTTCCTGAAGGCCAACGCAGTGTGGGGGGACACTCCCTCCGAAGCAGTAGCCCAGTTTTTCCACGTTCTGGACGGGGTGGCCATGGTGCGGGGCAGTGTGCGCACGCCGGAGGACAAGTGCGACATCACCACCTATTCCTGCTGCATGGATGCCGAAAAGGGCATTTACTACTTCAAGACCTACGACAACAACCGCATCCGGGCGGTGCACCTCCACGCCGAGGGCCTGGAATCCGGCAGCCTGTTCCGGTTTGCCCTGAAAGACCACCAGGATGTGGAACATCTGAACGGCAAGATTCCCGAAACCCGCTGAAACCGCAAGAGCCCGTTTCCGCAGCTGCGGAAACGGGCTCTTTTTCTTATTTCTTCTTGGTGTTGCCGCCCATCCGGCGATCCCGACGGGCGTATTCGGCCAGAGCCTCGTCGAAGCAGGCTTTGTCGAAGTCCGGGAACAGCACCGGGGTAAAGTAGAATTCGGCGTAGGCGCACTGCCACAGCAGGAAGTTGGACAGCCGCTCCTCCCCGCTGGTTCGGATCAGCAGGTCCACCGGGGGCAGGTCACGGTACAGGTGGCTTTCGATGGTGCGCTCGTCAATGGCGGCGGGATCCAGCTTGCCCTCCTTCACCTCGCCGGCGATGGCACGCACCGCGTCGGTGATCTCGGCGTGGCTGCCGTAGTTCAGACAGAAGTTGACGATGCCCTTCTTGTTGTCCTTGGTCAGGTTCATCATGTAGTCCATGGCGTCCAGAACCCGGGGCTGCAGGCCTTCCCGCCGGCCGCTGAACAGCACCTGGCATTCCCGCTCGTTCATCTCGTCGGCAATGGTGCGGAAGTTGTTGGCAAACAGGTCCATGAGGTAGCCCACTTCCTTGGCATCCCGGGCAAAGTTCTCGGTGGAAAAGACGTACAGGCTCAGTACATGGACGCCGCAGTCCCCCACTGCGTAGCGGGTGATCTCCTTCAGGCGCTCAAACCCGGCTTTGTGACCCAGGCTGGCGGGCATCAGCCGCTGACGGGCCCAGCGACGGTTGCCGTCCACAATGATGGCGGCATGGGTGGGAATGCGTTTTTCGTTGGCAGGCATGGTTGTCTCCTTTTCACTCTTGGGCCGACTGGGGCGGCACGGTCTCGGGGGCGGTTTCGCCGGGATGCTGGCGCCGCCAGTTCAAAAAGCTTTCCAGAATGACGGCAGCGGAAACCGAGTCCAGCCGCTCCTTGCGCTTGGCGCCGAAGGTATCGTTGCCGGCCAGGATGGCAGCCGCCGACACGGTGGTGCGCCGCTCATCCCACAGCACCACCGGCATACCGCAGGCGTCGGCCAGACGCTGGGCAAAGCGGCGGCTCTTGGCGGCGCGGGAACCCTCGGTGCCGTCCATATTTTTGGGCAGGCCCAGCACCACGCCTTCCGCCTTTTCCCGGAAAGCCACCGCCGCCACCGCCTGGGCGGCGCGATTCATGCTCTTTTCCTCGATCTGCGGCGTGATCGGTGCGCAGACCAGTTCGGTGGGGTCACACCCGGCCAGGCCGGTGCGGGAATCCCCGTAATCCACTGCAATCCATTTCATTGGCAAAGCCCTCCAAACCGATGCAAAATGTACGGCGCAGGGCCGCTTGTTCTTTCATTATACCATTGGGGCCCGTTGCACACAAGGCAATGCTCACAGGTGCATGCGCTTGTCCAGCCGCTGGGCCAACAGGGCGGCCAGCAGAATCTTGAGCGCATCTCCCGGCAGGTAGGGCAGCACGCACCAGACTAGGCTCTGCCACACACCGGTTCCCGTGATGACCATGAACCAGACGGTGCCCAGGGCATAGCAGCCCACGCAGCCCACCGCCATGGCGGCACACATGCGCCAGAATCCACGGCCCCACACCTGCACCAGCGCGCCGGTGAGCAGCGCTGCCAGCATGAAGCCGATGGCATAGCCGCCGGTCTTGCCGAAGAGCACCGCCGGACCGCCGGAAAGCCCGGCCATGACCGGAACCCCCACCGCAGCCAGCAGCAGATACACCAGCTGGCTACCCGCGCCCCACACGGCACCCAGCAGCAGCCCCGACATGTACGAGGCAAACAGCGCCAGATTGATGGGCACGCCCCAGGGCATGGGAACCTGGATCTGACTGCAGACGGCGGTAAGGGCGGTGAACAGGGCGCACAGGATCATCTTGCGCAGGCGCAGATGGGTGGTGGTATGCATGGAGGCATTCCTTCTTTCCTTGTTGTTTTAAGGCCGCGGGGGCGGACATCACTTGTTTTCAGTATATCGCAGGGGGCACCGCCGCGTCAACCGCAGACAAAGGAAGAAGCCCCGGCAGAGCCGGGGCTTCCATTGGGAAGGTAAACCGTATAGGGGGAAATCGATTAGCGCTGGATACGGCCGGAACCGTCGCCGCCAGCCAGCTTCTCCACCTCGGAAACGGTGACCATGTTGTAGTCGCCTTCGATGGAGTGCTTCAGAGCGGAAGCAGCCACAGCGAACTCCACGGCATCCTGGGTGCTCTTGCCGGACAGCAGAGCATAGATCAGGCCGCCGCCGAAGCTGTCACCGCCGCCGACGCGGTCGATGATGTGCAGGTCGTACTTCTTGCTGAAGCAGTATTCGTTGGAAGCAACGTCGTAGAGCATGGCGCTCCAGCCGTTGTCGAAAGCGGAATGGCTCTCACGCAGGGTGATGGCAACCTTCTCGAAGCCGAACTTGTCGGCCAGCTGCTTGGCCACGCTCTTGTAGCCTTCGCGGTTGATCTCGCCGGCGTAGATGTCGGTGGCTTCGGCCTCGATGCCGAACACGTCCTTGGCATCCTCCTCGTTGGAGATGCAGACGTCCACATACTGGCACAGGTCGGTCATGGCAGCGCGGGCTTCCTCACGGGTCCACAGCTTGCCGCGGTAGTTCAGGTCGCAGCTGATCTTGACGCCATGAGCCTTGGCAGCCTTACAGGCTTCGCGGCAGATGTCGACGACATTGGGGCCCAGGGCCGGGGTGATGCCGGTGAAGTGGAACCAATCCACGCCTTCGAAGATGGAATCCCAGTCGAAATCGGCAGTGGTGGCTTCCTGGATGGCGGAATGAGCACGGTCATAGATGCAGACAGAGCCGCGCTGAGAAGCGCCCTTCTCGTTGTAGTAGATGCCCACACGGTCGCCGCCACGGACAATCTTGGTGGTGTCCACGCCGTAGCGGCGCAGGCTGTTCACAGCGGCCTGGCCAATGGCATGGGCAGGCAGCTTGGTGACGTAGATGGCATGGGCGCCATAGTTGGCCAGAGAAACGGCCACGTTGGCTTCGCCGCCGCCGAAGGTGAATTCCAGGTGATCAGCCTGCACAAAACGCTCGTAGTTGTACGGCTGCAGACGGACCATCAGTTCGCCAAAAGTAACAACATTCATGGGAAACTTCTCCTTTTATACTTGAACTTTTCAGTTTGGGTACCGTAGGGGGGTTCGATTATTTCTGGACCAGGTGAATGGCAAAGCCGGCGATCTCGTCCGCCATGTAGATGGCAGTGGTCTTGCCGTTCTTGACGTTCTTGGAGTCCATATCAAACTTGACGCCGCGCAGGCCCAGGTGGTAGATGGCACGATCCACATTGTTGGTCTTGATGGCAATGTGGCCATGGGTGCCGCGGCCCGGCTTCTTCATGACTTCGATGGCCTTGTTGCCCACGAAGATGCTGGAGTTGCCCGGCTTAACAACCATGCTCAGCATGGTGCCCAGAGCCTCAGCGGTCTTGGCGGCTTCGGCGTCGTCGGCGCAGTTGATGCCGATGTGGCCCAGTTCCAGGCCCAGCATGACATCGACGGCTTCCTTGCACATGGCGGTGATTTCGTCCCAGGCGCCGGCCTTGATCTTGTCGCTCTTGCACATCCAGGTGCCGCCCACAGCGAAGATCTGGTCGTTGGCCAGGTACTCGTTGACGTTCTTGGCGTTGATGCCGCCGGTGCACATCCACTTGGCAGTCTTCAGGGCGCCGCCGATGTTCTTCAGCATGTTGACGCCGCCGTTGGCTTCGGCCGGGAAGAACTTGATGGCTTCGCAGCCCAGGTTCATGGCCTGCTGCATCTCACCGGGGGTGGAGGTACCGGGCATCATCAGGCCGCCCTTTTCCATGACGTGCTTGGTGACGTTGGGATCAAAGCCGGGGGCAACGATGAAGGAGGCGCCCGCAGCCATGGCGCGGTCAGCCTGATCTTCGGTCAGGACAGTGCCGGCGCCCAGCAGCATTTCAGGCACTTCGTCATGGATCTTCTTGATGCACTCTTCGGCGCAGGCGGTACGGAAGGTGACTTCCGCGGCGGGCAGGCCGCCGGCCACCAGGGCCTTGCACAGAGGCACGGCCTCGTCCACACTGTTGAAAGCAATAACAGGGATAATACCGATTTCGTAAACGCGCTGTACTACCGGATTCATAGCACATTTCTCCTTCGCATGAAATTTCCTGAGGTTTTTACCGTACCAAATTTGCGTTCGTGTGGTTCCATATATCGGAACGTCGTTCCGCAATTTGCTGATTTTATTATACAAACTCCCTTTCCCCGCGTCAATCGGGCAAAATTGCCAGTCGTTCGCCGTTGGATTTTGTGGTTTTTGCACGCGTTCCATCATTCGGCATGCCTCTTGCGAAATCGGCTCTTTCCTGCTATACTTAGTTCCGTATTGTGGAACCAGAGGAGATTTTCTCCGTCTTCCGGAACGGCAACTTTAAAATTATGAACATTTTGTAAATTTCCATACAGGAGGCCCCTTGGATGGCACAAACACCCGAAAAAGAAGCTGACCGCGGCGGCGTGCAGAGCGTTTCGCGCATTTTTGAACTGATTGAGGTACTGGCGGCCCACCCCGCCGGCGCCGGGCTGCAGAACCTGGCCAACGAAGCCCATCTGGCCAAAAGCACCGCCCACCGGCTGTTGGGCAGTCTGGTCAGCCTGGGCTATGCGGTGCAGGACGCCCAGACCGGCAAATACCGCCTGACCTTGAAAATGTTTGAGATTTCCTCCGGCATTGTCAACAGTATGGACATTATGAGCGTGGCCAAACTGCATCTGGAACGTCTTTCCCAGCGCACGGCCGAAGCCGTCCACCTGGTCATCCGCGACGGGGCGGATGTGGTCTACATTTATAAAACCGAAAGCGGCCCCATGCGGATGTCCAGCCGGGTGGGCCTGCGCAGCCCGCTGTACTGCACCGGGGTGGGCAAGGCCATTCTGGCCACCCTGCCCGACGCGGAGGTGGAACAGATCTGGCACCACAGCCGGCTGCAGAAGCTGACCGGCCGCACCGTCACCGATCTGGACCAGCTGCGCTCCCAGCTGCAGACGGTGCGCAACTGCGGGTACGCCATCGACGACGAGGAGAACGAGCTGGGCATCCGGTGTGTGGCCCTGGCCATTCCGGGGCCGGGAGGCCGGGCGGACAGTGCTTTCTCCATCAGCGGTCTGGCGCCTTACATGACGGCAGAGCGCATCCGCCGCATCAGCACCCTGGCCCTGGAGACCCGGGCCGACATTCTGCATGACCTAGGTCTTGTGAGCCAAACCTGACAGGTGGACAAACCCTGGGCCGCCTTGTATAATGAAGCCGGCATGCCCGAAAAAAACGGGCCATGTTTACCTTTATTTCATATTATGTATTTATAATAGTAGGGAAGGACCTGCCATGAATCTGATCTTCAGCGCCTTTGCCGCCATGGACGGTTTCCGGGAAAACGCCGATGCCAACCGCGGCCGGGAGGTATACTACCGCTGCATTGTGGTGACACTGGTCAGCGCCAAGCAGCAGAATCCCGATTGCGAGGTGGCGCTGGTCACCAATGACCCGCTGCCTGCCCCCTTCGACAAGCAGCTGGCCCGGGCCGGTGTCAGCATCCACATCTGCCCCTTCGACCGGTTCCGCTTTGCCGCCGATCTGCCCTGGTCGCTGGCCTTCTACAAGCTGTGCGCCATGGACTGGGTGCTGAAGAACCTGACCTTCGATCACTGTGTCCTGCTGGACACCGACACCTACACCCAGTATCCCTTCACCGATCTGTGGCGGGAAGCCAACGAGGCCGTGCTGCTGTACCAGGTTCCCCATCCGGCCAGCCAGCCCATGGCGGCGGCCATCAGCGGCTGCTGCGACGCGCTGGACCCCGACGGAGCGCCCCATGTGCTGACCCATTTCGGCGGTGAGCTGATTGCCGGCAGCGCCCCACGGCTGCGGAACTTTATGGAACTGTGCCGCACCGTCTATGAGGAGATGCAGGCCCGCAGCGTACTGCCCCAGGACGGGGACGAGGTGATTCTCTGCATTGCGGCCTGGCGGGCCCTGCGCAGCGGCCATCCGGTGCGGGCCGCCAACGCCTATATCTGGCGGTACTGGCTGGGCGCGCGGCACTATTTTGTTTCCACCAACTACTGTCTGGTGCCTATCTGTGTGCTGCACCTGCCGGGCAGCGGCAAGGACCGGCAGCTGAAACTGCTGTACCGGCACTATACCAAGCGCGGGTGCTTTCCCGACCGCAAGGCGGTGTGGCGGCTGTGCGGACTGCCGACGGCCCATCCCCCGCTGTTCCGTACCCTGTGGGTACGGCTGCAGGCGGCATTGCCGGACTGATTTTTCTTGAATACCGAAAGGACCTTTTTTCTATGGCTGATCTGCCCAAGAATCCCCGCGGCCGGCTCTCGGTGGACCGGAGCAAGCTGCACCACGCGCGGCGCAAGCGCCCACCCGAGACCGACCAGCTGACCCCCATGATGCGCGCCATCAAGGCGGTGCACAGCGTGACATCCTCCGGTTCCACCAACCCCGACGACCTGGAACGTCAGCGCGCCGGGCAGGAGCTGTTCGGACGCCTGGTCAGCCCCACCCTGGGGCTGCGCAACGACCCGCTGACCGTCCGCGGCGGCCCGGTGCCGGTGCCGGCGGAATGGGTGAGCATCGAGGCCGGACACGACCGCCGTCATGTGGTGCTGTACTGCCACGGCGGCGGTTACACCTGCGGCCAGTTGGGCTATGCCCGGGTGCTGGCCAGCAAACTGGCCTTGGCCGCCGGCTGCGATGTGCTCTCCTTTGAATACCGGCTTTCCCCCGAGCATCCCTACCCCGCCGCCCTGACCGACGCCGTGGCCGTGTGGGACCACCTGGCCTATATGGGATATGGTGCCCGGGACATCATTGTGGCCGGGGATTCCGCCGGGGGCAATCTGGCCCTGGAACTGGCCCTGCGCCTGAAAGAACAGGGGCGCCGCCAGCCCCGGGCCCTGATTCTCATGAGCCCCTGGACCGATCTGACTGCCTCCGGTGCCAGCTACACCGAGCGGGCATCCCTGGACCCCATGCTGACCATGCAGTATATCGAATCGGTGCGCGCCGCCTATTGCAGCACCCGCACCGATTTTGCTTCGCCATGCTTCTCGCCGCTGTTTGCCGATCTGCGCGGCCTGCCTCCCACCCTGATTCAGGTGGGCACCAACGAGATTCTGTACTCCGATTCGGAGCAGCTGCACCGCAAGATGCAGGAGCAAAACGTTTTCAGCACGCTGGAAGTGTATGAAGACTGCTGGCATGTGTTCCAGCAGATGCCCATCCGCAGCGCCGCCCAGGCCATGGACAGCGTGGGACGGTTTATCCAACGGCAGCTTTGACCGCAGAAAGGGGGCTTTGCCGTGCCGGAAAACTGGTATAAAGTGGACAATGTGGCCAAGCTGTTTTTGGCCACCATGAACCGGCGTGACCCGCGGGTGTTCCGCATCAGCTGCACCTTGAAGGAGGAAGTGGACCCGGACCTGCTGGCCCGGGCCCTGGACCGCACCGCCCGGGAACTGCCGAATTTTCAAGTCACCCTGCACCGGGGGCTTTTCTGGCATTATTTTGAAGCCACCGACAAGCTGCCGGTCCCCGAGCCGGAAAACAAGCAGCCCTGTTCGGCGCTGTACGGTCCGGACCAAAAAAACGCCCTGCTGTACCGGGTCAGCTACTACGGTGCCCGCATCAATGTGGAGATGCTGCACGCCCTGACCGATGGCAACGGCGGTCTGGTGTTTCTCAAATGCCTGGTGCACAACTATCTGCAGCTGCAGCACCCCGACGCTCTGGCCGGGGTAGCCCGGGACGAGGGTGCTTCTGCCGCCGACATGGAACAGAATGCCTATTCCAAGTTCTATGCGGCCCGCCGGGCTTCCAAATCCGCGCCCGACCCGGCCGCCAAACGCCGGGTATGCCGTCTGCACGGGCGGCGTTTGCCCCTGGACCAGACCCAATTTTTTGAGGCCCACCTGTCCGCTTCCCAGGTGCTGGCCAAATCCCGGGCGCTGGGGGTGAGCATGACCAGCTACCTGGCCGCTGCCCAGATGCTGGCTGCCTGGCGGGAGATGCCCTCCATGGAGCGGGGGCACGCCCTGGCTGTGGGTCTGCCGGTGAACCTGCGCAACTATTTTCCTTCCGACACCGCCCGCAACTTTTTCAACACCGTACGGGTGGCCCATATCTTTACCGGGGAGGAAACTCTGGACGAGCTGGCCAGAGAGTTTGACGCCAAATTGCGGGACGCCCTTTCGGAGGACCGCATCAAGGCGCAGATGGATGGATTTGAACGGTTTGAGCGCATTCCCGGTGTGCGGCCTGTCCCCCTCTTCTTCAAGAACTGGGTGGTGGGGCTGTGTAACTGGGTGGAAGCCCGCAAGGTGACCCTGACCATTTCCAACATGGGTCGGGTTTCTGTGCCCGAAGCCGTGCGCCCATACATCCGGGGATTTGCCGCCTATTGCAGCACCCCCTCCCTGTTTACCACCGTCTGTTCCTACGGGGACGACCTGGTGCTGGGAACCACCTCGGCGTACCGCAGCACCAACGTTCTGAAAAACTTCTACCGCAGTCTGGCCGATTCCGGACTGTCCATCACCCTGTATGCGAGCGAGGTGCAAAGTCTATGAAAACCTGCCCACATTGCCATATCCAGGTGGGCAGCGGTTCCTACTGCCCCCTCTGCCAAAGCCCTTTGTCCGGCCCTGATGAACCGGATATCCCCTACTTTCCCCCGGCTCCGCCGCCGGGACGGCGCACCCCGCTGTTTTTCAAGCTGGCTGCCTTTTTCCTGCTGGCCGGGGTGGTGGTGTGCGCCGCCATCGACTTCCTTTTACAGGAAGACTGGCATCTGCACTGGAGTCTGGTGGTGGCGGCCTGCGTGGCCGCTGCCCTGTTGCTGCTGCGTGCCCTGATGCTGGGCAGCCACAATGCCCCCAAGCTGCTGTTCCAGATTCTGGTGGGGGCTTCCCTGCTGGTATGGTTCTGTGACTGGTTCCTGGATTGGGGCAATGTTTCCATTGATCTGGTCATTCCCATCCTGTGTACCGCCACATTGGTGCTGAATTTCCTGTTTGGCTTCATCAACCGGAAATTCACTGAAAACGGCCTGATTTATCTTTTGCTGAACATCGGGGTGGGCGTGGTGCCTTATGTTGTGCTGACCATCCGTCATACCCGCGCCGCCCTGCCCTGGGTCATCTGCCTGATTGTCAGCGTCATCACCTTTCTGGGGCTGGTCATCTTCAAAGGGCGGGCTCTCTGGTCGGAGTTTGCCAAGCGGCTGCACATGTAAAGAGTTTCTCATCAAAAAGCGCCTCTCTTTCCTGCCCGAAAGAGAGGCGTTTTTTATTCTTCGGTGAGGAGTCTGCGCAAGGTGGAATTGCTTACAAACAACACCGCGGGAATGACCGTCAGTATTCCACCCGCCAGAGATACCGGCACCACGCCGAAAATGTCGCCCAGAAACCCGTATGCCACCATGGAAAAGGCGGTGGTGCCCACGCAGGCCGCATTGAACAGGGCCAGGATCCGGCCATGGTAGGCAGGCTCGATGGCCTCCATCAAGGCCGGATACATGAACGTATTGGCCACCATGTTGCAGAAGGAGAATCCTGTGTACAGAGCGGTGCAAACCCGGAACCCGGATGTAACCATGGCCCCGATATACAGCAGATTGTATCCCACATTGGCCAGTGCCAACACATGCCAGCGGCGGCGGCGCGGAATGGGCACCAGGGTCATCAGTACGGTGGCGGCCAGCATGGCGGCACTTTCCGCCCCCAGAAACAGTCCGTACTGGGGAATGTCCATGCCCTTCTCCAGGCACCAGGCATACACGATGCCGGTAAATCCGCCGCAGGTCAGGTTGACGGTGGCGCCCACAAGCATCATGGTAGTCAGTCCACGGTGATGCTTCAGGTAGTCAAATCCGTCGGCAAAATCCCGGAGAAAGCTGTGGGATTCCGAGGCACGGGGCACGTCGGGCACCTGGATGAACCACTCCGTGACAGAGGAGAAAAGAAAAGTGGCCCCGTTGAACAGAATAATGCCCGGCACCCCGAACAGCACCACCAGAAAGCCACCCGCCGCGTTGCCGATCATCTGGATGGTAGACTGGGTGCTGTGCATCAGGGCAGAGGCCCGCATCAGGTTATTTTGCTCCACCAGCTGGGGCAGCAGAGAGTTCATGGCCGGATACAGCACTGCGCTGCACACAGAACTGATGGCCGCCACCAGCAGCACCTGCCAGACCTGCATTTTGCCGGCAAGTGCCAGTGCTCCCAGCGCCAGCATGGTCACACCGCAGACGGCATCGCTGCCGGCGGCCAGGTTACGGCGGTTGAAGCGGTCGGCCAGCACCCCGCCCAGAGGCTGCAGCAGCATGTTGCCGAAATAGCTGATAGCGGTGGTCATGCTCATCCAGGCGGCGGAATCGGTTTTGTCGTACACCCAGATGCCGATGGCAATGGCATACAACACGCTGCCGATTTTGGATTCCGCCATGCCCTGCCAGACCAGGAACAGATTTCGATTGAACCGGCGGCGGGGTGCCGTTTCAGTGTTTGCCATCATCTTCCTTTACCTCCCCTGCCCTGTAGGAAATCATGTCGAACCGGATGGGCGCCGTGCCGGGGCGCGGCTGGCTGTGCTTTTGCAGGTAATCGCCGATCATGTCCCGCAGTTCCAGGGCTTCCTGCCGGGTCAGATGGATGACACCGTTGGTCTCCATCAAACCCCAGGCATCATTCCAGTCCTGGCTGGGGCTCTGCTGCCAGTCTTTCATCATCTTCAGGACGCCTTCCCGAACCTGGCGGGCATTTTCTTCCAGCAGAAGCCGGGTGGGGTCCCACAGACCGGTGTTGCAAACATCCAGCGAGATGCATTTGTCGGTCAGGCGGTAGTAGGTAGCCAGAATGCCGTGGACCAGCTCCTGATGGTCCTTTTCCACCACCCCGATGGATTCCAGCTTCAGCATATGGTGCCGGGCAGAGCTGGGAGCAATGCCCAGCTCGTCGGCCAGCCGCTTGGAGGTCACCGGCTCGGCCAGAATCATCATTTTTTCCAGCATGCGCTGGCGCAGCGGGTGCATGAAAATGGCCACATCTTTTTCGTCGCTCAAAATCAGCATATCATCCCGGAACCGGGGCTTAAAGACCTTGTCCGTATCCTTGGGCTCTGTGGGAGGGTTGGAACGGTCCGCAGCGTCCACTGCACCGACCGCATCCCTGTTTGCGTTTGCATCGGTGGGCACCGGCACGGCTGCCGGCTGTTTGCCCCCACCGCGGGAAGTCTTTTTCTTCGTCTCTGTCTGTTTCATGACCCCATCCCCTTTCATTACACAAACTATATCATTACAATTATTGTGATGTCAAGAAGAAAATGGCATTTTCTGCCTTGTCCCTGCCAACTTTTTCGCCATTTTTTCCTTACGTGCTTCGGCCACGGCCGTTTTGGGGAGGGCTGCAAAAAAAGTTTATACTTTTTTGAGAAAAAGGCTTGACAAATTCCTGTACGCATGGTATAGTAATTAAGCTATCTCGAAAGAGACGCAACCAAATATCGCGGGGTAGAGCAGATGGTAGCTCGTCGGGCTCATAACCCGGAGGTCGCAGGTTCAAGTCCTGTCCCCGCAACCACATTGATTGGCCGATTTTACTGTCGGCCAATTTTTTATTGCTGTATCGTCAAAATACGACGTTTTGGAGCCTGCTGAGTGCAGGCTTTTTCCATTACTGTCGCCACCGCTGTCAGGCGGTTTTGGCAGGGATTTCCGTCTATAGAAGGCCGTCAGGCTCCCCTCTTCTGGGAGTTTGGCGGCCTTTTTCGGTTTTAGGCGAAAAAATCGCCGCAGAAGTATGGAAAATTTTCCGGCAGGATTTTGTTGGTTCTGCCGGTTTTCTGATTGCGATAGTGATAACAGCAATTTCATATACGTCTTTATTTATGGCCTGGTATCCGGCATCAGCTGGAGACTGGGCCTTTTGTTTGCTTACCCTGCTACCCGGCTGAGAAAAGCAGCCTTGTAGATAGATTCAACCTTATCCAAAACACGGAAAGCGAGGACACCCAATGATTCTTGGTATCGACCACGGCTATTACGCCATCAAAACACGAAACTGTTCCTTCCCGGCTGGCATTACACCTTTCGGTGACCGTGAACCCTACACCCGCCAGAATGTGCTTACGTTCGGCGGGTGTTTTTTTGTTTGCGGCAGCGGGCGGCAGCCGATCCAGCGGGACAAGACCGCCAACGACAACTACTACCTGCTGACGCTGGCGGCCATCGCCAAAGAGATCGAGGCCCGCGGCGCACCGCGGGAATGCAGCGTGACCATCGCGGCAGGACTGCCGCTGACCAGCTACGGCCGCGAGAAGCCTGCCTTCCGCAAGTACCTGCTGCGCAATGCGGGTCAGCCGACGGAATTCGCTTACGAGGGCAAGAAGTACCACATCACGATCGAGGACGTGCTGCTGTTTCCCCAGGGATTCACCGCGCTCATGACCCAGCCTGACCTGCTGGTGGACGAACCCTCTATGCTGCTGCTCGATATCGGCGGATGGACGGTCGATCTTATGCGCATCGACAACGGACGCCCGATCATCGACACCTGCCACAGCCTTGAGTTCGGCATGATCCGCTGCATTGACGATGTGCGGGAGCGAGTGCGGCAGAACACCGGGCTGTCCCTGACCGACGCCCAGATTGAGCAGGTGCTGGCCGGCCGCCCGTGCAGTTTAGACGAAACGGTGCGCAGCCTGATCCGTGAGCAGGGGCGGCTCTACACCGAGCGGCTGCTCTCGGCCGTACTGGAAGCGGGGTTTGATTACCATGCACTGCCGGTCGTCATGATGGGTGGCGGCGCGTCAGTGGTAAGCCGCCACATCCGCCCCAGTGACGGCCTGTGTCGCACCGTGACGCTGCTGGACGACCGTGTCAACGCGCAAGGCTACGAGCGCGCCGTGGCCGCGCTTTGGGGCGATGACGCGCAGGGGTGAACCGCCCGCAGTTCGTATTCCGCCCCAATCTGCGCGACCCGGCCCAGCGCCGTGCCTGGCAGCTGCTGCAGGGACAGCCGGCCGGGGAGCGCAGCGCCTATCTGGCTGCCTGCATCCTCAAGGCCAGTGACCAGGCTGCCGCACAAAAAGAGCTGCGTGCCATGCTGCGGGAAGAACTCGGCAAAATCCAAGTCACAGCTGCGCCTGCGGAACCGAAGCCGAAGAAGGCGGTGCCAAAATCAACGCTGGACTTTTTCTCTGCCTTGCAGGAGGACGCGCCCGAATAGATGCCCCCCACATTGCTGCGAAACACAAAATACAGCCAAAGTCCCACAGTTTGCCTTTGGCTGACACAAAGGAGATGAACCGAATTGGCTGTATTTCGAGTAGAACGAACGAGCGACTACACCGTTATGAGCAACTACCACCTGCGGGACAAGCGGCTCAGCCTGAAGGCCAAGGGGTTGTTGTCGCAGATGCTCTCACTGCCGGAGGATTGGGATTACACGCTGGCCGGCCTGTGTTACATCAACCGGGAGAGCAAGGATGCCATCCGCACCGCAATCCGCGAGCTGGAGCAGGCCGGTTACATACGCCGCCGTCAAACCATCGACAGCGGTGGCAAGTTCGCGGGCAACGAGTACACGATCTACGAACGACCGCAGGAACCGTTGCCGGGCGAACCGTCATCGGAAAAACCGTCGTCGGGAAATCCGACAACGGGAAAACCGATGCCGGAAAATCCCACACAACAAAATATAGAGAAACAAAATACAGATCAATCAAATACCGATTCGATTCTTTTCCGGGGATCGGCGGACAAGCCCCCGGAAGCGAAGCGAACCGAAGGAAGTTCGGCAGAGCAGATGGCGGAATACCGGGATCTAATCCGCGACAACATCCAGTACCCGCTGCTGGTGGCCCAGGACCCTGACGACGCTGACCTGATTGATGAGATCGTCGAGCTCATGACCGAGACCGTCTGTGCCCGCCGCAAGACCACCCGCGTCTGCGGGGCTGACTTCCCGGCCGAGGTAGTCAAATCGCAGCTGCTCAAGCTGGATGCCGAGCACATTCGCTTTGTGCTCCAATGCCTGCATGAGAATACCAGCAAGATCAAAAACATCAAGCAATACCTGCTGGCGACACTGTACAATGCGCCGCTGACCATCAACAGCTACTACAGCGCGCTGGTCAGCCATGACCTGGCCGAACCGGCTGGCAAAGCAGCAAAGGAGGTGGTGCCTATGATTGCCGAATAAGCTGTCCGCGGTATTTTCGCTCTTGATGGTATTGCTTTCGTTTGCACAATCATTGCATTCGTTCTTTGTTGGGTTTGGGTATAGCTATTAGACCGTCTTTGGAGTATGCTTGCATTGCAAGCAAAAACAAACGCAGATATGGCAGAAAGGAGTAACAATGGAAACCAAAGGCGTGACCTGCAAGATTCCCCTCGATTTGCACAATCGAATCACCGAGGAAATCCGGCAGAGCGAAAGCACGATGAGTAAATTCATCGAACAGATTATCTTGGAGCACTACGCGAAAGGAGCAATCACAATGGGTAAAACACGGACAATGGCCTTCCAGGTCAGCGAGGAACTCTTCCAGCAGATCAAGGAGTATCTGGCGCGCTACGAGCAGACCTATCACCGCAAACTCACTCAGAAGGAGTTCGTCATCGGCCTGATCGAGCAGGCGCTTGAGGAAGCGGACGAGGAATTCGAGGCGGCGGAGGCCGCCGAGGCCGAGGATGCGGCAGAGGACGCCGAAATCAACGATGATGTGGCTGAAATCGAAGATAACGGCCTGGAAGGTGAGGTGACCGGCGAGGATGAAGAGACCGAAGATGCGTAGCCGGATGACACGCCGGAAGAAGCTGAGGAAGCAGAGGACGCGACAGAAACCTGTGAGGATGACAATGCCGACGACGGATCTGCCGTCGATGCTGATGCCGAATCGTCGGCGCGACCGCAATGGGAATGAAATCCGCCCCGGCATGAGACTGACCGCCCACGGCTGCACAATGTACATCCTCACGGTGCCCACGCTGTACGCGGTGCTCGATCGGGGCTCGCGGAAAGCCACCCTGCGCTATGCGGCCGATTGCATCCGCACCGACAACGGCGATATCCAGCCGCTGGAATCACTGATCCTGGAAAACTGGGAGATACAGAAATAGTCCAACACCTTGCGGCCCGCAGCCAGACTGTGGGCCTTTTTCATTTGGGAGGTATGTAGAAAGACCATTCGTTTTATTGACATGTTCGCCGGCAACGGCGTGACGGTCACTGTGGTGGAAGCCATCGGCCGCAGGCTGGCGGCGGTGGATGCCGAACTGAACGGAGGTACGGCCCCTGCCCCTTGACTTCCGTGACCAGAAATTTGGCTGCGAGATCGAGATGACCGGCATCACCCGGCAGCAGGCCGCTGGTGCGGTGGCTGCGCTGTTTGGTACAACGGCGCGCCAGACGCATGAATCCCGCGTTTATGACCCCTGGGAAGTTGTTGACAATGAAGGCAAGAAATGGCGCTTTGTCTATGACAGCAGCATCCAGGCAACGCAGCGCGTTGGCCGGCGGCAGGAACCGGCCCGCGATTCGGCCTATAAGGTAGAGCTGAACTCGCCGGTGCTGGAATATGCCGAGATGGGCAAATTGCAGGAGGTTGTGCGGGCACTGCGCCATGCCGGGGCAGTGGTCAACCCCAGCTGCGGGCTGCACGTCCATGTGGATGCGGCGAATCATACGCCGCGCAGCCTGCGGAATCTGCTGTCCATCATGTACTCCAAAGAGGACCTGATCCTGAAAGCACTGGGGACCCAGCCGCGAAGGGTGCAGCAGTATTGCCACCTGTCACGGGAAAATGTGATGAAGGTGATCCGCAATATGCCACCGAGCCTTTCGATGGAGCAGTTGCGCCGCGCCTGGTACGAGGGCCGAGACGGTGCGCATGACCACTACAACTGGTCGAGGTACTATGCGCTGAATCTGCATTCGGTGTTTTACCACGGCACCGTGGAATGGCGCTGTTTTGAGAGTACACTCCACGCCGGGGAGGTCCGCGCCGACATCACGCTGGCGCTGGCCATGTCGGCCCAGGCCATCAACCTGCAAAAGACCGTGGCCCGCAAGACGCCGGTGGGGGATAACCCTGCATTCACATTCCGCACCTTCCTGCTCCGCCTTGGCCTGATCGGCCCCGAATACAAGAATGTGCGGATGCACCTGCTCAAGCGCCTGCCCGGCGACCCAGCCTGGCTGCGAGACCGAAACCAGTATGAAAGTTACCAGCGCCGCCATA
Source organism: Gemmiger formicilis (assembly GCF_016900095.1). Lineage (GTDB taxonomy): Bacteria > Bacillota > Clostridia > Oscillospirales > Ruminococcaceae > Gemmiger > Gemmiger formicilis_A. The sequence goes on from NZ_JACJJP010000008.1 coordinate 51,988, forward strand.
CCCGCGGCGATGCCCGATGAAGGAGGCGATGCTTTTGGAAGAACTGTATTTTGCCTATGGCTCCAACCTGAACCTTGGTCAGATAGCCGTCCGCTGCCCGCAGGCCAGGGTGGTCGGCAAGGCTGTGCTGGAAGGATACGAACTGGTCTTCCGTCGCGGCGTGCTGACGATCCTGCCCAAAGAGGGCGGCCGGGTGAATGGTCTGCTGTGGCGGATCAATGCCTGGGACGAGTTGACGCTCGACCGCTACGAGGGGTATCCGCACCTGTATACAAAGGAACTGCTGCCGGTGCAGACTGATTCCGGGCCGCAAACCGTTGTGGCCTATGTTATGACCGCTCCCTACTGTGAGAAAGTGCAGCCGCCTGCCGCCACTTATCTGCAAACGGTCTTGGATGGGTGCCGCATGGCCGGTTTCGACCCGAAAGCCGTGTTGCAAGCGGCAGCCCGAGCCAGGGACGTACAGACACAATCGCACAAGCGGCATCACTCTGGCACCGAAAGATAAATACGAACCTTTGACCCGCGCCCGCGGCATGATCGTGTATCCATCCATGCTGCGGGCTTTTTCATTGTCAACATAAGGAGAAAAGCCTATGAACTGCAAAATCAAAAGAAAGAGCTGGCGAAGGCTGTCTGCTGCGCTGCTGGCAGGGCTGTGCCTTCTGACCGGCAGCGGCGCGGCATTGGCCGCGCAGGCGGTGGGCGAGGCGGCCACATCCGGGCCAGTACAGGCGGCCCCCGGCGAAGCCACTGCCACACCGGAGACTGCGCCTGGCGGCGAGGCGGCCGCCACACCCGAGAGCGCCGCCCCAGATGAAGACCCCGGCACATCCACCCCCGAAACCGCTGCTGCTGCCGCACGGTTCAGCTTCACGGTGCTGGACGCCGACTACGAAGCCCCGGCCAGCGGCAACATCGACGAGTCGCTGTTCGGCATCGAGGCGGACGAAGCGCGGATGCCCGCCGGCGAGGCGGTGCCGGTTCTGCTGCAGGTGGTGGCCCCGGCCCCGGACAGCACCGTCACCGTGACCCTCTCGGACGGGGCGGTCTTTACCGATTCCGAGATGGAGACCGACGACGGCAGCATCTACACCCGCACCTTTGCGAGCGGCGAGCAGGCGTCCGCCTGGATGCTGTATGTGCGGGCGGACGGCGACTTCACCGCCGAAGCGGCCTATACTGCTTCGGATGGTGCGTCTCTCACCCGCACGATCACGGTTACGCGGAATCACAAAATTTCGTTGTTTTCCGCCTTCTCGGCGCGAGCCGGTGAACACCAGTACCACATCACCGATGTGACCAATGTCGGCGGCGAGTGGCTCATCACCTTTGAGGGGGAGGATCAGAGTTATTGTCTTGACCAGGGCATGAACGGCAAGCCCTCGGCCAGCGTGTACTGGACCTACTACGGCACCACCGACCTGCTGGACCAGGCGCGGGCCGCCGGCTGCAGCAGCAAGCTCGACATCCAGCGGTACGTCTGGGCGCACCGGCAGGAGGCCAGCGACAGCGGCAGCGCCTATGTTTACCAGGCCAGCGAAGCCTGGTGGCAGAACGTCATGACCACCTACCCGCCGGTGGACCAGCCAACCGAACCGGGCGAACCCGAAGAACCCCAGGAGTATTATGCCTCCTGGTCGGCTGGCCCGCAGACGGCCAGCGGGTCGCTGGATCTGAGCCATGGGCTCGATCTGCACAAGATCGGTCTCGTGACCGGCGAAACGATTGACGAAGCAGTGTTTGAGATCACGCCTTCGGTCACCGGCGGCAGCATTGACGGCGGCAGCTGGAGCCTGACGCCTGCCGGGTCGCAAACCGTGACCACCGGCGGCCACGTCATGGACGACACCTACCACACCACCGGCGGCAATGCCTCGGCCAGCTGGATGATGCACTACTCGGTCAGCAAGACCAGCGGTACGGCCAGCGGCAATGTGGGGCCGTACTCCTCGCAGGAAGAAGCCAACGCGGCGGCCAGTGCCGCCCAGAGCGAGGCAGTCAGCCGGCTGCAGGGCGAGGCGCAGGCGGCTGTGGACGCCGCCATTGCATCGGCGCGCAGCCAGATGGCGAACATCACCTTTACGGTGCGCGAGACCTCGGTTCCCCATGGCTTTGACGCCTATACCGACAGCACCGGCAGCGAGCAGCAGGTCTCTGTGCCCGCGGATGGCAGCACCGATGTAACCATCCACAATGAGGAATGGAGCATCCAGGTCAACATTGCCAAGATCGACAGCGAGACCCACCAGCTCATTGCGGCGGATGCCGAGTTTTCCGTGTTCGAGTGGGACACGGTCAAGCAGATGTACATTCCGTTTGGCGGGTACAACCAGTATTCGGTCGTCCGCAATGAGGACGGCAGCTATTCTGTTGCCAACGGCAGCAGCTATGCCACCGGCAGCCCGGCTGACCGCACCCTCTATTACACCCAGCGCAATGAGGGCAAGTTCATCATTGTCGAGACCCGCGCCCCAGAAGGCTATTATGGAAATTGGTCGGACATCACCCACCCCGGCACGGCCGGACAGGTAGAAGGCAAACGCGCCTATGCGTTCACCATCTCCAAAGGAAATGACGGCTCGGTCATCGACCTGTCCAACGAGGATTACAATGCGGACATCGGCACGGCCGACAGCGGCGGGACCCTGCTGCGCACGCCGGAGGGCAACACCGTAACCGTTACGCTGTATGACGCACCGCAGGAGGCCATCCGCACCTATGTGACCGACAGCAACGGGCTGGCGAACAATGAGGATTCGTACACCAGCACGCCGGTCAGCGGCAAGTTTACCAATGACCGCGTAATCGGTGAGATCGTGCTGACCAAGTCTGATCTGGATCAGGCCGTGGAAGGTGCCGACACCGCCTTGCACGGCACTGCCAGCATCGAGGGCGCGGTGTACGATCTGTACGCCGCCGAGGATATCCAGCACCCGGATGGCGTCAGCGGCACGGTGGACTACAGCAAAATCGTGGACGCCAACGGCAATCCGATCTGGCACACCACCGTCCTGACCAACGGCGGCTGGGATCCCGACTATTTGCCGGTTCTCGCCAAAGACCACCTAGTCGCCAGCGCCGAGATACGGGACGGCGTGCTGGCTTTTGCCAACCTGTATCTTGGCAAATACTATCTGGTCGAGCGCGCCACCGGTATTGTTCTGCCGGTGGATACGGACGGGCATTTCTATGTAACGGGTCAGTATCCCGTGCTGGATAAGACCTTGCAGCCCACTGGTGAAACCAAATCACTGAATACCAGTCGCGGTGAGTACACCGACTATGTCTACAAAAACCAGTACAGCGCGGTGGCTGAGGGTCGGGCATTGACCGGCATCAAGACCTACGATGGGTATTACCTCAGTTTCGCCACTGGTTACCTCTGTGACGAGATCAACCACTACGAAACCTTGACCTACGGCAGCGAAAGCCAGTATGTCGCCCGTGAAACAGACGGCTCCAAAGATGCGGTGCTGAAATCTGGCTTCTCCATTCAGAAGGTTGTCAGCACCACCGGCCCCGGCAGCCCGGCCCCCAAGTTGGAGGGTGCCGGCTTTACCGTCTACCGCATCTGGGAACTGAGCAAAGTGGATGAATTCCAGAAAAATGCAGACGGCACCTACAATGTGCAGTCCATCCTCGATGCTTACCGCAAGGACAGCTACGACAACAACACCGCTAAATATGATTTCACCGGCGAGGGCGCAGCGGTCGCCCGGATGTTTGAGTCGGACGCCAGCCTAGTGGCCGAGTACAACGCCAGTCTGACCGAAGCGGGAGACTACGCCAACGGTCAGGGCGACGGCTGGGTGCCGACCGGGGTGGAAAACGAGTACATTCTCTCGGAGATTTTCACCAACGAGGAAGGCATCATTCGTGTGACCGGCCTGCCGTATGGCCAGTATCTGGTCGTGGAAACGACGCTGCCCAAAGACCTGTTCCAGGCCGACCCGTTTGTGGTCACGGTGGATTCAGCTGCCCCGCAGAGCGTCCTGTGCCAGCCGGACGGCAGTGTAACCACACCCAGCAATTCCTACATGACCTACAATGTGCTGAACGAGGAACTGGAAGGCTATTTGCAGCTCATCAAGATCGACGCCGAAACCGGCAAGCCGGTCAAGATCGCCGACACCGCTTTCCAAATCTATAGGATTGCCGAGGACGGCACCGAGACGCTGCTGGAGATGCCCGACCCGGATTCCGGCAGCGCCACCGCCAAGACCTCCACTTTCTACACAGACGCAGACGGCTACCTCAAGACACCCGAAAAGCTGCCGCTTGGCCGCTATCGTGTGGTCGAGATCGAAGGGCCCGAAGGGTTCTTCAACGACGAACAGTACAATGTCGTGTTCGAGTTGACCAGCGAGCGCGTCTGGGAAGTTGTCGGCAACGCCGCCGACGACATGGACGACTTTATAATCACCGAAGAATACAGCAACCATGAAACCTTGGGCCAGCTCACCATCCGCAAGGTCGGCAACGTCCTGACCGGCTATGAAGACGGCCAGTTCCAGTATGAACAGGCCAACCTGGCCGGGGCCACCTACGAGATCCGCGCCCGCGGCGACATTGTCACCGGTGACCGCCAGGGCACGCTGTGGTATGCAGACGGCGACCTGGTCGCCACCGTGACCACCGGCGAAGAAGGCCAGGTGGATGAAGTCAGATTCAGTCCCACCCGCACACCTGCCACCCACGATTTCTTGACTGTTTCTCACGATGGCACCACCGGCGAAGTGACGATTACCCTACCTCTCGGCTCCTACGATATCACCGAGGTACAGGCTCCCTACGGTTTTGCGCTGACCAACCAAACCTACACGGTGACTTTTGGCTGGAATGACCAAAGCAACGATGTGGTTCTGACCCAGACCATTGTGGACCACACCCAGGACGGCGACGAAACCTACAGCTACGACATTGTCAACGCATCGGACGCCAGCGACGAGCAGCTTACCTGCCAGCCCGGCACCCTCGTGTTCGAGAACGCCCGGGTGCTTCCCGTACCCGAAACGCCGGAGGACCTCGTGGACAAAATCGGCGTCGGCATCCACAAGCAGGACACCGAAACCAGTCTGCCGCTGGCCGGGGCCGTGTATGAACTCTACACGGTGGACGCCATTTATGACGTGAACGGCAACAAGCTGGCCGATGCCGGTACCCTGCTCGCCACCAGTGCCCCGACCGACGAGAGCGGCTTCACCTGGTTCGATGTGGACGTGCCCATCCGCGGCGAAGCCTATGCAAACGGTGAGCTCGAACCGGCAGACGGCGTCTGGGATGCCCGCTACAACAGCGGCAACTACGAAATCGTAGAAATCGCCAGCCCGGACGGTTACCTGCTCGACCCGACGCCGATTGCGGTCAGCTTTACCTGCCCGGGCCCGCAAACGGCCTGGCAGGTGGTCGCCGGCACCCAGTCCGACCAGCCGCTTGACAAGCTGACCATCCATAAAACCGATGTTGGCGGCAAGGAACTGCCCGGCGCAGAACTGACCGTCACCACGCTGGACGGCGAACCGGTTGACAGCTGGGTGAGCGAGGATACGCCCCATGCACTGCCCATTCTGGAACCCGATGTTGAGGCGCAGGAAGGCGCGATTCGCTACTCGGATGCGGACAACGAATTTATCTACATCCTGCACGAGGATGCCGCGCCGGATGGTTATCTGGTTGCCACCGACATCCAGTTCAAGGTGGAAAAAGACGAGGACGGCCGCATCACGGTGTACACCCGCGCAACCGCCGCAGAAAGCTGGCACAAGGTGGACGGCGCATCGGTCACGATGGTGGACGAGGCCAAGCCGCAGCCCACGCCGACGCCCACGCCCACCACAACAACAGTCACGGCAACGGCGACGCCAAAACCTGTTGCCCATGTCCCTCAGACCGGCGACAGCACCCCACTGCTGGCGATGGTGATTGCGACCGCACTGGCGGCGGTAGGTTTTGTCGCGCTGCTGGTGATGCGCTGCCGCCGAAACCGGCTGGAAGAGGAAAGTGACCCGCAGCTAGAACCGCGGGACGATATGGAGGAAACCCATGAATAAACCGGAGAAACTGCGCGTTGTCATCGTGGAGCCGGGCCAATATGCTCGCGAAGCCGAGATTGACAACACCTTACAAGCCGAACAAGCGGTGGTCGGTGGCTCGATTGAAGTCATCTACCCCTGGCCGGACAAAAATGTTTGCCTCGTGCTCAACGATGAAGGAAAAGTCATTCCGTTGGAACCAAATCGTGGCTTACTCGAATACAGGGATATTGTGTTCGGCACCTTTTTCGTCTGCGGAGACAACGGTGAGGATTTTTGCAGCCTGAGCGATCTGCAGGTGAAGCGATTCCTTCAGCGCTTCAGCAGGCCGGAGGTGTTTGTTCCCTATTGTGGGCACCTTCTACCCATCCTGTATGATCGGCGTGACCTGCCGAATGTACCGGAAGCCGTCCGGCAGGAAACGAAGGAACGAAACGGTCTGCCGCAAATTTGCTTCAGCGATATGCCAGGGATACCCGAGGTGGTGTTGCTGGAATATGGAGAAAACCGCTGCTTGCCGCTGAGTGCTTCGCCGGAAGGCAAAACAGCCTCTCAGTATGCGGACGAGCTCAACGAGCGGATCGGTGTCACACCGGATCAGCAACGAGCCTTGCAGCGCGGCTTTGCCTGTGGCTGGAAAACTGGGCCAGACGACCGCACCGACAAAAAACATTCGCAGGACATGACGCGGTAAAACGCCGCGGCTTGTTCTATAACCGGGGCGCAGCTAGGCGGCTGCGCCCCTACATTTATTATAAAGGAGAAATTTTATGATCCATTTCTATTCTGCCGAATCGGTGACCGAAGGGCACCCCGATAAGCTCTGCGACCAGATCGCCGACGCAGTGCTGGACGGTTGCCTGACACTTGACCGCAATGCTCGCGTGGCCTGTGAGGTCGCGGCCACAAAAGGGCACATCTTCCTGATGGGCGAGATCACGGCGAGCACCCGACCCGACGAAGCCGAGATCGCCCGCGAGGTACTGCGCCGTGTCGGTTACAACCCCAAAGATTACGAAATTCACACGCTGATCCACCCCCAAAGCCCCGACATCGAAGCCGCCGTCAATGACCCGCTGGATACTGGGGCCGACCCCGACGCCATCGGCGCGGGCGACCAGTGCGTGGTGGTGGGCTATGCCACCGACGAGACACCCGAAATGCTGCCGCTGCCGGTGGTGCTGGCGCATCGCCTGACCAGCCGGTTGACCTGGGCCTGCATCAACGATGAACAGAAGCGTTTCGGTCCCGATGGCAAGGCAATGGCGATTGTCGAGTACGAGGATGACAGGCCTGTGCGGGTGGCGCGCATTGTGGTATCCTTCCAACACGCCCCCGAAGTGGACCCCACCGACCTCACCGAGCTTATCTGGCGGGACGTCATTCTGTCCGCCCTCAAGGGAATGCCCTACGATGACAGCCTGGAACTGATCCTCAACCCGGGCGGCCATTTTGTGCTGGGCGGCCCGGATGCCGACACCGGCCTGACCGGCCGTAAGCTGGCGGTGGATGCCTACGGCCCCTTTGTGCCCACCGGCGGTGGGGCGTTCTCCGGCAAAGACCCCACCAAGCTCGATCGCAGCGGGGCGTACATGGCGCGGTGCGTGGCCAAAAACATCGTGGCCAGCGGCATCGCGCAGCAGTGCCAGGTCACGCTGACCTACGCCATCGGCATGGCGAAACCGCTGGCGGTGGAGGTGGACACCTTCGGCACCGGCCTGCTCTGCGAGGACGACTGCCTTGCGGTGGCGGTGCAAAGCGCGTTCGACCTGACCCCGGCCGGCATCATTACCGAGCTCGACCTGCAGCGGCCGATTTACGCCCGTACCGCGGTGGGCGGCCACTTTGGCCGCGAAGATTTCCCCTGGGAAAAGCTCGACCGCACCGGCTTGCTGATGGCGACCATACGGTAATATGCCCCGCGTCACCAAAGAACAGGTCGCCGCCGCACGGCGGATGACAGCCATCGAGTTCCTGCGCCGATACCGGGCAGACGACCTTGTCAAGAGCAGTGCCCGCGGCGAATATGAACTGAAAAGCCATGACAGCTTCAAGATCAACGGCGAGTCAAGCCTCTGGCACTGGAAAAGCCGGGGCATCGGCGGCAAGTCGGCGCTGGATTATCTCGTCCATGTGGAGGGCTGTTCCTTTGTGGAAGCGGTGCAGCTCCTTTGCGATGAGCAGCCCAGCTTCATCCCGCAGCGCCATGAAGAAGTGGAACGCCAGCGTCCGCCGTTCAAGCTACCCGAAAAATCCCCGACCACCACGCGGGTGGAAGCCTACCTGCGCTGCCGGGGAATCTCGCCACAGGTGATACAGAAATGTATAGACGATGGCATTTTGTACGAGAGTCTGCCCTACCACAATTGTGTGTTTGTCGGGCGGGATGCAGACGGCACCCCCAGATACGCCGCCCTGCGGGGGACCTACACCTACGGGAAACAATTCAAGGCAGAATCCACCGGAAGTGACAAGCGGTTCGGCTTTTGCATCGCACCAACGGCAGAAAGCAGTGCGGTGGCTGTGTTTGAAGCCGCCATCGATGCCATGGCCGAAATGACGCTGGCCGGGGATGCGGCCGACAAATACCGTCTGTCTCTCGGCGGCATCTATGCGCCGGAGGAAGGCCGCGACATCCACCCGCCTGCAGCGCTGGAAGAATTTCTGCACCGTCACCCGCAGGTGAACCGCATCGAGTTCTGCCTCGACAACGACCCGCCCGGCCGTGCCGCCGCTGCAGCGTTGGCACGGCTCTACGGTGAGCGGTATCAGGTGGCCGTGCGTCTGCCACCGATCGAGGGCTTCGACTATGGTGATTTGGCGCAGGCGGCGATAGAATATCGTACAAAAGCCAAGGCCAAAAGCTGTGCAATACGCCAGAGTCAGAACAATTTCCCCACAAGGTAAAGAACCCGAACCACACAGCGAACAGGCGCCCGCCTTATGCCAACCGTGCAACGATTGACTTGGCAGACGCCTGTTTTTCTTTGCTGCTGCGTCAGTGAAACAATTCCGGGTAGTTGCTGGACGCCCAGACGATGCGTTCGATCACGACCTGCTCGCCGTCGATCCGATAAATCACGATGTGGTTGCCGTGTACGAGTTTGCGGAACCCCAGCGCGTTCAGATAGGCGTCCGGGTGTTCCTCTCCCATGCGGGGAAAGTCGGACAGCTTTTCGATGTGGTCCTGCAAATCGCCCACGGCCCGAAGCGCCGAATCTTCCCCGACCTTCTCGAAGTGGTAGTCCGCAATATCCAGCAGGTCTTGCAGCGCTTCTTTGGTGTAGATGAGCGGCGTTTTAGCCATGTTTCTCCCTCCGCCGGTTCAGCAGGTGCTGCCGGACCGCGTCCCGCACCTGTTCGGAGGTATAGGTCGGCTCACCGGACAGGCGGCCCAGCTCTGCCTCCAGCACCAACGCGCGGTGGTCAAGTACGGCTTCGCGCCGGTCGAGTTCTTCCTCCCGGCGTGTAAAGGCGTCCAGATCCATCAGGACGGTGTCGCCTTCGCCGTTGCGGGTGATGTAGATCGGCTGCCCCGTTGTGCGGGAACGTGCAGCAAGTTCGTTGTACTCTGTCCGCAGCGCCGATGCGGGTCGAATATCCATAGCCATCTGTGCGGCCCCCTTTCTTACCTACAGTATACCATAGTGACCAGCAAATAACAACCATATATGGAATATATTTGCTTGCCATCTTCGAACCCGATTCAAAATATAACGTGAGGTGATGTCACTTGAATGAAGTAACTTTCAAACTATATTCTCCGCTGACCGCAGAACTTCTGTCAGATGAGAATGAGATCTGGCTGGGCAATGCCCCCATCGAACTGCAGGGGTATGAAATGACCGATTATGCAGGAGCGATTGCGGCGCAGATCGTGGAGGAAGGCGCCAATATTGAGCAGTACATGGACGGGGAAGACAACCCCTACCTGGCAGCCCATGTCAAGAGCATCCGGCTTTCGGTCGAGGAACGGTATGGTGAACTGTGTGGCTGTGCCACCGTGATCGTGGACGAAGACCTGACCGAACGTGGCTGGAATGACCTGCAGGACTACATTACCGGCCAGTATTCGGACGGCTGGGGAGAGGGATTCGAGCAGCGCGATATCCAGGTGAAAGATGGTATCCTCAACGTCCACTTCTGGCAGGCGGATCACTTTGCCTTCACGGTGGAACAGGTTGTGAATGCACCGCAGCAAACCAAGCCTTCTCCTTCCACAAAGAAGTACGAGATCACCGACACTGCCCATCCCGTCTACCCGGAACTACACCGCATCCGCGCATTGCGGCAGGTGAGGGAGGATGTGCCGGTTGGTACGCTCGGCGGTTATGTGCAGAGCGAAGCCAACCTGTCGCAGGGCAACGACGACGCCTGGCTCTATGACGATTCTGTCAGCCGGGATGAGGCTTGTGTTTGCGATGATGCGCGGCTGTATGAGCAGGCGATGGTGCAGGACTTGGCATTGGCCCGTGGCAGTGTCATCATGTACGGCAACGCCATTGCCTGTGACAATGCGATCGTTACAGGTGGGCGTATCTGCAACGGTGCGCTCGTCTGCGGTAATGCCCGCGTCCGCGAAAATACCGTGACCCATATCGCGCCGGTAGTGGCCGGACACTGCGTGGTCATGGGCGACCTGGCGGGCAAGGTTGTGGTGTCTGGCAGTGGCAGCATTCTTCCGGGGCAAGTGGTGGACAATCCCACCCAGAACGTGGTCGCTATTGACGAACATGGTGCTGTCATCGTCCGGGAGCCCAATCTTGCCCCCGGCCGGGACAGAAAGAACCGCAATACCCCTGAACGCTGAGAAAGGAAGGATGCCTTTGACCAAAACTCCCGAAACCAACATCATTTTTGACCCGAGCGCCAAATTTGAAATGCCCGAACACACCGGCGGCGACGGCTGGACGATTCTCCACGGCGACTGCCTGCGCCTGATGCGTCAGATGCAGGACGGCGTGTTCGATGCCGTCATCACTGACCCGCCCTACGCCTCCGGCGGCAGCACGCCCGCCGAAAAGACCCGTTCGACCAACCAGAAATACAGCTCGATGTCCTCAGACAAAGCCCTGCCCGATTTTGCCGGCGATCAGATGGACCAGCGCAGCTGGACGAACTTCATGACCGACTGGCTCAATGAAGCCTACCGCCTGTGCAAACCCGGTGCGCCCATCTGCCTGTTCATCGACTGGAGGCAGTTGCCCTCCATGACGGATGCTTTGCAGCGTTCCGGCTGGATCTGGCGCGGCATTGCTGTGTGGGATAAGGTGACCTGCCGCCCGCAAAAGGGGCGCTTCCGCCAGCAGGCCGAATTCATCCTGTGGGGGTCCAAAGAAGGGATGCCCTTGCAGCGCAACGTCGGGTGTCTGCCCGGTGTGTTCCGGTATAGCAACCCGGCCAATGCCGGGCGCATCCATGTGACCGAGAAGTCCCTTCCCCTCATGCGGGACATCGTCCAGATCTGCGAGCCGGGCGGGCGTATCCTCGACCCGTTTGCCGGGGCAGGTACGACCATTCTGGCGGCGGTACGCGAGGGGTACGAGGCCGTGGGCATTGAGAAAACCGCCGTTTACTACAAACTCGGCTCCGACCGGGTCAGATTTGCGTTGGCAGCAGGAGAGAAAACCAAATAAACCGAGGTGGATTCCAATAGGAATCCACCCACAGAAGCAAGCCGCGCGGGGGGGATTCCTATTGGAATCCTCCCCGCTATTTTATGTGAAATTGGAAAGGAGACAACCGATATGAGACGACCTTGGGCCTTTATCTGTGCCGCAGCCACCACCAAATCCGAGACATTGCGCCGCTATTGCCGTGAACTCTACGAGCTCGGCTATGTGCCCATCTGCCCGCCGCTGCAGGACGGGCAGTATCTGGTGCTGGCCGATCCTGCCGAACGGGCTGATTACAACGAGATCGTGCGGGAAAAGATTTTGCGCAGCGCACTGCTGGTCTTCTGCGGCCGCAGAAGCGATGCAACCACCGCCGCCCAGATCGGCCTGGCCCAGAAGTACGGCCGCATCGTCACCGATCTTGACGGCCTGCGCGTTGCCGTGGAGCAGGGAGAGGCTCTCCCCTCCTGAGAGCTACCTGCTGGCAAGTTTTGCTAGCATAGCGTTTGGATATCCAAACGCAGATCCTTGGGGTGCACCCCAAACCCCCGACGGCCTGCGAAAACAGCGCCGTATTCAATTTGGAAAGGAACAGGTGAAAACTATGAGTGGATTTGAACTGCGAGCACAGTTTTACCCGCTGGTGTCTGATTTGGAACGACTGAAGGAAGAAGCGGCCGAGGGCGTGCCGTACCCCTTCCTTACCGAAGAAGTGCTGGAGCTCTCGCTCAAAGACTACCGGCAGTTCGGCAACGCCTTGGGACAGCGGTACGCCTTTGAAACCGACATTCCCAAGGAAGGCTATGATGCGGTGTATGGGGCTTTTCATTGTTCTCTGGTTACCACCGCGTCCGAAAAAGATGCAATTCTCCTGACAAGAGTGGCCGGGCAGATGTTTGGCGCTTATCTGCCGGACAGGACGATTCTGGATCTCGCGGGTGTGCCGAGGACGCAGGTGACGCTGGCGCCGTGCCAAGGCCCGGCGATCTGCATCGGGCCCCCGGATGCGGTTCGGTGAGCGGGCGAAAGCGCCGCCATATTGTTCCGATTCGGCTGACAGAAAAGGAGCTGCGCCATCTTAACCGCCAATCGAACTTGAGCGGCCTGTCACGTGAGGGTTATATCCGCGCCCTGATCCTGGGCGCTGAACTCCACCCGCGCCCCTGTACCCACCATGCCGACCTGCTGCGCAAGGTGGCGGGGCTTTGCAACAACGCCAACCAGCTCGCCCACCGCGCCAACTCCACCGGCGTGGCCGGGCAGGAGAGTGTAGACAGGATGACGGCACTGGCGGCAGAGATTTACCGCCTGGTCAAGGAAAACTGGTGATGCCGCATGGCCTACACCTCTCTCATTCCCGTGCGCCGCCTGGACAGGGCGGTGAAGTATGTGCGGGATAAATCCAAAACCACAAAGCCAAGTTCCTTGGAAGAAGCGGTGGACTATGCCCTCAACCGGGACAAGACTGAATCCGTCTGCTTTGAGACGGGGCTGAGCTGCTTGTGCGAGACGGCGTTTGCCGACATGAAAGAAAATGTGCGGCGCTGGCACAAGACCGGCGGCGTGCAGGGGTATCACCTTGTGCAGAGTTTTGCCGAGGGCGAGATCACGCCGGAATTGGCGCACCAAATCGGCGTGGAACTTGCCGACCAACTGTTGAATGGCCGATACCAGGCGATTGTAACGACCCATCTCAATACCAGCCACATCCATAACCACATTGTCTGGTGCGCGGTGGCTTTGGACAACGGCCGCAAATACCACAGCAACGCCAGAAGCTACTACACCGAGGTGCGGGCGAGGTCGGACGCTTTATGCCGCCAATATGGGTTGTCAGTCATTGAAACTCCGGAATCGGAGCGCGGCAAGCGCCAGTACGCCAAGTGGCAGGCGGAAACCAACGGCCAACCGACCTGGCGTACCGCTATCCGCATGGATATGGATGAGGTCGTCTCGATGGCGCTGACATGGCGGCAGTTTTTGGCGATTCTGGAACAGAAGGGCTACGAGATCCGCATGGGCCGCAAATATCCGACACTGCGGCCGCCCGGCAAAGAACGCTTTGTTCGGTTCAAGACGCTGGGCAAATCATATACGCCGGAAGCTATCCGGCAGCGGATTTTGTATCCGAAACGGCCTTTTACACCCGCTGCTGTCTGGCGCGGCCGCTTACATGGCACCCACCGCAAAGCCCGCAAGCTCACCGGCCTGCGGGCTTTGTATTATCGGTACCTGTACGAGTTGGGCGCGCTGCCCCGCAAGCAGCAGCGCCCCCGCTATGCCGTGCGGCAGGACATCCGCAATCTGGATAGGCGTATTCGGCAGATGGAATTTTTGTCACGGCACGGTATAGATACACTGGCCCAGCTGGATGCCTACCGCCAGTCGCAGGAAAAGGCCGTGGCGGATCTGCTGGCCGAGCGCCGCCAACTGCACCGCGCAGACCCAAGCGATGCGGTCAAGACCAGATTGGCGCAGATCACGCAGACCCTCAAACCGCTGCGGAGGGATATTCGCCTCTGTCAGCAGATTGCGGAGCAATCGGTACAGATGCAGGAACGGATGAAGCAGAGGGCCGAGCGGCTGTCCGAACAACCCAGAAGGCCGGAACGCGTACCGAACGCAAGGACAAGCCCAAGCCGGGAATAAAAAGCGCCCACCGCATCCATATGCGGCAGGCGTGGCCCGGTCAGGCTGGGGTGATGGTGATTTTTAATTTCAACGCGTTCATAATTTTGAGCAGCGTGTCCAGGTTGGGCGTTGTCTTAAACGATTCGATCCGTGCCACAGAGGACTGCGGCAACCCGCAGATTTCCGCCAGATCGCGCTGGCTCAACCCCAGCGTGTGACGCTGCGCAACCATTGCGCTGACAATCTGCGAAAGCGCCTCTATCTCTTCCAAATCTTGCTTGGCTTCGGAATCGGTCGCCTTGACATAGTCTTTGTAATCGTTCCAGGTTTTCATTTCTTCTGGCCCTCCTTCCTGGCTCGGTAATCATCGCGCTCCGCTTTGGCCCGCTCAATTTCCCGGAGCGGTGTCTTTTGCGATTTCTTTCGGAAATGGTGAAGCAGGACAAACGTGCCCTGTTCATAGCAGAAATAGAACACACGGTTGTTGCCGGGGCGCAGCTCCCAGATATCCTCTACGAGATGTTTGGTGACGGTTTCCGGCAAAAGCGTGCCATTTTCCTGTAGCAGCTGGATGTAAAAGCTCACCTGTTTATACTGTATGCGGGCATCTTTGCTCCGTTGCGCTTTTGTGCGCAGCTCCTCAAGGAAATCCCAGACGTCCGATTCGCCGTTTGCTTTTTCGTAAAACTCAACTTGATACATGAGCGCCGCCAACTCTCACACTTTCTACAGATATGATAGCACAAATGCTATCAAACGTCAACAGGAGGGATGTCAATGACAAACAATTCCAATCCAATCGACCGCTGGGCCTACCGCCGCGAATATGCCCGGCGCAGCTATCCGCCCGGCACTCGCATCCGATTGCTCGAGATGCCGAACGACCCCAACCCAGTACCTGTGGGCAGCTGCGGCACCGTCCTGGCTGTGGATGATGCGGGCCAGCTGCTTATGCAGTGGGACAACGGCCGCAGCCTGTCGCTGATTCCTGGTGTGGATAACTTTGAGGTGCTGGAACGGCCCCGGCATCGGGAGATTCCGGCACACAATCGCCACAGCAAAGGAGAAGCCAGATGAACTTGGGGTCTGACCCGGCCGACCAGGTCGTCCGCTACACGCTGGAGGGCACCGAGTTTGCGCTGCGAATCTCAGGCACCGCCGCCAAAAATTTTGCCATCTTTGCCGCCGCGGTGCTGCGAGACCAGAAGAAAACCCGCGGCAAGACCAACCTGACAAGGCTGCTGCGGGAGGGCAAACCGCTGAAGTTTTTCTCGGTCTCTGCCGACCGGATGAGGGAGTTTGCGCAGGAAGCCAAGCGCCACGGCCTGCTGTTCGTGCCGATGCGCGACCGCAACGACCCGGACCATATCGAGATCGCCATCTGGGCGGACGATTCCGCCAAAGTGGAGCGGGTCATCGACCGGATGCAGTTGGATGTGGTGGAAACCGGCGAGGCCGATATCATGTCGGAGGTCACACCCGAACAGAATATGCCGAGGCAGAAGGAAGCGGAACCTGACCATCCGGCAACCCAAACTGCCGATAGCCCCAGCCCGTTCGAGCTGGATGACGCCGACTATGACCTGGGTTTTACCCAACCGGCCCCGTCGTCTGCGGAGCCGGAGATCCCACTGCCTACCCGCTCGCCCCGAACGAACGCCCCTCAGTCCGAGAAGCCCTTAGCGCCATCCGCTGTCAGCAAAAGCAGATCGCCCAATACTTCTCCCACCCTACACGCCGGCGAGGTGCGGGCCAGGGGTGAGCGCCCCAGCGTGCGGGATGAACTGCGGTCGATCAAAGCCATGCTGCGCCAACGGGAATCTGTCACTCCACGCCCCAAAGCGCCGATCCGCATTCACCGCAGTGGCCAGGCGCGGTGAGCCGGAAGTTTTCTGTTTGTTTTCAATTGGAAGATAGCTTTTAGGGGGGCGTTATGGTAATGTTGAAAATGAAAAGAGTAAAATACAACGGCCGGGCCCCTCCCGGCAGACTGGAGGAAATCATGCGCCAGCATCCCATCCGCATCATGAAAATGGACCGCAACAATCGAACCGTTTTAATGCGGGCACTGTACGCGGATTTCTGCGCCAACCGGGAAGCGGGATTGCCCTACGGGAACCTGGCTGCGCTTATCACGAAGCTGCACGAGACCCGCCCCGGCAAACTGCCGCTGGATGATGGAGAGTTTCGCCTGGCCCGCAATGCCCTTAACCATTATCGAAACGAACGCATCGCCGGCGGCGGTTACACCGATGCGGCGGATGCGGCGCTGGTGAAACTTATCAAGGCCAAACCGCCGGTGTGGCCGTTTGGCTGAGTAGCGGCAACCTCCGCCACTTGCAACCGCTGCATAATATGTGTATAATAAAGGCAAGATAAATCACAGAAAGGCGGCGAGACGTATGCTGATCAAATCCTCTTCTGCACTGCGCAACGATTATGACGCAATGGCAAAACTGGCCAAAGAACAGCCCATCTACATCACCCGCAACGGCGAGGGCGAGATGGTCTTTCTCTCGCAGGAGCTGTATGAGCGCCGCGAGGCCGAGCTGACACTGCTGGAAAAGCTGCTGGAAGCAGAGCGGAACCGTCTG
This sequence comes from Gemmiger formicilis, assembly GCF_016900095.1. Lineage (GTDB taxonomy): Bacteria > Bacillota > Clostridia > Oscillospirales > Ruminococcaceae > Gemmiger > Gemmiger formicilis_A. The sequence goes on from NZ_JACJJP010000008.1 coordinate 68,863, forward strand.
GCGGGTGCGCCGGTGTATTCTCTGGACGAGGTGGAGAAGGAACTGGAGGAAATCTATGCCGAAAGCTAAGGTCGTCCTCCTGACAGAAGCGCGGTTGCAGTTGCGGGACATTGCCATGATTCACAAGGCCAAAGTGGGGCCGCAGTCTGCCAAAAAGATCACGGATAAAATTTTGAAAGCCCTGCGGCACCTGGAAGATTTCCCGCTGCTGGGGGTCGAGCCCCGGAGCGAGCGGCTGGCAAAAGCTGGATACCGTATGCTGATTGCCGGGGAATATCTCTGCTTTTATCAGATACAGGGGGACGTGGTCTATGTCTCCCTGATCGTACACGGCAGCGTGGACTATGTACGTTGGCTGCTGGAATAAATCTCTGCCTCACCAAATAAATCAAATTGGTTTACTGCGTCTCCAAACATGGGGACGCTATTTTATTTTCAGGAAGAAGGTGTTTGCCCTATTTACGGATACAAACTGATTTCCCTTGGGAGGTTGCTTGTCTAAACTGCCAACCCCCTGGTGGGTCTGGCTGCTGCCGCTGCCGTTTGTCTGGTGGGCATCGGCCGGGCTGGCGATACGGTGGGATGCCGCCGCGGGGCTGGCCGGAATGCTGGCGGCCGTCAACGATCTGTTTGCACAACCGCTGCCGGTCTATTGCACACCTCAAACACCACGCTTTCTGCTGCTCGGCACTGTCCTCTATGCAGTCATCGCCATTGTCGTTACATCCGACCAGAAGAACACCCGCCCCGGCGAGGAACACGGTTCCGCACGCTGGGGTAATGTCTTTTCCTTGAATAGAAAGTATCAGGACAAGACTGGCCCCAACCTGCTGCTGACCCGACATTTTCGCATCGGGGTGGACGGCTACAAGCACAAACACAACACCAACATTCTGGTCGTGGGCGGTTCCGGTGCGGGTAAGACCCGCACCTATGCCGTGCCAAACGTGCTGGAAGCCGCCAGAGCTGGACCGGGCGGGAAAGGCTGTTCGCTGGTCATTACAGATCCAAAGGGAGAAATTCTGCGCAAGACCGGAAGATATTTGCTGAAGCAGGGCTACGAGGTGCGGGTGTTCGACCTCATTGACCCCAACGCCTCCTTCTGTTACAACCCGTTTGTCTATGTGCAGGACGATAAAGACGTGCTCCAACTCATCACCAACCTGATCCAAAACACCACGCCGTCCCATGCGCAAACCAATGATCCATTTTGGGAACGCTCCGAGACCGCCCTGCTGCAAGCCCTCATGCTCTACCTGCTGCACGAAGCCCCGCCAAGCGAGCAGAACTTCGGCATGGTCATGGAGATGCTTGAAAGCGCCGAGGTACGGGAGGAAGATGAAAGCTACCAGTCGCCGCTGGACGTGCTGTTCGAACGGCTCGAGGAACGGGAACCCGACAGCATTGCCGTCAAGCAATACCGCGTCTTCAAGCAAGCCGCGGGCAAAACCGCAAAGTCGATTTTGGTGAGCGTCGGCGTGCGGCTGGCGGCCTTCAACCTGCCGCAGATCAACCGGCTGACGATGACGGACGAGCTGCACCTGGACGAGCTGGGGGAGAAAAAAGTGGCGTTGTTCTGCTGCATCCCGGATTCGGACAAGAGCCTCAACTATCTCGTTGGCATGGTCTATACCCAACTCATTCAGACGCTCTACCGCCAGGCTGACCGCGTCCACAAGGGGCGGCTGCCGGTGCCGGTCCATTGCCTGATGGACGAGTTCCCGAACATTTCGCTGCCCAAGGACAGTTTCCTGTCTGCCTTGGCAACCATGCGTTCCCGCGGCATTTTCTGCTCGATCATCGTGCAGAACATCTCGCAACTCAAAGCTCTATACAAGGACAGCTGGGAATCGCTGATCGGCCTGTGCGACGAGTTTCTCTATCTCGGAGGCAACGAGCAGAGCACGCACAAGTACGTCTCCGAACTGATTGGCAAGGAGACCGTGGACACAACCAGCCACAGCCGCAGCCGGGGCCGCAGCGGCAGCTACAGCACCAGCGAGCAGCAGGTCGCCCGCGACCTGTTGACGCCGGATGAAGTGCGCCTGCTGCCGGACGGCAAATCCGTGCTGTTCGTGCGCGGGGAGAGGCCGGTCATCGACGACAAGTATGACCTGCTGCACCACCCCTGCATCCGCTTCACCGAGGATGGCTGCGCGCCGCCCTACGACTACACCGCAGCCGACCAGGCGGCGGACGACCTGCCCGGCGAGGCTGCCGATTGGGAACTGCTGGATATGGATGATTTTTTGCCGCAGCCTAAGCCGCCCCAACCGCAATTCCGAACCATACAAAGTAAAACCAAAAGGAGATCTGCCTATGAATCCCATGTATCGGAAAAACAGAAACCGGCTGAATAACCGGCCCACCACCCACCGCCTGCGCCGTGGCTTTGCGCTGTACGCCGTTGCCGCTCTGGCCTGCTGCCTGGCAACGCCCGCCCTGGCGGCTGGCGACCCACTGGCCGTCATCGACAACCTGAACACCTTTATTTTCAGCATCATCCGGGCCGTTGGCCTCATCTTGCTCGGCTGGGGCATTGTGCAGGTGGGCCTCTCGCTGCAAAGCCACGACCCGAGCCAGCGCAGCCAGGGCTTTTTGACGCTGGCGGGCGGTATAATTATCACCTTCGCAAAGGAAATCCTCGACCTAATCATCGGGACAGGCGCGTGAAGGCCGCGGCGATCGGCTGCCAGAAGGAGGTGATGCGATACGGACAATAGCTGGATCGTCGATAACTTGACGAATGCCTTGAACACCTGGAACGATAAGCTGGCCGAGATCTGGCAGCTGCTGACCGTCAGCCCGGTCAGCTACAACGGCGGCGCGGTCTGGAACGTCATGACCGGCATCTATGGCGCTTTACAAGCCATTGGATACGGGCTGCTGGTGCTGTTTTTCGCCGCTGGCGTCGTCAAGACCTGCGGCAGCTTTGCCGAGGTTCGCCGCCCGGAGCAGGCGCTCAAGCTGTTTGTGAGGTTTGCCCTTGCCAAAGCAGCCGTGGACTATGGCCTCGACCTCATGCTGGCGGTGTTCGACATTGTGCAGGGGATGGTCTCCCAGGTCATTGGCGCATCGGGGGCGAGCGGCATTGGCGGCACCACGCTGCCGCAGGAACTCATCGACACGATCAACGCCTGCGGCTTTTGGGAGAGCATCCCACTGTGGGCTGTAACTCTTATAGGCAGTCTGCTCATCACGGTGCTGTCCTTTGTCATGGTGCTGACCGTCTATGGCCGGATGTTTTCCCTTTGGATGTACGCCGCCATCGCACCGATCCCGCTGTCGGCTTTTGCCGGCGAACCCACCAGCAGCGTGGGCAAGAACTTTCTGCGCAGCTATGCGGGAGTGTGCTTACAGGGCGTGGCCATCGCCCTGGCCTGCATCATCTTTTCTGCCCTTGCCACCGGCGCACCCACCGTTGACCCCAACGCCAGCGCCATCACGGCGGTGTGGTCCTATGTGGGCTCGCTGGCGTTCAATCTGCTGGTGCTGGTGGGAGCCGTGAAGGGATGCGACCGAATCGTGAAGGAGATTATGGGGCTGTAAGGCGGCCGCCGCACGGCATCAGAACAAGCGAGCGCCAATCATCCGGGGCAAAATTAGCCAATCATCCGGTTGAAAGTCGGCCAATCATCCGAAAAATATTCGGCCAAGTATCCGGTTTGGTCTGCAATCCTCATCTCATCGATTATAATGTGAGTATATTGTGCGGAATGGCAAGTTGCGTTCAGAGGCAAGAAACTTCTTCGGTGCGGAACCAACCTCTGACAATTCGTCAACAGTTGAACCGGATGGCACAGATGGCTACCACGCATCATCCGGAGAATATACGGCAACCAGGTTCAATTCGGCATACGCTGTGTGCCGAATTGCCTGAGCGTTTTATCGATGGTTTCTGCATAGCACCAACGAATGGCGAATAAGCAGATAAGATTGGCAGGCAGTGATCATAAGGACGCCGCAACGATATAGGAGGGTGAAAATGTGAACCGACTGCTGTAAAATTCATCGTTGAATTTTACGCAATAATCCGCTATACTTAAAGCAGAAAGGACGGTGTTTTCCATGCCGAATATCAAGCCAATCTCCGATCTGCGCAATTACAATGAGGTCCTGCGGGATGTCGCGGCCGGGGAGCCGGTATTCCTGACCAAAAATGGCCGCGGTCGCTATGCGGTGGTGGATATTCAGGAGTACGAGAAAAGTCAGGCAATGGTCAAACTGCTGACCGAACTGGCCCGCGGCGTGCGCTCCGGGCAGGAAGAAGGCTGGCTCGCACTGGACGATGTGGAAAAAATGCTGTTGGGGTGAAGTATGGCAAAGGTACAAATCTCCCCGTTGGCACAGCAGGACTTGCTGAATATCCGTCAGTATATTGAAACAGAGCTGGCCAATCCTGTGGCCGCACGCCGCACGGTTGAGCGTGTGCTGAAAGCGATCCGCCAGCTGGAACAATTTCCCTTATCTGGGGCGCCCCTGCAGTATAATGGAGCAGACACAGGGTATCGCTATGTGACCAGCGGCAACTATGTGGCGTTCTATATTGGTACACACACCACTGTGCAGGTGGTGCGGGTGCTATATGGTCGCCGAGATACGATCCGCATCTTGCTGGGAAGCTCGTTCCGGCCAGAGGAACCAGAAGAAGATACAGAATAAACCACTGGGGCAGCCGTAAACGGTTGCCCCTTTTCTATTGAAAGACCCAATTGTGAGACTATAATAAATATCCCCCGGCAAAGCCGGGGGTTTTTCATAGACGGGTAAAACCCTGGAATACTAGCGCACGCGTCACGTCGCGTTGGTACGGTCTGCCAGCCGCGAAGGACTGTTACTTGCCGCCCGTAAACGGGCTTTTTAGATGTTTCCCATCGTTAACTGCTCTCCAGCCTTGTCTTCTTCCAGCTGGCGACGTATGTATTCCTCTATTTTCTTTGCATTTTTGCCTGCTGTGTCCACATAGTACCCTCTGCACCAGAATTCCCGGTTACGATATTTATACTTTAATTCCGGGTACTTCTCGTATATCATCAGGCTGCTCTTCCCTTTCAGGTATCCCATGAAACTGGATACCGAGTATTTGGGAGGTATCTCTACGAGCATGTGTATGTGGTCTGGGCATACTTCTGCTTCTATAATTTTCACTTTCTTCCAGTTACACAGTGTTCGCAGGATTTCTCCCACTTCTCTACGCTTCTGCCCATAAAACACTTTGCGCCGATATTTCGGCGCAAATACTATGTGATATTTGCAATTCCAGCTTGTGTGCGATAAACTATTTACGTCGTTCACTCCGAATGACCTCCCTTTGCTTGGCTTGTGCAGTTGGCAGACCGCACTTCCATTATAGCAAAGGGAGTTTTTCTTTCTGCAGTATCGACTATAGTCTTCTTTGGAACCACTCGCCTAGCGAGTGGTTTTCATTATACAAAATAAAAACCTGGAGCCTGCCAAAACAAGCTCCAGGTTTCATTTCTGGTGTTGGATGATCCACTGCAAAAGTTCGGCGGCGCTCGCCTGGCTTGCCGCGACTGCAAAGATAATGTCGATGAGTTCCTGCTGCGTGTAGGAAAGGTCGATGCCATTCAGCGCAAGAAAGACCAGCATGACATGGGTACCGATCCGCTTGTTGCCATCCACAAAGGGATGGTTGCCAACCAGCCCGAACCCAAGCTGTGCCGCCTTGGCCTGCACAGAAGGGTAGAGGCTTTGCCCGTCGAACGTCTGAAACGGGGCAGCCAACGCCGAGTCCAGCAGTCCCTCGTCACGGACACCGGGCGTTCCGCCGAACTCCTGCAGCAGCTGCTCATGAAGCAGCAGAACCTGCCGTTTTGTCAGCCGCTTCATTTGGCCAGCACCTCATAGGCTTCCTTATTCTTAGCCATGAGGCGTCTGGAAATCGCCAAGACATCCTCATCGGAAGCCTGCTGTTCGCTTTCCAGTTGGCTGAACTCGATCAGGACATAGCGCGGTGTGTTGTTTTTGAGAATGACGGCAGCGCCGTTCTCATCCACCAGCCTTGCCACACGGGAGAAGTTCTGGTTGGCTTCGGTGATGGACACCAGATTGTCTGTATTGATGACCATGTCAGGCACCTCCTTCTGCTACCAGTATACACGAGAAGTAGGAGAAATACAACCTATAAAAAGGAGATGGTTCCCATCGAAATCAAAATCCCCAAAGAAATCCGCAATTATCACGAGAACATCTTTTTCGGGCTGAACGCCCGGCAATTCGTCTGCTCACTGCTGGCGCTTGGCGCGGCGGTGGGCCTCTATTTTTGCCTGCGGCCCATCGTTGGTGCGGAGCAGGTGGGCTGGATGTGCATCCTTGGCGCTGCGCCGTTTGCCGCCTGCGGTTTCTTTTCCTACCACGGCATGACGGCCGAGCAGCTGCTGTGGGCATGGATCAAGTCCGAAATTCTTATGCCCAAACGATTGGTATTCAAGTCGGACTGCCTGTACTACCAGGCCGTACAGCCGGCCATTGCCGAGGGCTGCAAGCGCAAGCGTGCTACCAACCTGAAGAAAACGAAATCGAAACGGAGGAAACGTATGAATAAAAATGAAATGACCAAGACCCCGGAGGCCCGCCATTGACCAAGACGCTGGCAGCCGCCAGGCGCCAGGAGCGCGTGAAGTTCAAGGTCCCGCGCTCGGTCCAGGACGCCATCCCGATCCGCCGCATCTGGCCGGACGGCATCTTCCAGGTGGGTAACCAGTATTCCAAAAGCTGGTCCTTCACCGACATCAACTACGCCATCGCGGACAAGGATGACAAAATGGCGATGTTCCTTGACTACTGCGCCCTGCTCAATGCGCTGGACTCCGGCGCATCGGCCAAAATCACGATCCACAACCGCCGCATCGACAAGGAGGATTTCGAACGGTCGGTGCTGCTGCCGCTGCACGGCGACGCCCTCGACCACTACCGCGAGGAATTCAACGAGATGCTGCGCGCCCAGGTCACCGGCACCAGCAACAGCATGGTGCGCGAGCGCTACCTGACCGTCAGCATCGTCAAGCGCAGCATCGACGAGGCCCGCACCTACTTTGCCCGCGTCGGCACCGACCTGGTCACCCATCTGGCCAAGCTCAGCTCGGTGGCGGCGGAGTTGTCCACGCCCGACCGGCTGCGGCTGCTGCGGGATTTCTTCAAGGCCGGTCAGCCGCCTGCCTTCGATTTCGACCTGCGCCAGCACGCGAAGCGCGGCCACAGCTTCAAGGACTGGCTCTGCCCCGACAGCATGGAGTTCGCCGCCGACCACTTCCAAATCGACGCCCGCTTCGGGCGGGTGTTGTATCTGCAGGATTATGCCAGCTATATCAAGGACAGCTTCCTCTCGGAACTGTGCGACCTCGACCGCAGCATGATGCTGTCCATCGATATCCTGCCGGTACCCACCGACGAAGCCGCCCGCCAGATGCAGAACACGCTGCTGGGGGTGGAAACGAACATTGCCAACTGGCAGCGCAAACAGAACGCCGCCAACAACTGGTCGGCCACGATTCCTTACGACATGGAGCTCCAGCGCAAGGAAACCAAGGAGATGCTGGACGACCTGACCACCCGCGATCAGCGCATGATGTTCGGGCTGGTGACGCTCGTCCACATGGCCGACAGCCAGCAGCAGCTCGACAGCGACACTGAGACGCTGCAATCGGTGGGGCGCAAGCACCTGTGCCAGCTTTCCACCTTGCGCTGGCAGCAGAAGGACGGCCTGGACACCGTGCTGCCCTACGGCCTGCGCCGCATCCAGGCGCTGCGCACGCTGACCACCGAGAGCACCGCCGTGCTGATCCCGTTCCGCGCCCAGGAGATCTTGCAGCCCGGCGGTATCTACTACGGTCAGAACGCCGTAAGCAAGAATATGATCGTGGCCGACCGCACGAAACTGCTGAACGGCAACAGCTTCCGTCTGGGCGTGTCGGGCTCCGGCAAGTCGATGAGTGCCAAGGAAGAACTCGTGCAGATTGCGCTGGCAACCGAGGATGACATTCTCATCCTTGACCCCGAAAGCGAGTTTGGCCACCTGACCCGTGCGCTGGGCGGCGAGGTCATCCAGATCTCGGCCACCTCCGACACCCACATCAATGCGCTCGACATGGATCGCAGCTACGGCGACGAGCGCAACCCCATTGTCGCCAAAAGCGAGTTTGTGCTGTCGCTGTATGAGCAGTTGGTCGGCGGCGGGCAGGTGACGGCCAAGGAGAAGTCCATTTTGGGAAGATGCACCGAATTGGTTTACCAGCCATACATTCGCAACGGCTACCGGGGCACGCCGCCGACGCTGCGCGACTTTTACCGCCTGCTCAAGCTGCAGCCGGAACCGGAGGCCCAGGGGCTGGCGCTGGCCAGTGAGCTGTTTATCACGGGCACGCTCAACACCTTTGCCAAGTACACCAACGTCGATACCCAGGCCCGCATCATCGACTACGACATCCGGGAACTGGGCGAGCAGCTCATGCCGCTGGGGATGCTGGTGACGCTGGATGCCATCTACAACCGGGTCATCCAGAACCAGAAGCGCGGCAAGCGCACCTGGATCGTGGCGGATGAGTTTTACATCCTTTTTCGGTATGAGTACAGCGCCAACTTTTTCTACAAGCTGTGGAAGCGCATCCGCAAGTACAATGGTTTGATCACCGGGTTGACCCAAAATGTGGATGAGCTGCTGCGCTCCGACACGGCTCGTCTGATGCTGGCGAACAGCGAGTTCCTGATCCTGCTCAACCAGAGCGCCACCGACCGGGAGGAACTGGCCAAGCTGCTGCATATCTCGGATACCCAGCTCGGCTACATCACCGATGTCCCCGCCGGCTGCGGCCTGATCCGTTGCGGCGGCCAGCTCGTACCGTTCACCAATGCCTTCCCGCAAAATACCGACCTCTATCGTCTGATGAGCACCCGGCCGGGTGAGATGCTGAACTGACGATGCGGCGGACAAATAAAAACAGAGGGCCGCCCGGTCCTCCATAAAAGCACATATCAAAAGTTCCAGATGTTGTTTTCCAGCCCCCGCAGCCGGGCACGGAAATCGGCAGCCATTTTAGGCGCATCCGCCACATCCGGGAAGGTTACGAAGTAATCGTCCCCGGCCTGGTGAAAGCTCACCACGCCGGCCAGACCCGCCATCTCGGCCACCTTGACGAGCGAGTGAAAATCATATTCCAGCGAACTGATCATCAGGTTCATCGAAAACACACCTTTTGTTTCGTATCGCATTTGTTCCGAAAGCCAGATGCAACACCGCCAGCGCTCTATTTCGCCTGTGCCGGTGGCGACAACAACTGCTCAATCAGGTAGTGATACTCCGGCAACTGTGCATCATACGGCTGAACGCGGCGCAAAAACTCGTCTCGCTCCAGCTTATGCATCTGCCAAAGTTCATACTCGCGGTCGTTTTCAAGAAGGATGTCGTTGCCGATCTCAGTATAACACTTGTCGCAGATCTCTTCGGCAGAGTGGATCTCATCGGCACCATCAAAGCAGTCGCGTGTGGTATCAATAAAGAGCGACACATAGCACTGCCGTTTATTCGACCAGACGATCTCAAGATAATCTGCCTGGTCAATAAACGGGTTGAACACAGTCAGAACTCGCTCGATCTCGCGCTTCTGTTGATCGGTATACATGGTCCCCTCCTTACGCCAAGTCGGCAAAGCTCATCTGCCCATCCTCGCAGCTTCGTTCCAGCACCGGCGGCACGATGGTCAGCAGCGTCAGTGCCGCCTGCGGGTCGGTCAGCCAGGGGCGTACCTGGTCATGGGACAGAATCAGCGGCATACGGTCGTGGATGCCTTCGACCGAGGCATTGGGCGCGGTGGTCAGCACCACATAGCAGTTGGTGCCGTCCACATTGTCGTAGATTCCCGCCAGGTAGATCGGTTTGCCCGGCACCTGGAAGAAATACTTGTGCTTGCCCGCGTCCCATTCGTAATACCCGCTGGCCGGGATGACGCACCGCTGGGCTGCCATGCTGCGGCGGAACATTGGCTTTTCACAAACGGTCTCGGCGCGGGCGTTGATCATCAGCCCGCCGCGCCAGCCGGGGATGCCCCAACGCTGGAACTCGGCCACGACCTTGTCGCCGCTGGCGATCAGTACCGGTGCGACCTGGGTGGGGGCCACATCGCCGGCCATCGGGAAATTCAGTTCGCCCGGGAACTGCCCGCGGCTGCGGCGCTCGGCGTCGCGGATGATCTTTTGCATCTCGCGGCTTTCTTTGGAAGAAAACTGGTAACGGCCACACATGGCGTTCGCCCCCTTCTATAAGGAACAGCATCGGCAACTTATATGCAATAGCTTACCCCACCACGACCCCCGCAATGCGGAACTCGTCGCTTTCCCGCACCGGGATGGGGGAATAAGCCGGATTGAGTGAGACCAGATACACGCCGTCTGCATCATATTTCAGCTTTTTGCAGTAGCCTTGCTCGTTCAACACACACAGAACGATCTCGCCATTCTCGGCCTGCTCGGCCTTGCGCGCCCAGACGATCTGCCCGTCCGCAAACCGCGGCGACATACTGTCGCCCGCCAAGCGGACGCCGAATTCGGCCCTGGCCGGGACGGCATCGTCCACCTCCATCTCCTCGGCCAGATCGTCGTCCAGCCACTGGCCGGTGCCAGCGGAGGCAGGCTGCAAATAGACCGGCAGCGTGCGCAGACGATGTACGGCGGGCAGTTCCCTGAATTCGTCCGATTGCAGCAGCAGCCGGCGGTATTCCTCCAGCCGGTCCATCCCCAGCCGGTTGAGCTGCGGGCCGTCCACCTGGCTGAACAATTCGGAAACTTCGTGATAGCCCAGCGCCCGTGCCAGCGCGATGGCCTGGGTCACTTTGGGTTCGCTGTCGCCCTGTTCCCAGGCGATGAGGGTACGGGCAACGGCCGTCTTGCCCGCAGGCAGATACTCCCGCATTTTGTGCACGGTCTGCTCGCGGGTCAGTTTCTGCGCCTCCCGCGCCGCCTTGATGCGTTCATTCCAGCTCATAGCGCGCCTCCCTATACTTCTATGTCCTTATCATAGCATAGCCGGGACCGCAAGTCAAGCATACAATTACATGGATTTTCAAACATAAAGCCTTGAAAGTGAAGAAACAAGCAATTATAATAAGGCTGAAGGGGGTTGTCGTATGTCAGGCCGACACATACTCCATGTCGATGCCAACAGCTTCTATTCTTCGGTTGAAATGCAGGAAAACCCCACCTTACGTGGCAAACGGATCGCCGTCTGCGGCTCGAAGGAGGACCGGCACGGCATCGTGCTGACCGCCAGCTACCCGGCCAAGCGGATGGGGGTCAAGACCGGCATGGCCATCTGGGAGGCGCAGCGGTGCTGCCGCGACCTCATCATCGTGCCGCCGCACTACCGCGAGTATATGCGGTACAGCGGCTATATGCGGGAGATTTTGCAGGACTACACCGACCAGGTCGAGGCGTTTGGCCTGGATGAAAGCTGGGCGGATGTGAGCGGCAGTGTGGGCTTGTTCGGCAGCGCCATGACCATTGCGCGGGAGATCAGCGAGAGGGTCAAACGGGAGCTGGGAATCACGGTGAGCATCGGCGTTTCCGACAATAAAGTCACCGCAAAATTGGGCAGCGACTACAAAAAGCCGGACGCCATCACCCGCATTGAGGCGGATAATTACAAGGAGATCGTCTACCCGCTGCCGGTGCAGGACCTGCTCTATGTGGGTCACGCCACCCAGCACAAGCTCAATTATTATGGCATCCGCACGATTGGCCAGCTGGCGCAGACCAACCCGGAGACTCTGCATGGCTGGTTCGGCAAGGTGGGGTACTCGCTGTCGGCCTTCGCCCGCGGGCTGGACGCCTCGCCGGTGGCGAAGCAGGACCATGTGGCAGCGGTCAAGAGCGTGGGCAACAGCGGCACCACGCCGCGGGACCTCGTCAACAACGAGGATGTCTGGCTTATGCTGTTGGTCATGGCCGAGAGCGTTGCCATGCGGATGCGGGAACTGAACATGAAATGCACCGTGGTGGAGGTCAGCGTCCGGGACAGCGACCTGAACGGCTTTGTCCGCCAGCGCAAGATCGAAACGCCCACGAGCAGCAGTCTGGAGATCGCGCAGGTTGCCTTTGACCTGTTCAAAAGCAACTACCGCTGGGGCAAACCGCTGCGTGGCGTCGGTGTGCGCGGAGCCTCGCTGGTGCCCGCCGATACGCCGGTGCAGCTGGGTTTCTTCTGCAATGCAGAAAAGAGAGAAAAGCTGGAGCGGCTGGACAAGGCGGTGGACGGCGTGCGCGAACGGTACGGGTACACCAGCGTCCAGCGGGCGCGGATCTACACCGACCGCGGGCTGGGGGCGATCAACCCCAAGGATGACCACACGGTGCATCCGGTGGGGTTCTTTAACGCGGGATAAGAAATTTTGATGAGCGGCAAGGAGGCGCAGCGCAATGTCACGCAAGATCATTGGACGCGAAAAGCGGTATGTGGAAGTGGATGTCCGCTTCGAGCCGGACGGCCACCTGCGGCCGCTGGCGATCCGCTTTGGCCCGGAGCAGGTGTACGAGATCGACAAGATCAAGGATGTCAGCCGCCGCGCCGCCGAGGTGGGCGGTGTGGGGGATCGGTATGCCTGTGTGATCCACGGCCAGGAAACGAACCTCTGGATGGAAAAGGGACGATGGTTTGTGGAGGCCAAGCTGGTGGCCAAAGCGTGATATAATGCAGCCTTTATATAAAGCAAATGCCGCGGGTGCAGGTGTGAATCGGGTGATTCGGGAACCTGCCTCGCGGCGTTTTGCATCTATATGATGGCACGAAGCCTTATTTGTTGTCCGCGATCGGCCGGGCGATTGCCCTGGCATGGCCTTAAGCGGTGGGAACGGTATCGAGATTTCGGTACCGTTTTGTCTATGACTATAAGATACAGGATAATTTTGACAACCATTTGAAGTCTGTTTGAAGAAACTTCAAACAATTTATCACCAATTTGTGAAGGAGGCGATTGATGATATGGTAGAACCCAAACAGAAACCGGCAGGCAAGCCTGTCCACACGGCAGACAAAGCCCGCCTGCCGCGCACCGCGATGCGCGCCGTCTGGCTGCGCACCCGCGAAGGCACCCGGCGGCTTGTCGCGGAGGAACACCGGGATGGGCAGTATCAGGAAGCAGCGGCTCAAGAAGAACGCGCCGTGGATGCGGTTGCTTCCGCAACAGAAACGGCTGTCGGTACCGCGCTGCGCAGCGGAAAAAAGCTGGCGCAGCAGGTCGCCCAAAAGCGGAGGTCGGAAAAAACAGCGGAGCGGACAATGGACATAGGGACTCGGCCGCCGACAGATGTGCCGGGCAATCCGGATTCCCGGAACACTGCCGCTTCACCTTATTATAAAAGGCGGAACAGGCAGAGTCAGCCGGCGCGGAGACGATTCACAGCATTCCCAACGCAGATAGACGGAAATCAAGTGCGCCAGGCGGAAGCCGACAATCTCCACCAGAGCCGTCTGCGGCATGATTCGCTGGCGCGGTTCCAGGTAACCACACGGCGAAAAGCACAGCCGCAGCAAGCACCACTGCCCAAAACAGTATCTGCCGCCGGTAAGAAATCATCCAAAGCCCTACTTGCACAAACCCGAGCCGCCAAAACTGTGCAACGTGCCAAGCAGGCCGCACAGGCGGCCGGCTCGGCGGCGAAAAAGACGGCGGATGCCGTCATGGCGGGGCTCAAAACTCTGTGGGCTGCCACCCATACACTGGTGTTGGCCATCGCGGCGGGCGGAGCCTGCGCGGTGCTGGTCGTTATGATCGTCTGCATGATTGCGCTGGTGATCGGCTCGGGATTCGGCATCTTCTTTGCCGCAGAACCCGCCGGGGACGGCATGAGCCTGGCCGACGCCATCACCCAACTCAACGGCGAATACCAGGACCGGCTGGAAGAGATCGAGAACGACCACCCCCACGACCGCCTTGCGATCACCTCCAATGACGGCAGTTATGCCATCGCCTGGCAGGATGTCCTGGCAGTTTTCGCTGCCCGCACCAGCGGAGCCGAGAACGGCGCACCGGTGGCGTATCTGGACGAGGCCAACCTGGAGCGGCTGCGGCAGATCATGTGGGACATGAACGAAATCACCTGGGAAGTCGAGACACAGACCCACGAGGTAGAGACTACCCCGGCCACCGACACAACAGCCGACGCCACGGCAGCTACGACGGGAGAAGATTTCGGCACCCGCACAGCCTCGGCATCGGAACGCAGCGGCGGAGAGGGAACGCCCGCTTCTACTACCTCTGGCGCAGACGATCCGAGCACAGATAATTCAGATGAAAATGAGGACGGCCCCGCCACCACCACGGTGACCGAGACCGTCCTTATTCTAACTTTACACCACAAAACCGCCGAGGAAATGCGCGAGGAATATCGCTTCAACCCCCGCCAGAACGAGTACCTGACCCTGCTCAGTGCCGAGGACGCAGCCCCGCTCTGGGCCGATCTGCTCGGCGGCTTTGCCATGGGCGAGCTGGGCGGCGAGATCTTGGCGCCTGGTTCCGATACCACACTGGCCGATGGTGCCCTGCAATGGCCGCTGCCGGTGGCGGGCACGATCACCTCGCCGCAGGGCTACCGTACCGACCCGATCACCGGCGAAACCAGCTACCACAGCGGCACCGACATCGCTGTGCCCGAGGGCACCCCGATCCTGGCCGCCGCCGACGGCACCGTGACCATCGCCAACGCCCTTGACAGTTGGGGCGGCAGCTACGGCTACTACGTCAAAATCGACCACGGCGGCGGGCTGACCACGCTGTATGCGCATTGCTCGAGCATCTGCGTCACGACAGGCCAGCAGGTCAAAGCCGGCGAGGTCATCGCCTACGTCGGCCAGACCGGCCGCGCTACGGGACCGCATCTGCATTTTGAGGTTCATTCGTCCTGATGAGCAGTGTTTGTGTCCGAGTCCTCTTTGCCGGATGCCCTATGTACCTTCTCCAGCACCTCCCGCAAAACTGGCGGCACGGGCGCGCCCATCTCGGCGGCGTTTTCCAGAATGCTGCCCAGCTCCGTGGCGATGTACCAGGTCAGGACAATGGGCGTCAGCAGCATATCGTAGTCGAATGGCAGCTGCAGGCCGGGCACATGGTTGATTACCAGGCCCAAAAAGATGTCGGTCAGAACGCTCACACAGATCATAATCGTGCTGCCGCCCTTGTGCCACAGCCCCTGCCGCGCCTTGCTGGAGTTCCACGCCTTCTCCTTGATGGCCAGTGCGGTACCCGTCGCGCAATCCAGTAACATACAAATCGCATACAAAACCGCCAGCCACCCCAGCCAGCCGTGCAGGGCGGCCCACAGCCCGAGCGCCCCGACGCTCGCCAGTTTTTCCATTGTATCAGTCTGCATAGTTTTTCTCCTTCGTTGATGTGTTTCAAAAAATAAAGAGAGCAAACGGCGTCAAATGTAAACTGCTTTACATTTTTCCGTCTTTGCTCTCTTTATCTTTTGAGCGGCCGCTCAAAAAAACATAAAGGAGAAATGACAAATGGCTTACGAATTCAACCACTACTATGAACTGCAAAACGTGCAGACCCGGAAGTATGTGAATATCCTGGGCAACCATGAGGACGGCACCGTCAAGAATGGCGAGACGGTCAACTTGTTCGCGCGGACGGACAACCCTGACCAGCGTTGGGCGCTGGAAAACTACGGCGGCAGTGGGAATGTGCGGATCGTGCTGCAGCGCGGCGAGGGCTGGTATGCGCTGAACTACAATGTAAGCAACGCCAACTGCATTGTCTGGCACCTGAACACGGCGGAGGACACCGATACGGTCATCACCACCATCCCGGCTGACGGCAAGGCAAATACCTACTACTTTATGCTGCGGGATCGCTCACTTTATTTGACGGCGGTGGGAACTTCGCTAAAGTGGCAGCCTTACACTGGCGGCGAAGAGCAGATGTTCACGATCCTCGAACCCGGCACCGGCGGCGATGGCGGCGACGAGGGGGATGTCTCGACCGTGCCGGATTCCGACCTGGTTACCCGGTTCATTCCCGCATACGAGGGCAATTACACCAAGAACCGCACGGCACAGGGTGGTGTGATCTCGGAAATTACCATCCACCATTGCGCCGGCGTAATGACCATTGATTCCCTGGGCGCGCTTTGGCAGCGTGTGGGGCGGGAAGGTTCCTCGCACTATGGCGTCTCGGAGACCGAGATCGGCCAGTATGTGCATGAAAGCGACGTGGCTTGGACGAATGGCAACTGGGAGGCAAACTGCCGTGCTGTGACGATTGAGACTTCCAACAGCGGCGGCGCGCCGCAGTGGCCGGTTTCGGACACGACCTTTGCAACGCTCGTCACCCTGGTGGCGGATATTGCCCGCCGCAACGGGCTGGGCAAGCTCATCAAGGGGCAGAACCTGACCTGGCACAGCATGTACGCCGCCACCGCCTGCCCGGGACCGTACCTGTCCGGCAAGCTGCAGGAACTGGTCGACCGGGCCAACATGATCAACGGGTTCTAAAAAAATTTTTGATTTTTTTATTTTGACTGTTTACAAAACGCAACGTTCTGACTCTTTACTCTATGAACGTTCAACAAAGCGCTTGACGAAGCGCAAATCTAAATTAAAAAGGAGAAATGAAAAATGGCTTATGAAAACGGTGGCACCTATTGGATTTGTCCGGTAGACAACACCGGGGTTGCACTGAGCGTGCGCGGTGACAGTCAGGTCTCGCAGAACCGCGACGTCTTCCTCTACAAGAAAGAAGATATCGGCGATCAGCTCTGGCGCGTGGATGTCGGCAACGGTTTTGCCCGGATCAAGAGCACACTGGACGACCGGTATGCGCTGAACATTTACCTTTCCACCGGCAATTGCGATATCCACACCTGGGCAGACAACCTCGAGGATTCCAAGATCAACTTCCGCACAATTGACGCGAGCAACAACATCTATCAAATTCAGAATTATCGCAACAACGCGGACAACAACCTTTATCTGACCGCCAGCAAAGCGGCCAGCGGCGGCTTGGTGACCTGGAACGCTTCGAACGGCAGTTCTCTCCAGAAGTGGAAGCTGATCAAGAAAACGGGCGGCGGCACTGGCACCGCGCATGAGATTTCTATGCCGGTGAATATCAACCAGAAATATATCGGCAACTCCACGTTCGTTCAAGCAACCGGGTGTGCCCTTTGTTGTGGGGTTGATATTGCTTCTAAGCTTCACAACACCACTTATTCCATTTCGGATTTCCGACTCGGTACAGATTATACAGAGTACTGGAAGAACGGCGACCCCATCGCCTCCTACAACTGGACCGGTCCCGGTGGTTTCGATATGACACCTACCGAAGATTATAGGGCGATTAGCGAGGCCGACACTATTGAACGAATCCGGGCAAAAGTCCGAAGCGGTATTCCGATTGCCTGCCACGCAGTCGGGTCTGGAGGTAAAGAACATTGGTTTGTTCCCTACAAACTGGACGGCAGCACGGGGAGCACGTGGGCCACTTGTGGCATTTGGGTTCTTGATCCGTATAACGGTGATAAAAACTCGTATAATGGTCGCAAGGTTCCAATCTGGACTGCTATGCATGACAGTGGGGTTACTCTTGGGATCAACAGGGCTAGAATCCCCAAATAACTGTACGTAATAAATCTAGCCTCGCTTAATCTTCCACACGCCACAATAAAACATATAAGCACAAGCCCTCGCGATATGTAGGAATATTACGTATCGCGGGGGTTGTATGTTGTCCGCTGAAAGCAACAGAAAACGGTGGAGAGAAAGATATTGATTAGGAGAAAAAGTAATGGTTGTCAGAATGAGAGAGTATCGCCGCCAGCAAAATAAATTGTCCGATGATCAATTCGTTCGATTTCCTTGTTCGACAAATCAATTTCGTAACACTGCGGAAAGGTGATGCTTAGATCCGTAGAGTCAAAGAATTGCCAAGTGAAATCTTCTGGGTTTCCTTCATATAAAATCTTGATGCCAATAATGCGTCCATCCGAAACCATTTCTCCTGATATTTGCCATAAACCGGGAGCAGCGAACCAACCAACGCCATCCTTACACAGGCTATTTCCCGTTTCATCGATAGAAAGATTCAACTCTGGGAAATCTTCCAGCGATTCATAATAGACAAAGTCATCATCCGATTCCGATGTTTCATTATTTGATGAGGCTGCTGTTGATTCGGCTGAATTTTCGTTCCTCTTTTCTGAACTGGATGCAGAAGAAGGTATTTTTTCATCACTGGAAGTACCGTCCGCTGAAGAGATGACTGACGATTCGGCCGGTACCTCTGTCGATTGCGTCACCTGCGGGGAAGTGGTTTGTACAGGCGTGGCTGGATCGCCGGAAGAAGGAGTTTCCTCCGTTTCCGGCTCGGACTGCACTGCAGTGTCGGACGATGTTCCCGGCGATGCCGGTGAGATTGTGATGGTACACCCGCTGAGCAGCGCAGCGCCCATCGCACAGGACAGCAGAACGCTGCCGATTTTGCGTTTCATGGGAAAATCCTCCTTTGTCTAGATATTGCAATAATAATCCTATAAAAATCATATCGGTTCCGGCTGATCACGTCAACCATGTGGCGGATTTGTGCTGATCTTAACTGTTATAGTGCAGTGTTTTTGTCTTTGCCCCAAGCCTCTTTGATTTTTTGAAGCGCTTTGATTTTGGTTTGGTTGATGGCTTGCCGGGTTTTGTGCTTTTGCCGTGCTACTTCGGCAACAGATTGCTGTTCAAAATAGATGGCATAAATGATAGCAAACTCGTATTCATTCAAAACCTTATGCAAATCTTGAAGCGTCAATTGGTCGTATTGGTCACATGTACTTGTCTTCTGCGCATACTCAATGGCTTGTGGAAGCGTTGCATCTTCCAGGTAAGAAGTGCCCCGTTCTTTTGCCTTTTGCTTTGATAGCACTATATATTCGTTTTTCACCGAATTGGCTATGTAACGAATGACGGTTACATCATCCGTTGAAGATAAGCGGCTCATGTCCCATGTTTTCAGCATCGAGAGCAAAAAGCATTGTAAGTCCTCAAAGCTGTCTTCCCTGTGCAGGAAAAACGCATATCGCTTGATGAGCGGTTTGAACTTTTCAACAAGCTCTAAGGCAGCGTTGGCATCACCATCTTGATAAGCAAGAATTTGTTTGTAAATCTCTGCAGGCATTTTTCTCTACTACCCCTTGGGGTAAAGAGAAAAACACTGCAGGTTTGTAAAGCACTCAAAAGGGAAAATTATTGATCAATGCAAAAGACCAATCGACATTTGCTGACTGGCATAACCAATCCATACAATTGCGCCATGGCAGAGCCGAAAGAACAATGTTATACCGTTCTTTCGCTTTCCGGGTACAGCAGATATCCCTTCTTATTCACCGTCTTAATGGCTTGTTGCAGCCCCAGTTTCTTACGCAGAGAGGCGATGTGAATATCCAAAGTTCTCGTGGCTGTGCCGGGCGGAAAATGCCATACCGCCGACAGAAGTTCGTTCCTTGACAAGATTCGCCCCTGATTGCGAAGCAGGTAGCATAACAGCCTGTATTCGATGGGTGTCAGATGGATCGGGAGGCCCTGGCGGCGCACCTGTCCCGTGGTACCGGACACCAGGAGCGGGCCGTATTGGATCGTATCTGTGTCAGGCATTCCAATCCATCCCCTTCATCTCATAAGCATCCCGCAGCCACCCGGACAAAAACGCGGCCGTCACGAGCGCCACCGCCAGCAGAAGCAGCGCGATCCAGCCATAGCTGTAGGGAAGCCCCTCCTCACCGCCATACCCTTGCGTCGTCAACAGCGCCGCCGCGTGGAACAGCGGCCAGAAACCGAGCCACTCGATGCCGCCCTCCATGCCCGACAGGCTGAGCAGCGCCGGCAGGCAGTACCCCACCGCGCTGACAAACAAGGCGGGCAGCAGGTTGCCGAAGGCCCGGCCCAGTGTGAGCGTGACCGCGCCCATGCACAGGCAGGCAGCCGCCCGGCAGAGGAACCAGAACAGCAGCACATCCGACAACGTCACAAATGCGGGCAGGCTCTCAAACTCTGAAATGCTCATCGCCGGGGCGAAGATAACGGGCAGGCCGTAGTCCCGCAGCACCTGGATCAGATGGGGCAGGCAGGATGCCGCCGCGATTGCCACAGCCACGCCCGCGCTGGCCGCAAGCTTGGCCCGCACCGTGCGCTTGCGGCCGAGCGGCGTTGTGCAGAGGATCGTCTCCATGCCGCCGCGCCGCTCCATCGAGAACAGCCCCGCAAAGCACAGCGCGCAGGCCAGCCCGGCCAACAGCGCGTCCTGCACGTCGGCCTGGCCGGTGAAGCCGAACAGCTCTTTATACCCGCTCTCGTAGACCAGCCACGCGCCGGGGCGCTCCTTCAGATAGTAATTGATGTTCTGGTTGATGACCCGGCTGTAGACGCTGTACTTTTGTTGCAGCGAGCTGAACGCCAACATTGCGTCGCTGGACAGTTCCCCGGCCGCCACCTTCCGCTGCACTTCGAGCATCGGGGCAAACTCCTCGCCCTGCTGCTCAAGCCAGTCGTAACTTTCCTGCGTGAACGGCCCGGAGATATGTTTCATGTAGTAGGCGTAGTAAATCTCATCCGGGCCGATGTAGCTCTCGGCGGTCACGCCCTGATAAATGCCAAACCCGACGAGCGCCGCCAGCACCAACGCCGCCCCGTTGAGCAACAGCAGCTTGCGCGACTCTTCCTTATAAATCGTAGTCGCGCGCGTCTTGTGTCGCAGCCCCAGCAGGAACCCGCGCTTTGACGCAGACAGCAGTTGCGCGCGCGCAAACACCCAGCAGAAGCCAAACCCCAGCGCCCCGCCGTAGACGACCGCCGCCGTCCACTCGACGAGCGGCAGGCCGATGGGCGAGCCGAACCAATAGAGGTTGCGGTAGTTGCCCAGCAGTTCGTTGGTTTGCAGCAGGCTGGCTAAATTGGCGTATTTAATCACATTCAGCCGGCTGGTGGCCGGGATGATTGCCCGGATGCCGAACATCACGAGCGGCCCGGCCAGGGCGGCAGCCCATCCGGCAGCCGCGCGCCGGGCAACCAGCGCCGCCAGCATGACCCACAGCCCCATGACGAACGCCCCGACCCACTTGGCCAGCAGAAACCGGAACAGATACTGCCCAACCGTGATCTGCATCGTGCAGCGCATGAGGGCGGGCACGCTCTGGATCGTGCGGGTCAGCGGGCCAAGGCCGAACGTCGCGGCGCAGTAGGCGAGGTTGACGCCGTACAAAAGTGCGAGCACAGCCAACAGCGACAAGGCAAACGCGCCGAGCTTGGCCAGCGCCGTTTGCAGCCGTCCGCCGGGCAGTGAACGCACAAGCGACAGCAAACCGCTGTCCCGCTCCTGCCGAACGAGCAGCAGCGCCAGCACGAGCATTGAGGCCAGCAAAATCAGGTCGGTGAAGGCATACGAAATCGCGGTGTACAGCCCCTTTTGCGGGTAGTAGTCAATGGTCGTCTCGCCCAGACCCGCATAGACGTTGGCCGTGACCTCGATGTTTTTTAAGTCATACCCGGTCTCATCATTCTGGAAAATCGAGATGCCCGCCAGCTGCCCGGCCTTGGTCTGCACGCTGTCGAGGAAGTCGCCGTACCCGGCCACCGTGTCGTACTCGCTGACCAGTTGGGAGAGCAGCGCGTAGTCCAGCGACAGGCTGTCGGTGTACAGCGTGTAGGTCTTGTCGAGGTAGGTCTGTTCCCAGGCGTCAAACAGGTCGGCGTTCTGCTCGCGGTAATACTGCAAGGTCACGCTGTTGCCGTAGGCGAGGTCGCGGTAGTAGTTTTCGAGGCGCAGCAGCGACTCGGTTTCGTCGAGTTTGCCGTGCAGAAAGTCGCCCTTGGCGGCCATGTCCGAACCCCGGGCAGACAAATCAGCCCCCACGGCGCGGTAGGCCGCGGCGGGGGGCTGGTTGGCGGTGGGGCGGGTGCCCATCCAGAGTAATAGAAGGTTGGCGGCCACGAGCACGGCCAGCATCATCGGGAACACCCGGTTGCCCCAGACCTTGCGCAGTTCGGCGGTGAGAAGGCTCATTTCCCGTCCCCCTCCCCGAATACCGCGAGGTACACGTCCTCGAGCCCATGGCCGGGGGCGTACTTGGCGATGAGGTCTGGCACCGGCGCGGCGTCGACGATCTGCCCGGCGCGCAGCAAAATCACCTCGGTGGCGACGGTCTCGACGTCGCTGACGACGTGGGTGGCGACGAGGATGATGCGGTCGGCGGCCATCTGGGCGAGCAGAGTGCGCAGGCGCACGCGCTCCTTGGGGTCAAGACCAGCGGTGGGTTCGTCCAGGATCAGCAGCTTGGGATCGCCGAGCAGCGCCGAGGCCAGCAGCAGCCGCTGCTTCATGCCGCCGGAGTAGGCGGACAGGCGCTTGTCCAGCTCGGCCGAGAGATTGACCGCCGCAGCCACCCGGTCGACCTCGGCCGGGACGGCCTTGCGGGGCAATTCTTTGAGCGCGGCCATGTAAGCGAGAAACCGGCGGCCGGTGTAGCTGTCGTAGAGCCCCTGCTGCTGGGGCATATACCCGAGGATGCGGCGGAAGCGGATGCCCCGCGCGGGCTTGCCGCACCAGAGCACCTCGCCCGAATCGGCCGCCAGCGTGCCGGTGATGATGCCGATCAGCGTGCTCTTGCCCGCGCCGTTCGGGCCAAGAAGGCCGTAGAGGCCGGGAGTGAGGGTGAGGGAGACGCCGGCGAGGGCACGCTTGGATTTGAGCTGGTGTCTGTGATTTCTCAAATTAGGGACAGAGACATATTGCTTATAGAGTGCGTTGACCGATAGGACAGGTATGGACGGGTTCATAGAAAATTCCCTCGTATGATATTTTAGGAATCTTTTTGAGTCATGTAGAATGGTGCCGCTTTGATTAAATTGATAAGCACAGAGAGATAAGATCTACTCTTGTCCTCTGCGCATTTTGTTTTTTTGCGGGTGATTGCTGGGCATTTTCGTACATAAGAGATTTAACTTGCAATTCCTGTGATATATTCAAAATTAGGTACAGAATGCAGGTAGTCTTCTTTAGTAATCAAGGCGTATACTGGTACCAAATTTACTAAAGTATCACCCTCTCTAGTCTCATCCCATTTTGCTCGAACGAGCAATTTGTCGTTCATTTCTGACAGAATTAGCACTACATTTGTGCTTCCTTCATAGTAAAGGGTCATAGGATAGTATTCTCCGGTAAAAGGGTTTACATTATACGAAGCAAACTCGTCATCTTCGGTTAATGTGATTCTATACCAGTTGTCCCAAAGATCATATACGTTGATTCGGGCAGAATCCATACCACTCTCTGCCAGTAAACTGGCTGTTTGGTAAGTAGAGCTTTCTCCACTGATTAAATCCTGAAACGTCATCGTACATGTCGCGGCATCTCTCGTATCAACTGTGACAAGGGTATGGTTGTATATAACAAAGTTTTCTTGCGAGCCGGCAAGCTGTGAGGCAATAGGATCATCCAAAACGTTAGTGTCAGTATGATATACCTGGCCAACATCTGTCATGTCACCAGTTTCTTCATCATTTATAAATAAAGAAAAGGTTAGAGTTTGGCCGAAGCCAGAGGCAATTTGCCCATCTGCACCTTCCGGAAATCGGCACAAACTTTCAAAGGAATTATTTTGAAGATCAAACCGGTAAAGTTCCAAATATGAAGATGACCCAGAATAAACGGTGACAAGAGCGTATATATACGAACTGTCTGTATAAAGTTGAGGCATAATCGACGTGTTGGCATCCAATTCAATCAAGGTCTCAGGTGAGCTTCCATCTAGTCCAGCCACAATAATGCGTGGTAGCGTATCAGCTCCCGCTTCAGTTTGTACCACAAACAAGCGTTCACCAATAACAGCAAAAACCGGCATCGAAACACCGTCAATCAGTGCGTATGCTGTACAGGATGAATCAGAATGCGTACATTCAGGACGATTGCATAGAGGAACCTGAGTCTTAGTTTCGTAATCAATATAGGTGACAATACTATATCCGTTGACATCTTCGACTGTATAAAACCCGGCCTCGTTGCCTGAATTCACCTGTACAATCTCACCGCCAACGGGAGGTACTTCCATCGATTCTTCTTCCCCAGTAGGCATAGTCGCCTCCGAAGAAGATAAAAGACTTTCCGAATTATCAGCTACGATTTTTGAGCTCTCACCGCAGCCGCTGAGAGAAATCAGAAATGACATTGTTACCAAAAATCCAACTATAGTTTTTTTCATACGATTCTCCTTTTACAGGCAATATAGAATAACAGTATGCTGGTGCATGAAAAAGGTTTATACTGTGCCTTTTCATGCACCAGCACTTCTATGTCGGGAATTTTTTCCCTCTTATAGATAACGCACTTAGATAACGCACTGCTGTTAGACAAGTTGCTGGGACCATTTCTGAATCGGAGTAGTAGAAAAATAGACCGGTGAGCCGGATGCAGTAGACTGACACGTTAGGTACAGGTATTTTTCCTGTAATTTCAAAGGTTGACCGTTACCGCTCGGAGCAAAGAGTGAATCTGTGTTAATTTCATAATTCTGAGCGGAAACTGGCCAAAGGAAAGCATTATTCCCGTTCAAAAACGCCGCATTGTCTTTGTTAATCATGTACCATTGTACACCAGTTCCCGAGCCAGTATAGTCGACTCGATTAACCCCATAATAATATCCACTACTAAGCCCGTTCTTGACGTATACACGCTTGAAATTTTGATCCTTTCCTGGCGCGGATGTGCGATAAAGACTAAGCCGACGCATGTAAAGATTCGCACCAATATTGCCAGTCAAGTTCAGGAAAGTTGCTCCATCGCCGACATGAAAGCGATAAAAGCGAGCGCTTTCGCTATATTCCCCTTCTGATCTGGCAAACGCCGGTACGGCCATCACAACCGCCATCATCAGAGCCAGACAAGCGGTCAGAATACGTTTGTTCAGGGTTTTCATCGTATTGTCCTCCTTTTCATAGGATTTTTTTGGTGTTTCCTCGGGGCGAACACCATCACCTGCGCGCCGGTGACGGCCGTTACAAGTCGTGGTCAGTTTCCGGGTTCGCTGACCCTTTCCTGTATGTGCACTATAGCATACTGCACACAACATTTCCACAAATCTGTCGTGAAAGCAAAAAATATGCCACAAACGCAAAAATCCCCGCTGCGGACGACTGATTCCGCAGCGGGGAACGGCTGTTTAATTATCTGTATCCGGCCAGTCAGCGGTAAAAATAAACCGGCCATCCTCGAACGAGAAGGTATATTCAGCATGGTACTTGTCCAGAATGTCCTCCACGTTGCTCAGGCCAAACCCGTGCAGCAGAGGGTCTGACTTGGTCGTAGCGATCTGCCCGCCTGTGATCTGGACCGGGCGGGTCGGATTAATGATGGAAATGGACAACAACCCTTGCCCATACAGGATCTGGACGCTGACCCAGCGCTCGGTTTCCGGCATCTGGACACAGGCTTCCATAGCGTTGTCAAGCAAATTGGTAAGTACGATGGTCACATCGACACGCGGCAGTTTCAACGCCGAAAGGTCATTCACTCGAAACCGCATGTCAATTCCTTGCCGCCGCCCGGCATAGCCTTTCTGGTTCAGAACGGCATCAATGGCTGCATTGTGCGTGTTGATTAGCAGGATGCGTTCGCTCTGACGGCTTTTCATTTCCGATAAAAATGCCTTTGCTTCTTCCAGATTTCCCTGTTCCAGAAGTCCTGACAGCGTGGCAAGCTGTGCACGGTAATCATGGGTCATTTTCCGTTGCCCTGCGTATGCCTGGCTCAATGCCTGTATATTTTCGTCCTGTACATGTGCGCGCTCCGCAGCGGCCACCATCTTTTCCCGGTTAACAGCGCTTTGCTCCAGATGATCGAGCAGAAGAAGGGCAACCACATCCACTACATCGAGGATCAGCAGGCAGATTTGCCATGTTTGCTGCTCGTTCGGGAATGTGTAGATCTGCCAAATAATTAGCAGCGTACTCAACGGGAAAACAACCGACAACGGTACCCAGGCGCGGGCCTGTTTGCCAACGGATAACGGCGGGTGGTATTTTCGAATTATCAGTGCAACTACAAGGAGCAAGGCCAGACGGAGAAGAAAGACCGATGAATAGAGCGGAATATTCCAGATATATTCCTCGTGTGACAAGTGAAAAAGCGACGTACAGAGGCTATTTGTCCAATAGGAGGCAGAATACAAGACTGCATAGGTCGTTACTATAACAAACAGGCAGCGGTCCCAACGGCTTTGGTATAGGGTGATACATAAAACATAATATAGTGTCACCTCAAACAAAATTTTGAGTGTATACCCATAACTACTACTAACAAATATTGAAAATACCGAGATAGCTAAAACTTCTATAGCGACAATAATCCAGTGAAGATTTCCACGATTTTTACGGGGAAAGAAAGAATCACACAGGGCAATCTGGACACCTAAAGAAACTATACTGCCAATCAGACTGAGTACATTTCCCCAAATTTCTACCATATCTGCTGCGTCTTCCAGTCAACAAATTTTCGCTGATTTTCGCGGTAATTGCGGGCGCTTGCCTTCAAACTTTTTCCCGTGGTCAAAAGTGCGCCGGTGCTTTGCAGCGATTGCAGGTACGCCATGTTGACCAGAAATCGCTTATGAATACGCAAAAAGCCTTGCGGAAACAGCAATTCTTCCAGTTGGGCCATTGTCATTCGCGTGTACAATTCTTTTTTTGACCAACCTGTCAGGTGCAGGAGTTGTTCGTGTCCCTGGCTTTCTACATAGATAAGCGCCTGTACTGGGACTGGCATGCTTTCTCCTTCACAAAAAATTTCGACCTTACGCTGGCGGGTACGGCAAACGACAAGGGCATCCGAAAAATAGCCGGGCAGCTTTCGATCCAGTTCTGCTTTAGGCAGATAGCGGAACGCATCTACCTCATACCCTTCGGGGGCGTACTCGCTGAAATTGGTCACCAGAATCAGCACCGCTTCGGCGTTATGCACCCGCATGGTACGGGCCAACTCGATCCCGTTTTTGTCTCCCAGATCAATATCGAGAAAAAGAATATCGAATTTTGTCAGTTCCCCGGCGCTCATGGCACTGACATCCGTCAGGCACTGCACATTCATCGACTTGGGCGAATAGGCCGGTAAGGCCAGTATTTTTTTCGCCATGTCCTGTGCGAAAACAGCGTCATCATCGCAGATCAAAATGTGTACCATACTTCCCCCTATGGTGGCATACTTCCCGGGAATGAGATGTCTCTGTGCTTTCAAAATAGTGAATCCCCCAGAATTTGTCAAGAGTGCAGACGCAATTTTCTTATTGTATAGCATAAATGTGTCCAAAAATCAAGTTATGGACAAATTTGTGTCCACCAGAATTGTAAACTATACCTAGGCGAGGAGGGGGGCACTTATGGTAGATGACTTTGGGGCGCGCATTGCAAAGCTGCGAAAAGCTCGAAAGCTTTCGCAAAGGGCGTTGGCTGACCGCGCCAAGGCCCTTGACCCCAATTTGCGCTTATCTCATTCGGCTCTGGGCAATTACGAAAGAAATGTAACTGTGCCGCGTCTTGCGGAGGCAGTGGCACTTGCAGATGTGCTGGATGTCTCGCTGGATTTTTTGCTGCGCGGGGAAACTTATCGCACCCTGCCGCTTAGAAATCTCACTGAGGAACAAATACAGTTGCTGTTAGATCTTTCCGCTTATTTTCGGCAGCAAAACACCTCAAACCAGGAGAAAAAAGGTTCGGAGCCTACTAAAGAGCAGGTGGCATTGTTTGCCCGGATGATGAAAGAAATCTTTGGTTAAGTCCTTGCTTGAGCGACAGCTTTTGCGTTCGTGCTATTATTTTTGCATTCGTGTCGATTTTTTCGCTATTTTGTTTTTGATTTGTTAAAATGACGGCATCAGGAGTTGATCCCTATGGATACTTTGGCAGCAAGAGTAACACGCTTCTTTCTGCAAAAGCATTACATTGAATCTGAACAGGCCGAATGGTTTCAATACGGCCTTACCCGCCGGATGATGGGGTGCCTTACTTTCCTTTTACTCCTCCCTGTCGGAGCCATTCTCGTCGGATGGATCGGCTCTTTCCTCTACCTGTACAGCTTTCGCTTTCTGCGAACACGGACCGGTGGTTACCACGCAAAAACGCCGCACGGCTGCCTGCTGACCTCGCTTGGTACCATGTTTGCGGTGCTGGCCTTGGCAAAAACTTTTCATTCGCCACTTCTCATAGGTGCTGTTTTGTTTGCCGCAGCCCTGTGTATTTTTGTACTGGCGCCCGCAAACAACGCTTCGCTTCACCTGACAGCCAATGAAATTGCCGCTATTCGGCCACTGGCCCGCCTTCGCCTTGCTTGCGTTGTCCTTATTAGTTGCTTGCTGTTATACATCTGTGAGCCACTGGCAAGTTGTATGGCGTTCTCGCTGTTGGCGGTTGCGGTCATGCTTATATTGACAAATTTGGGGCTTGGCGCGCAGTAATGCGCTTTGTAAGCATTTAACTATTTAGGAGGGAAACTGCCATGAAAACAAAAGAACCGTTTGCACAAAGTCTGATCCATAAGGCGGCCCAGGCGATCGTTCATCGGGAACTCTATGGTTGGCCGCCGGACAGCCCCTGGGGTGCTTACCAGCCCCACCGCCCCGAAAAAACTCTGCCCAAACCGCAGGAAAAGAAGTAAGAGCTGCTGTTAAAAGCGGTCTCGCCAATTCAGGCCCGCCGCATCGCGTATGCGGCGGGCTATTTGTTTGATTTTGGGTTTCCATACGTCCATTCATATGAACTTCTATACGGGGAGGAACCACAGTGGAATCTACCAAAGACCGCAAAAAAGCCTATGCAAGGGAGCCGTTACGCTCCATTTTGGCCGCTGTTGCCTCGGCAATCGTCACTTCTGTCCTGACGTTCCTTCTGACCAACGCCACTACAGAAAACACCATTGTAACAGAGATGTCCGAGTACTTTTCCTCTGTCGATAAAAGCATGAGCTTCAAACAGGCGCTCGCCACAGTTTATGAAGGCAACCAAGAACTGCAAAACCAAGTCCAGCAACTTCAACAAACAAACGGACAGTTAAACACACAGGTTGAAGCCGCGCCAGAGGTCACTTTCTTCAGCCCTTCACTGGTGCAAGACGGTCTGGAAATTGCAGGAAATCAGCAGAATGGAGTGGCGATGATTAATGGAAGAACGTATATTTCAGCGGAAGCGGCCGACCCGTTTCTGAATGGAACGATCACTTTTGACCAAGAGCAAAACATTTTGGCGGCTGGCAACACCGAAACAGTTGCTGTAACAAAAGAGGAGTTGCTCAATACCAATGTACTTTATGACGGTGATCGGTACAGTATTATCCCCAACAACGATACCGAAGTTCTTACTGTTGCGGGAAGCGAATATCGAAAAGGTATATTGCTTAATGAAAGCCAGTATTATGATTGTTATGTCCTACTCAATCTAAAAAATGATTATTCTACATTACAAATCGAAATTGGCCGCCTGGATGGAAGTGATAAAACAGATGCCGAGTTGGAAGTATATCTCGATGATGAGCTGAGCACGACCTATAGCATTTCGGCCAGCACACCAATACAAACTATTGAGATTCCTCTCAACTATGCCAACAGTATGAAGTTGCGAATAGTGGCGGATGGTACCGCAAAGTATTGCATCGTTAACCCCGTGTTGATTAAATAAAGGTATGCCCCAATAAAAGTTGCGCCCCATTCTTTTATACTGTTTTATACTACGCCTGCCGCATACACAATGCGGCAGGCTCTGTTTTTCTGTAGCACAATTTATTTCGTTAAATGTATCAAAAGTTGAAAGGTTTAGGCGATAAGATACCCTCATAGCAAAGCGGAGGGAGGGAAACACGGTGCAGCCGAATGAGCGGCGCAGAAAGATCATCGAGATACTGAATCTGCGCCGCCATGACACGATGCAGAATCTCGCCAACGAATTCGGCGTATCACGGCTCACGATTTATCGGGATCTTTTGATTTTGGAAGAGGACTATCCCCTCATCCGCGTTTCCGGCCGTGCGGGCGGCATTGCTTTCCCCGATGGGTATTGTGCAAATAAGCACTATCTGAGTTCCCGTCAAGCCGATGCCATCCGCAGAAATTTGGAAGTGATTCGACCAGAAGATCGAGCAATTTTTCAAAGCATCCTCGACGACTTTGCTATACCTGGGTAACACCAGCCTTCACCTTGACAACTTCATACCCAGCACGGCAGGTACGTTCCTGCCCCAGCGAGCGACGCGGGAGGGCGCGCCGGGACGTGCGGAGGCAACTTCGCACCGAGCGATTTGACCCGTCCCCCAAGCAGCCCCGGCGGGCTGCCTTGCCACGACCTGGGGCGGCCCACAATGATACGCCTGTTGCCCCGCACGTCAGACGGGGTGGCCGAGCCCCGGTTGCAATCCTTAGACCCCGGCAGAGCCAGTGAGCGGCCGTTTGCCAGCGGCCCGCCTGTCATGTTCCCGATGCCAGGGGTGCGAGCGGCAAATGTGGCATACATGTTATTACTTCTTTTTCTTCTTTTCTTTCTTTTCCGACTTCAACAACCCCATGTGTTGATGTCGAACCCGTGCGGCGCAGCGCAGCAAGCCGCTGCGCCGTATCATTTTGCCATCAACAAACCCTGTTGCGGGGAGGGATGCCCTATCTTTCAATCCGAACCCATCGGCTATGCCACGGCCCATCAGATGCTGGAAACCATCTTCCGCCAACAACTGCCCACCCACGGTATGGCGGTGCGGGAAGGGCAGATCAAGCTCTGCCACGCCATGCTCGACGCCTTATATAATAAGGATGTCACCCTTTGCGACGCGGGCGTTGGCCTCGGCAAGACTTATGCGTATCTGGTTGCCTGTCTGCTCTGGCAGAGCCAGCGGCCGCGGGCCTTGTGGCAGCCGGTCGTGATCTCCACGGCCAGTGTGGCTTTGCAGGAGGCGATCCTGCAAGAATACATTCCGTTTTTGTCGTCTGTATTATTACAATACGGATATTTAGACACACCAATCCAAGCTGTACTGCGCAAGGGCAAGGAGCGCTTTGTTTGTGATCTCCGCCTGCTGGAACGGCAGCGGCAGATGGCGCAGCGCGGCGAGCGGTTTGCCCGGCGGGCCGTAATTCTGCGGCAGGCGCTGGGCTGCCTTGATTTGGACAAG
This sequence comes from Gemmiger formicilis, assembly GCF_016900095.1. Taxonomy (GTDB): domain Bacteria; phylum Bacillota; class Clostridia; order Oscillospirales; family Ruminococcaceae; genus Gemmiger; species Gemmiger formicilis_A. The sequence goes on from NZ_JACJJP010000008.1 coordinate 100,044, forward strand.
CTGCCCGGCCTGTCGGGCTTCGACCGACGGCAAATCTGCGTGCCCGAGCACTGCCCGCGGCTCTGCCCCGCGCGCAGCCGCTGCCGTTACCAGCGGTATCTGCGGGAATCGAACGGCCCGGCCGTTTCCATCCAGGTCTGCAACCACAATTACCTGCTGGCCGACGCCCTGCACCGGCAGAATGGCTGGAAGCCGCTGTTGCGCGATTACCAGGCCGCCGTGATCGACGAAGCCCACCGCCTGCCCGAAGCGGCGGAACAAATGCTGACCAAACAGCTTTCCATAAAAGGGCTGCGGCAACTGATTCACCGGCTGGAACAACAGCACCTGACCCGCGGCGCCCAGAAACTACGCGCTACGACCGAAATGTTGGCCGCAGCCTACCAGCCGCAAGCGCCGAATCGGGCACGGGCAGATCGGCAGGTTCCATATCAGACAACCCCAGAGCGCCAGGCGGCACTGGCTGCCTTGCAAACCTGCATTGGCGAGCTGTTGCGGCGATACCCAGCCCGAATACCGACCTCCCTGTGCCACCAGCTTCAGGACGCAAGCAAAACGGCCGCGCTGTTTGCCTGGCCGCAGGAAGATTGGATTGCCTATATCGAATATGGCACCGTATCAGATAAGCAAACCGATACAGAGTTTACCCTCTATGCGGTGCCCCGCGACCAACCCGGCTATTTGCGCGATATGCTGTGGCAGCGGGAGAAGCCCGCTATTTTGACTTCCGGCACCTTGGCCGCGGGGCACGACTTCACCCACGTCCGGCGGCGGCTGGGATTGCAAGGCGGCTTGGCCGTACAGAACGTACAGGTTGCCTCCCCCTTCGACTATGCGAAAGACTGCCTGCTTTTGTTTCCGCCGCGGCCGTCTGCTCACAAAGTGGACAGGCCCATTGAGAAAGAAACGCACTATGAGCGCCTGGCCCGACAAATCGAGCAGCTTGTGCGCACGGCCCGCGGCCATACGCTGGTGCTGTTCACCTCGTATGACCAGATGGGTCATGTGTACGAACAGTTGGAAGGAAAACTGCCGGTGCCGCTGTTCAAAGCCCCGCGCGGCGGGCAGTTGTTTGTGGAGCAGTTCAAACGCTGCGACAACGCCGTGCTGCTGGCGGGCGGCCCCTGTTGGGAGGGCGTGGACTTTCCCGGCGATATTGTTTCGCTGCTGGTGATCGTGCGGCTGCCCTTCCCCGTGCCGAACCCGGTACGGGAAGCCCGGCGGCAGCAATACCCTGATCTGCACAGTTACATCCAGGCCGAGATCGTGCCCGAGATGCAGCAGAAACTGCGGCAGGGCTTCGGCCGCGCCATCCGCACCGAGACCGACAGTTGCGCGGTCGCCATTCTTGACCTGCGGGCTGCCCCTGGCGGGCGGTATCACCGGGCGGTGCTGGAGGCACTGCCAGCCGGCATCCCGATTGCCACCAAAACAGAAGATATACAACCCTTTCTCCGGGCTCGCAAAGGCCCGGATTTCTTTTTGCCAGACTTTGAAAATGACCCGAACGAAAAACAGCAATAGGAGGTAACACCCATGCGCGCCATCTGCTTTATCCAGGAAACCAGAGACTCTGACCTGACCCTGCGCCAGCAGCAGCTCATCTGCCACCGTGCCCTGCGCAAACTGCTCTGGCCCTGCGAACTCGAGCTGTTTGCCCAGGCCGGTACCGAGGAACAGCCGCTCTCACTGCGCCCCGGCATGGTGGACCTGCTGCGGGCTGCCGCGGCGGGCGAGGTGGATGTTCTGGTCGTCACCGACATTCCCCACCTGCACTGCGGCCGCGCCGAGCTAGACGGCCTGCTCATGTCGCTGCTGCAATACGGCGTCCACACGTTTGGTGCGAACGACGGCCAGTGGATCGAGCCGGGTGGACGGCATTGGATGATATTGCCGGGGTATGACTGTGAGGAATAAGGCGGAGGTGCCAAAGTGGATCAGAAAACTTTAGAGAAAACGCTGTATCATCCCCGCGCCTGGGTCTATGTACGGGCTGCTGAATATGGCCCTGCACTGTCAGAGTTGTGCGCGTCGGCACGGTGTGCCGGGTATGTGCTGGCAGGCCAGAGCTATGATCTGCCACAGCGGTTGTTGGGGCGCCATTCGGGACGAAATGCCCTGCTGCGTGCTGTCCGGAAAGGGCTTATTGACGATGTATTCATTACGCGGCTTTCTCAACTCTCCAGAAAACGTGGTCGGCTGCGCCGCATTTTGTTACGGTTCCAACGCAAGGGCGTCCGCATCCACACAAACGAGATCGACCTGCGGTATGACCTGTACCGCCACGGGCTGGACAACGTCCTGGTAGGAGGCTTCTCCACTCATGACTAATGGCAATACAGCGTCTGCACTTATACAACACGAAATCCAATACGCCGCAGCGTTGGAAATTCTGCACAACCTTTTGGCGCAGCACCTGATCGACCAGGCCAACGCCCGGCGGGCTGCTGTTGCTCTTGCCGAAATCTTCGGCGTTTTGCGGCGGTCGATTTAGTGGTTCTCGTGAATGGATAAACCACCGCTCTTGTGGTAGTGTTGTCGTTGCCAAAGGTTGGTCGCCGTTACTGTCGGCAGCAGCAAAACCACAAAGGAGGAATCCCGTATGCCGCAAATTCAGGTCATCGCCCCGCTGCGGGCCAGAGAACCGGCCAAACTGCGGGTTTGCGCCTATGCCCGCGTCAGCAGCGATTCCGCCGATCAACTCAATTCCTTTGCCTCGCAGGTGCGGTATTACACCAACCTGATCGCCGGCAACGAGGATTGGACGCTGGTGGATATTTACGCCGACCGCGGCATCACCGGCACAAGCACAGCCAAACGAACCGAGTTCCAGCGCATGATGGAGGATTGCCGCAAAGGCAAGATCGACCGCATTCTGGTCAAATCGCTCTCCCGCTTTGCCCGCAACACCCAGGACTGTATCGCCGCCCTGCGGGAACTGCGCCAGCTTGGCGTGACGGTGGTGTTCGAGAAAGAACACATCAACACCGGCACAATGGCCAACGAGATGCTCATCAGCATGATGAGTGCCTTTGCGCAGGAAGAATCGGTTTCGATCTCCAAGAATATGCGTAAAGGAGCCGTCATGCGGATGCAGAACGGCACATTCCGTATCTCGATGCCGCCATACGGCTACAGGTATGATGCGTCGGGAATTCTTGCCATCGAGCCATCTGAAGCGGCCATCGTGCAGGAAATCTTTGCGGCGTTTCTGAGCGGCGCCAATCTAGCGAAAATTGCAGAGGCCATGCAGATGCGCGGCGTGCCGAAACTCCGGGGAGAGTGCAAGTGGAGCAAACACGGTATCCGATATATCCTGACGAATGAGCGGTATATGGGAGATCAGCGATTCCGTAAATCCTTTCGGACGGATACGCTTCCTTATAAAAAGGTAGACAATCGCGGCCAGATGCCACAGTTTTACATGGCAGGCACCCATCCGGCCATCATCGAGCAAGAGATATTTCAAAAGGCGCAAACCTTACTTGCACAACACGGCCAACAATTTGGGCATGATCCTGTCAAGCATGATTCGCCCTGGGCCGGTGTGTTGTACTGCGCTGTATGCGGAGCGCCACTCTATCACCGATTGATCAACGGTCGGGAATACTGGGGCTGTTCCCTGCATCTGAAAGACAGACAAAGCTGTACGCTTCCTGCTGTTGCAGAAACAGACCTTGCGGCTTGCTTTTATGCGATGCTTGAAAAGTTGCAACAAAACTCTTGCCGCATACTGGAAGATCATCTCGAAAGGCTGGAACAAATCCAAGAACGGCTGTTGGCATCTGCGCCTGGCAGAAGTCATCTTCAACAACAAATGGCCGATCTTCTATCGCAGAGTCACACACTCAGTCGCCTGTTGGCGAATGGCTGTGTCGACTCTGCCTTTTTTATTGCCCAGAACAATGGCATACAAAAGAAGCTGGCGGAAATAAAGGACAAGATACAGCAACAGCAGTGTGAAAACGACCTGGAAGAAGTGATCGACCGCACACGCGATTTGATTGCCTATATACAGGACATCCAACTGCCCCATGAAAACAATGTGCTGTTGGAGCCGGTCATCACAAAGGCGACAGTCAAAGAATCTGGCGTTGTTTTTACCCTCGTAAACGGTCTTGAATTTGAGGAACGGTGGTGGAAACGATGAAACAGCAAACAGAGAAGAACCGTAAACAACCGTTTGGATACGGTGTACAGGAGGGCTTGATTTGCTGCCTCCCCGCCGAGGCCGAAACGGTTCAAGAAATCTATCGCCTATATATAAAAGGTATATCCATTGTGCAAATCGCAAAGGCAATGACCGTGCGGGGTGTTCTCTACCGCCAGGATGTTCCAGATTGGAACAAAAACATGGTGGCTCGCATTTTGGACGATTCACGCTATACCGGGCAACCACCGTATCCTGCCATCCTCGAGCAGAACCTTTTCGATCAGGTTTATGGATTGAGACAAAAGAACAGGTCGCTTCAGCTTACCAATCAGAACATTCGCTGGATTCGGGCCAAAGTTTCCTGCGCCCAATGCGGAACGCGGCTTATACGGAAAACGGACAAACGCCATCGCGGGACGATATGGTGCTGCCCCCAGTGTGCCATGACGACACGTCCTGTACCGGACGATGAATTGGTCCAACTGATCACAAGCAAATTGGCCGCCGCTGCGGACGCGCTTGAACATTCGCGGTTGCCAGAACCCGGAAGCCCGATTACCCTGCAGGAGCTTTGCTTGCGGCGAGAGTTTGACCGGGCACTATATGCGCCGCAACCTGATGTGGAACAGTTGCTTGCGCTGTCGCAAAAAATCACTGCCGAAGCCTATCAGCGCAGCCAATGTTCAAGTATTTGGCTGACGGCTCAGATTCGCAATCGGCTGCTTGCTTGGCAGCCCGATATGCCGTTGAAGCAGGAAGTGTTTGAAGCCGTTGTTTCCAAAATACTGCTGACAGCCGAGGCCGGCATACAGATACAACTCACCAATCAGCAAATTCTATAAGAAGGTAGACCATGACGAATGCATCATCGCCCAAGAAAGCCGTTCGGGAAATCGCGGCTGATCCGCAGCTCACCTGCCGCAGCCGCAAACGCCTGCGCGTTGCCGCCTACTGTCGCGTCAGCACCGAGCAGGAAGAACAGGAGAGCAGCTTTGAGGGGCAGGTGACCTATTACACCAACCTGATCGAGAACAACCCCGAATGGGAGATGGCCGGTATTTTTGCCGACCACGGGATCAGCGGCATCAAGGATACCACGCGGCCGGGCTTTATGCAGATGATCGAAGCCTGCAAAAAACATAAAATCGACATGATTCTGACCAAATCGCTGAGCCGGTTTTCCCGTAATACGCTGGACAGCATCCGTTACATCCGGCTGCTGAAAAGCCTGGGCGTGGTCATCGAGTTCGAGAAAGAGGGCTTGAATACCGGCGACCTGGGCAGCGAGATCTACCTGACCTGGTTCTCGGCCTTTGCTCAGGCCGAGAGCGAATCGCTGAGCCAGAATGTCACGATGGGCAAACGCCGCCTGTTCAAAGAGGGAAAGTGCCCGTTCCAATACAAGCACTTTATCGGCTACCGGCGCGGTGCGGATGGGCAGCCGGAGATCGACCCCGAGGGGGCCAAAACGATCGAACATATTTTCTATGGCTTTCTGGCGGGCAAAACTCCGGCGCAGCTCAAGATCGAGCTGGAAGAGATGCACATTCTTTCGCCCAGCGGCAAGACAACCTGGTCAAAAGCCACAATCCAAAACATTCTGCGCAACGAAAAGTACGCCGGCGATGTACTGCTGCAAAAAACATTCACCGCGGACTTCCTGACCAAAAAGGTCAAAAAGAACCGCGGTGAAGTGACGCAGTATTATGTGACGGACAACCACCCGGCCATCATCCCACGCGAGATTTTCCAGCAGGTTCAACTGGAACTGGCCCGCCGGAGCAGCAGGCCAAAGGTTTCGCAGCGCAAAACCAAAACCGAGCGTGGTAAGTATACAAGCAAGTTTGCGCTCTCGGAACGCCTCGTCTGCGGCGAGTGCGGCTGTTTGTACCGCCGCACCCAATGGATCAAGCGCGACGGCACCAAGGAATACGTCTGGCGCTGTGTTAACCGGCTGGAGAACGGCAGAAAATATTGTAAAAATTCTCCCAGCCTGAAGGAACCGCAGTTGCAGGAGGCCATTATGGCTGCCATACGCGAGCAGTTTACAGACCGGGATAAAGTAAAAGAGGCTTTGAAGGATGTAGAGGAAAAGATCATCCTACACGGTGACAGCCAACAGGACGTAGCGCCGCTCCTCACCCACATCCAGGAAATCGATCAAGCCATGTCCAACTTGCTGCTGCTCGTCAGCCACAGTGCGGACAGCGGCATCTATGATGCAAAGTTTAAGGAGCTGACAAAAGAAAAGGCAGATTTACAGGCGCAGGTGGATACGGTGGAACAGGTGGCCCGGCAGGATCAGGACAGGCAGTGGGAACTGCAAGCGGTGCTGGATGCGATTGATCGGCAGCCGGTGGAGTTGGCGAGGTATGATGATGAGTTGGTGAGGAGGATTGTTGATCAAATTTTCGTTATGCTAGATGGAAATCTGGAGTTTCGATTCGGGTGCAGGAACTTTGACTGATATCTCGGTATTATAAGAAGCAGTATTAATGTTTACGGTTTTATAGAATCGAAGAATCGTGATTCGTTTACACCAAGTGAACAATTTGCATAAATTTTGGCAAGCTCAAAAGAAAACAATTGTGCGCTGTTGCTGCCGCTTCACTTGCATGAGAAGATCATAAAGAGTATAATACTAATATATCAATGATGAAAAGGGGGGGAGACACCGATGGATTCTACAACTCAACGATACATTGACAACTTGGCTGAAGCAATAGTCAAGGCTTACGATATCACGATTCCAATTCACGATATAGATGCCGTTGTCCAAAAAATGGGGGGCGTTGTCAAAGAGCAAAAAGGTTTAGATGATTTGTATGATGGCACCATTTGCAAAACGGGGCGTGATAGTTTTTCCATTGTTATTTCCCCTTTTCAAAGTCAGAAGCGAAAAGTGTTTACGGTTGCGCATGAGTTGGGACATTTGTTTTTACACATGGGATTTCAGATCGATCCTGTGGTATGGGAAAATCAGGATGACACAGTTTATCGTCGCTTTGGTTCATCTGAGCAAGAATACCAGGCCAACGAATTTGCAGCTGCTTTGCTTATGCCCCGGAAAGAGTACGTGAAAGTATTGAAAAACAATGTGAGAAACGGACGAGTTGACATTTCTGCGGTAGCTAGCTATTTTCATGTATCCAATGCCGCCGCAGGAAACAGAGGAAGATTTTTAGGGTACCTTATATGACAAATTCCTCCAACAGTAAGTCGCTAATAAACGAAATAACCGAAAACCAGATGGATATCCCTGACGCTGTAAAACAAGCCCAGCAACAGGGATATCCATTAAAAGTTGATACAAATGAATTACCACCATCGGTAAAACTATTTTTTTCGTTTGATATTGTTAATTCGACAGTGTATAAAACAAATACGGCCGAGTGGCCGGTCATTATTAAAGGCTTTTTGTCTTATATCCGTCGGTGTGTACAAAGGGAAAATGATTTAGAAGGCTCTTTCTTGTGGCGTGTAATTGGCGATGAGATGGTCTTTGTGTATCCGATATCATCTAAAGATGAATTATATCTAGCGGTAGACGCCATTTTTCGAATCACACAAAGAGTATCGCTATCTATTCATACGGGTAAATTCTTTGAAACCTTAGAAGAGCAAAGTCTCGAAAGGCGCGAGATAGCTGTCTTGAAAAATCAAGATGTTTTATCTGTAAAAGCAGCTGCATGGATAGCGGCTATCACTCAGAAGATTAGTACTCCTTATGATACAATTCAAATCGAATATCCAGCTGATGCCTCAAATATGCCTATTATAGAATATTTGGGAAGAGATATGGATATTGGGTTCAGGTTAAAAGCATATACGCAGCGAAGACGGTTAGTTGTTAGTTTTGAACTTGCCTATTTATTAAATGACTTTCTTAAGGATAGCACACTAAGTAACTGTCTTAATATTATTGGATATGAAAAACTTAAAGGGGTGTGGAATGATTCATTATATCCCATCATCTGGTATTACGATGATAACACTGTGAGCGAAGTTTGGAAATCACTTGGATTATCCGGGGTTGCACCAAAATTTAAAGATAGCTTTTACTATGATGAAATGGTTGGCAACGAGTTGGTACAGCATTTTTTGGCTCGAACTCGCTTTCCTTCCGATAATAAAGATTTAATAGAACCTGCAATGTATAAGATCGACAATGCATGTTCTAAAATATGTAACGATAAAAATTTACATGAAAAGCTGAAGTATTTGAAAGAAACTATGGAGAGCGGTCCCCGAGTCACAGATCGGAAGGATTATGCGTTTCCGCTGCAACTTCATTGCGCTGTGGTTTGTTGTGATACGCAAAGAAAAGCAATACTAATTGCTCGGAGAGGCAGTAATCATCTGTACGATTGTGAAAAATGGGATTTTGGTTGTGCAAAGGCAGATGGAAATCACAATCTTGTGGAAAGAATTAAAGAAGCTTATCGTAATTTTTTTGGCGTAGACATTGATTTGGTTATGGATACAGGCCGAAAAGATTCGCAGCCAATTCCTCTTGCTGTATATGAGATACCTGCCCAGAATGATCACGCAACAAAAAAAGGAATTATTTTCGTTGCAAAGGTGAAAAATCCAAGTATCATAACAAAGTATAGAGAAAACCCTGGACACAGTTCGGTTAAGTGGCTCACCGAAGATCGAGTTGCAACAATCAAGGCCAATGAAGCTATTACAGATTTTCACAACACCGTAAATAAGGTATTTAGTAAGTGGGTTGACTTTTTTGGAGGTGAGGCCAAACATGACAAATGAGCCATATATTGCGTTTTTTGAAAAGCAGCTAGATCGAGCAAACTATTGGCTAGCTTATGCTGAAGCTAAAAATGCAGCAATAATAGCATTAAATATTGCAATAGTCGCTGCATTTATATCTGCATCTTTTACATATAATTTGTATAGGGTAGCAGGGAGCCTCTTGTTTATAGCATCCGTTGTCTCGTTGATAAGTTTTTGGCCATTTCTGGCTAGTGTTATCATTCCTAGAAGAAAAAATAAACTGGCAGAAAATTATATTTATTTTGGAGACATTGCCCTAGTCGATAACAAGGAAAGCTATATTGATTTTATTGTGGATTCTTACTTTAGTGGGCGTCAGATTAAAGAGTGCGATCGAAAATTGGTTTCGGACTTTGCAAGTGAAATCATATACAATAGTCGCCTCGCAACGGGCAAGTTTTTCTTTTCACGAGTCGCGTTAATCTTAGACTTAATTGCTCTCCTTCTAGTTATTGTTCAGTTTCTCGTTTGTGCATGACTAATTCATTTGAATAAGCATCACCATTTTATCTGCCAGTTTGGATCGCGTACAGTTGTTATTGATATGCTTTTGACCAATGTGGTATATCGCATGATGCTACTATTTCAATATAAGAACCTCCATCAAAGAACGGATTTGCCTTGTACGATGTGTTTGCTCCCACTTAATTTCGAAAACACTATTTGGGAATCGTAGCGACCAACGTGATTTGAAAAAGAACTACTTTAAGCCGCTTTCCCAAAAAGAGTGGAGATAAAGCAAACCTTCGCCAGTAAAACTGGCCAACCAACACACCAAGCCGGTCAACCGAATGGTTGACCGGCTTTTTCGTTGCTTTCGAGTAATTTAATCGAGAATTATATTTGGAGTCAGTAAAAAAGTATTGTTACAGAAAAATTTAAAAATCACTTTTACTTTGCATGGAAGCCAAAGCTATTATGTGATAGACTTAAAGTATTAATTACGTATATGAAGAGTAAAGAATGATGTGACTTTTTTGTGTACTCATTGAGTTTCCGCCAATGTTAAAGTATCTATGCAAATTTTTGGAGGATTTAGCGATGGCTTTTGAGCGAGGAGGAAGAACAGATAAATTTGGAAATCGTTACGAAGACCGCTATGTGGTAAACCGCATGATTGCATTGCTCAGAGAACAGATTTCCAGTATCATAATCGAGCCAGTTGGTGAAGACGAAAGTGGCGTTGATCTCCTTATTGACAAAGGAAACGGTATACAGGAATTTCAACAGTGTAAGTCCAGAAACGACGATTCGGACAGTTGGACCCTTGCAAGTTTAGCAAAGCACAAGATTTTTGCTCATATTCGAGAGCACGTCAAATCAAAAAATGAGTTTTATGTTTGGGTATCTCCACTTACCTTTATAGGGCTTTCAGATTTATGTACTGCTGCAAGAAATTCTCCTTCAGCAGACATTTTCTATAACTCTCAGCTGTCACTTGAGAGGAAGGGCCTTTTCGACCAGATTCGGAAAGGCTTCGGACTGTCGGAAAGTGAAGATGGTATATCCCATTTTGTGGGTGGATGCTCTGTACGAAAAAGTTCGTATAGACGGCAGAATTGTAAGTATGGCGATACTGGTGGTCTGTGGT
>NZ_JACJJP010000090.1 GCF_016900095.1 Gemmiger formicilis
AAAACCAAAATAAAATTGTCGCTGGTCAACAACAGCATCACCGCCAAAATCAAAGATCAAAAACAGGGGATGCTTGCGATTTGCGAGGCGCTGGAGCGTTTGAAACACTGATTTTCATAAAAGCAAGAGAGAAAATGAACAATATAAATGAGAACCGAACAGACAAAAGAACACCCGGCGGCGAAAAAAGCAAGGCGGAGTTAAAATGGTTTGTTTTGTTCCTCGCCGTCATCTTTTTTCTGCCGATCACCATCCTCGCGGTGGTGGAATGGTTTACAAGCGCCGATGCCTTTGCCATCGGCATCACGGGGTTTATGCAAGCCGTCATTGTCTATGGCGGCTTGGGGCTGGTGGCGGTGATCATCGCCCTTGTCTTATTCATACTGCTGATTCAG
>NZ_JACJJP010000091.1 GCF_016900095.1 Gemmiger formicilis
CATCAGGAGATACAGGCAGCGGTGGAGGGGCTTTCCGACGGGGAAGAGGCTGCCCCGGAATCCCCGGTGGAAGCTGCGGACGCTGCCGTGGTTCAGGACACGGCAGGGGAGGGGAGCGCCCCGGAAGAGGCGGCTGCCCCGGAACCGGTGCCGGAAGAAGCCGCCCCGGAAGAGGCGGCACAGGATATCCCCGAAACCGCTGCCTGTATCTCCTGATGTATGGTCCCCGAAAGGGGGCCTTTTTCTTTTTCACTTTTTATAAGTTTATAAGTGGCAATTTCTTGGCAGGCGGGTGCCTGCCGTTGGCTCTTTCCTTTTCGTGCCCGAAAAGGAAACGAAAAGGGCCCGCCGTTCCGATGCGGCGGCCGCCGGCTGGGGCTGCGGCCCCAGACC
>NZ_JACJJP010000092.1 GCF_016900095.1 Gemmiger formicilis
CCGGGCCTATCTCACCGGCTGGCTGCGCCGCTGGTGCGAGGAACACCCCCACACCAACGTGGTGCGGTTCACCAGCCTGTTCTACAACTTTGTGTGGATCTGGGGCGCGGAGGAAACCAACCGCAACCTGTTCACCGACTGGGGCAGCTACGACTTCACCGTGTCGGAGCAGGCCCTGGCGGACTTCGCCGCCGCCTACGGCTACGAGCTGACCGCGGAGGACTTCATCAACAAGGGCAATTTCCAGGTCACCCACATGCCCCCCACGGCCCACAAGCGGGATTACATGGACTTCACCCAGCAATATGTGGCCGGGTTCGGCAAGGAGCTGGTGGACCTGGTGCACAGCTACGGCAAGAAGGCCTACGTCTTCTACGACGACAGCTGGGTG
>NZ_JACJJP010000093.1 GCF_016900095.1 Gemmiger formicilis
CAGGGGTTTCACCCCTGGACCCATATGCGGCCACCCCTCCGGGACGGCCTACTCAGGTCCTGGGGGACCTGAGCAAGGAAAAAATTAGAAACCATAAGGGAAAGCCCGTGCTCAGCAGCTATTACCGGGCAATGGTATTAAAACCATTCCTTGTTCACCGGCCCCCAGGCCGGTGAATAGGCCGTCGGTAGGTGGCCGCATCTCGGGGTCTGGGGCCGCAGCCCCAGCCGGCGGCCGCCGCATCGGAACGGCGGGCCCTTTTCGTTTCCTTTTCGG
>NZ_JACJJP010000094.1 GCF_016900095.1 Gemmiger formicilis
CCCCTGCTTGCAAAGCAGGTGCTCTCCCAACTGAGCTATACCCCCGCGCTTTCCAGCGTTTCGGGTTTCGCTGCCCTTATGCTGAAGATCTTTCAGAAACCTCTCAAGAGGCTTCCGCAAGGCCTTCAAAATTGAACAATCCTGAAACATGCTTACCTGTCCGTGAACATCAAGACCAGCCTGATCTTCACGTCTGACTCCCTAGAAAGGAGGTGATCCAGCCGCACCTTCCGATACGGCTACCTTGTTACGACTTCACC
>NZ_JACJJP010000095.1 GCF_016900095.1 Gemmiger formicilis
CCGGTCTCTGCTTCCGGAACGCCTCCTCGGTGCAAGGGGGAGTGCTGCCGCTTTTTCCCTAAGCCTCCCCTGTGTAAGGGGAGGTGCCGCGCAGCGGCAGAGGGGTTGGAAACCTTGCGACATTTTCCGTTACCGGGATGCCAAAATAAGCTCACAACCCCTCAGTCAGCCTCCGGCCGCCAGCTCCCCTTACACAGGGGAGCCGGTCTCTGCTTCCGGAACGCCTCCTCGGTGCAAGGGGGAGTGCTGCCGCTT
>NZ_JACJJP010000096.1 GCF_016900095.1 Gemmiger formicilis
CCCCTGCTTGCAAAGCAGGTGCTCTCCCAACTGAGCTATACCCCCGCGCTTTCCAGCGTTTCGGGTTTCGCTGCCCTTATGCTGAAGGCAAGGCCTTCAAAATTGAACATCCCTGAAACTCATTTTCCCTGTCCGTGAACATCAGGACCAGCCTGATCTTCACGTCTGACTCCCTAGAAAGGAGGTGATCCAGCCGCACCTTCCGATACGGCTACCTTGTTACGACTTCACC
>NZ_JACJJP010000097.1 GCF_016900095.1 Gemmiger formicilis
CATAGCATCACCTACACGGTGAAGTATTACAAGGATGGCGTGGAAGCCGAAAGTGTGCCGGTAACCAAGTCTGCGTGGATCAACGACACGACGGTGCCTGTGGATACCGTTGATACTTCGGACGACCGCTATGTGGGCTATAAGTTCGACAGCACGGATCCCGATCCGATTCCGAGCACTGCTTCTGACGGCGATGTCATCAACGTGTACTA
>NZ_JACJJP010000098.1 GCF_016900095.1 Gemmiger formicilis
CTATCTTCGGCACCAGTGAGCTTAACTTCTGTGTTCGGAATGGGAACAGGTGGATCCTCACCGTCATCGACACCGGCCATTTGCATGACCTTATCGGCTATGCTTCTCTTTTCTGAAGGTATATACCCTCAAAACTGAATATCGAACTGCTGGCAAATGAAGTACTCTAAGAAAATGGGGTCAAGCCCTCGACCTATTAGTACACGCTAGCT
>NZ_JACJJP010000009.1 GCF_016900095.1 Gemmiger formicilis
GGCTCCGCTTACGCTTCGCCAGTCCTGTTAAGGTCCCCACTACACGAGGGTCTTTTTATTCATGTCTACTAATTCTGGGGCAGTTCACTTCTTCAATGAGGAGCATCGGTTTTTATTTTGACTTCAGGAATTTGCGCGGCGATGCAGTACCGAAAGCCCTTTGAAGAGCAGATCGGCATCGTACAAGACCTTCCGGCGGCAGCAGGGAATGATTCCACGGGCCAGTCCGCCGGTGGCCACCACCGTGAGCGGCTGCCCCAATTCCGTTTCCACACGGTCAGCCAGCCCTTCCATCATGGCGGCGGTTCCGAACACGGCACCGCTGTTCAGGCATTCCACCGTGTTGCGGCCAATCAGATGATCGGCGGCTTCGGGGGCGATGGGCGGGAGCTGGGCGGTGCCGGCGCTGATGGCCCGCAGACTGGTCTGTACGCCGGGAACGATGAAACCGCCCAGAAAACACCGCCGGTCATCAATGACGTTGTAGGTGGTGGCAGTGCCCAGGTCCACCGTCATACAGGGCAGGGGATACAGCGCCGCCGCAGCAGCGGCATCGGCAATGCGGTCCTGGCCTATCCGCTCGGGGCTGTCCACCGCAAACTGCAGGCCGGTATCCAGCATGTAGCTGACCCGCATGGGTTCGTGACCGGTCACCCGGCGTATGGCCTGGGCCAGGGGCTCGCTCAAGGCGGGCACCACGCTGCATAAAATGGCGCCGGTACACTGTTCAGAGGAAAAGCCCACACGGCGCAGCAGAAATCGAACTTCAGCCGTATATTCGTCCGGTGTGCAGCGAGGCCTGGTCACCATGCGGAAACTGAAGAGCTGCTTGTGCCCGTCCAGCCCTCCGATACAGATGTTGGTATTGCCGATGTCGACTGCCAGAATCATGTGTCTGCCCCGTTTCTGTGTGATATAATCTGATTATACCAGCCTTTACAATGAAGTCAAACCAACCTATAATAAATACCGATAACACCTGCGAAGAAACGCAGAACAAACGGGAGGACCCAACCATGGAAAAAGACCTGCAGGGCAAGACGATTGTGCTGGGCATTACCGGCGGTATTGCCGCCTATAAAATGGCCAACGTAGCCCATGCGCTGGCCAAGCGCGGCGCTGCGGTGCATGTACTGATGACCAAGCATGCCACCGAATTCATTGCGCCGCTGGTCTTCGAGACTTTGACCAACCGCCGCTGCATTGTGGATACCTTTGACCGCAATTTTCAATACGATGTGGCCCATGTGTCCCTGGCCAATGCGGCGGATCTGATGCTGATTGCACCGGCCACCGCCAATGTGATTGCCAAACTGGCCCACGGTCTGGCCGACGATATGCTGACCACCGTCACGCTGGCAGCCACCTGTCCCAAGCTGGTGGCGCCGGCCATGAACACCCACATGCTGGAAAACCCCATCACCCAGGATAACATCGCCACGCTGCGCCATTACGGATTCACGGTGATTCCTTCCGGTTCCGGTATGCTGGCTTGCGGCGATGTGGGCAGCGGGCGCTTGCCGGAAGAACAGGTCCTGCTGGATTATGTGGACCGGGAACTGGCTTGCAAAAAGGACCTGGCAGGAAAGAAAATTGTGGTGACGGCCGGCGCGACCAGCGAGCCCATGGATCCTGTGCGGTATATCACCAACCATTCCACCGGAAAGATGGGCTATGCCATCGCCCGTGCCTGTATGCTGCGCGGCGCACAGGTGACCCTCCTAAGCGCTCAGACTGCCCTGCGGCCGGTTCCCTTTGTGGATATGGTTCCTTTCACCACCGCCCAGGATCTTTTTGAGAAGGTCCAGAAATATTCTGCGCAGGCAGACGCGCTGGTGATGGCCGCCGCTGTGGCGGACTATCGCCCGGCGCAGGTGGCTGATCACAAGATCAAGAAATCCGACGGGGAGCTGACCCTGCAGCTGGAACGCACCCAGGATATTCTGGGGTGGATCGGGGCTCATAAACCGACAGGGCTGTTTGTCTGCGGATTCTCGATGGAAACTGAGCATCTGCTGGAGAACTCTTCGGTCAAACTTCACAAGAAGAACATGGATATGATCGTCGCCAACAATCTGAAAACTCCCGGGGCCGGTTTCGGCGTGGACACCAACGTGGTTACACTGATTACAAAAGACGGGGCCGAACAGCTGCCTCTGATGAGCAAAGATGAGGTGGCCATGCGCATTGCGGATGCCATCGCCGCCCACTGAACCAATCCGTTACAAGCGTTTCAAAAGCCCGGTCGGGCAGGACCTTGCATAGATTGCAGGGCTCCTGCCCGATTTTTGTTTTGGCTGGTTCCGGCGATTTTCACAGATATTCAAAACTCTATCCCACAATTTTCACAAAAGGGGCCTATAATCACATACGGACATCCAGACGGGCATTCATGCCCGAAAAATACAAAAGGGGAGTGTGCATCTTGATCGAAGTCAGCCATCTGACCAAGCGGTACGGTTCGCATGTGGCGGTCGATGACATCAGCTTCACGGTTGATGACGGCTGCATTTACGGCTTGCTTGGCCCCAACGGTGCAGGCAAGTCCACCACCATGAATGTCATTACCGGCTATCTGTCGCCCACCAGCGGCACGGTGACCATCAACGGCCATGATATCCAGGAAGACCCCCAGGCCGCCAAGGCCTGCATCGGGTATCTGCCGGAATTGCCGCCGCTGTATACGGATATGACGGTGGGAGAATATCTCAACTTTGTGGCGGAACTGAAAGGCGTGAAGAAAAAAGCCGATCGCGCCGCCGATGTGGCCCGCGCGTCGGAGCGTGCGGGACTGCAGGAAATGCAGACCCGACTGATTCGCAATCTTTCCAAGGGCTACCGTCAGCGTGTGGGCGTGGCGGCGGCTCTGCTGGGCAGCCCGGACATCATCATTCTGGACGAACCCACCGTCGGTCTGGACCCCGCCCAGATGATTGAGATTCGTTCTCTGATCCATGATCTGGGCAAAACCCATACGGTCATTCTGTCCAGCCACATTCTGAGCGAGGTCCAGACCGTCTGTGACCGTGTCCTGATTATTTCCAACGGCAAGCTGGCAGCCCAGGGCACGCCGGAAGAGCTGGCGGCCCGACTGGCGGCAAAGGGTGTGATTTCGGCCACGGCACAGGGCAGCAAGGAAGCGGTTCTGCAGGCGGCCCAGAGCGTGCCCGGCCTGACAGATCTGCGGGTGACGGCGGAGAAGGCGGACGAGGTCAGCTTTACCGCCACCAGCACCGACGGCACCGACCTGCGTGCCGCATTGTCGGCCGCTTTGGCGGCAGCCGGATGCCCGGTGCTGAGCTTGAGCAGTCAGAACCTGAGCCTGGAGGACGTGTTCCTGCAGCTGACTGAAACCGATCATCCTGACGAGGCCGGCACCGAACCCGAAGAAAAGGCACTGCCTGCCGGGGAAACCGAGCAGACGGCGGAACCGGAAGAAGCACCCGCCCAACCGCAGGTGGAGCAGCCGGATGAGAAGGAGGGGGACTGAGGTATGCTGGCAATTTTCAAGCGTGAAACCAGAAGCTATTTTACCAGCATGATCGGGTATGTTGTGATCGGCGTCATTCTGGCCTTTATCGGCCTCTATTACAGCGCCAACTGCCTGATTTACGGTACATCGGATTTTTCCATCATTCTGTATTCCACCACGCTGGTTATGCTGTTTGTTCTGCCGGCGTTGTCCATGCGCAGCTTTGCAGATGAACGACGCAACAAGACGGATCAGCTGTTGCTGACCAGCCCCGTCACCATTCCCCAGATTGTGATGGGCAAATACCTGGCACAGCTGGTGGTCTTTGCGGTGCCCATGGCGGTGGCCTGCATCATGCCGTTGATCCTTACGGCTTTCGGTACCGTTTCGCTGGTCAACGCTTACTCCACCTTGTTGGCGTATTTCCTGCTGGGAGCTTCCTGCATTGCGGTGGGGACCTTCATTTCGGTCCTGACCGAAAATCAGATCATTGCGTATCTGGCCACCTTCGGCGTGCTGCTGATTGCCTATCTGATGGAAAGTGTGCAGTCGCTGTTCACCTCCGGCAATACGCTGGCGTTTATCGTGTTCTGCATTGTTCTGGCGCTGGCCTCTGTCCTGATCGGGCTTCTGTGCAAAAGTCTCACGGTGGGCTGCGGGATCTTCTGCGGCGGCGCCGTCGCGCTGATCCTGCTGTTCCAGTTGCGTCCGGCCTGGCTGCTCAGCGCTTTCAACAGCATTCTGGATGCGCTGGCTCTGTTCACCCCCTTTGAAACCTTTGTGGGCGGTATGTTCAGCCTTTCCACCATTGTGTATTATCTGTCCGTCATTGGATTGTTTTTGTTTTTAACCGGTCAGGCGCTGGAACGGCGCCGCTGGAACTGAGAGGGGAGGGGGATTCAGCATGAAATTCAAATTTGGCAAAAAGCCCTCCGGCCACACTCCGGCTGCACAGCCTACCGAAGCACAGCGCGTCAGCCGGCGTCGCATGCTCCATTCCGGTGCTTACGCCAGCGTACTGGCGGCCATTGTTCTGGTGGTCGTGATCCTGTTGAACCTGGTTGTGAACGCCATTCCCACCAAGTACACCGAGTTCGACATTTCCACCGGCCAGATGTTCACCCTGAGTGAGACCACCGTCAGCATGATGAAGTCTCTGGACAAGGACGTGACCGCCTATTTCCTGGCGGAAACGGGCAACGAGGATACCAATATCAGCCGGATTCTGGACCGGTACGCCGGCGAGAGTTCCCACTTTACCTGGCAGCAGCGTGACCCGGCACTGTATCCCACCTTTGCGGATCAGTATGATGCCGGAGACGCCAGCAGCAACAGTGTGATCATTGTATGCGGTGACAACCATACGGTGGTGGATTACAATGACATGTATTCCTACAGCTACACCGATTACTACTCCTCCACCATGGATTTTGACGCCGAAAATGCGCTGACCACGGCCATTGCCCAGGTAACCCGGGAAAACACCTACACGATGTATGCGCTGACCGGGCACGGCGAGAGCTCTTTGGGCAGTGACTTTACCGACACTCTCAGCAATGCCGGTGTTACCGTGTCCGAACTGAACCTGATCACCGGAGAAATTCCCGAGGATGCCGACGCTTTGCTCATCAATGTGCCCCAGGCGGATTTCAGTGAGCTGGATGCGGATGCACTGCGGGGTTACCTGGCCGATGGCGGCAAGGTGATCGTGACCACCAGCCTTCTGTACGACACGCCCAACCTGGACGCGGTTCTGGCGGAATACGGCATGGAACGCCAGTCCGGTTTGCTGGTAGAAACCGACCCCAACTATTATGCATACCGGTATGCCGGCACCTATCTGCTGCCGCAGATCAAAACCAATACCATCACGTCTGGCATGACAGACGGCATGTATGTGTTTGCGCCCACCGCCCAGGGCATTGTGACGGCGGACGATACCGACGATACCCAGACGGATGAAACCGCCGAGACCACATCCAATATCACCTATACCAAGCTGCTCTCCACCTCTGACAGCGCCTATTCCATGCTGGATTATGAGACCGCAACGACCCTGCAGAAGGGTGACAACGACCCCGAAGGCAGTTTTGATCTGGCGGTTGCTGCCGAGGATTCCGATTCCGGCGCCAAGATCGTGTGGATCAACTGCGGCAATGTCTTCCTGGACGAGATCAATTCCGCTGTGTCCGGCGGCAACGCGCAGCTGCTGGGCAGCATTGCAAACTGGATGAACGGGGAAGAAAACAGCGTGGTGATTGACGCCAAGAGCATGAGCGCCGAAACGCTGTCTGTTCCCAGCGGACTGGTCACCCCCTTGGGCCTGCTGTTTGTGTTCATTATTCCGCTGGGCTTCCTGCTGGCCGGTGTGTTTGTCACCATCGTGCGCCGCCGTAGTTAAGGAGGGATCTGCCAATGAAAGCAAAGAAATATCTGCCCCTGGCCATTCTCGCCGCGGTGGTTGTGATTCTCGGTGTGGCACTCATCATCCTGAGCAACCTGGGCGAGGAAGAGGAAACCGGTGTGCCCCTGTTTGACTTCGATACCAGCACGGTAACCGCTTTGGCTTACCGCAACGACGAGACGGATGCCACCTTGCTTCAGGATGAGGATGAGGCATGGTATCTGGAACAGGACCCGACCTTGCCGCTGGATCAGGACACGGTTTCTTCCTTGTTGGAAAAGTATACCGGTCTGCAGGCTCTCCGTGATTTGGGCGCCGGAACCGGAAACGAGGACATGGGCCTGGACAATCCCACGCTGGTCTTCACCTTGGGAACGGATGGGGCCGACATTGCCTCGGCGGAAACCGCTTCTTCCGAAACCGCCACCGCAGAGACAGCTTCCGGTGTCTATACGGTCACCATCGGCGCGGAAAATTCCATCACCGAAGCGTATTATGCCAAGGTCAGCTGGAATGATCACATCTATACCATTGACGCCACAGATCTGTCCGGTCTGGTAAAGACCGCGAAGGATCTGTATGCGGAACAGGACGTGGTGGACCTGGAAACGGATGATGTCGCCACCATGACCGTGGAAACTTCTGGAGAAATTCTGACCTTTGCCCAGAACGACGGAACCTGGACACTGCAGGACGACCCGGACTATGCGGTGGATCAGGATATCGTCAAGAAAATGGCTTCGACCATCTGTGATATGACCACCGAAATGTCCATCACTCAGCCCGAGGACAATAGTACCTATGGCCTGGATGAGCCCCAGGCCGTGGTGACCCTGGTGGGCACCGACGGAACCACCATCACCTGCAGTTTCGGCGATTTGTGCGCGGATGACAGCGATCTTTGCTATATGCGCTCCAGCCATGCAGGCGGAGTGGTGTATGAGGTGGATGCTGATCATCGCTCTGCCTTTGCCTACACCAAGGACACCCTGAAAGCCGCCACCGAAGAAACGGCCGATTCCGACAGCGACAGTTCGGATATCATTGCCGAAAATCCTGTGGGTGGCGAGGACGATTACGCTAACTCTGCATCGTAAATCCGTCAGAACAGCCCAATAAAAAACGCGCCTTCTGTGCCGACTCATCGGACCGGCACAGGGGATGCGTTTTTGTTTTGGGACAAAACCAGAATTATAGCTGATGTTCCTTTTTCCAGCTTTTGATCTGTTGCAGCCGGGTTTTATACCGGGATTCCAACCCTTCCTCGGTGGGCTCGTAGTATTCCCGGCCTTGCAGGCTGTCCGGCAGGCACTGCATGGCAGAAAGCTTGTCCGGCTCATCATGGGCGTACCGGTATCCCTTGCCATAGGAAAGATCCTTCATCAGTCTTGTGGGGGCGTTTCGGATCACAAGGGGAACCGGTTCCGCCAGCTGACGGACCGCATCACTTTTGGCATGTTCATATGCCTTGTATAGCGAGTTGGATTTGGGGGCCATGGACATGTACACCACGGCCTGGGTCAGGTGCACCGTACATTCCGGCATTCCCAGAAAATGACAGGCCTGATAGGCCGCCACGGCCTGTTCCAATGCCCGGGGGTCGGCCAGGCCCACATCCTCGCTGGCAAAACGGATGACCCGCCGCGCCACATACAAGGGGTCTTCGCCCGCTTCCAGCATTCTGGCAAGCCAATATACAGCGGCATCCGGATCAGAATTTCGCATGGACTTGTGTAGTGCGGAAATCAGATTGTAGTGTTCCTCACCGTTCTTGTCATACAGCAGGGACTTTTTCTCCGTGCATTGTTCCAGCGTTTCCTTGCTGACGGTGATGCTGCCGTCGGCATTGACCTCGCCGTTCAGCACGACCATCTCCAGGGTAGAAAGAGCTGTACGGGCGTCTCCGTTGGCGAAGACAGCCAATGCCTCCAGCAGATCCGGATCGATATGGACCACCTGATTTCCGAATCCGCGCTCATCTCGTAAAGCCCGCTGCAAAAGGGTGACGAGGTCCTCGGTTTTCAGAGCCTGCAGTACAAACACCTTGCATCGTGACAAAAGAGCGCCGTTGATCTCAAAGGACGGGTTTTCGGTGGTGGCACCGATCAGGATGATGCTGCCCTTCTCCACAAAGGGCAGGAAGGCATCTTGCTGCGCCTTGTTGAAACGATGGATCTCGTCTACGAACAGGATGGTCTTTTCACCGAAACGACGGTTTTCTTCTGCCTGCTGCATTACCGTCCGGATTTCCTTGATCCCGCTGGTCACGGCCGAAAAATCGATGAAAGCGGCCTTGGTGCGGTTGGCAATGATGCGGGCCAGGGTGGTTTTGCCCACCCCCGGCGGGCCCCAAAAAATCATGGAAGAAATCTGGTCGCTCTCAATCAGCCGCCGCAGAACTTTCCCCGGCCCCAACAGGTGGGTTTGCCCCACATATTCCTCCAACGTGCGCGGCCGAAGCCGGGCTGCCAGAGGCTGCGGGGTGTTTTGTTCAAATAAGGTGGTCTGCTGCACAGGTATCCCTCCCGGACGGGTGTGATGGTTTCTTACTTTTTATTATACAACCATGCCCCAAGGCTGCAAGGCCGGTTTTGATTTTTATGGTTATCTATAGTATAATAGCGGCGAAATATGGACAAAGGCGGAGGAAGGATATGCAAGAAGAAATGACGCCGGAAATCTACCAGGCATACATTGATATTTTGCGGGAAGAGCTGGTTCCCGCCATGGGATGCACCGAGCCCATTGCGTTGGCCTATGCAGCGGCGCTGGCCAGGCAGGAATTGGGGCGCCTGCCCCAGATGGTCACGGTTGCGGTCAGCGCCAACATCATCAAGAACGTCAAGAGTGTGGTGGTTCCCCACACCGGAGGTATGCGCGGCATCGAAGCGGCGGTGGCGGCCGGTGCGGTTGCCGGTGATGCCGGGCGACAACTGGAAGTGCTGGCCGACGTTACCCCGGAACGGCAATCCGAACTTGCCGATTGGCGCGAGCATACCCCTATCACGGTCACCCAGGCAGACAGTCCCTTCTTGCTGGATATCGATGTCACCGTGGCAGGAGGGGGACACACCGCCCGGGTCCGCCTGGTAGGCGGTCACACCAACGTGGTGCGGGTGGAGCGGGACGGACAGACCAAGCTGGACCGGCCCTGCAATGAAGAACAGCCGGCCAAAGGCACCGACCGCAGTCTGCTGAGCGTGGAACGGATTATCACGTTTGCCGACGAGCTGAACCCGGAAGACGTGCAGGACGTGCTGCAGCGTCAGATAGACTACAACACGGCCATTGCCGAGGAAGGCCTGCGTGGAAACTATGGTGCCAATATCGGCCGCATCCTGTTGCAGGCATACGGCGATGATGTGCACAACCGCGCCAAAGCCCTGGCTGCCGCCGGTTCGGACGCCCGCATGAACGGTTGCGAACTTCCCGTCGTCATCAACTCGGGCAGCGGCAACCAGGGATTGACGGCGTCCTTGCCCGTCATTGTATATGCAAAGCAGCTGCAGGCGGACCGGGCGCAATTGTACCGGGCCCTGGCAGTTTCCAACCTGGTGACTATCCACATCAAAACCGGAATCGGCAAGCTCAGTGCCTTCTGCGGCGCGGTGGCAGCTGGCGTGGGGGCCGGTGCGGGTGTATGTTATCTGCACGGCGGGAGGTATAATGAGATTTCCCACACCATTGTGAATGCAATTGCCATGGATTCCGGCATCATCTGCGACGGCGCCAAGGCCAGCTGCGCGGCCAAGATCGCATCGGCGGTGGAAGCGGGCCTGTTGGGTATGCAGATGCAGGCGCATGGAACACAGTTTTACAGCGGCGATGGGATTGTGACCAAGGGCGTGGAAAACAACATCCGCAACATTGGAGCTCTTGCCCGGGAAGGAATGCGGGAAACAGACAAAACCATCATCCGTATGATGACGGCAAGCTCCTGCTAAACTGTCAACCTGCGGTTGATACAGTGCAGCCAAAAATATTCTTCCGATTGCAGTGCTTCTTCGCTACAATAAAAGCAAAAGGCCGCCTGGCGGCCAGTCGGGGGAGGCAGTACAATGCAATATCGCAGACTTCCGCATGGGGAGAAGAAAGAGCGTTTCAGCACTTTGGGGCTTGGCCTGGGAGGCATCCAGCAGGCACCGGCCGAGGAAATCGAATCGGCGGTCCGGCTTGCCGTTGACAACGGCATTAACTTTTTTGATCTTTGCGCCGGCGGGGCCGGTGTGTATGAGCCGTTTGGCAAGGCTATTCGGGGACGTCGGGAGCAGGTTTTCTTTCAGCTGCATTTTGGCGCCGTATATAATGAGGCAGGGGAGTACGGCTGGTCAAGAGATCCGGAAGAAATCCGCCGGACTTTCCAATGGGAAATGGAAATGCTGGGTACCGAATACGCTGACTTTGGTTTTTTGCACTGCGTGGATGAGATGCAGGACCTGGAAGAATTGATGGATTCCGGTGTGCTGGCATATTTGCAGGCATTGAAAGGTCAGGGGCGCATCCGGCATATCGGATTTTCTTCCCACACACCGGCGGTGGCCCAGCGGGCGCTGGATACCGGTCTTATGGATATGATGATGTTCTCCCTCAATCCGGCGTATGACTTGGAGCAGGGGGACGAACTGGGCATCGGCACTGTCTCGGAACGCGCACAGCTTCTGCAGCGGTGTCAGGCATTGGGAGTGGGCGTCTCGGTGATGAAGCCCTTCCACGGCGGCAAACTTTTGGACGCCTCTGCCTCTCCTTTTGGCGTTGCCATGACGCCCTTTCAATGCCTGCAATATGCCATGGACCGTCCCGGGGTGCTGTCGGTTGTTCCCGGTGTTCGTGGTATGCAGGACTTGCGGGATCTGCTAGGATTTCTGCAGGCCGACCCCGAAGAAAAAGATTATTCCCTGATTGCTCGCTTCACCCCGAAAGAGGTGACCGGCAGTTGTGTGTACTGCAATCATTGCCAGCCCTGCCCGGCGGGAATCGACATCGGACTTGTCAACAAGTATTACGATCTTGCCTGTGCCGGCGACCAGATGGCCGCGGATCACTACCGAAAATTGTCCGTCAAAGCAAACGCCTGCATCGGCTGCGGACACTGCGACAAGCGCTGCCCTTTCCATGTGACGCAAAAAGACCGTATGCAGACCATTCGTCAGTATTTTGAAGGAAAATAAGAGAACGCCCCTCACAATCCAAGTGCGGGGCGTTCTTCTGTTTCATCGGGTGCGGTCGTTGAAATGATAATAATAATTATACCAGGCTCCCAGGCCGCACAAAGCCGCAATTCCCAGGACAAATACCAAAGTTCCCATAAAATCCATCCATGTCTGACCACCTGCCAGAATCCACCCGGCGTTGGGAACCATGATCAGGACAAACAAGAGCGTGCCTGGAAAGGCGCAGCGCAGAATGCGCAGGATCCGCCGGCGAACAGGCGGTACGCATTCGTCCTCACTGTTGTGATCACGCAACCGGCAGCGAATGATAGCCTGGGGCACGCTGCAATATCGATACCCTATACGGCGATATACACGTTCGGCCTCATACTCTGCACCGTCCAGAAGAAAACGAGGATACATGCTTTCTCTGATAATGACAATATCCTTGTCGCAGCTGTCGGCCCAGGCAAGGAGAACATCCGTGAATTCACGCGGTGTGGTTACCGCGTCGTTCGGTACAAATGTAAACAACTCTCTGTGCTGAGCTGCAACCACGTGCTTGTAGTCCTGCATCCAATCGGCAAAGAAACCGGTCTGTTCCGGTTCCTTTTTCATCCTCTGCAGGCAGGCATCCACATCCACCTTATCCACGGACAAGGACAAACTGCGCATATTGCGGCAAAAGCGGATGGCGGATTGCAGTTTATTCTCCCTGGCGTGCAGCCGTTGCTCCTGCTCCGACAAGGCTTGAGACAAAGAAGTCTTCTGTTCCAGAACCAAGCGGATTTCCTCCAGCGGCATGTCCAGCATTCGCAGCATGCGAATCAGCTTCAAGGTGCGCAAATCCTCCGGGGAGTAAATCCGATATGAATTGTTTGGGTCGCGTTTGGGGTGCAACAGGTTTTCACGCTCATAAAATCGGATGTTCTGGGATGAAACACCACTCTCTTTGGCGGCTTCCTTGATGTTCATTCCTGTGTTCACCGTCCTTTCGCGCACAGTATAAGCCATACAGTGGGTATAAGGTCAAGGAAAACACGAAAAAAATTCCGGGAAATGCCAAATCACAGAAAGAGTTCGTTGATTTTGTGGTCGGCACAAAGTTTGGCCAGTTTGGTTTCGGTGGCGGCCACCTTTGCGGCATCGGCATGGCGGGCGTGCTCGGGACAAACGGAAACACAACGCATACAGCTGATGCAGCGTGCGGCATCCACTTGTGCAGGGTCACTGATCGAAATGGCCCGGGTGGGGCAAAGAGCAGCACAGGTTCCGCAGTATGTACAGGATGCATCGGGCATGGGTATCATCCCCACGCCGCCGAATGCGCGGTAGGGACGGTTACCGGGAACCGCCAGATCTTCCGGAAGTGAATCGTCTTTGATGTGTGCAAGAATGTTCTTTCCGAAGTCTTCCAGCTCCTTTGCATCGGACGCATCGGGGCGCCCGGCGGCATAGCAACGGGCAATGGAATGTTGAGCAATGGCGGCAACGGCGGCAACGCAGCGGAAACCGGCTTTCTGTGCCAGATCCTTCATCTCGATGAGGGTGTCGTCAAAAGCCCGGTTGCCGTAGGCAACCAGCAAAACTGCCAACGCACCGTTGCCGCGCATCGCGGCCATCCGCTGTGCCGCCGGCGCGGGAACACGTCCGCCGAAACTGGGCACTCCAAAGACGCAAAGATCCTGCCGGGAAAAGGACAGGGAAGAAAAATTTGTTTGTGAATTGCAAAGATCGATCCGGCTTACCGGAAGGCCGAATCCGGCACAAAGAGCATCGGCGGCCTTTTTGGTTCCGCCGGTGGGACTGAAATCCAGCTGATACAAATTCATGGGGGATGCCTCCTTGCAAAATATGGCCCCATTATAGCACCTGCCGCGCAGTTTCGCCAACCGGACGCCCGGCAAAAAATCCTTTTGGACACATCTTGTACTTTTTTAGGCTGTGCGATATACTATTATGGTATATGTGGGCGTATGCCCTTTTGGACTTTCATCAAATGGCAGGAGATCAATTTTGGAAAAACTGACCTACACACATGACGCACAGGCCGCAGCCGTGATTGCGTCGGTATATCAGGATGCACCGCCTTTGGCGTATGTGCACAGCTTTGGCTGCCAGCAGAATGTGAACGACGGCGAAAAGATCCGCGGCGTACTGATGGACGTGGGCTTTGGCATGTGCGATAACGTGGAACAGGCGGATTTGATTCTGTTCAATACCTGCGCCGTTCGTGAGCACGCGGAACAGCGGGTATTCGGCAATGTGGGCGCCCTGAAAAAGCTGAAAGAGAAGAACCCGAAGCTGGTGATCGGGGTTTGCGGGTGTATGGCGCAGCAGCAGCACATCGTGGACAAACTGCGCAAGAGCTACCCGTATGTGGATCTGGTGTTCGGGGTGGACGGCATCGATCGTCTGCCGGCCATGCTGGCCGAACGGTTCCGCCGCGGAAAGCGGTACCTGGAAAATCCCAAAGCCCGCAATGCCGTGGTGGAAGATCTGCCCATCCGGCGGGATTCCGGCTTTCGGGCCTGGCTGCCCATCATGTACGGTTGCGATAACTTCTGCACCTATTGTATTGTGCCGTATGTCCGCGGCCGGGAGCGCAGCCGTGAACCGGAGGACATTCTGGCGGAATTCCGGCAGCTGGTCGAGCAGGGATACAAAGAAATCACGCTTCTGGGACAAAACGTCAACAGCTACGGCAAGGGCCTGGAAAATCCCATCGATTTTGCTGATCTGCTGGTTCGTTTGTGCGAAGTGCCAGGGAATTATCAGATCCGTTTCATGACCAGTCATCCCAAGGACGCCAGCCGCAAGCTGATTGATACCATCGCGGCCCAGCCGCATCTGTGCAAGCATATCCATCTGCCGGTACAGTCCGGCAGCGACCGGATTCTCAAACAGATGAACCGCCACTATACGGTGGAGCAGTATCATGAGCTGATTGAGTATGCCCGAAGCAAAATTCCGGGTGTGACCTTCTCCAGCGATATCATCGTCGGGTTCCCCGGAGAAACCGAAGAAGATTTCCAGAAGACGCTGGACCTGGTGGAATCCGTGGGCTATATGCAGCTGTTTACCTTCATCTATTCCAAGCGGGAAGGAACCCCTGCCGCCAAGATGGAGGATCCCATCACCCGGGAAGAAAAGACCGCCCGGATGGACCGTCTGCTGCGTACCCAGGAAAAGATCGCCTTCGCTTCCATCGCGTCTCTGGTCGGGCAGACTGTCCGGGTACTGGTGGAGGGCGCCGGCCGTCTGGAAGGAACGCTGAACGGCCGTCTGGACAACAACCTGGTAGTGGAATTTGCCGGTGCGGACACGCTGATCGGCGAATATGCCGAAGTGCGGCTGACCGGATCCAGAGCGGCGCTTTTGCTGGGTGAACTGGCCGACACGCAGAACTGAATTCCCACGCAACACAACCATTAGACCAATACAAAAGTTTTAATTATTATAAGGAGTACAATTATGGATTGCATCGATCTCTTCAAGAAAGCTGCTATGGCCCTGCAGACCGACCCCCGCTATCTGGAGCTGGACGCCGCACGCCGTGAAAACGATATGGACCAGGAACTGCAGAACCTGATCGGCGAATTCAACCTGGCCCGTCTGGACCTGAACAACGAAACCACCAAGACTTCTCCCGACCATGAGCGGGTGGCAGACCTGAACAAGCGGGTCAATGACCTGTACAGCCAGATCATGGCCAGCGAAGGTATGGTGCGCTACAACACCGCCAAGGCGGAGTGCGAAGCTCTGGTCAGCCACATTGACGCCATCATCAACACCGCGATGAACGGTGGGGATCCCATGACCGTCAACCCGCCCCAGGGCGGCTGCACCGGCAGCTGCGCCACCTGCGGCGGCTGCCACTGAGCCTGCAAACGGCAGAGAGTAAAGAACCAGGAGTGTGAAGCATGGCCGGACAAAATGTATCGCCCATGATGCAGCAGTATTTTGAAATCAAGAAGCAGCATCCCAATGAAATCCTCTTCTACCGTGTGGGGGATTTTTATGAGATGTTCTATGATGATGCGCTGACGGCTTCCCGGGAGCTGGAACTGACCCTGACAGGGAAAGCCTGCGGCCAGGAAGAGCGTGCGCCCATGTGTGGTGTGCCTTTTCACTCCTATGAAATTTATGTGGCCAGGCTGATTGCCAAAGGATACAAGGTTGCCATCTGCGAACAGATGGAAGACCCCGCCACCGCAAAAGGCCTGGTCAAGCGGGATATTATCCGGGTGGTGACTCCGGGCACCGTCATCGAGAGCAGCATGCTGGCGGAGGACAAGAATAACTATCTGTGTTCCATCTACGCCAAAAAGGTGCGTGGCGGCTGGAAAGCCGGTATCTGCTTTGCTGATATTTCCACCGGCGAAGCCTACGCCACCGAACTGCACAACGAAAAGATGGGCGGGGCGCTGATTACCGAACTGTGCCGGTATATGCCCAGTGAAATCCTGATCAACCCCGCCGTGCTGGATCTGAAGGACCTGACCAACTACATCAAGCAGCATACCAATGCCCTGGTGGAACTGCGGGAGGAATCCTGTTACAAACAGGCGGTTGTGGAGAGCATGCTCAGCCGTCAGTTCGGTGAGGACTGGAACAAGAGCTGCGGCTTTGCACCCGACGGGCTTGTGCCCCAGGCGTTCGGTGCATTGCTTGGGTATCTGTACGAGACCCAGAAGCACGGCACCGAGCGCATCAAGGCGGTGCAGAACTACGCCGATGCCCAGTACATGCGCCTTTCGGCGGTAACCCGGGCCAACCTGGAATTGACCGAGACCATGCGCGGTCGTGAAAAGCGCGGCACCCTGCTGTGGGTGCTGGACAAAACCGAAACGTCCATGGGCAAGCGGATGCTTCGCTCCTGGATTGAGCAGCCGCTGGTGGACAGCGAGGTCATCAATGAACGGCTGGACGCGGTGGAAGCCCTGTACAACGCCAATGTGGGGCGGGCCGAGCTCAAGGAGGCTCTTTCCCACGTGTTTGACATCGAGCGCCTGACCACCCGCATCCTGTACGGGTCGGCCACGCCCCGGGAGGTAAAAGCCCTGGGAGATACCTGCCAGCGCCTGCCTCAGGTCAAGGAACAGGCCGCCGCGGCGGGAGCCAAGCTGCTGGATAACCTGGCGGACGCCATCGATCCGCTGTCCGATATTCTGGACAAGGTCAGCCGCGCCCTGGTGGACGATCCCCCGGCCAACCTCAAGGATGGCGGTGCCATCCGGGAAGGCTACAATTCGGAAGTGGACGAGCTGCGGGATATTATGCACGGCGGCAAGGGGGTCCTTTCCCAGCTGGAAGCGGACCTGCGCCAGCAGACCGGCATCCCCAAGCTGAAAATCGGCTTCAACAAGGTGTTTGGGTATTACATTGAGGTCAGCCGCAGCTATGTGGGCAGCGTGCCCGATACCTTCACCCGCAAGCAGACCCTGACCACCGGCGAACGGTACATTACTCCCGAACTCAAGGAGCTGGAAAACAAGATTCTGGGTGCCAACGAACGGCTGCTGGCCTTGGAACATCAGCTCTTCTCCGAACTTCTCAACGATATTTCGGCCCAGCTGCTGCGCATCCAGCGCACCGCCACGGCGGTGGCCCAGCTGGATGTGCTGGCCTCCTTTGCCGAGGCAGCCGTCCAGAATAACTACGTCAAACCCACGGTGGATGACAGTGATGTACTGGACATCGCGGAAGGCCGCCATCCTGTCATTGAACAGATGCTCAAAAGCAGTCTGTTTGTTCCCAACGATACCACCCTGGATGAAAGTGAAAACCGCATGCTGATCATCACCGGCCCGAACATGGCCGGTAAATCCACCTACATGCGGCAGAACGCCCTGATCGCCCTGATGGCCCAGATCGGCAGCTTTGTGCCGGCAACCCAATGCCATGTGGGCGTGGTGGATGCCATTTTCACCCGCGTGGGCGCTTCGGATGACCTGGCAGCCGGTCAGTCCACCTTCATGGTGGAGATGACCGAAGTGGCAGAGATTCTTAGCAACGCCACCAAGTCCAGTCTTGTGATTCTGGATGAAATCGGCCGGGGCACTTCGACCTTTGACGGCATGAGCATCGCCCGCGCGGTGGTAGAATACATCTGCGACAACATCGGCTGCAAGACGCTGTTCGCCACCCATTACCATGAGCTGACCGCCATGGATCAGGATGTGTTCGGCGTCAAGAATTACAACATTGCCGTCAAGAAGCGCGGGGATGACATCACCTTCCTGCGGCGTATTGTGGCTGGTCCGGCAGATGACAGCTACGGTATCGAGGTGGCCAAGCTGGCCGGACTGCCGGACGCCGTCATCAAGCGGGCTCACGCTGTGCTGCGCCAGCTGGAAGCCACGGCCCCCGGTGCCAATACCGCCATGCAGCTGGATTTTGAGACGGTGGAAGCCTACAACAATCCCACGGTGCCCAGCGAAGTGGTGGACAAGCTGCATCAGATTGATGTGGAGACCCTGACCCCGCTGGAAGCGCTGAATTTCTTGTACGAACTTAAGCAGGCGCTGAAATAAAGGCGCGTTTTTATGAATAAGGCAGGTGAAACGCAATATGGCACAGATTCATGTGCTGGATAAACACACCGCGGAGCTGATTGCTGCCGGTGAGGTGGTGGAACGCCCCGCCTCGGTGGCCAAAGAACTGCTGGAAAATGCCATTGACGCCGGTGCTACCCAGATATCTCTTTCCATTGTACGGGGCGGGATCCAACAGCTGCAAATCTCGGATAACGGCAGCGGCATTGAAGCGGAATCCATTGAAAATGCGTTTGTACGCCATGCCACCAGCAAGATTGCCACCGCCGATGACCTGACCCACATCCATACGCTGGGCTTCCGCGGCGAGGCGCTGGCGTCCATTGCCAGCGTGGCCCGGGTGGAACTGCTGACAAAAACCGACGCCGACGAATTTGCCTACTGCTATCGCATCGAAGGCGGCGAAGCCCTGGGACTGGAACCCGGTGCCCGTGGCCGCGGCACCACCATCACGGTCAACGATCTCTTTTACAACACCCCTGCCCGCATGAAGTTCCTGAAAAAGGATGTGAGCGAGGGAACCTTTGTGGCCGATGCCGTGTTGCATGTGGCCCTTTCCCATCCGGAAATTTCCTTCCGTTTTGTGCGCGACGGCAAGCAGCAGTTTGTCACCCCCGGAGACGGTTCGCTGCGCAGTGCCGCCTATGCGGTTCTGGGACGGGAGTTTTCCCGGGATCTGCTGGAATTGGAAGGGGAGAACGGCGTCTATAAGATCAAGGGCCTGATCACGCCGCCCCGTGCCTGCCGGGCTTCCCGCAGTGCCCAGCATTTTTATGTCAACGGTCGGTACGTCAAAAACCGGACCATGATGGCCGGGCTGGAAAATGCGTATAAAGGTACCCTCATGCAAGGGCGCTTTCCCGGCGCGATTCTGATGCTGGAGATGCCGGCCGAACTGGTGGATGTGAATGTCCATCCGGCCAAAACCGAAATCCGGTTTGCCCGGGAAAGCGATGTGTTTGATACAGTATATCGCGCTGTCCGCTCGGCTCTCAGCACCCCGGGCAGTGGGGAATGCAGGTTTGAGCTGGGACACAAGGCTCCGGAGGAAGCGCAAGAACCTTCCCGGACGCCCACTGCCGCTCCCGCCCCGAGACCGGCAACTACCGCCCATCAGCCTTCTGCTCCGCAGCCGCAAAAACATTTTGCCACCCTCTCTGCGGCGGAATACCGGGCTCTGAACCAGATGACCGCAGGCGTGACGCCGCGGCCGGTGCCGGGGCTGCAAAAGCCGCCGGTACCGGATGAAGTGCCTCTGGAATCGGTGCCTGTTTCTCCTCAGTCCGAGGCAGTTCTGGATATTCTGCCGGATTTGCCGGAACAGGAACCCGCCGCACCGGAAACGCCTGCCGTTCCGGCACCGAGAAAACCGGAAGACGCCATTTCCAAGCCGGAACCTTCCGATACCGATGCGCCCGTGATCTCACAGGCGCCGGCC
Organism: Gemmiger formicilis; assembly: GCF_016900095.1. Lineage (GTDB taxonomy): Bacteria > Bacillota > Clostridia > Oscillospirales > Ruminococcaceae > Gemmiger > Gemmiger formicilis_A. The sequence goes on from NZ_JACJJP010000009.1 coordinate 19,022, forward strand.
GGTGCACCGGAACAGACGGAATCTCCCCACGCGCTGAGCGCCCTGCCCACCGAGACCCCGGAGCAGACCACCTTTGACCCGGAGCCGGCCTCCAAGCCGCTGCGCCTGGTGGGGGAAGTGTTCAAGACATACATTATTACAGAGCGGGACGGAGAGATGTGCCTGATTGACAAGCACGCCGCCCATGAACGGATTCTGTTCGAAAGCCTGTCCCGGGATTACGGCAATGTACCGGCACAGATGCTTCTGATGCCGGTGCAGGTCAATATGAGCGCCCCGGAAAAGCTGGCAATTCTGCAGAATCAGGAACTTTTGCAGAACGCGGGCATTGAAGCCGAAGATTACGGCGGCCCCACCGTGGTGGTGCGTGCGGTACCTGCCGACGTGCCGGTGGACGATGTGGCGGACATGCTGCTGGAACTGGCCGGACATCTGATGAACGGCGCCCATGACGCGCTGCGGGAAAAAACCGAATGGGTGCTGCACTCCATCGCATGTCGTGCGGCCATCAAGGCCGGGGATAAGACCAATGCCGAAGAGATGATGGCGTTGGCACAAAAGATCATGGACGGTACCGTTCCGCCGTTTTGCCCCCACGGACGCCCTTGTGTGCTGAAAATCACCCGGAAGGAGCTGGAAAAGCAATTTGGACGCCTTGTCTGATAAGGATCTTCCCCGTGTGGTGGCCATCGGCGGGCCTACAGCCACAGGCAAAACCGCTTTGTCGGTGGCGCTGGCGCAACGGTTTCAAGGGGAAGTAATCAGTGCGGACTCCATGCAGATATACCGTGGTCTGGATGTGGGTACCGCCAAGGTCACACCGGAAGAGTGTTGTGGCATACTTCATCATCTGGTGGATATACTGGACCCGGAAACACCGTTCAGCGTGGCGGATTTTGTAAGTGCCGCCGATCAGTGCATCCAATCCATCACCGCAGCCGGGCATCTGCCCCTGGTAGTCGGCGGGACGGGATTGTACATCACCAGTTTGCTGAACGGACTCGGGTTTGCCCCGGAAAAGGGTGACCCGTCCGTCCGCGCCAATCTGGAACAGCGTGCCATCGCCGAAGGGAAAGAATCTCTCTATCGGGAGCTGCAGGAAATTGACCCCGAATATGCCGCCACGGTCCATCCCAACAATCTGCCCAGGGTCATCCGGGCTCTGGAATTGTACCGGAACACCGGACGACGGATGAGCGAGCATCGCCGGGAGGCCAGAAATACAAGACCCCCGTACCGGTCCCTTTGTATCTGTCTGGGGTATCATGACCGCGGGCTTCTATACCAGCGCATTGACCAGCGGGTTGACCGTATGCTGGAAAAGGGGATTCTGGAGGAAGCCAAACGGGTATACGTTCATCGGGATATCTACCGAACAGCGGCGCAGGCCATCGGGTACAAAGAATTCTTTCCCTATTTTGAGGGCACGCAATCACTGGAAGCCTGTACGGACAAACTGAAGCAGGCTTCCCGCAATTACGCCAAACGGCAGCTGACCTGGTTTCGCCGCCAGCAGGATGCCGTCTGGCTGTATGTAGACGAGGATGGAGATTCTTTGGCACAGCGTGCCGAAACACTGATTCGTCACTTTTTACAAGAATAAAGAGCAGGGGAGGAATTGCCCATGCCGGAAAGAGAAAAAAGCCGTCACGCAGCCATGAAGGCTGCCTTTGCCATGGGCACCCTGCTGTTTCTGCTTGCGGCTGCGTATATCATCGTACAGTTGTATGCCATTCTGGGCCGGGAATACAAAACCGAAACCGCTCTTGTCTATACCATGGCCGACAGCGTCAATTTGTCCGGTTTTGTTATGTTTGACGCGGTCAATGTGCCGGGTGATGGTAACCTTGGGTATCTTGCCGAAGATGGAGAACGAGTGACGGAAGGGGCCGTTATCGCTGAGAAATATACGGATGATTCCCAGAGCGCGGCCAGAGAACAGCTGATCCGGCTGAATAACAGCATTGATTTGCTGACCAAGTCCCAGAACTCTGCCGGCAATGATCTGTCCCTTCTGACCACCCAGACCAAAACCGCTCTGTATAATCTGTTGGATCAGCTGGACACCGCTTCCTACAGCGGAATGCTGGATGCGGAATCCGAGTTTCTGCTGGCCCAGAACCGGCTGCAGGTGTCCACCGGCCAAAGCAGCGGTTTTCAGTCCACCATTGCGGAACTGGAAGCCGAGCGGGATCGGGTGGCCGCCCAGCTGAGCGGTCTTGAAACCATCACGGCGGAAAAGAACGGATATTTTATCTCTGGTGCGTCCGCCATGCCTTTGGATCTGGACGAGCAGACTTTGAAGGACGCCACGCCGTCGCAGCTGCGGGATCTGCTGAACGTAGGGGTGGCCGACAGTACCGAAAGTCTGGCGGGGCGCATCGTGGAAGGTTTTTCCTGGCGCTTTTACACCGTGTGTGGCCTGGACACCGCCGAACGCTTCGATGGCGTAACGAATGTTCGCATCAGTATTCCCGGCAAGGAGGACACCCCTTTGGATGCCGTGGTTTCTTCGGTGGATGTGGATGAAGAGGCGGAACTGGCGAAAGTGGTGATCGAATGCCACACCATCAACGCCGATGTGCTGCGCCTGGGACAGGAAATGGCGCAGATCGATCTGCAGACATACCAGGGGCTGCGTATTGACAAAGCGGCCCTGCATATTGTGGACGGGCAGAAAGGCGTTTACGTCAAATACGGCGACCTGCAACGATTCCGTAAAATCACCATCCTGTATGAGGATGACCATTACATGTTGGTCCCCGCCGATGGGGCCATCGGCTCGGACAGCGAAGTGCGTTTGTATGATGAAATTATTGTGGAAGGCAGCAATCTGCAGGACGGTGGACTGATTTAGTGTCGTAACAGGTGGAATTATCGCCATTGTATTGACAATTGGACAAAAAAAGACGATAATAATTTATGTGTATCGCTGGAACTATTGTCCGTCCAGTCGTGTACAACCACCTGATATGGTATACTATCTTGATTTGATTATCTTAAGAGAAGCGAAGGAGAATTCATCATGTCAATGTTTGACGGCCTGAAAAACGTTCTGGGTATCAACCAGGACCCCGACGGGGACGCCTATGTGGATGATACCGAGGACGAAATCTTCGCAGGGGGACAGGGCGGTTCGGCTGCGCCCGATACCTATGCGCAGCGCGAGCCGGCACAGCAGCGCAACAAGGTTGTAAACATCAACGCCACCACCCAGCTGCAGGTTGTTCTGGTCAAGCCGGAGCGTTTTGACGATGCTTCCACCATTGCCGACCAGCTGAACGCCAAGCGCACGGTTGTGCTGAACCTGGAATCCACCAACAAAGAAGTGTCCCGTCGTCTGATTGATTTTCTGTCTGGTGTGGCCTACGCCAACAACGGCCAGATCAAGCGTGTGGCTACCAGTACCTTTATCATCACCCCGTACAACGTCGATATTATGGGCGATTTGATCGACGAACTGGAGAACAATGGCGTCTTCTTCTGATACCGGTGTTCGCGGATTTGTTCCGCCCCAAAATGAGGCGGAACGTTTTTTGATGCACCGTGTGCAGGAATTGTGCGAGCTTGCACACCGGCGTGGGATTCCACGCAGCACCGGTTTTCTGTCTGACAGGGAACAGATTCTTGCATCGGCAGCCATGAACAGGGAAGACTGTACATACGGGCGTTTTTGGGGTGGCTGGTCTCAGGCGGAACGCAAGGTTCTGTGCCTGGAGCCGCCAGACACATGGCAGCTTGAACCCGTTGCCGCCCTTCGGCTTACCGCGCTCCATGCACAACCGCCCCGTGTTCCCGGACACCGGGAATATCTGGGGGCTATCCTCGGCCTTGGTCTGGACAGGGCCTGTCTGGGCGATATCTTGTCTGACCCCGAGGACCCCTGTGTGATGTATGCCTTTGTTCTGGAAGACAAACTGGATTTCTTGGCCCAGGAGCTGCACCAGGCGGGGAGTTTTTCCGTGCGGGCAGAGCCATGTGAGACGGTTCCGGAGCGTGTGCTGGCGGAACCTGACCGTGAGTTGCATGATACCACGGTGTCCAGTCTGCGGGCGGATGCAGTCCTGGCTGCCATGATGCATACCTCGCGCACATTGGCGGCCCAGGCCATTTCCGGAGGCAAGGTGGAGATCAACCATCTGCCGCTGCACAGTGCTGCGGAACCCGTTTATGCGGGAGATTTGTTCACCGTGCGCGGGGCCGGACGCTGGCGTGTCAAGGAAATTGGCGGAACCAGCCGGAAAGGTCGCCTATTCATCACTTATTTTCAGTATTGAAATTGAGCAGGATCGTAAACGATACGGCTTTTGCCCGAACAGGAGGAGTAACGGATGATTGCTTCGGAGGATGTCCGCCGCGTGACCTTTGAGCGCGCGATGCGCGGGTACCGCTGCGAGGATGTGGACGATTATCTCAAGCAGGTTGCGGACAGCATTGATGCGCTGAGCGCCGAAAACGAAGACCTGCAGAAAAAGCTGGTTGTTCTGGCACAGCGGATTGACCAGTACCGTGCGGAGGAAGATACCCTTCGCACGACCATGATCAACGCCCAGCGGCTGGGCGAAAATGTGATCCGTGAAGCCAAGCAGAAGGCGGCCGAAATCATCCGTGCGGCCAATATCAAGTCCGAAGACCGGGAACAGCATGCCCGTGACGAGGTGGAACTGGCCAAGCAGGAACTGATCACCCTGAAAAAGGAAGCGGACAATTTCAAAAAGACCCTGATGGGAATGTACCGCGAGCATATCGAAGTGCTCAGCAAGATACCGGAATATCCGGGAGAGCTGGCCCAGGAGGCCGCCGCAGAGCAGAAAGCCCAGGCATCCGCTTCCTACCACCAGGAGCCGGAAGAACCCGAACCCGAGCCTGCGCCGGTCCAGCCTGAACCGGCCCCGGCCTCGGAACCTCAGCCGGTTCAGCAGGAGGAGCCCGTTTACCAGGAACCTGCCTATGATCAGCCGGAATATTATGCCCCCACCGCCGCAGACCCGTCTCAGGAAGGCAAAATCGATACGGTGGAATTTGCCATTGCTCCCAAACCGGAGGAGCCGGACCCGGAATATTATCCGCCCGAACCTGAGCCGCAGCCCGCGGACGAACTTCCCGATGCATCGGGACTGTATGCCGATGTGACCCCGGAGCCGCCCAAGAAGACGACCCGCAGCCGCAGTACCACCAAAAAAACCACCACCCGCAAGACGAAAACGGCCAAGCCTAAGGAAGAAAGTCTGCCGTCCGCCTTTGATTCGTTCCAGGGTGTGGATTATAACGACTAACCCCGCAGTTTTGGCGGTGAGTTTTGCCGCCGTGCCGCGGTGATTATATCAATTATAGAGGGAGTTGGAGACCTTGGCGCAAAATTACAACGATACCATCCACAAGATGGCTACCCCGTTTGAGATGCGGGCCGGCCTGCCGAAAAAGGAACCCAAAATGCTGGAAGACTGGGAGAAAAACCATGTCTATGAGCAGATGATCAAGAACAATGAGGGCTGCCCGGATTTTATCCTGCATGACGGCCCCCCGTATGCCAACGGCAGCATTCATATGGGCACTGCCCTGAACAAGATCATCAAGGATATCATTATCCGTTACAAGAACATGGCCGGTTTCCGTGCGCCTTACATTCCCGGCTATGATACCCATGGTCTGCCCATTGAGTTGAAAGCTCTGGGTTCTCTGGGGGATAAGAAGGCCGGTATTTCCAAACTGGAACTGCGCCATATCTGCCGTGAATTCGCCACCGAACACATCGACGTGATGAACAGCCAGTTCAAGCGCCTGGGCGTACAGGGCGATTTCGATAACCCTTATCTGACCCTGCGTCCGGAGTTTGAAGCCCGCCAGGTGGAAATCTTCGGCAAGATGGCCCAGAAAGGCTACATTTACAAGGGTAAGCGTGTTGTGTACTGGTGCCCGGAAGACCAGACCGCTCTGGCGGAAGCTGAGATCGAGTACGGCGAGGACGAATGCGATTCTCTGTACGTTCGTTTCAAGCTCACCGGTGATCCCAACGGCGTGCTGGCCAAGGCCGGTGTGCCGCTGGACAAGGCCTGGATTGTGATCTGGACCACCACCACCTGGACCCTGCCTGCCAACGTGGCTACCTGCCTGCATCCCGATTTCGACTATACCTTTGTCAAGATCGGCGATGATTACCACATCATGGCTGCCGAGCGTGTGGAAGCGACCATGAAGGCCTGCGGCATTGAGGATTACACCGTTCTGGATGTGCGTATTCCCGGCCGCGACCTGGAAATGATGGAGTACAAGCATCCCTTCCTGGACCGCACCGGTCTGGTGATTCTGGGCAACCACGTCACGCTGGACAGCGGTACCGGCTGCGTTCATACCGCTCCCGGCCACGGCGCCGAGGACTTTGATGCCTGCGTGGGCCATTACCCCCAGCTGCCCATTGTGATGCCGGTGGACGCTGCCGGCTGCCTGACCGAAGAGGCTGGCAAGGAATTTGCCGGCCTGAAGGTCTGGACCGCCAACAAGGTCATCCTGGAACACATCCGGGAAAGCGGGCATCTGATGGGCGTGGAGCACATTGTGCACCAGTATCCCCATTGCTGGCGCTGCCACCATCCCATTATCTACCGTGCCACCGAGCAGTGGTTCTGCTCCATCGACGCCTTCAAGGAAGACGTGTACAAGGCCGTCGACAATGTCAAGTGGCAGCCGGCCTGGGGCCATGACCGTATGACCGGTATGGTCCGTGATCGCAGCGACTGGTGCATCTCCCGTCAGCGCGTCTGGGGCGTGCCGATCCCCGCTTTCTACTGCAAGAAGTGCGGCAAGTATCACATCACCGAAACTTCCATCAAGGCCGTGTCCGATCTGTTCCGCAAGGAAGGTAGCGACGCCTGGTACAAGTATGACGCCAACGACATCATGCCGAAGGGCGAAACCTGTGAATGCGGTGCTTCCGACTGGGAAAAGGACAACGACATCATGGATGTCTGGTTCGATTCCGGCTCCACCTGGAGCGCTGTCTGCCGCGAGCGTCCGGAGCTGCGCTGGCCCGTTGATCTGTATATGGAAGGTGCCGACCAGTTCCGCGGCTGGTTCCAATCCAGCCTGCTGACCAGCGTGGCTACCGAAGGCATTGCTCCCTACAAGGGCGTTCTGTGCCATGGCTGGGTTGTGGATGCCCAGGGCAAGCAGATGCACAAGTCTGCCGGCAACGGCATGGAGCCGTCCGAGATCATCCGCGACTACGGCGCTGATATCATCCGTCTGTGGGTCGCTTCCAGCGACTACACCGTGGATGTGCGTGCCGGCAAGGAGATTTTCAAGCAGCTGTCCGAGGCCTACCGCAAGATGCGCAACACCGCCCGATTCATGCTGGGCAACCTGGGCGATTTCAATCCCGCCAAGGATATGGTGGCCGATGACCAGCTGTTCGAGATCGATCGCTGGGCTCTGGAGGCCGTGGCGGAACTGACCCGCACCATGCGCGCCGCCTATGATGAGTATGATTTCTCCCGCGCCTATCATGCCATCTACAATTTCTGCGTCATCGACATGTCCAACTTCTATATGGACGTGATCAAGGATCGTCTGTACTGTGCAGACGATCGTGCGCGCCGCTGCGCACAGACCGCTCTGTACCGCATTCTGGTGGACTTCACCAAGCTGTTGGCTCCCATCCTGTGCTTCACCAGCCAGGAAATCTGGAGCTACATCCCGAAGCTGCCGGACATGAAGGACTATGTTGTGTTCGAGCGTATGCCTGAGCCGAAGCCCGCTGCCGACGAAGCGTTTACTGCCAAGTGGGAGCGCATCATGGCGGTCCGCGACGATGTCAAGAAGGTTCTGGAGCAGGCCCGTGCCGATAAGGTCATCGGTTCTTCTTTGGAAGCGGCTCTGACTTTGTATTGCAACGACGATCTGTACGATTTCCTCAATGCCATTCCCATGGACGAGCTGGCCGATCTGATGATCGTTTCTCAGGTCAAGCTGGAAAAGGGCGAAGGCGGTGCCAAGGGCACCGTGGAAGGCCTTGGCGTCAGCGCCGCCCATGCCACCGGCAACAAGTGCCTGCGTTGCTGGAAGTTTGACGATGCCGTGAACGAAGAGGGCCTGTGCCCGCGCTGCGCTGCTGTTCTGAACCGCGGCTGAGCGTTTCCGTAACGGCCATCCAGGCAAAAAAGAAGCCCTGTGGGCGGTGCTTTACATCTGATGGAAAGCACCGCCTTTTGTGGCTTATCAGGAATTTGGATTCCGCGAAAGGTAGTTTTTCCTATGCTGTATGGCGTATGTTTTCTGATCGGCGGGCTTGCTCTGGCCGCACTGGATCAGCTCATCAAGATATGGGCAACCACCTACCTGATGCCCATTGGCAGCGCCCCGTTGGTTCCTGGCTTTGTGGAACTGCGGTATGTGCTGAATGACGGCATGGCCTTTTCCATGCTCAGCGGCCGCCGCTGGCTTCTGATTGCGGTGACCGGTGCGGTGTTGCTTGTGGTGGCCCTGGTGCTGCTTTTCCGTAAGATGCCCCGCCTGGAACGGATTGTTTGGATGCTGATCCTGGGAGGCGGTCTTGGCAATCTGATTGATCGCGTCAGAACCGGCGTGGTGGTGGATTACCTGAATTTTCAGTTTATGGAATTTCCGGTTTTCAATTTTGCGGATATCTGTGTGTGTACCGGCGTGGGACTTTTGATCCTTTCGCTGGTTCTGGATCTTGTGCATGAACGCCGCAACGCCTCGGAAAAGGCGCCCGGCAAGGGTGATACCACCGATGCAGACGCTTGAATTTACCGCCACTCCGCAGGATGCCGGTCAGCGAATGGACCGCTGGCTGTCTGACTGCTGCTCGGAGCTTTCCCGCAGCGCTTTGCAAGCCTTGATGGAACAGGGAATGGTCCTGCGGCAAGGCGGACCCGTAAACAAGAAAGAAAAGGTTGCCGCAGGGGATACCGTACAGATTACGCTGCCGGATCCACAGCCCATTGAGGCAATCCCGCAGCCCATCCCCTTGGACATTGTGTATGAGGACGAACATCTGCTGGTAGTTAACAAGCCGAAAGGTATGGTGGTCCATCCCGCCCCGGGCAACCCGGATGGCACTCTGGTCAACGCACTGTTGTATCATTGCGCCGGCGGTCTTTCCGGAATCGGCGGCGCCATCCGCCCGGGTATCGTCCATCGCATTGACAAGGACACCAGCGGCCTTTTGGTTGTGGCAAAGGACGACGCCACCCATCAGGGATTGAGTGAGCAGATGGCGGTCCACGATATTCACCGTGTGTACCATGCAGTGGTTTACGGCAATCTGAAGGAAGACTGCGGCACGGTGGATGCTCCCATCGGCCGCGATCCCAAGGACCGCAAGAAAATGACGGTCACTCTTACTAACTCCAAACCGGCACGCACCCATTGGCGCGTATTGGAACGGTTCGGCAACTTCACCTACATTGCTTGCCAGCTGGAAACCGGCCGCACCCACCAAATCCGTGTGCATATGGCATCCATCGGTCATCCCTTGGCCGGCGACTCCGTGTATGGGCCGCGGAATGTCATCCGTTTTCTGAACGGGCAATGCCTGCATGCCAAAGAATTGGGCTTTGTACATCCCATTACCGGGGAGGCCCTTCGGTTTGACAGCGAACTTCCGCCCTACTTCCAAGACTACCTTACGCGTCTGAGAAAGGAACATCGCAGATGAAACGGAACCTGCATGATTATCTGGTTTTTTGCGATATGGACAATACACTTCTGACGGCCAAAGAGGGCATTCCGGAGTGCAATCGTACCGTGATCCGTCTGTTTATCCAGATGGGCGGACGCTTTACGGTTGCATCCGGCCGGCCGCCCGAATCCATCCGCGCCGCATTGGGCGATATCCATCTTTCGCTTCCGGCCATCGCCTGCAACGGTGCGCTGCTGTACGATTTCAATGCCAATCGGGTTCTTCGCCATGCAACCCTGGAACGGGCGCAGGCCACCACAGCCATTTTGGATATCGCACAGAAATTCCCCCAGATCGGTGTGGAGGTTATGGCCGGAGCAGGGGAGATGTATGTGATCCGGGCCAATACATACACCCATGCCCACCAGGTGGATGAAAAGCTGTCCGGCGTGGCTTGCCCGGTGGACAGCGTTCCCGACGGCTGGGTCAAGGTTGTGTTTGCCGCAGACCCGGAAACCATCCGCAAAGTGGGCCAATATGCCAAAACCCGGTATTACGGCCGCGAAAACTATTTCTTGGCCACCAACAGCATCTACCTTGAAATTATGCCGGCAGGAATCGGCAAAGCTTCCGGCCTGCGGGATATGTGTACCTTGTTGGGAGAACCGATTCAGAATACTTTGGTGATCGGCGATTATTACAATGACCTGGAAATGATGCAGCAGGCCGGATATTCGGTGGCGGTTGCCAATGCACCGGCGGAGGTAAAAGCCGCAGCCAACGAAGTAACCACCTGTACCTGCGTGGAAGGCGCTGTGGGCGAATTCCTGTACAAGCTGATCGAACAGTCCACCTGATTCCGGAGGGAGGGTGTTTGCCGTGCGTGTGAGTGATCTATTGAACCGGGACAGTGTGCTCCTGCATGCCGATATGGAAGATGCCGCGGATGCCTTGGGTGTTCTTGTGGAATTGCAGGAATCCAACGGTGTCATTACCAACGGAACCGCCTACTACAACGCCATCTGTGAGCGGGAAGCCGCCGGCGGCAGCACTGCCATCGGGGACGGTATGGCTTTACCCCACGCCTGCACTACCGGCGTGGCAGCTCCTGGCGTTGCGGCGCTGACCCTGCGCCACGGCGTGGATTGGGGGGCGCCGGACAACCGTCCCGTGGACCTGATCTTCATGATCGCCGTTCCGCCGCAGGCACAGGCAGAGCATCTTTTGATCCTGGCTCGTCTGGTCAATCTTTTGTCCGACGCGAATCTGGTCAAGGAATTGCGTGCCAGCGTCTCCCGGGAAGATTTTATCATGCGCATGGCACGGGCAGAGGCCTCTCGCTTTGCCTGACAACCGGCGATGCCGGATCATAGGGGAATGAAGTTCTCCCCGGGGAAACCCAAACCGCTTTAGTGGCTGATGACTTCTGTGATTTCTTTTGTCGCAGAAGTCATCGGCTTTTTTATTTTCGTTTATTTAGGAGGAAAACCATGCTTACATCACTGGCTTTCATTTTTCTGGTGGGTCTGTCGGCGGCAGCCCTATGCCGCATTCTCCATCTACCCCGCATTATTGGTATGTTGCTCACCGGCGTTTTGCTGGGACCTTATGTGCTGAACCTGTTGGATCCCATTATTTTGCAGGCTTCGTCCGATCTGCGCCAGATGGCTCTCATCATCATTCTGCTCAAGGCCGGACTGTCTCTCAACCTGTCCGACTTGAAAAAGGTAGGGCGTCCGGCAGTCATGATGTCCTGCGTTCCTGCCACTTGTGAACTCCTGGCTTTTGTACTGTTTGCCCCTACTTTGCTGGGCATCAACCGGATCGAAGCAGCCGTCATGGGAGCTGTGCTGGCTGCGGTGTCGCCGGCCGTGGTGGTGCCCCGCATGGTGAATCTGATGGAACAGCGTTGGGGCACGGAAAAAGGCATTCCGCAGATGATCATGGCGGGGGCCTCCTGCGATGATATTTATGTGATCGTGCTGTTTTCCACTTTTGTGGGCATGGCCCAGGGCGGCAGCGCCCACTGGCAGGACTTCGCCCAGATTCCCATATCCATCGTCCTGGGCGTGCTTCTTGGCGCGGTTGTCGGATGGGGGCTGAGCCTGTTTTTTGAAACCGCCTACGCCCGTCGCCAGTATGTGCGCAACAGTATGAAAGTGATTATTGTGCTGGGGTTGTCCTTCCTGTTGGTAGCCGTGGAGAACTGGCTGAAGGGGATTGTCCCGCTGTCCGGCCTGATCGCTGTGGTGGCAATGGCCTGCACACTCAAATTAAAATCCACACCTTCCGTTTCCAGACGCTTGTCCGAAAAATTCGGCAAATTGTGGCTGGCTGCGGAAGTGATTCTCTTTGTGCTGGTGGGGGCGGCTGTGGACATCCGGTATACCCTGCAGGCGGGTCTTGCCGCTGTAGCCATGATTGCTCTGGCCCTCGTGTTTCGCTCCCTGGGCGTTTTTCTGTGCATGTTTGGAACCCGGTTGTCCGGCAAAGAACGACTGTTCTGCATGATTGCCTATCTGCCCAAAGCCACCGTGCAGGCAGCCATCGGCTCGGTTCCCTTGTCTTTGGGGTTGCCCTGCGGACAAATCGTATTGACGGTGGCCGTCGTTGCCATTCTGATCACAGCACCCCTGGGAGCGTTGGGAATGGATGCAACCTACCGGATTTTACTGACGCACGCCCCCGCCCAGGATACGGAATAAAGGGGTTGCAACACCATTTTCTTCTTCCTGACGGCTAAAATATGTGCATTTTGACTATTTTTTCTTTCTGAAAAGCGGTCTGTTTGTGAATTTGCATCTTGCCAGAGCTTAAAAGCTGTGCTATACTTTAAAACATTAAATCGCAAAAGAGCTGTGCGTGAATCTTTTGCGACAGCGAGGTTATCAGGAGGAAGAAAGATGAAAAAGCGTATTGTTTCCCTCATTACGGCAGGGTGCATGGTGCTGGCTCTGGCCGGTTGTACTTCCGGCGGCACCCAGGAAAGTTCTTCGGCTGCGTCTGCATCCGGTACGACAGAATCCCAGAGCAGTGAAACCGCGGCGGAAGGTGCCAAGTACACCATCGGTATCTGCCAGCTTGTCCAGCATGATGCCTTGGATGCCGCCACTCAGGGCTTCAAAGATGCCATTGTGGAGGCTCTCGGGGAAGATGCCGTCACCTTCGATGAGCAGAACGCCCAGAACGATACCAATACATGTGCTACCATCATCACAGGCTTTGTGGCCTCTGACGTGGACCTGATCCTGGCCAACGCCACGCCCGCCTTGCAGGCGGCCCAGGCCGGTACCGACACGATTCCCGTGTTGGGTACTTCTGTCACCGAGTACGGCGTAGCCTTGGGCATTGATGACTTTGACGGTCTGGTGGGAACCAACATTTCCGGCACCAGCGACCTTGCTCCTCTGGATGAGCAGGCGGCTATGATCCAGGAACTGTTCCCGGATGCAAAGACCGTAGGTCTGCTGTACTGCAGCGCCGAAGCCAACAGCCAGTATCAGGTGGATACCGTCAAGGCGGATCTGGAAGCCATGGGCTATACCTGCGAATACTACGCCTTCAGTGATTCCAATGACCTGTCCACTGTTTGCCAGAGTGCGGCCGATGCCAGCGATGTAATCTACGTGCCCACCGACAACACCGCCGCCAACAACACCGAGTTGATCAACAATATCTGCTACGGCAAGGTTCCTGTTGTGGCCGGTGAAGAGGGCATCTGCGCCGGTTGCGGTGTGGCAACCCTGTCCATCAGCTACTATGACCTGGGCGTAGCCACCGGCAAGATGGCGGTCAAGATTCTGACCGGCGAGAGCAAAGTGGAAGAAATGCCCATTGAATATGCGCCGCAGTTCACCAAGAAGTACAACCCGGCCAATGCCGAGGCTCTTGGCATCACGATTCCTGACGATTATGTCGCAATCGAGAAATAACGAATTCAGCGTTCTGCACTGAGAAGCGGCAGAAAGCCACGGAAGGGGAAACCTGTTTTCGTGGCTTTTTGCCGTGAATGCGGTTCATCAATTTTATTTGTAGAGAGGATTGTTTCTGTGGAAATCTCAACACTGTTCAATGCCATGCCCGGCGCCTTTTCGCAAGGGCTGATCTGGGCCATCATGGCTATTGGCGTATACATCACCTTCCGGATTCTGGATGTTGCCGACCTGACGGTCGACGGTACTCTCGGTCTGGGCGGCGCTGTCTGCATTATGTGTATGCTGGCAGGCATGAATGTCTGGGCCGCCATGGCACTGGCCTTTGCGGCCGGGATCCTTGCCGGGCTGGTCACCGGTCTGTTCCATACCCTGATGGGAATTCCCGCCATCCTGGCCGGTATTCTCACCCAGCTTTCTCTGTATACCGTCAACCTGAAGGTCATGGGAAAGGCCAACCAGGCCATCAATGTGGATAAGTATGACCTTCTGATCTCTCTTCGCTTTGTCAAAGGTGTGCCGATCTGGCAGAATACCATCGTGATTGTTGCCCTGATTGTGGTACTGCTCATTGCCATCCTGTACTGGTTCTTCGGCACGGAACTGGGTTGTTCCGTGCGTGCCACCGGCTGCAACGGCAATATGGCCCGGGCCCAGGGCATCAACACCAGCTTCACCACTGTTTTGGGCCTGATGCTCTCCAACGGGCTTGTGGCATTTTCCGGTGCGCTGCTCTGCCAATACCAGGGATTTGCCGACGTTTCCATGGGACGTGGCGCCATCGTTATCGGTCTGGCAGCCGTCGTGATCGGGGAAACGCTGTTCAGCAAGATTTTCCGCAACTTTGCCCTCAAACTGCTCAGCGTGGCCATCGGCAGCATTGTCTATTATCTGGTGATGCAGGTATGCATCTGGTTCCGTATCGACACCGACCTGCTCAAAATGCTCAGCGCCATCGTGGTGGCGGTTTTCCTGGCTGTGCCTTACTGGAAGGCCAAGTATTTCACCCGCGTGAACGTTCACAAAGGAGGCGCCGACCGTGCTTGAGCTGAAAAATATCTATAAGACTTTCAATGTCGGTACCGTCAACGAAAAGGTGGCACTGAACGGACTGTCTCTCACCCTGGAAGACGGCGATTTTGTGACAGTAATCGGGGGCAACGGCGCCGGTAAGTCCACCATGCTAAATGCGGTGGCCGGTGTGTGGCCCATCGATATGGGCAAAATTCTGATCGACGGCAAGGACATTACCCGCCTGCCCGAACACAAACGCGCCAAGTATATCGGACGCGTTTTTCAGGATCCTATGATGGGCACCGCCGGAACCATGGAGATTGAGGAGAACCTTGCTCTAGCGGCTCGGCGCGGCGACGCCCGTACCCTCAAGGCCGGTATCACCAAGCAGGAGAGGGAAATGTATCGGGAGCGACTGAAGATTCTGGGACTTGGTCTGGAAGACCGCATGACCAGCAAGGTGGGGCTTCTGTCCGGCGGTCAGCGGCAGGCCATCACCTTGCTTATGGCAACTCTGAAAAATCCCCGCCTGCTCCTGCTGGATGAACATACCGCTGCTCTGGACCCCAAAACGGCGGCCAAGGTGTTGGAACTGTCGGAAAAAATCGTACAGCAGAATCACCTGACCACCCTGATGATCACGCACAATATGCGGGACGCCATCAAATACGGCAACCGCCTGATCATGATGCATGAAGGCCGCATCATCTATGATGTGCGCGGAGAAGAGAAAAAGGCTTTGCAGGTGTCTGACCTGTTGGCTCGCTTCGAGCAGCTCAGCGGGGACGGCGCCAATGATCGTATGTTGCTTTCCTGATTTCTGTACATACCCTAAAGACGTCAGCTGTCCTGTCTGACGTCTTTTTTCTTTTGGCGGCATATTTCTCAAAAGAATATCAAATTTTGAAGAAGTGATTTTCAAAAGCGGCTTTCTGTGTTATAATATACATCACTGTTACTGTGCCGGTTTATGCCCGGTGAAAACCAGATGTCGGGAGGAACGAAGATGCTTATGTACGATGCCGTGTTGTTTGATGTGGACGGCACGCTTCTTCATTCCCGGCCCGGCATCTGTGATACCTTTGCCTACGCTTTTCGGGCGATGGGCATCGATCCGGACAAGATCGATCTGAGCCGGTATCTGGGGCCGCCCCTTCGCCAAAGTTTTGCCGAGCATTTCCGGAGTGAAGCAGACGTGGAAAAGGCCGTTACACTGTACAGAACACGCTATGCGCAGCGGGGCATGCACATGTGCACGCCGTTTCCCGGCGTTGTGGAGATGCTGAACACCCTGCAGGCTGCCGGCATCTTGATGGCAACGGCTACCTCCAAACCCACAGCCGTGGTTACGCCGATTCTGCAGGAGCAGAATCTGGGCAGTTACTTTTTCCGCATCGGCGGCGCAAGCCTGGATAAAAGCATCGACACCAAAACAGCGGTCATCCATTCTGTTCTTCAAGACCCCCGGCTTCAGGGCAAGCGGGTCCTGATGGTGGGGGATCGCCGTGATGACATGGAAGGCGCATCCTCTTGCGGAATTGATGCAGCAGGGGTCTTGTACGGGTACGGAAGCCGGGAAGAACTGGCTGCCTGGAACCCGGTCACACTGGCCCTGGATTGTGCCGCGCTGACAGATTTTATTCTCCGCACATAACACATAAAAAGATTTCACCGCAACATAGAAACGGAGGTATCTTTCAATATGAGCCGCAATGGTTTCCGCGGGGCTTCTTTCAGCCCCACACAGCGTCGCGCCTGCCTTGTGCTGGTGCTGTGCGTTCTGGCTGTTATTCTCACTTTTGTGTGTGCATGGATTGTTCCCGGCATGCTGGGTGCCGGAAAGGGCAACAAAGAAAGCGCAAATTACGACAGCAGCCTGTATCCGGTGGATACCTCTCTGGATGCCGTACTGAAAGAATCGACGTCTTCTGACGCTTCCTACGCTTCCACCATCGCCTACGTGGGCGACGAATATACCAAATCCCTGAAGGATTCCGGCCAGATCACCCTGAACCAGTATCTGGGCAAAGATGGGCTTGCGGTGAGCAAAGCACTTCAGGAATACTGCATTTACTTTGAAAACGATTCCAACTCCTACACCATCCCGCAGGCCCTTGCCAAGATGAAGCCCCGCCGCATTGTGGTCACACTGGGCAACAATGATCTGGGGTCCGGGTTGTCGGTTGATGCTTTCGTCCAGGATTACCAGCATATGCTGGAAGGCTTTTCCACCGCCTATTCCTACTGCGATATTATTGTGAATTCCATTCCGCCGGTTGCGCAGGATTCGCAGAATGCCGCGGCCAACCAGCTGCTGATTGACCAGTACAACCAGGCGCTGGCCAATATGTGCAACGAAGCCGGCTATAAGTTCCTGAACAGTGCCGAAGTGCTGAAAGATGACACCGGTTTTGCCGACAGCAATTTCATCAGTGGGGAATCCTTCACCACCAACGGTGCCAAGGAACTGGTCAACTATGTGGTCTCCCATGCCTATGACGCGGAAGACCGTCGCCCTGATGCCAGCGATATTCCCAACCGCGCCGAATCCGCCTCCCAGAGCGCCGGAAGCACCGCTACTGCCACCCCGACGGCAACGCCTTCCGTCCACAAGGTCGTCTTTGAAATTGAAGACGGAAAAGGCACCCTCAACGGCAACAACCAGACCGGTGTGACCAAGCTGGAATTCGAGGTGGAAGACGGCGAAACCATTACTGTGGAAGCTGTTCCCGCCGACGGGTATACCTTCTTTGGCTGGAGTGACGGCATCAAGAACACCAAGTGGGTCAAAAAGGTCACCCAGGATATCTCGGTCACCGCCATGTTCAATAAAAAGACCACCGCCACCTTGACCATTGACGAGGGCAACCAGACCATGCACGTGGGGGACAGCATCACCTTCCACGCCACCCTGATCGTGAATGATGCAGCCGCCAGCGCGGATAATGTACAGTGGGCTGTCAACGGGGATTTGGTGCGCAATGGATACAGTTATGCGTTCAGCCCCACGGCCACAGGCACTTACACCATCAAAGCCGGCATTGAGGTAGATGGGGTTTATGCCTCTCAGGAAATTACCGTTACGGTGGAGGAGGCGCCTACAAGGGTCTCGGTCACCGGTGTTTCCAGCATGCCGGCAGGCAGCTCCACAACGCTGACCGCCACCGTTGAAAATCAGGTGGGGGACATCACCTGGTCCTGCCCGCAAAAGCCCGATTGGTCCGCTACCGGCAATTCGGTACAGTTTACCGCCACCGGTGTGGGTGAGTATACCATTTGCGCCACCAACAACGGCAAAACGGCCGAGTTCAAACTGACCGTGACCGAGGCAAAGCAGACGCCCGCCCCCACCGCCACACCTTCCGTCGATCAGGATGACGACGATTGATTTTTCCTTTTGAGGAAGATGAAAACGGGATTTTTCCCTTATGCTGATCTTCCCGTCCTGACACAGGAATATTTACAGGAGCAATTTTATGGCTTATTATACTTGTTTGCTGTTGGATGCCGACAATACATTGCTGGATTTTGACGCCGCCGAGCGGCAGGCGATGACAGATACCCTCATGCATTATGAGCTGCCTTATGACGAAGCAGCCCTGGACACGTATCATTCAGTGAACCGCCAGCTGTGGGATCGCCTTGCCAAGGGGGAGCTGTCCAAAAATAAGCTCTTCTCCATTCGATTCGGTCAGTATCTCAAAGCTATGGGGCTTCCGGACAACGGAAAAGGCCGGGAGATGAACGACTATTACGAAGATCAGTTGTCCAATCACGCCGATCTGCTGCCCGGTGCACTGTCTGCCCTGCACGAGCTGGCAGAGGTAGCAACCCTTGCCATCGTTTCCAACGGTGCGTATAAGGTACAGAAATCCCGGATCGGGGCTTCCGGACTGGAGACTTTCATAGACGGGGTGTATATCTCGGAAAAGATCGGCGCCACCAAGCCGAACCCCAAAATCTACGAAGCCGCCCTGCGGGACTTGGGCATCACGAACCGTTCCCGCGTTTTGGTGGTGGGGGATGATCTGCTGGCTGACATCCGGGGCGGTAAAAACGCCGGACTGGATACCTGTTGGGTCAATTTTACCGGCGCCGAGAACACAACCGGAATTGAACCGAAATACACCATCGGTTCGTATGAGGCATTGTACCAAATTGTGATGGAACCGGAAGAGCTGGATAATATTGGTGTGCGCAATCGCCGACACATGAATGACCAGTAACGGGATACTGATGCCGCTGCTCTGTGGGGCAGCGGCATCTTTCGGTACCGCCGCCCCCTTGCGTCAAGGCGGGAATAACGAAGGATGAAAGGTTGAAAGCATTATGCTGATCGAATTGCAGAACCTTGGAAAGAGCTTTGGGGAACATGAGGTTCTGGCCGGAATTACCGCAGGCGTCGAAAAAGGTGACCGCATCGGAATCATCGGCGCGAACGGGACAGGAAAAACAACGCTTTTCCGCATTTTGTGCCAGGAAAGCCAGCCTGACACGGGGGAGGCCGTTTTTGCCAGCGGCGTTACCTGCGGCTATCTGGAACAGTCCGGCCATCTTGCCCCGGAAAAAGACATTTACGAAACCATGAAGCTGGCATTTACACCGGCGCTGGAAGCCATGGAGCAGCTGGAATATCTGCAAAAGCAGTTGTCCCAGGATCACGGCCCGGAATTGGAAGCGCAGATTTCCCACTGTACAGCCGTGATTGATGCCATGGATGCGTATAACATGGATACGCAGATCAAAAAGGTGCTCAACGGCATGGGCTTTCCCGCTGATACATGGACGAAGAAGGCCGGCGTACTTTCGGGCGGAGAGCAGACTCGCCTGCGTCTGGCCCGCCTGCTTCTGGAACGGCCCGACATCCTGATTCTGGACGAACCTACCAACCATCTGGATCTGGAAACCATGGAATGGCTGGAAAGCTATCTCAAAACCTATCGTGGGGCGGTTCTAGTGGTCAGCCATGACCGGTATTTTCTGGATGCCGTATGCACACGGATCTGGGAGCTTGCGGGCAAAACCATTCTGACGTACAAGGGCAACTATTCCGCCTATCTGCCCCAGCGGGAAGCGGCGGACGAACGGCAGCAGAAAATGCACGACGCCGCTGTGGAAAAGGCTGCCAAATTGCAGGACTACATTGACCGCAACCTGGTGCGCGCCTCCACCACCAAAATGGCGCAAAGCCGGCGCAAGCAATTGGAAAAGCTGGAAATTGTGGATGCCCCGCAGCGTCAGGGCCGGGAACTGAACTTCCGGTTCGAATATGATATCGAGCCGTATGATGAACTGGTGATCATGAAAGGTCTTACCGTCCGCATCGGTGACCGCACCCTCCTGGAACCTCTCGACTACACCGTCCATCGCGGGGACAAGCTGGTGATTGCCGGTCCCAACGGTGCCGGCAAGTCCACGCTTCTGCAGGTTCTTGACGGCAAACGGCGACCTTCCGGCGGTATGGTCCGCCTCGGGTCCGGCGCCAAGGCGGGCATCTTTACCCAGCAGCAGGCGCGCCGTGCCGGCCGGGTGATCGATGCCATCTGGAATCAGTATCCGCGTTTCACCGAGCTGGAAGTCCGCAGTCACCTGGCCCGTTTCGGGTATCGCGGGGAGGAAGTCTTCAAGGATTGCGCCACCTTGTCCGGCGGCGAACTTGCCAGGCTGCGTTTTGCCGAACTTTCGCTGGAACGGCCGAACCTGATGTTCCTGGACGAACCCACCAACCATCTGGATATCTATATGCGGGAGAGTCTGACCAACGCGCTGGCAGCTTATACGGGCACGCTGCTTCTGGTCACCCATGACCGCTATCTGATGCAGACTTTGGGTTGCCCCATCCTGTATCTCCAGAATGGAAAAGCCGTCTTTTACCGTGATTTTGCTGCGTTGCATGCGGCGTCCACCAGCACGGAACCGGTCAAGAATCCCGGCAAGGATGAACGTCCGTCGCGTGCCGGTTACGGAAAGGAACAGCGTCGCCGCCGTGCCGAGCTGCGGAACCGGATCAAAGAGTTGGAAAACAAGATCGAGGATCTGGGTGCCCGCATCGTTGAGTTGGAAAATGAGATCAACGACCCGGAAGTGTTGAAGGATCATCTGCTTCTTCGTGACAAATGCGATGAACTCGATGATACCCGTTTTCATCAGCAGGAGCTCTTTGACGAGTGGGAAAAGTTGGCGGAGGAACAGGAAAAGCTGGAAGCCGAAGAAGCTTCCGAAGCCTGATGCACGCTTCCGGTTGCCGGGGGTTTTACATATCTGTAACTTGCTTTCTGCCAAAAACGCGGTATACTTATTAAAAATAACCTTAGTGCGCCCGTCGGGCGCGTGCAGAATAAAACAACGCCGCGGTGTACCCGCCGGCGCGTACCGTAAGCGGGGAACACTTTGGAAACGAAAATTATCATTGCGACGCATAAGCCGTACTGGATACCGGACGATCCCATGTATCTGCCGGTACAGATGGGGCATGCCATTCATCCGGATATCGGCTATATCGGCGACGATACCGGCGAAAATATTTCGGACAAAAACTGGAATTTCTGCGAATTGACCGGCCTGTACTGGGCTTGGAAGAATCTGGACGCCGATTATATCGGCATTGTCCATTATCGCCGGTATTTTTCCAGCCGTCACAACCGGTTTGCCTCCAAAAAGCGTCGTGTCATCGGCCATGACGAACTGAACACCATCCTGGCCACTACCAATGTCATTCTGCCGCGGGAACGACATTATTACATCGAGACCAACTACACCCAATATATCCATGCACATCATAAGAAAGACCTGGAAGTCACACGGTCTATCATTGAGCGCAAATGCCCCGAATACCTGCCGGCTTACGACATGTACATGTCCAAAACCCACGGTCACCACTTCAATATGTTTATTATGAAGAGGGAATTGCTGGGGCATTACTGTTCCTGGTTGTTCGACATTTTGTTTGAACTGGAGAAGGAGCTGGATATTTCCAACTACTCCACCAACGACAAGCGTGTGTTCGGTTTTGTCAGTGAACGCTTGCTGGATGCCTGGCTGATCACCAACAACATCTCTTACGAAGAACTGGAAGTCCTGCACATGGAAAGCCAGCGTTGGCTGCGCAAAGGTACGGCGTTCCTGATGCGCAAACTCTTCCCGAAAAAGGACTGAGCCATGGGGCAGGGGAAGATTGCTGCGGTTGTGGTGACCTACAACCGCAAGGAACTTTTGTGCCGGTGCCTGATGGCGCTGCAGGCGCAGAACACCGCAAAACCGGATATTCTGGTCATTGACAATGCCAGTACCGACGGGACAGGACAGGCAGTACAAGCCTTGGAATTGCCGGGACTGCATTACTGCAACACTGGCCGCAATCTGGGCGGTGCCGGCGGTTTTGCGTTCGGTGTCCGTGCTGCAATGGCGGCCGGGTATGAATATCTGTGGCTGATGGATGACGACACATTGCCGGAACCGGATGCCTTGCAGGCTTTTCTGCGTGTGGACAAAGACCTAAAGGGAATTTACGGCTGGCTTTCCTCCCGGGCACTGACTCCGGCAGGGGAAGACCAGCCCATGAACCGGCAACGGAAAACGCCTTACCGGGATATTGACGGGTACGAACAGGACTTGGTGCCCAGCGTCATGGCCAGCTTCGTCTCCCTGTTTATGCCGGCCGAAACCGTGCGGAAGGTGGGCCTGCCCATTGCAGAATTCTTTATCTGGTCGGATGACTGGGAGTATACCAGACGGATTTCCCGGCAGATGCCTTGCTACACAGTTTCCTCCAGTCGTGTCGTTCACGCCATGAAAAATTCCACCGTGGTCAACATTGCCGCGGATGTGCCTGCCCGGTGGGAGCGTTATCGTTATTTTTACCGCAACGATGTATACCTGTATCGCAGGGAGGGGATAATCGGCTGGCTGTGGCTTCTCACCAAATTTGCCTGGCACAGTGCGCAGGTTCTTGTCAGCCCTTCCGGCAAACGGCTGCAACGCCTGTCAATCATCTGGAAAGGATTTTTTGCCGGTATCCGATTCAATCCGCCGGTACAAGGGATTGATAATTAAACATGCACATACGGGACGGAGTATCATGCAGCAGTTGGAGCAAAAATTAATCAAAGTTGCCGGTTCTTACCGGGCGGTGGCTTTTGATGTGTTTGACACACTTTTGTTCCGTGATGTTGCGGCTCCGTCCGATTTGTTTGTCCTGATGGAAAAAACCGGCCGTGTTCCGGCCGGTTTTGCCGAAAAGCGGCTGGAAGCCGAAAAACTGGCACGAACACCCGGACGAGAAGTGACCTTGCCGGAGATTTATGCGCAGGAGCCTCTGTCCGGCCTGGACCCGCAGCCCGAGATCGATGCTGAACAGAAGGTGGTCATGCCCAACCGTGCACTTCTTTCCGCCGCCCAAAAGCTGCATGCCCAGGGAAAAGCGATCTATGCCGTTTCCGATATGTATCTGTCACAGCCGCAAGTGGAGGCCATGCTGCGGCGCTGCGGCTTTGATTTTCTGGATGGGGTCTTTGTCTCCTCTTCCTATGGGGTACAAAAACGGAGCGGGAAACTGTTCCGGGTGTTTTTGCAGGAAACAGGTCTGGAAGCTTCCCAGGTCCTGTTTGTGGGCAATGATCGTCGTGTGGACATCGTCGGCGCGGCGCTGGCCGGAATTCGCGGTTATCTGATTCCCGAGCCGAAGCCTCTGCTCTACTTTGCACGGCCTGAAACACCCGTGCAGGGGGCTCTTCAGGCATTTATCCGCAACCGCCATCCTGAGGGAAATCCATGGCAATCTCTGGGCTATTCGGCGATCGGTCCTTTGCTGACTTCCTTTGCGATATGGCTGCGTGAAACGTACGGCGGCGATCGCCTGATGTTCCTGGCACGGGACATGTATCTTGTGCGGCGCATTTATCGGGAACTGTACGGCTGTGAGGCGGAGTACCTGCGCGTTTCCCGCCGCAGTCTGTGTCCTGCATTATTGCAGCGCCCCATGAACGAAGGGGGACTGGCCCTTCTGGCAGATGCTCTGCCGCGCCAGGAACTGACGGTGGGCCAGATTCTTGTTTACTGTGGATTTGATACCTCTGCCAGTCTGCACGGTGCCGATCTCAACCAACGGATTGATCTTCGGTCACGGCCCCTTTCGGCGGAGACGAAAGAGCATCTGCTGGAACTGGCAGCGCTGGGAAAAGCCACCGCCGGTGCCGGTGTGCGCCACCAGGCTGATCTGGTGCGGCGGTACCTGCGGCAGAATCAGCTGAAAGAAAAGCCGCCTGTTCTGGTGGATATTGGCAGCGGCGGAACGACCCAACGGATTTTGGAAAGCCTGTGCGGTGCCGAAATGCAGGGGGCTTATCTAGCATGCGACGAGCGTCTGAATCAGTCGCTGCCGCAGACCCGGGCTAGGGCTTTTTTGTTCGACGGCAATCCGGCTCCTTTGTGGTATTGGGTAGGGCAGCCGCTGTTGGAACGGCTGATCTCCGAACCGTGCGGGGCAACCGTCGGCTATGAACGTCCGGCGAATACGGTGATCCCTTCTTTGGAAGACGCCTTGCCCCAGCAAGGAATACTGGAATTGCAACAGGCCGCGCTGGAATTTGCCCACGACTGGAAGAACGGTTCCTGGGGCACGCTTGCCCCCGGGCCGGATATGCCGCTTCAGGCATATCTGTCCCTGGTCCGCACCCCACAGCTGCGTGATATTCAGCTGCTGGGAGATCTGACGGTGGAGGACGGCGGAACCTGGTCTTTGGCAGCTCCGCAGCCATGGGGAATCTATATAAAGAATCCGCGGGCTTTTGTGCGGGATTTCGGTAAATCCAGATGGAAGAACGCCTTTTTGAAACGGGCATTTCGTATACCGCTGCCCTATGCATGGCTGTATGAGATGCTGAAAAGAAAACGTGAAGGGGGACTTTGATGCAGCGGCCATTGTTCAGCATCATTATCCCGGTATACAATGCCGCCGAAACCCTCACATCCGCGGTGGAAAGCATTCTGAACCAATCGGAGCCGGATTTTGAATTGCTTCTGGTGGATGACGGTTCGCAAGACACAAGCGCCGATTTGTGCCGTCAGCTGGCCGCAAGGGATACCCGTATCCGTGTCTTCTCTCAGGAAAACGGCGGGATTTGTGCCGCGCGCAATCGTGGCCTGGCGGAAGCCTGTGGCGAATACATCGGCTTTTGCGACGATGACGACCTGTACCTGCCGGACGCTTTGCAGACGGCCAAACAGCTGGTGAAGGACACCGGCGCGGACTTCGTGCGCGGCGGGTACGAACTTCTGCGGGAGACAGATTCCGGTCAGATGGTACAGCTGCCCCACGCCCCCGGCACCGCTTGCCGGCTGCCCGCCGGAAAAGATGGAAAGGCGTATCTGACCTTTTTGACCAATGCGGGCCCACAGTTTGTGTGGAATGCTTTTTACAAACGGGACCTGCTGGTGGATATCCGGTTTGATGAACGGTGCCGGTTCGGTCTGGAAGACTTTTTGTTCAACGCTTGCGTTTACGCCAAAGATTCCGCGGCTGTCTATACGCCCTTTCCCTTTTATCGGCATTATGAGCGAGGGGACAGTACCTCAGCTGCTACCGCAAAGGCCGTTCAGGGGCGCATTCAGACGGTTTCCATCTGGGTACAGGCGGAATATACCGCAGCGCAGGCCCGCTGTACGTCTTGCGATTTTCGGGATGTGTGGGCTGTGCGGAAAGCGGAGTTCGTCACCTTCCTGATGCACCAGCTGCGGGACAGTCATGCCGGACAGGACATTTGCCGCTCGGCATGGGATCGTTTGCGCCAGGCTTACCGGAACACAACCGGTTGTAACGGTGGTCTTGACTTTTTGCGTGCTGCAAGGCACAATAAAAAGCAAGCAATAGCGTTATTCCTGTATACCACTCATCTGCAGGCTCTCTATGCCCATCTTCCGAACAAGGAGGAAAAACTGTTAAAATGAAAAAGATTCTTGTGACCGGCGCTGCCGGATACATCGGCCGCCATGTTGTCAAAACGGCTCTTGATATGGGATATGAGGTGATTGCCGCCGACTTTTCCTTCAAGGGAATAGACGAGCGTGCGGAATTCTGCGATGTTCCCCTTTTCAGCGGAGATAAAAATATTTACCGTGCCATGGGCAGTCCCGATGTCTGCATCCATATGGCGTGGCGCGATGGGTTCCGTCATAACGCGCCCAGCCACATGGAGGACCTGTCCAACCATGTGGTATTTCTGAACAACATGGCCGCCGGAGGGCTTCCGTCTCTTTCGGTGATGGGCACCATGCACGAAGTCGGTTACTGGGAAGGCCCCATCAAAGCGGACACCCCCTGTAACCCGCAAAGCCAGTATGGCATTGCCAAAAATGCGCTTCGCCAGAGTCTGATGCTCTCTCTGGCCAACTGCCCCTGCCGCCTGCATTGGCTGCGGGCCTACTATATTACCGGTGACGAGGCCCACGGCAGTTCCATTTTTGCCAAGATCTCCCAGGCGGAACTGGATGGAAAAAAGACCTTCCCCTTCACCAGCGGCAAGAACCTGTACGATTTTATCGATGTGGATGAACTGGCCCGCATGATTGTGGCTGCCAGCGTTCAGGAAACTTTTGACGGGATCATCAATGTCTGCACCGGCAAGCCTGTTTCTCTGGCACAACGGGTTGAGCAATTCCTGAAGGACAAGAACTATAAAATCAAACTGGACTATGGTGCCTTCCCGGACCGCCCGTACGACAGCCCCGGCGTGTGGGGCGATCCCACCGAAATTGAACAGATTATGCGGGATGCCGGCCTGAACGGTTAAACCAAAATCGAAAGGATACTCCATGAAACGACTGGGAATCTTCTTTTTCTTTGAGAAGCAAGGGTATGTGGACGATTTTATCGTGTACTACCTGAATGATCTTGTCAAAAATCTAAGCGAACTGGTCGTCGTCTGTAACGGCAAACTCAGCGAACAGGGGCGCAAGGCGTTCGAACGTTTTACCGACAACATCATCGTCCGGGAGAATAAAGGGCTGGATGTGTGGGCCTATAAAACCGCCCTGGATCAGTATGGCTGGCAGCGCCTGAGTGAGTTTGACGAGGTTGTCATGACCAACTCTACCTTAATGGGGCCTGTCCGTCCGCTTCAGGAAATGTTTGACGCTATGGCGGAAAAGCCGGAGCTGGATTTCTGGGGTCTGACCATCCATCATGGTGCGGAAGGCAATCCTTTCAAAGGCAAGCATATCTACGATTATCTGCCTGTACACATCCAGTCCCATTTTATTGTCTACCGCAAAAAGTTCATCCAGTCTGTCGATTTGCAGAAATATTGGGACGAAATGCCCATGATCACCGGCTATACTGACTCAGTGCAGCGGTACGAATCGGTCTTTACCAAAATGTTTGCGGATAAAGGGTACGAGTGGGACGTGTATGTCAACACCGATGACCTGAAAACCTTTACCGATTACCCCCTGCTGGTATGTCCGGCCAGGCTGCTGCGAGACAAAAAATGCCCGCTGTTCAAACGACGCAGCTTTATGCATGATTATGAAGCGTATCTGAACGATACGGCAGGGGAGCCCGTGCGGGAATTGTATGCCTATCTGCGGGACCACACCTCCTATCCTTTGGAACTGATCTGGTCCAACATGATCCGCACCATGCATCCCTTCGACTTCACCCGGAATTTGGGCCTGACCCGTTTGATCATGCCGACGGCGCAGGATGCATCCTGCGCCGAGAAGGTCCGCAAAAGCCGCCGGATTGCGCTGGCTATGCATCTGTACTTTATGGACATGTTGCCGCAAAGTATGGATTTTGCCAGAAATATGCCGCCGGAGACCGATGTTTATATTTCCACGGACAGCGAAGAAAAGAAGCGGCAGATCGAGCAGGCATTCTCCGGATTGCCGCTGAACAGTGTAACGGTTCTGGTTGTGGAGAATCGCGGCCGCGACGTTGCTGCCTTCCTGTGCGATCTGGCCCCTCATCTGAAGGGGTACGACTATGCCTGCTTTATGCATGACAAAAAAGCCATCCAGACCAAACCGGGCAGCGTGGGTGCCAGCTTTGGGTATGTCTGCAACGAGAATATCTGTAAAAATGCCGATCATGTGCTGAACATTCTGTGCGAGTTCGAGAAGGATCCCCGCCTTGGCATTCTGTGCCCTCCTTTCCCGACCCATGGTCTGTATTTCATGAACATGTGTTCCAACGGCTGGGGCCCGAACTTTGACAACACCAAGCAGCTGCTCAAGACATTGGGACTGAATGTGCCCATCTCGGGGGAGAAAGCACCTCTGGCGCCTTTCGGCAGCGTATTCTGGTTCCGCCCGGCTGCGCTGGCCCCTCTGTTCGATCATGGCTGGAAGCATGACGATTTTCCGCCGGAACCGTTGCCGCAGGACGGCACCATCAGCCATGCCATTGAGCGTGTGTATCCCTTTGTTGCCCAGGGAGCTGGATACTATCCCGCCGAGGTGATGAGCACGGAATTTGCCGTTTCCCGCTGCGATGCCATGCAGGCATATGCCTCCGGTCTGATCCGGCCGCTGGCGCGTGTTTTCAACTGCACCACCTTCGGCAGCGCGGCGCAATCTGCCATCGCTTTTTCGCACAAGCGGCATTTTGGCATGTTCCGTTTCTATGGTCCTTATTCCAACAGCCGCCGGCGCCGTACCCGCAACTGGCTGCGGGACCGGCTTCCGAATAATGTCTATTGGGGCATGATGCACGCCAAACGTGCCGTGTTTGGTCCTCATGGGGCTCCTTACGAAGAGTAATTCATTTTGACTATGAACAACCGACTCGTGATCTATTTCCACTATGACCCGAACGGGCAGGCCGACTCGGCCTGCCGTTTTGCGGTACGTGCCATGCGGAAACAGGCGCGAGCCTTTTTGTTTGTGACAAACGGAACTCTCCAGGCCCAAAGTCGGCAATGGCTGGAAGAAAATCAGATTCGCTATCTGGAGCGGGAAAACACCGGTCTGGACGTGGGCGCCTACAAGGCTGCCCTGCAGCATGTCGGACGCCAGGCAATGGACGACTTTGACGAAGTCATTCTGATGAATTATACACTGGCCGGTCCTGTCCGGCCGCTGGCACAGATGTTTGAACGGATGGACGCCCGCAAGGATCTGGATTTCTGGGGATTGAGCCGTCACTACGCCATGCGCAGCCGACGTTTCGGCAAACGCGGTGAGGTTCCGGAACACATTCAGTCACACTTTATTGCCGTACGTCGGCGGATGTACGCCGACTTCTGGGCGTACTGGCAGAAAATCCCTCTGCCGGGCAGCTACGAGGACTCCATCCGCTTTCACGAAAGCCGCTTCACCGCGCACTTTGCCAAGCTTGGCTACCGCTGGGATACTTTCGTGGACGGAGATGCCTGGCGCGGTATTTTTGTCAATCCCATCATGGCATGCCCGCGGGAATTGATTGTGCGGGAAAACTGTCCTTTCTTCAAGCGGCGCAGTTTCTTTACCCCCTATGCGGATGAGCTGCGCCGGACGGACGGGCGTGCCGCTGCGGAGCTTTATGCCTATCTGCAGCAGGAAAGCGATTTTCCGGTAGATGCACTGATTGCTGACTTGCTGCCTGTGCAGCCTTTGGCATACATGGCGCAGAACCTGCATTGGCATTATCTGTTTGCCCCGGCAAACGGTGTGACTTCCACTCCGATCACTCCCTTGACAACACCGGAATTGGCCCAGGGTGTTCAGCTTCGGTCCGATACGCTTTACAGCATTTCTCTCCCTGTGACCGCAGAGGGAGCAGCGGCTTGGTACGAAAGGAATCTTGCTTGGGACCCGGGAACAGCAGCTGCAGCGTTGGCATTGTTTGAAGAACATGCCGGACTGGGTGTCCTGGGCCCTGCCTTGCCGCTGTATCCGGATATGGCAAGAGCAAAGCGCAAGCAATGGCAGCGGAATCTGCCATACCTGAAAGAAAAACTACAAACATTGCAGCTTGGCATACCTCTGGCGGAAGACCTGCCCCTGCCGTTACCGAACGGTGGTTGGCTCCTGCTGCGCGGGGCTGCTTTTCCCGACGGCATACCGCCGATTTCCCGCAAGGCCGACTTCTGGCTTTTGCCATTGCTGGCCCAAAAGAACGGCTACTTTTCCGCCACAGCGGAAAGTCCGGAACAGGCAATCGCTCGCAAAGATGTATACGAGGCCGGCTTTTGGCCGGTACAGACGGTGGCCGGAGCAGGTAAACTGCTTGCCCGGCGAATCAAACACCGATTGACATGCCGCAAGGAGGGTGACGAATGAAAAAACCGCGGCTTTTTTATCTGGATCTGATTCGTACGGTGGCGTTGATCAGCATCCTGATCATTCATTTCAATGCCTCGGTCACCGGATATTTCACCTTGCCGCACAAGCTGTTTACCAGCACCTTGCCTTTTGGAATTTATCTGGGAGATTTCGGCTCCACCTTGTTTTTCATCGTTTCCGGCGCTTCTTTGTGCTACACGGCTCCGGAACGCTTTGACCCGATTGGGTTTTACAAAAAACGATGCCGGGCTGTTTACCCCATGTTCTGGCTGGCCTGGGCCATCTGCTTTTCCATCCGCTTTGTTTCCCGGCCCGGATACTACGCCGGCGCCCGAACCGTCACTCTGATTCTCACCATTCTCGGTTTGGACAACTTTGCTGTGGCCGCCGGTTGGGTCGGTCAGGATTTCGCCTGTGTGGGCGAATGGTTCCTGGGCAGTATCCTGTTTCTGTATCTACTTTTCCCGCTGCTTTTGTGGGGGTGCCGCAAGCATCCGTGGGTGACCTTTCTGCTGACCTGTGCCTTCGGTGTTTCCGTCCATCTTATGGGGTGGGATGCAAGGCTGGTGGCCATCCACCTGCCGGAATTCTTCTTTGGCATGTTGTTGGTGACCATGACACGGAAACGGCAGATTCTGCTGGCAGCGGCGGCGACCGTTTTGCTGGGCAGCCAGACACTTTTGGGGGGATGGGACACAAAAATCGTATGCGCTCTTTTTGGGGCTGTGGTTTTTGTGGTGCTCATTTTTGTGGCCGATTGCATCGGGTTCGGCCCTGTGCGGCGGCTGTGCGCGCTGCTGGGCAAATATTCCTACGCCGTTTTTTTGGTGCACCATGTCATTATACTGCGCCTTGTGGAAGGCTTTGATCTGGGCGCTTTGACCCGCCGTGACACGGCTCTGTTGTTTTTCGCCTATCTGGTGTTCACGGCGATGGCAGCTTCCGTCTTGCATTGGCTGGATGGCAAGGTACGCACCGGATTTTCCCATCTTGTACATGGCTGAAAATTTGCTGGTTTTGCTCGCCGTGTCTCTGTACAAAGGCCGGCGTGTACGGTATAATATTTAGTAAATATGGCAAAGCCTCCGGCGTTGCCGCATATCGTTTTGAAAGGGGAGAACACCTGTGGCGCAATTTTCTGTAACTCTGGCCAAACTGGCGGAAGAGTCCAACCTGGCAATCGCCTACACCCCCAAAGACCTGAAGGAAATCAAGGTCTATTCCGCAGAGGTCTACCGCCCCGGTATTATGCTTGCCGGGTATTATCAGTATTTTGACAACACACGCATCCAGATCATTGGTCTGACGGAGCTGTCCTATCTGGAAGAGCTGGATCCCGCCATCCGCCGTACCCACCTGGAAAAACTTTTCTCCTTTGTGCCGCCGGCGGTCATTGTATCCCGCGGCATGACACCACCGCCCGAAATGTTTGAGTTTGCCAAGCAATACGGGGTGCCGCTGCTTCTCTCGGAAGAGATGACCTCGGTACTGATGATTACCCTGATCACCACCTTGAATACCGAACTGGCGCCGCGCATCACCCGCCACGGTGTGTTGGTGGAAGTGTACGGCGAAGGCATCCTGATTCTGGGTGATTCCGGTGTGGGCAAAAGCGAAACCGCCATTGAACTTGTCAAACGCGGTCATCGTCTGATTGCGGACGACGCTGTGGAACTGCGCAAGGTATCCAGCCGCAAAATCATGGGCATGGCTCCCGAAAACATCCGCCACTTCATTGAGCTGCGCGGCATTGGTATCATCAATGTGGCTCGCCTGTTTGGCGCCGGTGCCGTCAAAAACAGCGTGGAAGTAGAAATGGTGGTGGAGCTGGAACCCTGGGAACGGACCAAGAACTACGACCGTACCGGTCTGGAACATGACAGTTACGACATCCTGGGTGTCAATGTGCCCAGCATGTTGATTCCGGTGATGCCCGGTCGAAATCTGGCCGTCATTCTGGAAACGGCTGCCATCAACAATCGTCAGAAAGAGATGGGCTACAACGCTGCGCAGGATCTGCTGAACAGCCTGGGCCTGCAAAACGATATTACCGGATTTTGATTTACAACGATAACGAAGTGAGGAACCTGTCCGCATGCAAGTAATTGCTGATCTGCATACCCATACCCTGTGTGCATCCCACGCTTTTCATACCGCACTGGAGATGGCCGATGCCGCACAAGACCTCGGTTACCGCGCCCTGGCTTTGACCGACCACGCACCGGCTATGCCGGACGCACCGCATATCTGGCACTTTGGCAACTGGAACACCATGCCGCGCACCATCGGGAATGTGGTCATGCTGTATGGGGCGGAAGCCAATGTCATGGATACCAAAGGAAATCTGGATTTACCGGACCGGATTTTGTCGGGCCTGGACTGGGTGGTCGCCTCCATCCACAGCCCCTGCATTCCGGGACTTCTGACCGAGAAAGAGGCCAACCGGCTTTGGCTTGCGGTGGCGGAAAATCCCTATGTGGACTGCATCGGACATTCGGAGCAGCAGCATTACCGCTACGATTATGATCTTGTAACCAAGGCATTTGCCCGGAACAACAAGGTGGTGGAACTGAACGGAAACTCGTTCCAGGTGCGTAAGGACGGCATTCCCAATATGCGGGAACTGCTGAAGGCATGTCTGAAGAATGGCTGCCGGGTTTCCCTGGACACCGATGCGCACAGCATCCGGCAGTTACGGGAAAACATGGCTGGTCTGTTTGCTCTGGTAGAGGAACTTCGCTTCCCGCAGGAACTGATCGTAAACGCTTCTGCGGAAAATCTGGTTGCGGAATTGGTGCGACACCACCGTGGGTGTGCACAAGAAATAGGAGGCATTTTACTATGAGCCAGTATACCATCGGAATTGACCTGGGCGGCACAACCATGACCGCCGGTCTCGTCAATGAGAAATACGAGATTGTTTCCAAGCTGACCTGGGCGACCAGTCTTCCGCGTCCGGCCGACGATCTGGAGCACGCGCTGGCAGATTTGTGCCGCGCGGTTGCCAAGCAGGCAAAGGTAGGCTTTGATCAGGTGGCTTATGTGGGAATCGGTACCCCCGGCAGCGTGAATTTTACCACCGGTTTTGTAGGGTACAATACCAACTTCGGCTACTACGACTGGAACCTGGGCCCGGACATGGAAAAGCTGCTGGGCTGCAAAGTCTACGTGGAAAATGATGCAAACGCCGCCGCTTTCGGCGAATACCTGGCCGGCGGCGCCAAGGGATACCGGGACGCTGTAATTGTAACCTTGGGTACCGGCATCGGCAGCGGCATCATCCTGGGCGGAAAAATCCTGCGTGGGTTCAATTTTGCCGCCGGTGAGATGGGCCATACTGTCATTGTCAAGGACGGTCGTCCCTGCAATTGCGGCCGCCGCGGCTGCTGGGAGCGGTACGCCTCTGCCCGGGCGCTGAGCGAGGACACCAAGGAGGCCATGAAGAAGGATCCGGATACTCTGATGTGGAAGATTGCCGGAGATCTGGACCACGTAAACGCCAAGACCTCCTTTGACGCCATGGCTGCGGGCGATGCCTGCGGCAAGCGTGTGGTGGAGACCTGGCTGGAATATGTCGCCTGCGGCGTAGCCAACGTGGTCAACACGTTCCAGCCGGAAGTGATCTGCATCGGCGGCGGCGTGTCCAACCAGGGTGAAGTTCTGCTGGCTCCTGTCCGGGAGTACGTGGAACGGGAAACCCACAACATTACCACCGGGCGCAACCCGGTGATCAATGCCTGCGTGCTGCGCAATGACGCCGGTGTGATCGGTGCCGCCGCCTTGGCGGATTCCATCTGAATCTTACATACACAAAACGTATCATAGGGGAGGGGCAAGCATGATACAAGAGCCGATTGCCAATCTGCTGGACGCGATGGGCGCTGAGGCGTTGCCCTGTATTCATAACGAACCGTTGGATCGCCATACCACCTTCCGCATCGGCGGACCGGCCTGCGTGTTCTGCAAGCCGCGCACCGTGGTGGAGCTGGCCCGGACCTTGGAACTCTGCCATTCTTTCGGCGTTCGCACCTATCTGCTGGGCAACGGTTCCAACACATTATTTGCCGATGAAGGCTATGACGGCGCCGTCATCTGTCTGACTGACCTGAAGACCCGCAGCACAGCGCAGACGTTGCCGGATGGTAAAACCAGGCTCACTGCGGGGGCCGGAACTCTGCTGGTTTCGGTCTGTAACCGCGCTTTGGAACTGGGTCTCACCGGGCTGGAATTTGCATTCGGAATTCCCGGTACAGTGGGCGGGGCCGTCTATATGAACGCCGGCGCTTACGGCGGCGAGATGAAGGACGTTCTTTCCAAAGTGACTTTTCTGGACGAAAACCTGAAATTGCAGACACTGCCTGTGAAGGAATTGGCTCTTGGTTATCGCACCAGTATCTTTGAACAACGAAATTGGTGTATTCTGGAAGCGGAGTTCGTTCTGGAACCCGGCAACCGGGAAGAGATTCAGGCACACATGCAGGATTTCATGGCCAGACGGCGGGAAAAGCAGCCTCTTGACATGCCTTCCGCCGGCAGCACCTTCAAACGTCCGGCGGGATGCTTTGCCGGGCAGTTGATTGAGCAATGCGGTCTGCGGGGCTTTTCGGTGGGCGGCGCCGCCGTCAGCTGCAAGCATTGCGGCTTTGTTGTCAACACAGGCGGTGCCACCTGCGCCGATGTTGTGGAACTGACGGATAAAATCCGTGAAATTGTAAAGGAAAAGACCGGGCACGTTCTGGAACGTGAAATCCGGGTTGTGCGCTGACATCGGCTAGGCAGCGCGAAAGTGAGGGACTGGATGAATTTTCTGGTTGTAACCGGACTTTCCGGTGCCGGCAAGTCCATGGCGGCCAATGCGTTGGAAGACATTGGATACTTTTGCATTGACAATATTCCGGCCGGGCTTTTGCCCCGCATCGTGGACTTTGCTTTGCAGGGGGAAAACCAGCTGAATCGTGTGGCCGTTGTCATGGATATTCGCGGGTTGCGCACGGTGAAGGAAGTCAAGACAGCGCTGGCGGCGCTGGATGATAAACAGATGGCCTACGACATTCTTTTTCTGGATGCCGCCGATGCCGTCATCCGCCGCCGGTACAAGGAAACCCGGCGTGCCCATCCTATGACCGCCAACGGACAGATGACCATTGACGAAGCTATCCGTCGGGAACGTGCCATTCTGCAGCCCCTTCGTGACCGTGCCAAATATGTGATCGATACCACCCAGTATTCCGCCGCACAGACCAAAGAGCGCATCTGTGGACTGTTCCTGAACCGTGGGCAGTGCTCCATGTCTTTGAGCATCATGTCATTCGGGTTCAAATACGGCTTGCCCCAGGAAGCGGACATTGTGCTGGATGTGCGTTGCCTGCCCAACCCCTTTTATGTACCGGAGCTCAAGGAGCTGACCGGCCTGGACCAGGCTGTGGTCGATTATGTGATGGCGGCGCCCGAATCTCAGGAGCTGCTGCGCCGCTATGAAAGCATGCTGGAGTACTCCCTTCCGCTGTATGTCAAGGAAGGAAAGAGCCAGCTGGTGGTGGCCGTGGGGTGCACGGGCGGCAAACATCGGTCGATTACCTTTGCACGCAAGCTGGCTGAGTATTGCACCTCCATCGGCTATACGCCGACTGTTTTGCATCGGGATGCAAAACGTACTATGTAACCAGAAAGAGGCATCTGCAAGATGAGCTTTTCTCAGGATGTCAAGGCGGAGATTCTGCGCCGCAAGGTCACTCGGCCTTGTTGCTGTACGGCTGCAGCGTATGCGGTCGCCTGCTTTGGCAAGTATTTTGACGACCGTGGCATCGTTCTCCAGACCGAAACGGAAGGTGTGGCCACCTTTGCCCAGAAAATGTATGCCCGCTGTGGCATCAGCGGACAGATTCTGCGCAAGGAACGCACCGCCGGATCGGTTGTGTATGAATTCAGCGTCAAAGACCCGGATGAGGTCCGGAAAATGCTGACCCTGTTCGGCCATACCGGCCGCGAAACGGCCCTGCGCATCAAGCCCGGATGTTTCAAATGTCAGCAGTGCGTATCCCACTTTGTGGCAACGGCCTTTCTGTGCTGCGGTACCGCAACAGACCCTGAAAAAGGATACAATATCGAGTTTCTGTCCACCAGATACCAGCTCTCTCAACAACTGGAAGCCATTCTGGCGGAGCATGAATTTCATCCCCATCGTGCCTTGCGCAAGGGTGCTAACACGGTATACATCAAGGCCGGCGATCATATCGAAGACCTGTTGACTTTTATGGGGGCCGGTAATGCGGCCATGCGGATCATGGAACAGCGCATGTACAATGAAATGCGCAACAAAACCAACCGCCTGTCCAACTGCGAAACAGCAAACCTTGGAAAAAGTGTCCAGGCTGCGGTGCAGGTCCAGATGGCCATCCGGACACTGGAGGATGCCGGCGCTTTGGAAACGTTGCCGGAACCCCTGCGCACAACCGCCAAGCTGCGGATGCAGTACCCGGATTTGCCGCTGGCACGGCTGGCGGAAAAATTTGATCCCCCGGTCAGCAAGGCCGGATTGTCCCACCGCTTCAAGCGGATCCAGCAGGCTGCCCAACGCCTGAGCGGGGCGCCTGCATCCGAAGGAAAGGAACAACATGCCTGAGCAACCAAAACGTCAGTTTACCCACCTGCATCTTCATACCGAATACAGCCTGCTTGACGGCGCATGTCGGATTGACAAACTGTTCGACCGCGTGAAAGAGCTGGGCCAGACCGCCGTGGCCATCACCGACCACGGCGTTATGTATGGATGCGTACAATTTTATGATGCCGCCATCGCTGCCGGTATCCGCCCCATCATCGGCTGCGAAGTCTATGTGGCAACCCGCACCCGTTTTGACAAGGTAAACCGCATTGACGGCAACAACCACCTGGTTCTGCTGTGCAAGGACGAAACCGGTTATAAGAATCTGATTAAGTTGGTCAGCGCCGGATTTCTGGAAGGCTTTTATTCCAAGCCTCGCGTGGACAAGGATCTTCTGGAACAGCATCACGAAGGTTTGATCTGCCTGTCGGCCTGCCTGGCAGGGGAGGTGCCCCAGGCCATTCTGGCCGGGGATTATGAGCGGGCCAAACAAGTGGCGCTGTATTACCGGGATCTGTTCGGAGAAGGCAACTATTATATTGAGCTGCAGGACCACGGACTGGAGGAAGACAACATCGTTCTTCCGCAGCTGATCCGCTTGTCCCGGGAAACCGGCATTCCTCTGGTAGCTACCAACGACGCTCACTATCTGACGAGGGAAGACTCCAAGATGCAGAGTATTCTGCTGTGCATCCAGACAGGCAAAACCATTGCCGACGCCGACCGCATGGAATTCCAGACCGACGAATTCTATGTCAAGAGCACCGACGAGATGTATGATCTGTTCGCCATGGTACCGGAAGCCTGTGAAAACACGAACCGGATTGCGGAACAGTGTCATTTTGATTTTCACTACGGTGAAACCAAGCTGCCCTATTTCAAGGCTCCGGACGGCATGGAAAACCAGGACTACTTTGAAAAGCTGTGTTGGGACGGACTGGAACGACGGTATCCCGGCCATGTCACCCAGGAACTGCGGGATCGTCTTTCCTACGAAATCGGCGTCATTTCCAAGATGGGGTATACCAACTACTACCTCATCGTTTTCGATTTCATCAACTATGCCAAAAACAAAGGCATTCCGGTGGGGCCCGGCCGTGGCTCCGGTGCTGGCAGCCTGGCCGCGTACTGCGTGGGAATCACCGACATTGACCCCATTCGTTACAATCTCATTTTCGAGCGCTTCCTGAACCCGGAGCGCGTTTCCATGCCGGATTTTGACGTGGACTTCTGCTACGAACGCCGGCAGGAAGTCATTGATTACGTCAATGAAAAGTACGGCCGGGATCATGTGGCCCAGATTGTCACCTTCGGCACCATGGCGGCCCGGGCTGCCGTGCGGGATGTGGGCCGGGTCATGGGCATGTCCTACCAGGATGTGGACCGGGTGGCCAAGCTTATTCCCATGGAACTGAAGATGACCTTGCAGCATGCACTGGAAGTCTCGCCGGACCTGAAGAATCTGTATGAAGCCGATTCCCAGGTGCATGAGCTGATCGACACTTCCCTGAAAGTGGAAGGCATGCCCCGCCACGCCTCCACCCACGCTGCCGGTGTTGTCATTACCCGGGAAGCCGCCACCGAATATGTTCCGCTATCCACCAATGACGGTCTGCCTGTAACCCAGTTCAACATGACCGAGATTGAACGTCTAGGCCTGCTGAAAATGGACTTTCTGGGACTGCGTACCCTGACCGTGATTCATGATACGGAGGTGGCTGTCCAACGGCGGAATCCTTCTTTCACCCACGAATCTATCGATTACGATGACCAAGCCACCTACGCCATGCTCACCAACGGTGAGACCGAAGGGGTGTTCCAGCTGGAATCCACCGGCATGAAACAGGTGCTCACCGGCCTGAAGCCAAAAGACCTGGAAGATATCATTGCTTTGATTTCTTTGTATCGTCCCGGCCCCATGGATTCCATCCCCACCTATCTGCGCAACCGCCGCGAGCCGGACAAGATCAGCTATCGCACGCCCCAGCTTGCCCACATTCTGGACGTCACCAACGGATGCATCGTGTACCAGGAACAGGTCATGCAGATCTGCCGGGAACTGGCCGGGTTCAGCTTTGGCCAGGCGGATAACGTCCGCCGTGCTATGAGCAAAAAGAAGCACAAAGTGATGGAGGCTGAACGTGCCCACTTTGTGTACGGCTGCACCGACCCAGGCAAGGAGTGTCCGGGGTGTATTCACAACGGTATTTCGGAGGAAGCTGCCAACGCCATTTATGACGATATGAGCAGCTTTGCCTCCTATGCATTCAACAAATCCCACGCTGCCTGCTATGCCTATGTGGCCTTCCAAACGGCATACCTCAAATGCCATTATCCCCAGGAATTCATGGCCGCATTGCTGACCAGCGTGCTGGACAACACCTCCAAGGTGATTGAGTACTCCACCGAGTGCCAGCGTCTGGGAATCAAGGTGCTGCCGCCCGACATCAACATTTCCCGCGGCGGATTTACAGCCGACGGCAACAGCATCCGCTTCGGCCTGAACGCGGTAAAAAGTGTGGGCCGCAACCTGATTGACGGAGTCATCCGGGAAAGAAAGCTTCGTCCTTTCCGCAGTCTGTACGACTTCTGTAAGCGGATGCGCGGTGCGGAACTGAACCGCCGTGCACTGGAAAACCTGATCCGGGCAGGCGCTTTTGACGCGCTGGAACCCAGCCGTCACGGCATGATGCAGAGCGTGGAAGGCATTCTGAAAAGCGTAGAAACAGACGCTCGTCAAAATCTGGAAGGACAGCTGGACCTGTTCAGCGCCATGGCGGGGAACAGCGGGGATGCCGCCACAGACGATTACAAAGTGCCGGATCTGCCGGAATATCCCACTTCCGAGCTTCTCAAGATGGAGAAGGAAGTATCCGGTCTGTATCTGTCCGGACATCCTTTGGAT
Organism: Gemmiger formicilis; assembly: GCF_016900095.1. GTDB lineage: Bacteria > Bacillota > Clostridia > Oscillospirales > Ruminococcaceae > Gemmiger > Gemmiger formicilis_A. The sequence goes on from NZ_JACJJP010000009.1 coordinate 58,375, forward strand.
GCCTACCGGGAAAAAATCATGCAGGTGTCCACCTGTATGATTTCCCAGTTGAGCGGGGACGATGCCAAGGAGTTCGACAACAAAACCGTGACGCTGCTGTGCACTGTAGTCAAAAGCAGAATCATGACCACCAAGTCCAACACCTTGATGGCGTTCACCACCGTGGAAGATCTGACCGGCACCATGGAACTGCTGGTGTTTCCCCGGGTGTTTTCCTCCTATCGTGCCTACCTGCAGGAAAATGCGGTGGTGGTGGTATCCGGCCGTGTCTCTTATAAAGAGGATGAGGGTACCCGGCTGGTGGCCGAACATATCGCCCCTGTGGATGAGTATGATCCTTCCCGAGGATTTGCCACCCCTGCCGGACAGTTTCCGGGGCAGGCCAGATCGGCCGATCCCCATAAAGTCATCGGGCTGTGGCTGCTCGTACCTTCGCGCAACAGCAGGGAAATGGCCAAAATCGAAAATCTTCTTCGGAATATCTTTGACGGCCCCACTCCGGTCTATTTCAAATTTGAAGATTCCGGCCAGCGCATGCGCGCCCCACAGAGCCTTTGGGCCAATGACGTTCCCATTTTGCGCAAGGAACTGCAGCGTATTCTGGGAGCGGACCATGTAAAAGAGCAAACGGCAAAATAAATCCATATCTTTTGCATGATTTATCCATAATTGGCGAGCCACACATATGGTATAATACTTTACGGGGGATTGTTACACCTTTAACACACGGTCGGGAAGGGCCGTGCCCCCGGTTGGCGGAAGATCCGCAAACGGAGCATAAAACGCCAAGCCTTTGATTTAACGGGAGGGAAATCTTATGGCTAAGGAGATTAAAACCATCGGCGTCCTGACGAGCGGCGGCGATGCGCCCGGTATGAACGCCGCTGTACGCGCAATCGTGCGTACCGGCATCACCCGCGGTTACCGCATGATGGGCATTCAGCGCGGCTATAATGGACTGATCAACGGTGAATGCTACGAGATGAATGTCCGCAGCGTGTCGGAGATCATCCACCGCGGCGGTACGATTCTGTACACTGCCCGCTGCCTGGAGTTCAAGACCAAAGAAGGTCAGGCCAAGGGTCTGGCCCGCTGCAAGGAGCTGGGAATCGATGCCCTTGTGGTCATCGGCGGCGACGGTTCCTTTATGGGCGCCCGGGCACTGGCCAATCAGGGCATTCCCTGCATCGGCATCCCCGGCACCATCGACAACGACATTGCCTGCAGTGAATATACCATCGGCTACGACACGGCCATGAACACGGCTGTGGAAGCCATCGACAAACTGCGCGACACCACGCAGAGCCATGACCGCTGCAGCGTGGTCGAGGTTATGGGCCATCACGCCGGGTACATTGCTTTGAATGTGGGCATCGCTACCGGCGCACTGGCTGTGTTGCTGCCCGAACGTCCCTTCGATTTTGAGCGGGACATCCTGCAGCGCATGCGCCAGACCCAGTTCACCGGCAAAAAACACTTCATTATCATTGTATCCGAAGGCGTCATCGGTGCCCAGGAACTGGCCAACCAGATTCAGGCTGCCACCGGTGTCGATTCCCGTGCAACGGTGCTGGGCCATATCCAGCGTGGCGGTTCTCCCACGGTTCGCGACCGCGTGAACGCTTCTCTGATGGGGTATCACGCCATCGACCTGCTGGACAAGGGCATCTACAACCGTGTTGTGGCCGTATCCGGCGGTAAGATCGTGGACTACGATGTCAACGTGGCGCTGTCCATGCACAAGACCATCGATCCCAGCGAGATTGAAGTGGCCAACTCCATTTCCATCTGATTGTTCGCATTTTTCACGAAGCCGGTGTTCTGCATCCGGCTTCGTCTTTTTGTGTGGCATGGCAGGGGAAGGCCCTGTTGCAACCCGTAAAGCACAATCCGGGCCGGATTTGTCATGTTTTTATAAAAAGCACTTGCAATCTTTTTGGCATTGTGGTATTATATTTCGGCAATACACACGCATTGCGTTGTTTTTTTGTGCCCAAACGGTCCATACTTGGGAACGGGAAGGTTAGAAAACAATCACGCGATGCGGAGGGTAAAACTAAATTTTTGGAGGAAAATTACTATGGCAGTCGTTTCTATGAAGCAGCTTCTCGAAGCCGGTGTCCACTTCGGTCACCAGACCCGTCGCTGGAACCCCAAGATGGCGAAGTACATCTTCACCGAGCGCAACGGCATCTACATCATCGATCTGCAGAAGACCGTGAAGAAGCTGGATGAGGCTTACAACTTCGTGCGTGACACTACCGCCAACGGCGGCGAAATCCTGTTCGTCGGCACCAAGAAGCAGGCTCAGGAGTCTATTCGTGATGAGGCTACCCGCTGCGGTATGCACTTTGTCAATGCTCGTTGGCTGGGCGGCATGCTGACCAACTTCCGCACCATTCGCAAGCGCATCGACCGCATGGAGCAGCTGAAGACCATGCAGGAAGACGGCACTTTCGATCTGCTGCCGAAGAAGGAAGTTGTCAAGCTGGAACTGGAGATGGAGAAGCTGGACAAGTACCTGGGCGGCGTCAAGGACATGAAGACCCTGCCGAAGGCTCTGTTCATCGTTGACCCCCACAAGGAGCGCATTGCCGTTTCTGAGGCCCGCAAGCTGCACATCCCCATCGTGGCCATTGTCGATACCAACTGCGATCCCGATGAGATCGATTACGTCATCCCCGGCAATGACGACGCTATCCGCGCTGTCAAGCTGATCTCTGCCGCCATGGCCGATGCCGCTCTGGAAGGCAAGCAGGGCGTGCAGGATGCTCCTGCCGCTGCCGAGACTGCCGAGGCTTGATCTGAAGCAGTACGATCCGATTCAACGCTGACTTTTTTCAAAGAAAGGACGATACGTTATGGCTATTTCTGCTAAGGACGTTATGGAACTGCGCAAGCAGACCGACTGCGGCATGATGGAGTGCAAAAAGGCTCTGACCCAGGCTGACGGCGACTTCGCCAAGGCCATTGAGATTCTGCGTGAGCAGGGCCTGGCCACCGCCACCAAGAAGGCTGGCCGCATTGCTGCCGAAGGCATGGTCTATGCCGTTTCTTATCCCAACTGCGCCGTTGTGGTCGAAGTGAATGCCGAGACCGACTTCGTTGCCAAGAACGATAAGTTCGTTGAGTTCACCAAGAACCTGGCCGACGTCATCGCCGAGTCCAACCCGGCCGACGTGGACGCTCTGATGGGCTGCAAGATGGGCGAAGGCACCGTTGACGATGCCCTGAAGGCCCTGATCCTGGTCATCAAGGAGAACATCAAGGTCCGTCGTTTTGCCCGCTATGAGGGCCATTGCGCCGCTTACGTCCACGGCGGCGGCACCCACGGCGTTATCGTGAAGTTCGACACCTCCGATGAAGTGGCTGCCAAGGAAGGCTTTGCTGCTTTCGGCAAGGATATCGCCATGCAGGTTGCAGCTGCCAACCCCAGCTACCTGAACGAGGCTGCTGTGCCGGCTTCCGTCATTGACAAGGAGAAGGAGATCATCCTGGCCCAGATGGCCAACGATCCCAAGACCGCCAACAAGCCCGATGCCATCAAGGAAAAGATGGCCATCGGCAAGCTGGGCAAGTTCTACAAGGAGAACTGCCTGGTGGATCAGGCTTTCATCAAGGACGGCAACATGGACGTCAACAAGTATGTTGCTGCCACCGCCAAGGAGCTGGGCGGCGATATCAAGATCGTCGAGTACACCCACTTCATCAAGGGCGAGGGCCTGGAAAAGCGCAACGAGGACTTTGCTGCCGAAGTTGCTGCTGCTATCAAGGGCTGATTTTGTGTCCAGGGGCAAATTAAATTGTCACAGAAGCAAAAATAATTTGTCATAAAACGCATATAGAAGAGTAGTGTAGAGGTTTTTCCTCGCACTACTCTTTTTTTGTTTGTCAGAAAGGGGAGGGGACCAAAGTTCTTCAAATACTCCGATACCCAGCCCGCGCCGCCTTTCATGGGTGAGCGGGAAACGCATCGGATAAGGTAGAATAAGTTTCGCAAATTGAAAAGTAAATAAAAAGAGACATGGTTTGCAGATCTCTGTTAGAATGAAGTTGCGACACCACCATTCGAAAGGAGACAGCAAACCATGCCTGAAAAGATTGTACAGCTAAACGAGGAAGTTATCAAGGGGCAGCTCAAGGAACTCGTGCGAGGCAGTGTAGAAGAGACGCTCAATGAGCTGCTGGAGGCAGAGGCCAACAAGCTGACCCAAGCTGCCCGGTATGAGCGCAATGAGCAGCGCCAAGGCTACCGCAGTGGCCACTACAACCGTAATCTCACTACCACTTCCGGAGACGTCACACTCAAGGTGCCCAAGCTCAAGGGAATCTCCTTTGAGACCGCCATCATTGAGCGGTATCGCCGCCGTGAAAGCAGCGTGGAAGAAGCTCTCATTGAGATGTATCTGGCAGGCGTATCCGTCCGGCGCGTGGAGGATATTACCGAGGCCCTGTGGGGCAGCAAGGTGTCGCCATCCACCATTAGCGAGCTGAACAAGAAAGCGTATGTTCACATTGAGGATTGGCGGAACCGCCCTTTGCAAGGAGGACGGTATCCGTATGTCTATGTGGATGGAATCTACCTGCGCCGCAACTGGGGTGGAGAGTTCGAAAATGTAGCTATTCTGGTAGCCATTGCGGTCAACGAGGATGGCTACCGTGAGGTTCTTGGTGCAGCCGAGGGCATGAAAGAAGACAAGGCCAGTTGGGTCAATTTCTTTCAGTGGCTCCGCGGCCGTGGTCTGGATGGGGTTAAATTGGTGGTTGGTGACAAGTGCCTTGGTATGCTGGAAGCAGTGGGTGAAGTGTTTCCCGAGGCCAAATACCAACGGTGTACAGTCCACTTTTACCGGAACGTATTTGCTGTTACACCGCGCTCCAAGGCAAAGCTGGTGGGCAAGATGCTCAAAGCGATCCACGCCCAAGAAAGCAAGAAAGCTGCCCGCGAGAGGGCCAAAGCCGTGGTAGAGGAACTGCGCTCTATGAAACTGAAAGAAGCAGCCAAGAAGGTGGAGGACGGCATCGAAGAAACGCTGACCTACTGCGATTTTCCCAGCGAACACTGGACCCGTATCCGCACCAACAATGTCATTGAACGGCTGAACCGGGAAATCCGCCGCCGCACTCGCGTGGTGGGTAGTTTTCCGGACGGCAATTCCGCCCTTATGCTGGTTTGTGCCCGGCTACGCCATGTGGCAGGTACTCAGTGGGGCAACAAAAAGTACATGAACATGAAGCACTTGGAGGCGGCCATTGAGGATGCCTCTATTGCTGGCTGACCTCATTTATTCCAGAGACTGCAAACTAAATTTGCGAAAGAATGTTGACACTACCACGCATCGGAAGCCGCAATTATTCATCGACTAATCGTTAATTATTCTCTTCGAGGAACGACAACAAAGCTCTTCATCTATCCCAATCATTCCTTAAAATCCCCGCCGGGAGGCCCCATCCACCCCCAGCAGCCGGCGCCTCCCACCAGGCGCTCCCTACATATTTCTCGCTCTGCTCACGAGCGATTCAAACCTCTTCATCCTTCTTCTTTTTCCCCCTTCTTTGACAAATTAACACGCACTTCGTGACAAATTATGTTGCCCCTAAACATTTACGCGGCTATATAACTAAAAAGAGAGGCACAAAAATGTGCCTCTCTTTTTCTTTGCAACCCGTCTGATCAGCCAGCAGGGGAGTGCCCACTTGTCGGGATTCAGAAAATAAAAAGAGGAGTGCCCAGCAGTAAAGCGGACACTCCTCTTTCATGACTTTTTATTCCTGCGGGCGGAATACCAGTGTCCCGTCATCTTCCATCCGGTCCACAATGGCCAGACTGGCCAGCTTGTAGCCCTCGTCGCGCAGCTCCTGGCCGCCGTTCTGGAAGCCCTTTTCGATGCAGACGCCAATGCCGACAACGGTGGCACCAGCCTGCTTGCACACATCGAGAAGACCGCGCATGGCCTTGCCGTTGGCGAGGAAGTCATCCAGAATCAGAACCCGATCTTCAGGGCCCAGGAACTTTTTGGCCAGGGTGATTTCATACTCCTTGCCATATGTATAAGACTGAACTTTGGAAGTAAACACATCGCCGTCAATATTTTTGCTCTTTGCTTTTTTGGCAAAAACCACAGGCACATCAAAATGCCGCGCGGTCATGCAGGCAATGGCGATGCCGGAAGCCTCAATGGTCAGAATCTTGTTGACGCCCTCTTTGCCGAAAATCCGTTTGAACTCGGCACCGATTTCGTCCAAAAGCTCCACATCCAGCTGATGATTCAGGAAGCAGTCCACTTTGAGCACGTTGCCCGGGCGTACCTGTCCATCCTTTCGAATACGTTCTTCCAATAATTTCATCGAACTTTCTATACCCCTTTCATCCTATTGTTACTATTATGCCGAATCCCGACACATTTTGCAATCCTTTTACAAGAAAAAAGAGAAATCCTATAAGCAAGACGACGAAATGTTAAACTTTTGTAATCGTTCTTTGTGAGAAACGACTAATAAAATGAAAAATATGTAAATAAACTATGTCGATTTAATACATTGAAGAATCTGATAGGGAAGACTATAATACCTTTATATAACGACGTCGGGCATGTGCGGCCCCGCCTGCAAGAAATTGCGGCAGACGTCGTGAAGTATTAGGAGGGAAATATCTATGAAAAAGCTTATCAGTGCAGCTTTGGCTTCCGCCATGGTTCTGAGCCTGGCAGCCTGTGGCGCCACCGGTGACAGCAACGGTTCTTCCGCTGCCGCCAGCACCGGCGATGCAGCCGCTACCGCCGAGGCTTCCAATGCCGACGGCAGCACCCCCATCAAACTGGGCGGCATCGGCCCCACCACCGGATCCGCTGCCAGCTACGGCATTGCCGTTATGCAAGGCGAGCAGTTGGCTGTTGACGAAATCAACGCTGCCGCCGGCAAGACCGTCTTCGAACTCAAGTTTGAGGATGACGAGCATGATGCCGAAAAGTCCATGAATGCTTACAACACCCTGAAGGACTGGGGCATGCAGGTTCTGCTGGGCACTGTCACTTCTACCCCCAGCCTTTCCGTTGCGGGCGAAGCCGTTAATGACAATATGTTCATGCTGACGCCTTCCGCTTCCGCTGTGGATGTGGTGGAGACCGGCGACAACGTCTTCCAGATGTGCTTCACCGACCCCAACCAGGGCATTGTTTCCGCCGATTACATTGCTGAGAAGGGCCTGGGCACCAAGATCGGTGTTATCTACGATTCTTCCGATGCTTATTCCATGGGTATCTATAACGCTTTTGCCGAGGAAGCCGCAGCCAAGGGCCTGGAAGTGGTGACCGCTGAAGCTTTTACCAGCGATAACAAGAGCGACCTGTCCACCCAGGTTGCCAAGTGCCAGGATGCCGGTGCCGATCTGGTTTTCCTGCCCATCTACTACAACGAAGCTTCCCAGATTCTGATTGCCGCCGACAAGGTCGGTTATAAGCCCACCTTCTTTGGCTGCGACGGTATGGACGGCATCCTGACCATCGAAGGCTTTGATACCTCTCTGGCAGAAGGCCTGATGCTGCTGTGCCCCTTCTCCGCCACCGCTACCGACGAAACCACCCAGAAGTTTGTTTCTGCTTATGAAGCCGCTTACAATGAAACCCCGATCCAGTTTGCGGCTGATGCTTATGACTGCGTTTACGCCATTTATCAGTGCGTGCAGAACGGCAGCATCAACGGCGATATGAGCTTCAGCGATATGTGCGAGGCTCTGAAGACTGAATTCACCACCATGACTTTCAACGGCACCACCGGTGAGGGCCAGACCTGGGCCGCTGACGGTACCGTCAACAAGCCTCCGCGTGTGTACGTTGTCCATGACGGTGCTTATCAGACCGCTGAATAATTTCGGTGGCGGTTCTGTTACCTGAAAAGCGAAATGTTTTGCCAAAGGGGGCTGTCCGAATTTTGGTTCGGCAGCCCTCTTTGTCTTTTTTTGGTTCCTGTGGGAACCCGGATGCCCTGGCGGCCAAAATTATTGTCTGCAAACGGCATCTATGGTAAAATGGTGTCGTGACCGTGCTTCTTGACACGGCGGGCAATCGTTTTAAGATTTGAGGTGTATTAAAGGATGCAATTTTTGTCCTACCTGATCAACGGCATCAGCCTGGGCAGTGTGTACGCTCTGATTGCACTGGGCTACACAATGGTGTACGGCATCGCCAAGATGCTGAACTTTGCCCATGGCGATGTCATCATGATCGGCAGTTATGTGGTTTTCTTTACCTTCGGTTCCTTCGGCTGGAACCCGGCCGCTGCCATTATTCTGTCCATGATCGTCTGCACTGTGCTGGGCGTTCTGGTGGAGCGTGTGGCCTATCGTCCTCTTCGGGAAGCCCCTTCTCTGGCTGTTCTGATTACGGCCATCGGTGTAAGCTATCTGCTTCAGCAGGTAGCCCAGCTGATGTGGACATCCAACCCCAAGAGTTTCCCGTCTGTTGTGGCCAATTCTTCCATTTTCAAGCCGCTGCGTCTGTTTGACGGGCAGCTGACCATTTCGGCCGAGACCATCGTAACCATTCTGGCCTGCATCGTCATTATGGTGGCCTTGCTGTATTTCATCAACCACACCTCCGCCGGCCATGCCATGCAGGCCGTCAGCGAGGACCGCGGCGCTGCTCAGCTGATGGGCGTCAACGTAAACGCCACCATCTCCCTGACCTTTGCCATCGGTTCTGCTCTGGCCGCCGTTGCCGGTGCACTGCTGTGCTCCTCCTATCCGACCTTGCAGCCCACCACCGGTGCCATGCCCGGCATCAAAGCCTTTGTGGCAGCCGTTTTCGGCGGCATCGGCTCCATTCCCGGCGCCTTCCTGGGCGGCGTTCTGCTGGGTGTGATTGAGAACCTGAGCAAAGCCTACATTTCCACCCAGTTGTCCGATGCCATCGTGTTCCTGGTTCTGATCATCGTCTTGCTTGTCAAGCCCACCGGCTTGCTGGGCAAGAAGGTCAATGTCAAGGTATAAAGGAGGGGTGAGGATGTTTCGCTTGAAAAATATGCGTAAAACGACCAAAAACAATCTCATCACCTTTGGCATCGTGATCGGGTTTTATGTGGTCATTCAGATCCTGTCCGCCATGGGGCTTCTGACCAGTTCTTTGTCCGGTCAGCTGGTTCCCATCTGCGCTTATGTGATCCTGGCTATCTCGCTGAACCTGACAGTGGGCATTCTGGGCGAACTGAGTCTGGGCCATGCCGGCTTCATGAGTGTCGGCGCGTTTTCCGGTACCATCATCTGGACTGTTTTGTACGGACAAGTGCCCAACTGGCTGGGGCTGGTACTTTCCTTTGTTGTGGGCGGCGTGGTTGCCGGTTTGTTCGGCTTTATTGTCGGCGTGCCGGTTCTTCGCCTGTCCGGCGACTACCTGGCCATCGTCACCCTGGCTTTCGGTGAAATTGTCAAGAACGTCATGAACGCCTGCTACCTGGGGTATGATTCCACTGGCCTTCATATCTCTTTCAAGGACGCCGCTTCCATGAACATGGATCCTTCCGGCACCACGCTGATCAACGGCGCCATGGGCATCACCGGTATCAAGAAAGCCTCCACCTTTACCATCGGTATTGTATTGGTGATCCTGACTTTGCTAGTGATCCTCAACCTGATCAATTCCCGCGCCGGCCGTGCCATTGAATCCATCCGCGACAACGAGATTGCAGCCCGCAGTGTCGGCATCAACATCACCAAATATAAGCTGATGGCTTTTATTACTTCTGCCGTTTTTGCCGGTATTGCCGGTGTGCTGTATTCTCTGAACTACTCTTCTCTGGTTGCCAAGAAGTTCGACTACAACACCTCCATCCTGATTCTCGTATTTGTGGTGCTGGGCGGTATCGGCAATATCCGCGGTTCGGTCATTGCGGCTGCTCTGTTGACCGTACTGCCTGAACTGCTGCGCGCTGTCAATGACTACCGCATGCTGATCTATGCCATCGTTCTGATTGTGGTGATGATCTTCAGCCAGAGCCCTCAGGTCGTAGCCTGGCGCAAGCGTGTTATGGACGGTTTCCGCAGTCGGTTCAATCCATCCAAGGCTAAGGAGGTGCAATGATGGCACTGCTGGAAGTAAGTAACCTGGGCATTGCCTTCGGCGGCCTGCAGGCGGTTGCGCAGTTGGACCTGAAAATCGAAAAGGGACATCTGTATGGTCTGATCGGCCCCAACGGCGCCGGCAAGACCACCGTGTTCAATATGCTGACCGGTGTATATACCCCCACCGAGGGCAATATCGTGCTGGACGGCAAGGACATCACGGGCAAAAGCCCGGATCTGATCAGCAAGGCGGGTGTGGCCCGTACCTTCCAGAACATCCGCCTGTTCAGCGACATGACGGTCCTGGACAACGTGAAGGTAGCCCTGCACAACCAGATTCGCTACAGCATGTGGACCGGCATACTGCGCCTTCCTTCCTACAAGGAGAAGGAACACCAGATGGACCGCGAAGCCCTTCGGCTGCTGAAAATCTTTGATTTGGACGGCGAAGCTTCCCTCAAGGCATCTCAGCTGCCTTATGGCAAACAGCGCAAGCTGGAAATTGCCCGCGCCCTGGCCACCAATCCGAAACTGCTGTTGCTGGACGAGCCCGCTGCCGGCATGAACCCCAACGAAACTGCAGAGTTGATGAACACCGTGCGCAGTGTTCGCGATCAGTTCGGCATTGCCATTCTGTTGATCGAGCACGACATGAACTTTGTCATGGGCATCTGTGAAGAAATCACGGTGCTGGACTACGGCCGCGTGATTGCCCATGGCGACGGTAAATCCATCCGCAACAACCCCAAGGTAATTGCGGCATATCTGGGAGGTGACTAACGATGGGGGAAATGCTCGCTGTCAAGAACATCAACGTATTTTACGGCTCCATTCATGCCATTCGCGACGTCTCTTTCCACGTGGATGAAGGGGAAATTGTCACTCTGATCGGTGCCAACGGCGCCGGCAAAACCACCACCATGCATGCTATCTCCGGCCTGCTCAAACCCAAAAGCGGTGAGATTGTATACTGTGGTCAAACCATCAGCCGGATGGAAGCCCACAAGATCATCCGCCTGGGTTTGGCACAGGTTCCGGAAGGCCGCCGTGTGTTCAGCGGTCTGACCGTGCAGCAGAACCTGCAGATGGGCGCTTATACCCGTCGTGACGGCAAGGATGCCATCCAATCCGATTTTGACATGGTATATGACCTGCTTCCGCGGCTGAAGGAACGCCGCAGCCAGCCGGCCGGCACCCTTTCCGGCGGCGAACAGCAGATGCTGGCCATCGGCCGCGCACTGATGTGCCGCCCGAAGATGCTGCTGCTGGACGAACCTTCCATGGGTCTGTCTCCGCTGCTGGTCAAGGAAATTTTCAAGATTATCCGCGACGTCAACCGCAACGGCGTAACCGTGCTGCTGGTGGAACAGAACGCCAAGATGGCGCTGGAAATCGCCAACCGTGCCTACGTGCTGGAAACCGGCACCATCAAGATGGAAGGGGAGGCCACTGAGCTGGCCAACAACATCGAAGTGCGCAAGGCCTATCTGGGCGCCCAGTAACCAATATTCCCACAAAAAAACAAGGACCTTCCTGTACGGGAAAAATCCGTCTGGAAGGTCCTTTCTGTTTTTCTTGATGACCGGTTTAGCGGGCTGCCGCCGGTGGGCGGTCATTGTCCGACAGCGGCTGGGTGAGTCCTTCCAGGAAGGACATGTAGATCTGACTGCCGCGCGCTATGAATCGGTTCTTGACCTCTTCTGCTGTCATTGCGTCCGGCATTGCCAATTCCAACCGGAAACTTTCCGGTTGGCCTTCGTCGCGGATCATGCACACCACCCGATACCCATTGGCATCATGCTCCACGGTTGCGTGATTCTGCGCTGCGCGGTGAGCCCAGCTTTGCAGGCGAATCACCGCGAGAATGGCGCTTTCTCGCACACTGCGTGGGAGGTCGTATCCCAGGGTTTCGGCCACATTGGCTCCCTTTTGGGTAATCTTGTATCCTTTATCCTCGATGGTCACCAGTTTTTGGTGTTCCAGTTCGCCCAAAGCATTGGCAAATTCAAAGTAATTGACCAGCTCTTCCTGCAGCAAGGCGCCTTCCAGGGTCTCACGGGTGACGGGACCGGCAGTTTTGATGAGATAACACAAAAGGATGCGGATCTCGGTGCTGTTGGTCAGTCCGCCGGGCTTGACCCCTGCGGTAAACACGTCCGCCATGGCAATCACTTCCTGTTCATTGTATTCCTGATACTTATTATAACGCAAGTATCCGGGTGTGACAAGCGCGCTCTTGCGCCTGATCCGGCATTAAAAAACCGTTTCGATCTGTTTGCGGCTTTGCGGCGTAGAGTAGGTCCAGCGCCGGATCCGGCCACGGGTGACAAAGTAGTGGGGTTCAAATCGCATGGGCTGGCTCAATGTTTTGTTGACCACCACCAACTTGATCTTCATTTTGTCCGGCAGAATGCTTTTGATGTACACGCTGACGGCCTGGCCGGCATGCAAGGTTTTATCAGGCTCAGCCAGCCCGGCCAGATTGGGTGCAATCTCAATGAATACACCGTATTCTTCCACACTGCGCACAATTCCCACCACTGTTTCACCGGCCGCAAAACAGGCTGCGTTTTCGCTCCATGTGCCCAGCAATTCCCGCAAGGTCAGCACGATCCTTCCCTGCACATCCCGGCTTTTTACGGCACACAGCAACTGCTGGCCTACCTGCACGCGGTCAGCAGGACTGGATATGCGGGAAACAGACAGACAATCAATGGGCAGCAACGCCGAAATGCCGCAGCCCACATCACAGAATGCGCCGAAATTTTCAATATGGGTCACCGTGCAGGGAATCACGCTGCCGTTTTCCAGCAGATCCAGGTAATTTTTCCGGCAGGCATGCTGGGCTTTTGCCCGGGAAAGCAGATAGGCGGTTTCGCCGTCCTCCTGGGTGCTTCCGGTAATCACGAAGCAGGTGGGCCGTCCCACACGGGTCAGAACGGCGATGTCCTTGATCGGTTCCCCGGGCTGTACATCCAGACACTCCTCAAAGGGCATAATACCGCGCCTGCCACAGATTTCAAAGCGCAGGCGGTGCGCCGTATCAAACGCCAGTGCTGTGCTCTGCAGCACTTCTCCCGTCTGACGGCAGCGTTCCAGTTCTTCCGGGGTAAGATGGTTGGCATTGCGGCAAAGGCCTTCGGCACGATATTCAAGCATTTGTTTGTCCTCTCTGTATTGTGTATTCCGCGTGTGCGGTCATTCAAATGTATGTGGTTTGGGATGGAGATATTTGCAAAAACGCCTGCATGGTATATAATAAAAGGCGAAGAATTTGTAAGGGCGGTGAGCATTTTGGATGTACGGGTCGGTGATGTGATCCAGACAAAAAAGCCGCACCCTTGCGGTGCGAACCGGTTCGATGTATTGCGCGTGGGCATGGATTTCAAGATTCGCTGCCAGAAGTGCGGACATGAGATCATGCTGCCCCGCGTAAAGATTGAGAAAAACATCAAAAAAATCCTGCGTGACGGTCAGGAATTGTAGCGGAATTTTTCTTTTGCCTTTTTTACCCGTTTAACGAAACAAAGCAAAGGAATTTCCGCACGTTATGTTTGAAGAATTGCACGAAATTGCGCGCAGATACGAAGAGATTTCTCATTGGCTCAGCAATCCGGAAGGAACTGCCGACCAGAAAGCTTACGCTGCGCTGGTAAAAGACTACAAAGAACTGACCCCCTTGGTGGAAAGCTGGCGCGCCTGGTATGTGTTGCGGCAGGAAATAGAAGAAGAGCAGGAAGCGCTTCGGGAAGAAGGTGCCGATCCTCTCTTCATCGATATGGTACAGCAGGAACTGCGCAAAAACAGGGAAAGCCTGTCGGCACTGGAAGAAAATATCCGGCTGCTTCTGCTGCCCAAAGATGCCGACGATGACAAAAGCATCATCATGGAGATCCGTGCCGGCACCGGGGGAGAGGAGGCCGGACTCTTCGCCCGGGATCTGTGGCGCATGTATACCATGTATGCCGCCCGGCGCGGCTGGACATGCGAAACCGTCCAGTGCAACGAAACCGAACTGGGCGGCATCAAGGAGATCATATTTTCTATCGAGGGAAGCGGCGTATACAGCCGCCTGAAATTCGAGAGCGGTGCTCACCGTGTGCAGCGTGTACCGCAAACGGAAACCCAAGGACGGATTCAGACGTCGGCGGCCACAGTGGCTGTCATGCCCGAAGCCGAGGAAGTGGAGTTCGAGCTGGACCCCAAAGATCTGCGCATTGACACATTCCGTTCTTCCGGCGCCGGCGGACAGCACATCAACAAAACTTCCAGCGCCATCCGCGTGACCCATCTGCCCACCGGTACCGTGGTGGAATGCCAGGACCAGCGCAGCCAACGGGAAAACAAGGAGCGGGCGCTCAAGGTATTGCGCAGCCGCCTTCTGCAGCAAAAGCAGGAAGCATATGATCAGGAATATAATGCACGTCGGCAAAGCCAGGTAGGCAGCGGGGACCGCAGCGAGCGCATCCGGACCTACAATTTTCCCCAGGGTCGTGTGACCGACCATCGCATCGGGCTGACACTCTATAAATTGGACGAAGTGCTCAACGGCAACCTGGATCTGATTGTGGAGCCGTTGCTTCTGGCCGATCGTGAGCAAAAACTGAAACAGATGAATGCCGGAGAGAACTCCGGATTCTAAGAAGGATGATGGAAACTATGCAGACACAGGTTTTGCCTGTCAATGAAGAAAGCATCAAGCTGGCGGCCGACCTTCTGCGCCGCGGTGACCTGGTGGCGCTGCCCACCGAGACCGTATACGGAATCGCTGCCGACGCACGGAACGGAGAAGCCGTCAAAAAAATTTTTCTGGCCAAAGGCCGCCCGCAGGACAACCCGCTGATCGTTCACATTTGCGGAATGGAGATGCTCCATGGGCTGGTATCGGAAGTGCCGGAACGGGCTTACCGCTTGGCCAAGGCCTTCTGGCCCGGACCGTTGACCATGGTCATGCCGCGCGGTCCGGAAGTTTCCGACGTTACCTGCGCCGGGCTGGATACGGTGGGCATCCGTATGCCTTCTCATCCGGTGGTACAGGCCGTCATCAGGGCGTCTGGTGTCGCCTTTGCGGCGCCTTCCGCCAATCTGTCCGGACGTCCCAGTCCCACCAATGCGGCGGATACCCTGGCAGACATGGACGGACGCCTGCCGCTGATTCTGGATGGCGGCGATTCGGATGTAGGGGTGGAGTCCACCGTTGTTTCCGTCAGCGGGGAACACCCGGTCCTGCTGCGTCCCGGTTATGTGACCAAGGAGCAGATGGAGGAAGTGCTGGGAGAAGAAGTGCTGGTTTCCCATGCAATTCTGGAAAAACTGCGTCCCGGCGAAACCGCCCGTTCTCCCGGAATGAAGTACAAGCACTATGCTCCCAAGGCACAGGTAACCATCCTGAAAGGTGATTTTGAAAAATACAAAGCCTATCTGCAGGAACACGCCGCCCCCGGTGTGTTTGCCATGTGCTTTGACGGGGAAGGGAAGGACCTGCCGGTTCCGGCCATTGAGTACGGCACCAACGGGGACGGCGCCTCCCAGGCGCATCACCTGTTTACGGCCTTGCGGGAATGCGACAAACAGGGCGCACAGGTGGTATATGCCCGTTGTCCCTTGAGCAACGGCGTTTCCATGGCTGTATACAACCGTCTGCTGCGCGCAGCCGCTTTCCGTGTGGAGGAACTATGAAAATTATCGGTATTACCGGCCGTTCCGGATGCGGGAAGTCCAGCGTGACGCGGCTGTTTGCCGCCCAGGGATATCCCTGCATCGACGCGGATCTGGTGGCCAGAGAAGTTCTGGAGCCGGGATCCGTCTGCATAAACCAGTTGCAAAATGCGTTCGGTTCTGATATTGTAGATGAGTCGGGAGCGGTTCGGCGTCGGCTGTTGGCAGACCGTGCCTTTGCCACCCCCGAGGGAACCGCCAAACTGACCGACATTACCCATCCGGAAATCTTGCGCCGCATCGACGCCCGCCTGCAAGAGGCCGAACGGGCCGGTGCCCGGCTTGCCTTTGTGGATGGCGCCGTGATTGTGGGAACACCTTTTGCTTCCCGCTGCGATCAACTGTTGGTGATCACAGCCCCCTACGAACAAAGCGTGGCGCGAATCTGTGCACGGGACGGAATTGCCCCCGCCATGGCACGCCGTCGATTGGACGCCCAGACGCCGGAACAGGTTTTGCGGGACGCCGCCACATTTGTTCTTGAAAATGACGAAACTCCTGAACGACTGCAGGAAAGAGCGATTGCCCTTCTACACCAACTGGAGCAGGAATCCTGATGTCCTGTTCCGGAAAGGAGGCTTATGAAGAAAAGACAGATGCAAACTGATGCCATGCCCCGCCCCGCGCGAGGTATTATCCGGCTGGTTTGGCTGCTGGCTGTGCTGTTGGTTGCGGGCAGCCTGGTCTTTTCGGTAAGGCACAGTGAAATTGATGAATTGCGCTATCCTCGCAAATACAGCGAATACGTCGAGTATTACGCCGATAAATATGATCTTGACCCGCTGACGTTGTATGCATTTATCCGGACAGAAAGCAATTTTGATCCGTACGCCGAATCCGCCGTGGGGGCCCGCGGTCTAATGCAGATCACCGAAGTGACCTTCGACTGGATCAAGTCCAAGATTGCTCCCACCGAGGCACTCACTTTTGAGGACCTGTATGACCCGGAAACCAACATCCGTTTCGGCAGTTATTTTGTGGCTTATTGCCTGCTGAAGTTTGAAGATCTATCTACCGCGGCCGCAGCGTATCACAACGGAGTTACTGCGGTGAGCGAATTGCTGAAAAACAGTGACTATTCCTCCGACGGGAAGACGTTGGATGAATTTCCGTACCCGCAGATGCGCCAATATGTACACAAGATCACAACCAGCTATAAGAAATATCAGGAAATCTATACCTCCCAATAAGAGGCCGGCAATGTTTTGCATTGCCGCATTATAGATAATTTTTGTGAAAGGACGTACCAAATATTATGGGAAAGAAAAGTGGGAAGGAACTGGAGAAGCTCCTTTACAAAAATGAAACCGTGGCCGACTGCGCGCCCGATCAGATGGCGGCAGCCCACGAATTCTGCGAGGGGTACAAACAGTTTCTGAACGCCGCCAAGACCGAGCGGGAAGTGGTGGCCTACAGTGAAGAGCTGCTCCGCGGCGCCGGCTACAAGCCTTTTGTGCCCGGCCAGCAGTTGAACCCCGGCGACAAGGTTTACATGATCAACCGCAAGAAGTGCGTGCTGGCCGCCACCATCGGCCGCAAGAGTCTGGCGGAAGGGTTCCATCTGAACATCGCCCATGTGGACGCTCCCCGTCTGGACCTGCGTCCGGTGCCCCTGTTTGAGAAGAAGAGCCTGGCCTATCTGCGTACCCACTACTACGGTGGTGTTCGCAAGTATCAGTGGGCGACCATTCCGCTGTCCATCCACGGCGTGGTGTATCGTGCCGACGGCACCAGCGCCGAGATCTGCATCGGTGAAAACCCCAGCGATCCCGTTTTCTGCATCACCGACCTCCTTCCGCACCTGGCAGCCAAGCAGAACGAAAAGAAGCTGCCTGAGGCCATTACCGGCGAAAATCTGAACATTCTCATCGGCTCCGATCCCATCGAGGACAAGGACGTGGAGAATCGCGTCAAGCTGAACGTGCTGGGAATGCTTAACGAGACCTACGGCATCACCGAGAGCGACTTCACCCGTGCCGAAATCGAAATCGTGCCGGCTTTTACCGCCCGCGATGTGGGGCTGGACCGCTCCATGATCGGTGCCTACGGCCATGACGACCGTGTGGATGCTTATCCGGCTCTGATGGCGGAAATCACCACCGTTTCTCCGGCTTACACCAGTGTCTGCGTCCTGACCGACAAGGAAGAGGTGGGTTCTGACGGCGTCACCGGCCTGAACAGCATGTATACCTTCCACTTCCTGCAGCAGCTGTGTGCCGCCCAGGGGGTTGACTATATCACGGCATGCAAGGCTTCCAAGTGCTTGTCTGCCGACGTCACCGCCGCCTATGACCCCAGCTATGACGATGCCTTCGAACCGGACAACGGCACTTATGCCGGTCGCGGTGTTGCCATCTACAAGTACACCGGTTCCCGCGGCAAGTCTTCCACCAGCGATGCCAGCGCTGAGCTTGTCAGCTATCTGACGCATCTGATGGATTCCAACAATGTTATCTGGCAGATCGGTGAGATGGGCAAGATCGACCTGGGCGGCGGCGGAACGGTTGCCAAGTATGTGGCCAACCAGGATATCGATACCATCGACATCGGCGTTCCCGTTCTCTCCATGCATTCTCCCTTCGAAGTTGTTTCCAAGGCGGATGTGTACATGGCTTATCTGACCTTCAAGGCATTCTGCGAAGACGAACAGTAAGTTTCATTCCGAAAAAGGCCCGGTTGCCTCTTGAAGGTGACCGGGCCTTCTTATGCGCGAAAAACGCGAAGACACGAACAATCTACTGTCATTCGGTTGAACTTTTTCCCTTTTGCCGGTATGATATTTTCAGGAAAGGGGATACCGCCATGTACAACATCGACAAAAAGGAGTTCGGGGCCTTTGTCGCCGCACGCAGAAAAGAAAAGGGCTATACCCAGAAAGAGCTGGCCGAAAAGCTGTATGTCTCAGACAAAGCCGTCAGCAAATGGGAAACCGGTACCAGTATCCCGGATACAGCGCTCTTGATCCCCCTGGCCGAGCTACTGGGTGTCACCGTGACAGAACTTTTGCTGTGCCGCAAAAACGGCGACAAATCCCTGACGCCGGATGACGCGGAAAAGGCTGTTCAGACCGCCATCGGATTTGACACATCCCCGATCAAGCGCGTGTGGCAAACCGAACGGACCGTCCCGCTTTTCTATCTCGCCGCCCTGGTCATCGCCGTTGTGAGCAGTCTCGCCACCGTGAAACTGGGCTTGTTCGATGAGTTATATTTTACCTATATGGGGATATTGGCCGGTTTCGGAGGATACTTTTGCCTGTTTGCACAGCAGCGACTTGCCGACATCTATGACCAAGCCCGGATTTCCGCAATAAGCGATGGCATCTTTCGCATGAACCTGGTCGGTGTGCACTTCAACAACCGCAACTGGCCCCACATGCTGCGGGCGGGTCAGATATGGGGTATTTCCTATCTGATTCTGTTTCCATGGATTCGGCTGGTTCTGTTACTGCTCCATGTTCCGGCTCCCGCCATTTTTTCCTTGTGCCTGATTGCGATTATAGGTGGACTGTTTATTCCCATGTATATTGTTGGAAAGAAGTATGAATAAAACAACCGCCGCGGGCATTTGGCTCGCGGCGGTTTTGATTTTGTATGGTTTTCTCAGATGGAACGGAAGCCCTTACCGATAATCTCACTGCTGTTCACAATGGTAATGAAAGCGTGGGGATCAGTGGAACGCAGGAAGTTCCGCAACAATGCCGCCTGATGTCGGGTCAGAACCGTCATCAGTACATGGATTTCTTTATGCGTATAGGCACCGCTGGCCAATTGTTCGGTGGCAGAACGGTTCAGCTCGTTCACAATAAAGTTTCGTACCGGTTCCGGGTCATGGGTAACCACAGTACACACCTTGCGCAGGTTCAGACTTTCGATGGCGCTGTCCACCACCGTCGATTTCAGAATCATGCCCAGAATACAATACAGTCCGGTTTTTGGGCCGTAAAGATAAGCTGCTACCAGAACGATTCCCAGATCGCTAACCAACAAAGCCCGTCCTATTTCCAGGCTTGTGTATTTGTTCAGGATCATTGCCACAATGTCGGTACCGCCGGTAGATGCCCCGATATTGAATACAATGGCACTGCCCACGGCCGGCAGGATAACGGCAAAGCAAAGTTCCAGAAGGGTGTCGTCCGTCATGGCGTGCTGCATGGGGAAAACCGCTTCGCACAGGCTGACATAAAAGGAGAGCGCGAAGGACGAATAAATCGTCCACCCCATGGCGCGAACGCCCAAGAAGACAAAGCCGAGCACCACCAGCACAGCGTTCACAATCCACATAAAAGTGCCCACCGGCAAAGTGGGGAACAGGGTCGACAAAATAATGGACAACCCGGATGTGCCGCCAAAGGCAAAATGATTCGGTGTCTTAAAGAAATGGATACCGGCCGCCGTGGCAAACAGCCCTGCATTCAGCAGAAGAAAAAAGTCGATATTCTTTTTGGCACTCTGCGGCGACAACTGTTGCCGCAATTTCGTTGCTACTTGATTGGCATTTGCCTCCATCGTGATCGAATTCCTTTCTATCATACACCAGAATGTTTTTCCTTATGGGCCAAACCCTTGTAAAGAATATCTCCCGAACCGGAAAAAGTCAAGTTGGAAAAAACGCTTTTCCTGCCGTGTGAGAAGGAACACCTATTACCATTCGCAAAAGCGGCATTTGACAAGGCACCATGGCTCTGCTATCGTTGAGGGTATACAATGTGTCTCATTTTCTTATATAAAGGAGTCGGTATCATGATCCGCACATTGACGCTAAACCCCGCATTGGACAAAACCGTGGTGATTCCCAACTTTCGCACCGATACCGTAAATCGAATCGATTCGCTTCGACTCGATCCCGGGGGCAAAGGGATCAATGTCAGCAAGGTGGTGCAAAAACTGGGTGGGGAAAGTTATGCCACCGCCTTGTTGGGTGGAAGCACCGGGGATCTAATCTTTTCCATGCTGGCACAGCAGGGCATCCGGGTCGACCGTATATGTGTGCCCGGACAAACCCGGACCAATCTGAAAATCATCGACCCTGTCCTGAAAACCAATACCGATATCAACGAGCCCGGCGTTTCGCTTACCATTAATCAATGGGATGATGTGTTGGCGCATTTTATTTCGCAGGTAACCGCCGACGATATCGTTGTGTTGGCCGGAAGCGTCCCCGCCGGTGCCCCGGCGGACATCTATGCCCGCTGCATACAAGCATGTGATGAAATCGGCGCCAAGACCTTTCTTGATGCGGATGGCCCTCTGCTTGCCATGGGAATTGCCGCTGGCCCCTACCTGATAAAGCCAAATCTGGATGAACTGAGACGGGTGGTTCAGCAGCCGCTGGAAAGTCTGAAACAAATCAAAGCAGCCGGCCTGACCCTGTTGGAACAGGGAATTCAGAAAGTTTTGATAAGCATGGGGGAAAAAGGGGCTTTGTACCTCACTGCAGACATCTGCCTGTTCGCACCCGCTTTGTCCGTCCCCGTAGGAAGCACCGTGGGGGCCGGAGACAGCGTTGTAGCTGCTCTTGCCATAGCGGAGGAGAAGGGACTGTCACCCTCTGAGACACTTGCATTGGCCACAGCCACTGGTGCTGCCAATGTTATGTGCAGCGGCACCCAAGCCGCCGATCTCCAACAGATTCAAGCGCTGCTTCCGTTGGTACGGTATCAATCCATTTGATTTCTCAACGAGAAATCTGCCGAAGAAGTCCCTGACATCCCTCCAGAATATCCTGCCAGGCAGTTTGAAAGTCTCCGCTGTACCATGGATCGTCCACTTCTCCCGGGCGCTCGGTATAGGAAAGTAAGAGATGAATTTTCTCTTTTGCCTGCGGACAGATGCGCTGCATGTTCCGGATGTTGGCATGGTCCATCCCAACCAGCAGATCGTATTCATCTCCGTCCGCCCGGGACATCTGCCGTGCCTGATGTCCCGAGCAGGCGATTCCATGCTCGGTCAGAATCTGTCTTGCGGCGGGATACAGTGGATTTCCGATTTCTTCTGTGCTTGTAGCCGCAGAATCGATCACAAAATCCTTTGCGCACCCGGCTTTCTTAACCAGATCTTTCATAATGAATTCAGCCATCGGACTTCTGCAAATATTGCCATGGCAGATAAAAAGTATTTTAGTCATCACACGGGAACCTCTCCATCCAATGTTTTCTTTAGTATACCGCAGGGTTCCCGTCGCGGGCAAGACATCTTTCACAAAAGTGCGGTCAGGACTTCTCCAATATCGTTTTCTATACACAGTAACCGGTTTTCGATTTCCGGTGGGCAGTAGGCTTCGTTCTGGTTGATGCAAGCATAGACCGCCCTGGGATTCTGGAAGGTCATGCGCCAGAACGGATATTTGATGATAACCGGCGTATTACCGCCTACGCCCAATTCCAGAAAGAGAATATGCTGCCCCTCATGGCGGTGAAGGAAGTCCTCATACCGCCGGGCGGCGGTGTGCCAGCCTTCATCCTCTACAAAGGTATCATCCGCCCGCAGATTCATGGACATAGTCGCGCCGCAGACTGGACAGCTGGGTATCAGTTCGCTGGGAATTTTTCGATCCTTTTGTTCGTACACCATCTTTTTGACAATGGTTTCGTTATCATAGGTCTTTTGGTGGCAGGGCCTGGAACACTGCCACAGGCCGTAGTCGCCCTGGGTATAGAATAACCGCTGCTTGTCAAATCCGGCTTTCTGGAAACAGTGGTCCACGTTGGTGGTCAGCACAAAGTAATCCTTTCCTTGCACCAACTTCAAAAGCTCCTGATAGACTGGCTTCGGGGCGTCCAGATAGCGATTGATATAGATATACCGGCTCCAATACGCCCAATGTTCTTCCAGACTGTCAAAGGGATAGAAGCCGCCTGAATACATATCGCGGAAGCCATACTTCGCAATAAAGTCCCCGAAATATTTCTGAAAGCGTTCGCCGGTATAGGTAAACCCCGCGGAAGTGGAAAGCCCGGAACCGGCGCCGATCACCACCGCATCCGCCGTATCCAATTCCTGTTTGAGCCGTGCGATATTATCGCAGCAGGCGCTTGTAGATTTCATAGTCTCTGTCCTTGAAAACATTGAAGATCACCTTGATTTTCTCTGGGTTTTGCCGCTGCCATTCTCCCACCGTTTGTATGGCAATTTCTGCGGCCAGTTCATTGGGAAAATGGAATTCGCCGGTAGAGATACAGCAAAAAGCTATGCTGCCAAGCCCAGTTTCCGCCGCCAGCTCCAAACAGGTGCGGTAGCAGCTGGCCAGCAGTTCCAGGTCTGCCTGTGTGACGGCTCCACAGATGATCGGGCCAACGGTATGCAGTACATAGCGGCAGGGCAGGTTGTAAGCTTTCGTGATTTTTGCGCTGCCAGTGGGTTCTTCCTCCTGTCCGGCCATGAGGTGGACACACTCCAAGCGGAGCTGCACCCCTGCATAGGTGTGGATGGCGTTGTCGATGCAGCCGTGACAAGGAACGAAGCAGCCCAGCATCTGGCTGTTGGCCGCGTTGACAATGGCATCCACCGCCAGCGTAGTGATATCTCCCTGCCAGAGATATAAGCCGGGGCGCACCGGCGTCAGGTCTTTCAGCCTTGTCACGCCCCGCTCCGCGAGGCGCTCTTTCAGGTAATCGTCCTGCACCCTCAGGAAATCCTCACGGGCCGGGACGGGCGGACGCACATTCATCAGGCTGCGCAAAAGCCGCCGCTTTTCCGGGCGAGAACTCGGCACCGGGATATCTTCATATTCTTTTCGTTCTGCCAGCAGATCGCGGAGCAAAAAATTCAATCGCTCGTCCTGTGTCATCATCTTATCTCCGTTCAATCGCCCTTGCAGGGCATATTTCAAAGCAATTTCCGCAATGCAGACAGTGTTCTTGCCGAATAACCACAGGCTTTCTTGAAATGTCGATACACTTCTGCGGACATTTGGAATAACACAGCTTGCAGCCAATACATTTGTCTGTCACAAAATAGCCGGTTTCTTTTGCCTGTGCGTCGCCGAAGAAGAAGCTGGCCCGTTCAATAGGAAGTTTGGAGAGGTCAAACCATTCTCCGGTTCCTTCGTAAATTTTGAATACAGTGAGCACGCTACGGGAGCGCACATCAGGATAAATCTTCTCCATATAGGGATTTTTACGGAACAGGTCGGGCAACCTGTCCGGCCCAATCTCCTTCGCCTTACCCTGCACAGACACCGCCACGCAGGAAAGGGTATCTTCGCCCTTCATGGCGGTAAAGGCAACATTTTCATTGGCTTTCAGCCGATCATAAAAGTTCTTGCCCTTTGCCGTCAGGAAGTAAAGGCCACTTTCATCATAATCCATGATGTCAATAGCACAGGTGACAGGACGCCCCTGGCTGTCCACGGTGGCAAAAACGGTAGAGTGGATATGATCCACAATGTATTCCAGGTACTCTTTTGTCTGCATAAAAAGCCTCTCAAAATCAAGGGGTTCCCCCAGAACGATCCGGGGGAACCGCTGCGCATGAACCTTACAGGTCGTACTCCTTGGGCGGATTGCCAGAGAAGTCAGCGATTACCGCATGGGCATCCTTCAAATAGAACACTTCAAAGATGGGGTTGGCAGCCTCGCCGTACTGCCCCTTGACGATGGGGTTCCGAATGCACATCTCCTTGGCGGCCATGTTGTTCTCGAAAACGGCCTCGCCGTTCAGACGAATCCACGCATAAGCCGGGCTGGAAACAGAAATCTCAATGTTGGGGTTGGCCTGCATATCCTTGTAGACGTCCTTCTGGTTGTTGGTGCAAAACCACAGTTTGCCGTCCATTTCGCCAGAAAACATGAAGGGGCGGCACTTGGCCTTGCCATCACGGCCAACCGTGGCCAGATACTGCACGGGATTTTCCTGCAAAAACTTTACGACATCATTCATAATGAATATCTCCTGGTTGGAATATGGGTTTTGGGGATTGCAACTTTTATCTTGCAAGATTATAATAATGTCATAAGTATCTATTGTAAAGTAAGCACTTTATTGTGCTGTAGTTACCAAAAAGAAACCATACGAAGGTGTGATACCATGCAGCAAATGAAAGAACTACCTGCCTGTCCGGTAGAAACAACACTTATGCTGATCGGTGATAAATGGAAAGTTCTAATCCTCCGCGACCTCATGCCGGGGACAAAGCGGTTCGGAGAACTCAAAAAGTCCATCGGCAGCGTTTCCCAGAAGGTTCTCACAGCCCAGCTGCGAGATATGGAAGAAAAAGGGCTGGTTAGCCGCAAAGTATATGCGGAAGTTCCGCCGCGGGTGGAGTACAGCTTAACCGACTTGGGGAAAAGTCTGAAGCCCATTCTGGATGCCATGCGGGCTTGGGGTGAAAATTATAAGGCACAAAACCGGTAGAAAGAACAAGGAGCAGCCTTGAAGAAAGGCTGCTCCTTGTTCTTTATTCATAAAAATGCAGATCACCTTTTCCCGATTACATTTTCTTCATAGTCACGCAGTGCCGACAAGGCCTGGGGTGCCAGGGGAAACAGTGCAATCATATTGAAAATGGTCATCAAGCCCACACCAACATCGCCCAGATCCCAGACGAATTGGTAAGCGGCCAAACCGCCTACAAACAGCATGATCAAGGCAAGAATCTTGTACAACGTCTGAGAAAGCCAATTGTCTCCGAAAAGATAGGCGACGTTGGATCTTGCATAAAACAAAATTCCCAGAAATGTAGACAAACTGAACAGCAATAAAATCACCGCGATAAAAATGATGCCGAATTCACCCAAATGATACCGCATCGCCGTTTGCAAAAGGTCCATGCCCTGCAATCCGGAGGTCAGTTCTTCCGGTGTCAGCAACATAATCATGGCAGAGCAACTGCAAATCACAATGGTATCAATGAACACTCCCAATGCCTGCAAAAGCCCCACTTTGGCAGGGTGGCTGGTTTCGGCGGCAGCAGCCGCACAAGGGGAAGACCCGGACCCGGCCTCGTTAGAGAACAGTCCTCTCTTGGCCCCGTTCATGATCACCGCACCAAGACCGCCACCAACCACCTGACGCAAACCGAATGCTTCGGTAAAAATCCGGGCAAACACAGCCGGTAGCTGACCGGCATTTTTCAGAATGATGTAAATGGCAATAAAGAAGTAGCAGGCCGCCATGATCGGCACCATGATATCCAGAACCTTGACCGTCGCGTTTTTACGCAAAACGATCACCGCCGCCACCAGAACCAGGGCCAGTGCGGTATACAGCGGGGGAATGGAAAAGGCATTTTTGAAGGAAGAAGTAATGGAATTGCTGGTCACCTGGCTGATACCACACCAGCAAATCAACCCGGACAAAGCAAACATTGACGCAATGACAGAATGTTTTCGTTTGCTGCCATCCTTGATAAACAGATGGTGCAGATAATAGGCAGGTCCTCCGCGAAAGCCGCCGTACAAGGGATCCTTTTCCTTATACAGCTGTGCCAGAGTTGCCTCGATATAGGCTGTGGAAGATTCCAGTAATGCCAGAACCCACATCCAGAACACCGCCCCGGCACCACCGGCGGAAATGGCAGCCACCACCCCCACCAGATTGCCCATGCCTACACGACATGCGGTGGAAACAATCAGGGCCTGAACGCCAGAAATGGCTTCCTGTTCGCCTTTTCTGTTGGATTCCAGGGTGACCCGCATCATTTCCGGAAACATCCGGAAGGGAAGAAATCGTGTTCGTATGGTGAAATAAATACCAGCCGCAACCATGATGTAATGTATAGAGGGTGGAATACACCAAAAAACATTACATCATGACTGACGGCTCATTTGTGGCGAATGAAAAGACAGTTATGATAAAGGAGGGATGCCCTCAAACCTACCGTAACTGTCAACCACATTCCCACGAAAGGAGTCTTGTATGGAACTGACTTACACCAAATGCGGCGATTATCTCATTCCTGACCTTGTGTTATTGGACACCAAAGAGTACCATATCGGGAAATATGGCCGGTTGCGCCGTGCCTACTTAAAAGAACACCGGCCCATTCTGTATACCGATCTCATTGTCACTGAAAAACTGTTTCCCCATTTGGAGGAAATCGACACCGCCTGTCGGAAGTGGCTGGAAATTATCGAAAAAGCCATGATGCAGCAAGAAGGCGTCACAGAAGCCCTGAAAGATGCCGACCAGATGGCATGGGTGCGCTCCATGAACTCTATCCACAACAGAGCCGAGGAAATTGTCCTGGCTGAGCTGGTCTACTGCTGAGGGAGGGAACGCAATGATTTTGGAAGCCATGTATAACGGGGAGTTTTATCCCTGTGAAACGGTAGTGCCCACGTCCCCGGAATACCGCAAGGCGATCCAAACCTGTGCGGCGTTGATGGAGCAGCTATCCCATCGGCTCAGTAAAGAGGACTATGCTCTGGTGGAGGAGCTTCGGGCGCAGAACGCTATCGCCCAGTGTGAGGAAAGTGAGAGCCATTTCAAGTATGGCTTTTCAGCGGGGCTGATCGTCCAGCAGGAAGCCCATGAACAGCTGCAAAACAAGAAATAGGCGATGGCCGAAAAAGCCCACGCAGCCGGAAAGAGAACCGGAGGCGTGGGCTTTCTGTGTATATGGTTATTCTGTCAGGGCATCCGAAGTTTCCGCAAGCAGCCGGTCAAAGTCGCTCTGATAGGTCCGATCCTGCAAAACCCGGAACTTTTCAAACTCTTTCTCGGCAAAGGCTTTGGCAATGGCGGCGGTCACCTTGCCCTTATCATGCAGAATATCTTCCTCGTTGAACTGTAAAAATGCGTCAAGCCGCTTGACCCAATCGGCCATATACATGACATTTCCACGGCGGGCCTGCCGTTCCGCATAGTCCAGGTACATGGTGACAATCTCGTTCAGGTTACGCATTTCCGTTTCGTTCAGATAGTTTTTAGCAACGGTGACATCCGATTTGCGGATGCGGCCTTTGGGGGCGTTTTTCCATGTTGTCAGCCCCATGTTGGGCTTGGTGCTGTCGGCACGGCCGTATACGATCTCAGCGGCGGTATGATGGGTGACCGCATAGTGGAGCTTATTCTGCACCGTTGCGAAAAACTCCTTTGTGATGGGGCTTTCCACATCGTAGTCAGCGCTGCACTGGGAATAGATGTCCGTGATTTTCTGGTAGAACCTTCTCTCGCTGGCCCGGATGTCCCGGATACGCTCCAGTTGTTCCTCGAAATAATCCTTGCCGAAAAAGTTTTCCGGCTCCCGCAGCCGTGCGTCATCCATCACATAACCCTTGATGATGAACTCTTTCAACACCCGGTTTGCCCAAACGCGGAACATGGTCGCCTTTTTGGAGTTCACTCGATACCCCACAGCGATGATGGCGTCCAGATTATAATAATTGGTCTGATACCGTTTCCCGTCCGCCGCAGTTGTTTCCATTTTGGAAACAACTGAATCCTCGCTCAGTTCGCCGGATTCAAAGATTTTTTTCAGATGCTTGGAAATGGCCGCTTTCTGCACCTCGAACAGCTCTGCCATTTTTGCCTGCGTCAGCCAGAGATTTTCCTGAAAGAGCAGGATTTCCACCCGCACCTCTCCGTTTTCGGTCTTGTAAAAGAGGATTTCTCTGGTTTCATACGGGGGCAGCCCCTGTTCCTCGCTCATTCCTCGTCACCTCCATATCGTTTTGGTAAGTTTGGATTGTATTTTGTAATTCATTTACAAAATGCCAGGTATTCCATTTACTTCTTTCGATGAATCGTATTGGATTCCCATAGTAAGTTCTTTTCCAAATATACCATATCAATAAGCTGAACGCCGCATTCAAAGATAGGATGATCATAATTGTCCGTGAAAAAGTTTTTGATACGATGGCTTTCTATAAAACCGCATTTCTTATAAAAAGGGAGCGTCAGCTGACTGTCACCCGTCCCCACACGAAGAATACGAAAATTATCACGGTATGTCTGCTCAATAAACTCAATCATCCGTTTTCCGTAGCCCATGCGCTGGCATTCCGGCAGAACAGCAATATTCTTGATTTCAAGAACTTTGCTGCCTTCGTCAGTAACAACACATTCCGCTTTTACGCCATTTTCCTCCAAAACATACATCGTACCTTTTTCAAGATACCGGTCGATCATATCTTCCTGCTCGTCCGCAAGAAAAAGCAGGCTCATGTATCTCTTTTTATTATCCTCAATTTTGCTTATTTTCATCAACTGTCATCCTCACATACTTTACATTCCAACTGGCAGTCATACGGCTCGGTTTCTACATGAGACTGATTGTAGACAGCCGCCTCTGCACAGCCCATTTTGTGATAGAATGCCTGGCTTTCAACGGCTGAATGGGCTGAGATGTACAACTTTTTTGCTCCATGTGCCTTTGACCATTCTTTCGCTGCTCGAAACAGTGCAGTGCCAACCCCTTTTCCTCGCATATCCTCTGACACATGGATACTTGAGAGGTCGAGGTATCTGTGATTTCCCCCAAAAAGTTTCGGTTCAACTGACACGAAACCTTTCAACACCCCTTCGCAGAAAGCAGCATATACCAATCCACCTGTTGCTGCTGTGTTTTTCAGGCAGGAAACCAGGAATTTATAATCCGCTTCGCTCCAATCGTCAATAAACGGATCATCTTTGATAATCCATTTTCCGTTTTCTTTTCGTCTACATTTAACAACAGTTTGATGCCGTACAAAATGTCTAAATAGCTCTCGGCTTATCTCATTCTCTTGTAAGTTTTTATATATAATCTCCATTTCTATTATCCATGCAGCTCCCTTTGGTGTTTACTTTATTTTCAAATTCTGGATTCCAATAAATGCCGCTCCAATCGAACGCAAAATGATTTATCGGGTCTCTCCAAATGTCTAATTTTTAACGATAACCGTTTCTATTTCAAATCATAAACATACATCCTCGACAAATCTACCTCACCATCGCCCTGCGCCATACACAGGAACTTCCATCCGTAGCGCTCATAGAAGCCTGTGTGGTCTGTAATGAGATATAAGGTTTTCGTGCCAAATGAGCACATATCCCCGCAGACAAAATCCAGCAATTTCCCGGCAATACCCTGGCAGCGATAATCTTCCTCTACATACACCGCGCAGACATTTGGAGTCAAATCCTTGCGGTTATGAAAATCGTTTTCGATGACCCCAATACCACCAATAATCTGCTGAATCTCGACTGCAACATACCACTGCGGAACAATGCTTTTGCTCGTCAAGCACTCCTGTATGCTTCCCGCATATTCTTCAACTGGAATATCCCACTTGGAATGAAACCACTCTGCGGCCTCCGATACCAGTTCGCTGTGTTCCCTGAGTTTCAGAATTTCCATAGCGTATCATTCCTCCTCATTTCCGCCCTTTTTAGAACGGCTCTTGTAGACATTGTACTGGTTCTTGCACCGTGGGCTGCAAAATGCAGCGTTGGATCGGCTACCCAGGAACACCTTCTGACAGTGCTTGCACAGGCGCAAGGGCTGATCACCGTCTACCAGCATGAAGCTGAACATCATCTGGATACCCAGCAGCAGCGAATGAAAGTCCCAGTAAATGGTGGGCTTATCCAGCAGCTCGATATGGTAGCTGGGGGCGATCCCGCCAAATGCGGCCATGGCTTTGCGATACAGACCCCGTGCGTCCTCGTCGATGGAATCATAATCATTGTAGTACAAAATGGCGGTACTTAGCGTAAAGGCCCAGTCCTTGAACTGCTGGGCAACCCAGTCGTAGGGTTCCGCATATTCCCGCTGGAAACTCATGTTTTTCGCCATCGGCTCGTCCATGAAGGTCATGGTCAGGGCAATCATCGTCCGGTCACCAGACACATTCCACGTGGATGCTATGCCTTTCTTCACCAAGTCCAGCTGGTCAAAAGGATAAAACAGGGACAGATATTTGTCCGTCGCCATGGATTCTTCCTTGATGAAATGGTTTTTCGGCAAGTACACCGCCTCATAGTCCATAAAAGACGGTGTGGTAGGCAGAGCGGTCATCAGCCCCAGCAGGCCGTACCGGGTGATAAACTCCATTACCGCCTTTTCCACTTCTGCTTCCGGCTTGCGTCCCATCATCAGCATCCCCACATTCAGCGCATCCAGCACAATGCCCGGGACCTCTTTCAGCGGATTGTAGACGTCCGGCTTTGCGCTCTTGCCGGGGGTGATATACCGCTTGCCATCTTCCGCTGTTTTCAGCTCGTAATGATCGTACCGCACCCAATGGGAACGGGACTGTTCAAATAAATTTTTCATCATACACGCCCTTTCTCCTTAATCGTCCCAATTATCAGGGGCGGTTTTTCTTTTTTCTGCGCTTGGACTTGTTCTCCCGCCGGATCACGGCATCCTTGCCCTGTTTCCTTGCGATTTTCGAGTATTCCTCCAAAAACTGGCGTTCCCGCAAGGTCAAGCTGCCGCCATGCTCCTGTTTGCCGCACATATGGTCATACATCTGGCGCTGCAATTTCTTGTGGATGGTTTTCCGCAGCTTGCGGATGTTGCGGTCAGACTGCCCACGCACAGCGGCAAGCCGGGTGGTGCTGTACAGCCGCAAAGAGAGAAAATATAGAACTTCCTTGTGTTCCTCGCTCAGTTCCTCCACCATGCGGGAAACAAAGGCATCGGCGGTCAGGTTGTGCATCTCATAGGGGCAGTCAAACAGGATGTCCAGAAAGTTTCCGGCCATCAGCTGCCGGTATGCGGGATTGTTCATCCAGCGGGGAATGAGCTTCGGTTCCGGCACCGCCTGATATTCCAGCGGCACATCCCCACGAAGGTTTTCGTGGTCTCGTTCCCGGCGCTCCCGGTTCCGGTCCAGCTTGTTCCATTCCTCCACCACGGCCCGGAAATCCTTTTCGGTGCGGGCCGCTTCCTCCAGCCGCCGTATGGCCTCAGCCCGCATCTCCCGTTTGAGCCGTTTATCACTGACCGGGGCGGCTTCTTCTTCCTCGTCCTCCAGCTCCGCTTCATAGTTGATGGGATGCTCGTCCTGCTCCAGCTCACTTTCCAGCTCGGCCAGACGTTCTTCCGCAAGCGCCTGTTCCAGCGTTTCTTCCGCCCCAGCGTCCCATCCGGTGAAGCCACCCTCGGTATCCAGAAGCCCGTCATCAGACAGATACGCCATGACCCCACCTCTTTTCAAAAAAATATTTTACGATTTTTCAAAAATGGTTCCGTTTTGCACCCCGGATTTCTCCTATCAGTGAAAGAGTAATCCAATAACAAGTTACTTGGGTTACATTCGCTCGTTCACGCAGGAGAAAGGGGGCTTTCGCCATGTTCAGGCTTGACACAAAAAATGAGTAACACAATCGCAGGTTACAAACAACGGAACTATAACAACAGTATACACCGGATGCGCCGAAAGCGCAAGAAAGAGAGGTTCTATAGCAGATAAAAACGCCGTGTTTCTGACCCGGCACATTGGCAAGACCACCTATAAAGTTCGTGTCTACCTCAGCGAAACCGCCGAGGAAACGATGGAAGATAAAATTCTGCGGCTGATCCGCAATGACGGGCTGGCAAACCAGCCGGAATGTGGTATAATGGAACTGCCACAAATGAGCCGTCCGTCTGAAAGGAGCGCCTGATATGGCAAACAGACAGACGGAAGAAAAAATCACTGCGCTCTATGAGCGCCTGTCCCGTGACGATGACCTCATGGGCGACTCGAACTCCATTCTGAACCAGAAACGTTATCTCGAAAGCTATGCAGTACAGCGGGGCTACACCAATATCGTCCACTACACAGACGATGGGTGGTCCGGCGGCAACTTTGACCGTCCCGCATGGAAGCGCCTTGTGGCGGACATCGAGGCGGGAAAGGTAGCCCATCTGCTGTGTAAGGACCTAAGTCGGATCGGCAGAAACTACCTGCAAACCGGCTTTTATACCGAGGTAATGTTCCGGCAGAATGGGGTTCATTTTGTTGCTGTCGCCAATAATATTGATAGCGAGGAACAGGACAGCGGCGAGTTTGCGCCCTTTCTCAATATCATGAACGAATGGTATCTGCGTGACCAGTCCAAAAAGGTTTCGGCAGCATACCGTGTCAAAGGCAAGGCGGGCAAGCCAACCACCAACAACGCCATCTATGGCTACAAAAAAGACCCAGAGGACAAGGACCACTGGCTGGTGGACGAGGAAGCCGCCGCCGTGGTGCGGCGGATCTTCCGGCTTGCGGTGGAGGGGCACGGCCCCCATGAGATTGCCAAGATACTCACACAGGAAAAGGTGGAGTGCCCCGCCTATTATCTGGCTCGCAACAGCAGAGGCAGCCGTAAGAACACCGTGGACACCAGCCGCCCCTATGACTGGTACGGCTTCACGGTCAGTTCTATGCTGACCAAGCCGGAGTATATGGGGCACACCGTGAATTTCCGTTCCTCCAAAAAGTCCTGCCGGGATAAGCGGGTAAAAAATGACCCGTCCGACTGGCTGATTTTTGAGAACACCCACGAGGCCATCGTTGACCCGGAAACCTGGCAGCTCGCCCAGCAGGTGAAACGGACGGTGCGCCGGACAGATACCACCGGCGTTGCCAATCCCCTGACCGGCCTTGTGTTCTGTGCCGACTGCGGAGCCAAGATGTATAACCACCGGGGCAAACGCAAAAAGGACGGGCGGGAGTATGGAACCGACTTTTATAACTGCTCCACCTACACCCTGACCTTTGAGCGGGAAACCCAGATGTGTTTTTCCCACACCGTTAGCACCAAAGCCCTGAACGCTCTGATTCTGGAAACCATCCGCACTACCGCCAGCTATGCCATCCAGAACAAGGAAGAGTTTATTCAGAAAGTTCGCAGCATTTCACAGGTTCGCCAGCAGGAAGCGGCCAAGGAGCTGAAACGCAAGGTCGCCAAGGAGCGCAAGCGCAGCGCCGAGCTGGATGTGCTGATTAAAAAGCTATACGAAACCTATGCCATGGGCAAGTTGGAGGAAAAACGGTTCGAGCTGCTGTGTGCTGAATATGAGAAGGAACAGGCCGAGCTGGAACAGCTGCTTGCATCCGAGCAGGCACAGTTGGACCAATTTCACGAGGATACCGACCGTGCCAGCCACTTTCTGGCGCTGGCACAGAAATATACGGATTTCACCGAGCTGACCGCCCCTATGATCCATGAATTTGTGGAGAAAATTCTGGTTCATGCCCCGGACAGAAGCACCGGGGAGCGGGTGCAGGAAATTGAGATTTATCTGAATTTCATCGGGAAGTTTGAAGTGCCCATGCCCGAACCCACCGAGGAAGAACTGGCTGCGGAGGAAAAGCGCCGCCAGAAGCGCATCCGTGACCATGAAAAGTATCTGCGCCAGAAGGAGCGCAAACAGAAGATTGCTGAGGGGCTGATCGTTCCGGGTGAACCGTACCAGCTGGTATGCCAGTGCTGCGGAGAGCCGTTCCAGTCTGTCCGCCCTAACGCTAAATTTTGCAAACCCGCCTGCCGGGAGAAGTTCTACCGGCAGGAAAAGCGGAAAGCCAAAGAAACGGAAACATCACAAACTGCATAAAGACTGCGGCCTGCCCCAACAAACCGGGCAGGCCGCTTTTTTTATGCCCTGAAACGGAGGGATTTTCATGACACTCTTTGAACTGGTAAAACAGAATATTTGTGTGCCGGATGCAGCGAAACACTATGGGCTGCAAGTCAACCGAAATGGGATGTGCAGTTGTCCGTTCCATGAGGACCAACACCCCAGCATGAAGCTGAACGAACGGTATTTTTACTGTTTCGGTTGTGGAGCCACCGGCGATGTGATTGACTTTGTGGCAAGGCTGTTTGGCCTGAACAGTTACGAAGCAGCGCAGAAACTGGCACAGGATTTCGGGATTGACCCGGACAAGCCCCCGGCGGAAATCGCCTTACCAAAACCGGAGCGTCCTCTGCTGAAAGCATACCGGCAGGAAGAAGTGCGCTGTCTGCAGGTGCTGTGTGATTATCTGCATCTTCTGGAAAGCTGGAAGGTGCAGTACGCACCCAAGACACCGGAAGATGTTCTGGATGACCGGTTTGTGGAAGCCTGCCAGATGCTGGACTATGTGGAGTATCTGGCGGATTTGCTCATTGCCGCCGAACTGGAACATCGGGTGAAAATCGTGGAAATGCTGAACAAGGATGGCCTGATTGCCGGTTTGGAGGAACGGCTGGACAGACTGAAAAAGGAGGACGATGCCTATGAAAAACAAAACGCAGCTTGACGGGATGCCCGTCTGGTTCGATGGCAAAAGCATCAACGAAGCCCTGTTTTGTGAGGAGTTCTTGCAGACGCACAAGATCATCTTCACAAACGGGGCTTTTTTCACGCCCGAAGGCCGTGTGACAGACGAACTACCCCTGCGGGGAGAAATTTTTGAGGAGCTGAAATGCTGTGCGGTCAGCAACATTCCCCGCAAAATCAGCAACATTGTGGAGCTGATGAAACTGGCGGCGCTGGTGGAGGATTTTCCCCCGGAGCTGGATCGGATTCATCTTTCCAACGGCACGCTTTTTCTGGACGGAACTTTTGCGAAAGGAAAGCCGAAAATCGTCCGCAACCGTTTCCCCGTGTCCTACAAGCCCAACGCCCCAAAACCTGTTCTCTGGCTGCAATTTCTGGATGGTCTGCTCTACCCGGAGGACATCCCCACCTTGCAGGAATATATCGGCTACTGCCTGATTCCCAGCAACAAGGGGCAGCGGATGATGGTCATTAAGGGCAGCGGCGGCGAAGGAAAGTCGCAGATCGGCGCTGTGCTGGGAACTTTGTTCGGTTCCAACATGAAGGATGGCAGCATCGGGAAAATATCCGAGAACCGGTTTGCCCGTGCCGATTTGGAACATATCCTCCTGTGCGTGGATGACGATATGCGAATGGAGGCCCTGCGCCAGACCAACTATGTGAAATCCATCGTCACTGCCCAGGGCAAGATGGATTTGGAGCGCAAGGGCAAGCAGAGCTATCAGGGATGGATGTGCGCCCGGCTGCTGGCCTTCTCCAACGGAGATTTGCAGGCGCTGTTTGACCGGAGCGACGGATTTTATCGCCGCCAGCTGGTGCTGACCACGAAAGAAAAACCGGCTGGCCGTGTGGATGATCCTGACCTTGCCGAGAAGATGAAAGCCGAGGTGGAGGGTATTCTGCTGTGGGCTTTTGAGGGATTGCAGCGGCTGGCCGCAAACAACTTCAAGTTCACCGAAAGTGAGCGCACCAGAGGGAACCGGGAAGCAGTCAAACGGGACAACAACAATGTCTATGATTTTCTGGATTCTGACGGGTATGTTCGCCGGAAAGCCGATCTGTCCGCCAGCTCCAAAGAGTTGTATGAAGCATATCAGATTTACTGCACCGAAAACAACCTGCCTGCCCTGAAGCCACGCAGCTTCAGCGAAGCCCTGATCGCCTGCCAGAGCCGCTACAATCTGGAATACTGCAACAATGTGACCAACGCAGCCGGACGGCGGGTGCGTGGATTTCTGGGAATTGAGGTATTAGTGAGAAATCATATATCAGTGTTTTCCGGTGATTCGATGCGTACGTACGTACCGGAAGATGTGCCGGAGGAATGGCGGCGTTAATACTGGGGCCCCCAGCGGAACCCTGTAAAGCGGTTCCGTTGGGGAAAGGACGAGCAGCGGAACGAGTGAGCTTTCGGCTTTAGCCGGAAGCGAAGGATGTGGAGTTTGTGAGGACGCTGTATGTACGTACGCTTTGATTGACCGTTGTTCTCCCTTTTATAGCAATTCGACGGCTATACCAGTCAGAATCACCGATCAAATCCCCATGCTAAATCAAGGCAAGTGGGAATCGAAAAGTATTTGACGGTTGGAAGAAATCATTTTGCGAAACAGTGCTTCTCACCCCGGTGAACCGGGTGCATGGAACCATGGGAAATTGCACGGTTTCAAGCCAAATCACACGAAACAGAAAAGTCGGAAGGTGCGACCTGTGGACAGGACATCACACCGGCAATTCTGGACGGATTTGTTGACGAGAGAATTTTTCACGACACAGCGAAGCGGTTGTGCCAGAGGGCATACCGGCTTCGCTTTTTTATCAAGTAAATTTAGGAGGATTTTTTATGATGACGGTACGCAACGAGATTAAGGCACAGATCGTCCGGGCGGGATACACCATGCAGGAGGTAGTTGACCGGCTCCATGAGGAATACGGCTGGTCGGACAGCGTTTCCAACCTGTCGGCCAAGCTCCAGCGGGAATCTATCCGCTACAAGGAGGTTGTGGAGCTGGCTGATGTGCTGGGCTATGACCTGATCTGGCAGAAACGGAGGTAAATCTATGACAAGTGAAGAAAAGAAACTGTTGCAGGCAAAGCACCGCTTGGAGGAAGCCCAGGCACGGGATCGGGTGAAGGAGCGAAAAGCCCGGACAAGGCGGCTCATTCAGGAGGGCGCAGTGCTGGAAAAAGTGCTGCCGGAAGTACAGGCGGTAGGGCTTGACAATCTGGAAGAATACCTGCGGCGAAAACTGGCAGGATACGATTGAAAACGGCTGGGAGGTCTCCGGGAAACCGGGGGCCTTCCTCTTTTTTATCCCGAAGGGCGCACTTACTCACCACCTGCTAAAGCAGGCGGTGGCAGCCCTCCCGTTGGCCGGGCACGTGCGCTCTCCGAGGGGGATTGCGGCTCCTGCGGGAGCCGCTGGACAAGGCTGCATTTCTGCCAAACTGCCAGCCTTGCCCATGCAGTCGGCGCAGGGGTTTCCACTTTGGAATCCCCTGTTCATGGGGTGGTATATTGCCACCTCATCCCGCCGCCTGCCTGCGTCAACCTGCCACCGGCAGCTTGACACAGATACAGGGGAGGAACGATTTGTTCCACCCCTGCTGGCGGTACGTCGCATTTCACGACGTACCTGTTGTAATTGAGTACGGAAGAAGGGCTGCTGCGTTTCACAGTAGCCCTTCGGAAAGGACGGTAGACAATGGCAATTTATCATTTGGAGGCCAAAATGGTCAGCCGGGGCGCGGGCCGCTCTGCTGTGGCCGCTTCGGCCTATCTGAGCTGTTCCCGGATGCTCAACAATTACGACGGGGTGCAGCATGACTACACCCGAAAACAGGGCCTTGCCTGGCAGGCGGTGTTCCTGCCGCCAATGGCTCCCCCGGAATGGCAGGACAGGGAAAAACTCTGGAACGCCGTGGAGGAAGCGGAGAAAACCAAGGACAGCCGCCTTGCGCGGGAATTTGTCGCCGCGCTGCCCATCGAGCTGTCACGCCAGCAGCAGATCGAACTTCTGCAAGAATTTATCCGGGAGCAGTTCGTAGATGAAGGAATGTGCGCCGACGTTGACATCCACGACACCGACGGCCACAATCCCCACGCCCACATCCTGCTGACGGTGCGTCCGCTCAATGAAAACGGCACCTGGCAGTACAAGACTGAGAAAGAATATCTCTGCGTCAAGGACGGCGAAGAACGGGGCTTCACTACCTCTGAGTTCAAGGCTGCACAGGCCGAGGGCTGGGAGAAGCAGTATTCCTACAAAGTCGGCAAAAAGAAAGTGTACATGGCTCCTTCCGCAGCCCAGGCGCATGGCTATGTTCGTGCGGACAAACACCCCAAAAGCACCCGGTACGGCAGGCAGAATCCCATCTCTGCGCGGTGGAACAGCGAAGAACAACTGCTCGTCTGGCGCGAGGCGTGGGCCACGGCAGCGAACCGCTGTCTGGAGTTGGCTGGTCACGACAGCCGCATCGACCACCGCAGCCATGCCGAGCGTGGACTGGAGGAACGGCCCACGATTCACGAGGGCGTGGCAGCCCAGGCGTTGGAGCGGCGCGGCATCGTCTCCGATCGCTGCGAACTGAACCGGCAGATCAAGGCCGACAATGCCCTGCTGCGGGAACTGAAAGCGGAGGTCAAAAAGCTGGCCGCTTTGGTTGTCCACACCGTGCCCGCCGTAGCGGAGCGTCTGGAAAAATTACGCAGCAGGATTTTAATTTTCTGTTACCAGCTATCTCATATCCGTGCAGGCCGTGCCAACTGTCAGAAAGCCCTTACTGTGTACAAGCCCCAGCTGACACGGTTCATCAATTTGGCGCAGCAGATCAAGGAGAAAGGCAGAGAGCGCAAAACAGTGAAAGCCGAGAAAGAATCCCTGCCTGCGTGGCAGGTGTTCAAGCACAAAGAGTTGGGCGCTAAGATTGCGGAGCTGACCGAGGATCTGGAGGAACTGCGCTCTGAAAAGGCGCTGTTGTTGCAGCAATTTGAGTATGCTGAGGATGCTGGGGCCGAGACCTTCCGCAAAGACATCGCCGTGCTGGAATCCAACCTGCAAAAATTGGACGAGCAGGAGCAGAAATATTCCGCCGAACTGGATGCCGCACTGCATGAATACGCCGAGGTGAAATCGCAGGCCACCGACCTTGACCCGGTGGAACTGTATGAGGCCCGGCAGGCCATCCGATCTGGGTATGAAGCAGCCGCCAATGAAAAGTTGGAGCAGGTATTTGGCGAAAAATATTCGCCGCTGCGGTGGATGGACGCTAAACAGGCACAGACGCGCTTGACCAACGATACGGCAGAGGAATACGCCGCCATCCAAGTGGCAAAGCAAAGGCACAAATCCATGTCGCTGCCTACCCGCAAACGGAAGCAGGAGCAGGAATGGTAACGCGAAAGGCGGCACGGCCCATGTTGGTCGTGCCGCCGTTTGCCCTTACGATGCATTGCAGGACTACTCCATGTTATAACCGGTTCATTATTTAGTAAAATTTTAGTAAAGCGTATTGACTTCGACAGAAGGCGCTATATAATGAGCTTGAAACGATACGAAAGGAGGAGCCTCATGGCGACAATCAAGGATGTGGCCCAAGCCGCTCAGGTCTCGACTGCGGCGGTCTCACGGGTTTTGAACAAGGACGACAACATCTCTGTCTCACCGGAGGTGCGGGCCCGGATTTTTCAGGCGGCCCACGTCCTGGGCTATGTATCTCCTCGCCAGAGAAAGGCGGCAGAGCATAAAACGCACCTGGTCATCGGGGTGGCGGACTGGCGGATCATCCGCCCAGACCGGCACAATGTACGCCTCTCGTCCCTGTCCTGTCTGGTACAGATGATGACCGACCGGTACGAGGTAACCTTTGTGCGATTGACTTTCGGTGAGCCTCAACAGGTGGATGGTATTATTGCCCTGGGGGTGTTCAGCGAGAAGGAAATCGACTTTCTACGCTCCCTGTCCTTCGCCATCGTCTTTGTGAACTCCAACCAGCACAACTACGAGTTCGACCAGGTGCAGGTGGACTTCGACCGAGGCCAGGAGCAGATGGTGTCCTACCTGCTGGATCAGAAACGGTACACCGGGCTGGGGTATATCGGCGGTATTTACGACGGGGCCAATGGCCGCATCGGCACCCACCGTCTGGCCGCCATCCGGCGCATCTTGGAGAAGCGCGGCCAGTACGATCCACGAACCTTCCATGTGGGGGAAATCAGTCGAGAAAGTGGCTATGCGCTGGCCAAGAAGGCCGTGGAAGAGCATACCTTGGCGGAAGCAGTTCTGTTGGGCAGTGATGAGGTGGCTGAAGGCGCTTTAGAGGCATTCCGGGAACTGGGCGTCCGTGTGCCGAAAGATGTGGCGGTCATCATCTATCAGGATATTCAGACCTTGGAGAGCAAGTGGCCCACCGGCACCTGCCTGGAGATGTTTCCGGACTATGTGTGGGAAAACGCCCTGGAACTGCTTTTTGGCCGGATCAGTCAGCGTCGTTCCCAGGCAGTGACCGTCACGGTGCCCACCCACCTGAAGATTGGCGACACAGCCTGAATCACTAAAGCGGTTATCAGAGGGCATTCCCTCTATAACAGATAAATTTAATAGTAACCCCAGAAACGTTTACAGAAACAACAAGGAGGATCACAGAATGAAAAAAGCATTTTCTCTCCTGCTGGCTGGTGTGATGTGTGTTGGCCTGTTGGCTGGCTGCGGCGGCCAAAACAGCGAGTCCCAGAGCAGCACCAGCAGCACAAGTTCCACAGACAGCAGCACAAGTACCACAGCGACTTCTGAAACCAGCAACAAAAAGATTGATACCTTGCGGATCGCTTTTGTCCCGTCCCGCGAACCGGAGGAAATCATCACCGCTACCGAACCCCTGAAGCAGATGCTCACCGATGAACTGGCGACGTTGGGGTACGATGTGGGTGAGGTGGACATCACCGTGGGCACCAGCTATGAGGCGGTAGGCGAGGCTCTGGCCGCCGGTACCGCCGACGTTGGCCTGATCCCCGGCGGCACCTATGTGCTCTACGATGACGGCTGCGACGTGCTGCTGACCGCTACCCGGGACGGCCTGTCCATCGACTCTGACAATGCCAAGGACTGGAACGACAACGCCCCCACCGAGCCTACCACTGAGCAAGTCACCAGCTACCGCGCCTTGATGATCGCCGGCCCCTCTGAAAAGGGCAAGGAGCTGGCCGCCAAGGTCAACGCTGGCGAGGCCCTCACCTGGGAGGACGTGAGCAGTGCCAATTGGAGTGTGGCCAATTCCTCCTCTCCTGCCGGATACATCTATCCTTCTCTGTGGCTCCAGGAGAACTTCGACAAGAATATCACCGACCTGCCCCACGCGGTGCAGTCTGACTCCTACGGCAGTGCCTTCGCCCGTTTGGCCTCCGGTCAGGTGGACATCCTCTGCACCTATGCCGACGCCCGCCGGGACTATGAGGATGAGTGGACAACCGAGTACGGCATGACCAACAGCATCTGGGATGACACCGCTGTGGTTGGCGTCACTCCCGCTATTTACAATGACACCATCAGCGTCAGCAAGACCTCGCCCATCATGGACGATGATTTCAAGCAGGCTTTGGGCCAGGCTTTCATCAACATCGGCAACACCGAGGAAGGCAAAGAGGTCATCGCTATCTACAGCCACAACGGCTATCAGTGGGCGAAGTCCGAGGACTACGACTCTGAGCGGGCCGCTCAGGAGATGATCCAGTCTCTGAACAGCGCGGGTTAAACTCAATCAAACATGAACCACAAATGAGGGAGGGAGGCCGAGGCTTTCCTCCCTCGTTTGGGATAGGGAGAGTATCATGATAGAATTCAAAGAAGTAGAAAAGCGTTATCCGAATGGATTCGAGGCCCTGAAGCACATCAACCTGACCATTGATCAAGGGGAGTTTGTAGCCATCATCGGCCTTTCCGGTGCAGGCAAGTCCACCCTGATCCGTACCATCAATCGGATGCACGACATTACCCAGGGCCAGCTGACGGTGGACGGCACCGATGTGATGACCCTGCATGGAAAAAACTTGCGGAAATTTCGTCGCCGTATCGGCATGATTTTCCAGTCCTTCAACCTGATTACCCGCACCACTGTTATCAAGAATGTGCTCACCGCCTTTGTCCCTGATCTGCCCTGGTGGCGGGCAACTTTTGGCATCTTCACGAAGGAGGAAAAGATGAAGGCGCTGGAAGCCCTGGATCAGATGGGAATTCTGGACAAAGCCTTTGTCCGGGCGGATCAGCTCTCCGGTGGTCAACAGCAGCGTGTGGCCCTGGCTCGGACCCTGGCCCAGAATCCTCAGATTATCCTGGCGGATGAGCCGGTGGCCTCTCTGGACCCGGTGACTGCCAAACAGGTGATGGACGATTTTCAGCGAATCAACCGGGATATGCACATTACGGTACTCATTAACATCCACCATGTGGAGTTGGCTCTCCAGTACGCCACCCGGGTAATTGGTATCCGAGCCGGGGAGATCGTTTACGATGGCCCGGCCAATCAGGTGGATCAGGCGGTGCTGGACTCCATCTATCAGGGAAAGCAGGAGGAACCGGCATGAGTATATACGACAAAATCTTCCCACACAAATTGCTCACCCTACCCAACGGAAAACAGGTTTCCAAACCCAGATCTCGTGCTCCGCTGGCAGCGGTGATTTTGGTAGCCATGACGATTCTTTCGGTGAAGGTCACCGGTTTTGACCTGGGGGTCCTGGTCAGTCGGATTAAGGAGTTTTTTGTCATTCTGGGCGACATGATTCCACCACAGTGGGACTATATGCCCCAGATTTGGCAGCCCCTGTTCGACACCATCAAAATGTCCCTGCTGGGTTCCTTCATTGGCTCCATCCTGGTGGTGCCCTTCGCCATGCTGGCCTCTACCAATATCATTCACAACCGGGTGGTCGTGGCAGCTATGCGGCTGCTCCTGAGTATCATCCGCACCTTGCCTACCCTGGTCTCCGCCCTGATCGCCACCTACATTTTCGGCCTGGGTACTCTGGCGGGCACCACAGCCATCGCCATCTTTACCTTCGCTTACATCGGCAAGATCCTCTATGAAGAAATCGAAACGGTAGATATGGGACCTTTTGAAGCCATGGAGGCAATGGGGGCCACCAAGGTACGCGCCTTCATCAGCGCCATCGTGCCCCAGGTGCTGCCCTCTTATCTGTCTAACTGCCTATTTTGCTTCGAGGGAAATGTGCGCTACGCCTCCATTTTGGGGTATGTGGGAGCAGGCGGCCTTGGTCTGATCCTGAACGAGAAGATTGGTTGGCGTGAGTATGCCAGCGTAGGTATGATCCTGCTGGCGTTGTTCGTCACCGTGTTTATCATTGAAACCATCAGCCGGGCCGCCCGGAAACGGCTGGTATAGGAGGAGTTGCCATGAACAAACGAATCGAAGCGGCTTATGAACAGCGGCCCCGCCGCTGGGTCTTTGAGCTGGCCGTGGCTGTGGTGGTTGTAGCTCTGCTGATCTGGAGCGGCTCTGCCGTGGAGACGGCGGGCACCACGCAAAATGGAGCGGTGATTGCCTGGAATATCCTGGCGGGCATCTTCCACCCGGATACGGACCTGTTGTTCAATTTCACTACCCAGGGTGTGCCTTACCTGTTGTTGGAGACCATCTGCATCGCATTTTTGGGTACGATTGTGGGTGCTATCATTTCTGTTCCGTTGGCCTTTCTTTCGGCCTCCAACCTGACTCCGAAGCCGGTAGCCTTTGTTGGACGTATCATCATTATGGCCGTCCGCACCGTTCCCGCCTTCGTCTATGGCCTCATGTTCATTCGCGTCACAGGCCCCGGTGCCTTCGCTGGCCTGCTGACCATGTCCCTGTGTTCGGTAGGCATGGTGAGCAAAATGTACATCGAAGCCATTGAGGACTTGGATGTTCGTGTATTGGAGTCCCTGGACGCGGCGGGCTGCACGACCTGGCAGAAGATCCGCTACGGCATCCTGCCCCAGCTGATGCCCAACTTCGCCTCCACCGCCATCTACCGCTTTGACATCAACCTGCGGGACGCCACCGTGCTGGGCCTGGTGGGAGCGGGCGGTATCGGTGCGCCGCTGATCTTTGCCATGAACTCTTACCGCTGGGAAGAGGCCGGTGCTATCTTGGCAGGTCTCATCGTGCTGGTGTTGATCGTGGAGTGGATTTCCACCAAAATCCGGGTCAAGCTGGCCAGGGGGTGAGCATGGAAAAAACGGTTCAAATCTATTACACCTCAGATACCCACGGCCACATTTTCCCGGTAAACTACGCCGCCAACTGCCCGGAAAAATCCGGCCTGCTGAATCTGGCCGACCAGATGGAAAAGGACGGAAATACCCTGGTATTG
This sequence comes from Gemmiger formicilis, assembly GCF_016900095.1. GTDB lineage: Bacteria > Bacillota > Clostridia > Oscillospirales > Ruminococcaceae > Gemmiger > Gemmiger formicilis_A. Next base: position 102,672 of record NZ_JACJJP010000009.1, read on the forward strand.
GACGGCGGAGATTCCTTGCAGGGGACGCCTTTGACCCAATATTACCTGGAGAACCGGGACCGGTGGCCTGTCCACCCGGTAGCTGCGGCCTTCAACGCGATGGGCCTGGACTACTTTACCTTGGGTAACCACGACTTCAACTTCGGTTATGATGCCCTTCGGGATTATCTGCGGGCCATGGACGGCGTATGCCTATGCGCCAATGTAGAGGACCTGGGCGGCGAACTGCCCATCCGCCCCTGGGCAGTGCATACCCTGGCCAACGGCCTGCGGGTGGGGATCACCGGCGTGGTCACCGATTTTGTGAACGTATGGGAACAGCCCCAGAACTTGGAGCAACTTCGGGTCACCGATACCTTTCAAGCTGCCCGGACGGCCTGTTCCGCCCTTCGGGACCAGTGCGACGTTCGGGTGTGTATCTACCACGGAGGTTTTGAGGAAGAGTTGGAAACGGGGCGGGTGCTCTCGGACAGCGGAGAGAATATTGCCTGTAAAATCGCTCGGGAACTGGACTTCGACCTTCTCCTCACAGGCCACCAACACATGGCGGTGGAAGGAGTAGAGTTGTCCGGCACCTATGCGGTTCAGCCCCCCGCCAACGCCAGGCAGTTTCTCCGGATCACTGGACAGCAAGACGGGAGAAACTTCTGTTTTCATTCCAAACTGACGCCAGTGGGTGCAACGCACGGCACGGAGCCTTATCAGAGCTTACTGCCCCTGGAACAGGCGGTGCAGGTCTGGCTGGACCAGCCCATCGGGGAGTTGGCCTATCCGATTTCCCCGGAGGGGAAGCTGGACGCCGCCCTCTACGGCAGCCAGATGGCCGCCCTGTTCAACCAGGTGCAGTTGGCCGAGACCGGGGCGGATTTCTCCTGCACCAGCTTGGGAAACGACCCGGTGGGGCTGGCCTCCCCAGTGACCATGCGGGGTGTAACAGCAGCCTACCTGTTTGCCAACACCCTGGTGGTGCTGGAGGTGACGGAAGAGGTGCTGCGGCAGACTCTGGAACGGTGCGCCGCCTACTTCACGTTGGTTGATGGCCAACCCCAGATTTCGGAAGAGTTTCTGCTACCCAAGGTGGAGCACTACAACTACGACTTTTACGCAGGTCTGGCTTATACTTTCGATCTGCGCCGCCCTGTGGGGAGCCGGGTGGTTCGACTGACAAAATTGGACGGTTCTCCTCTGGAAAACGGGAAATTCCGCTTGTGTACCAGCAACTACCGGGCCACGGGCACCGGCGGCTATGATGCGCTGAGGAAGTGTCCTGTCCTCTGGCGGGGCGGCGTAGAAATGCCGGATCTCACCGCCCGTTATATCCAGACCCACAGCCCGGTGCCCCTGTTGCATAACGTAGATATGCAGGTGATTTGGTGAAGCCTTCTTGACAAGCCATAAGGAATGTGATTTTATAAATCAAACAGAGGAAAGAAGGTGGAGGATGGACAGATTCAATGTTGCTGTGAAAGTTGTTCAAAATGCAGGGAATCTTCTGCGGCAGTGTCATCTGGAAGAAACGGAAATTTGCCAGAAAACGAGCCATCAAGACCTTGTCACCCGTTGGGACCGCAGGATCGAACAACTGTTGCGAAATGAAATCCTGACAGCTTTCCCCCAGGATGCTATTGTGGGGGAAGAGTATCCGCCGGAGACGCATCGCGCCGAGTCGATTACTTGGTATATTGACCCCATCGACGGGACTACGAATTTTATCAATCAGCATCAAAACTACGCCATCTCTGTGGGATGCTGGAACGGAAGCAAGCCATTGTTTGGCTTGGTACTGGACGTAGAGCGGAATTCGCTGTACTGGGCCCGGCACGGTGGAGGTGCATGGCAAGATCAGACACCGATCCACACCTCCGACCGGCGGGAGCTTTCGGAGCTGCTGCTGACAACGCCGGGTTTGCAATATACCTTCCTGGAGTCGCATCCCTATCAGGAGCGGATGAACCGGCTCTCCCGGAAGGTACGGGGAGTTCGGTGTCTCGGCTCCGTGGCCTTGGAACTTTGCGAGGTGGCCGCTGGCCGGGCAGATTTATTCGTGACCATGCGCTCTTCTCCCTGGGACCACAATGCAGCGCGCATCATTCTAGAGGAGGCCGGAGGGGCGATTTTCACAGTGGATGGAAATGAGCTGCCCCTGAATCAGAAAAGCACAGTGCTCGCTCTCAATGCCATTGAACTGAAAGGCCGCATCTTGATGAATGAGAAAAGTCCGCTATAAAAGATTTGGGGACATTTAGTCTAGCAATGCTCAAGGATTGACCTTGTTTGCTGACTTATAGTTTTTTGTGGCCTCAGGGAACAGGCTTACATTAACGCTCCTTCAGAGCTACCATACCGACAATTAGAAAACATAAAGTAAAGTGCTTCTCCTTTGTACCGGCAGAAATGCCACCGGGAAAAAGAGAGGCACTTTTATTATATATTCATCCGCGTCAAAGTATGGGACACGGCTGTTCAAAAACTTGTTTCCATTAAATACGTGCTTTCTATGATATGGTGTAATTATTTGGCAATCGTTGGGGCTTTTCTGCCTAACATTTACGAGTGTTTTACCTTGAATTCACACCGAAAAACCAGCTAAGTGTTATAATTAAACCGGAACCAGATCTACTAACTAGAGGGCAAAACGACGAGGTGAATTTTATGACTTTATTTATGAACGAGAAAGATATGAATGAAATGTTAGATAGTATCTGTCCGGAAGGAGAAACATACCAGGGAAAAGCATGGGGAACCCTGATGTCCGGAACAGCCGAAATGCTGGCTCTGGGGGCCTTAAGTAATGTATCCTGTTATGTTGGCGTGACAGAAAAAACATTGGTTATCGCAGTGTTGGAAACTTTTGATATCTCGCATATTTACGGTAAAATCTGCATTCCGTTTGACCAGTTTGACGAACTGAAAGTACAAAAAGGGCTACTGCCTTCCCAGCGGATCATCAAAGCGAAAAGCGGGAAAACCAAAATAAAATTGTCGCTGGTCAACAACAGCATCACCGCCAAAATCAAAGATCAAAAACAGGGGATGCTTGCGATTTGCGAGACGCTGGAGCGTTTGAAACACTGATTTTCATAAAAGCAAGAGAGAAAATGAACAATATAAATGAGAACCGAACAGACAAAAGAGCGCCCGGCGGCGAAAAAAGCAAGGCGGAGTTAAAATGGTTTATTTTGTTCCTAGCCGTCATCTTTTTTCTGCCGATCACCATCCTCGCGGTGGTGGAATGGTTTACAAGCGCCGATGCCTTTGCCATCGGCATCACAGGGTTTATGCAAGCCGTCATTGTCTATGGCGGCTTGGGGCTGGTGGCGGTGATCATCGCCCTTGTCTTATTCATACTGCTGATTCAG